>DATIPO010000001.1:0-10364 GCA_035471925.1 Acidobacteriota bacterium
CAGTTGGCGCAGGGCCTCGGGGCAGCGGGCCGAGAGGGGCAGCAGCAGCGCCGCGGGCTGCTTTTGTCCTTGGTCCCGGGGGGCGCCTTGACGGCGGTCAGGTTTGGGAGCCTCCTCCAGGACCACGTGGGCGTTGGTGCCCGAGAAGCCGAAGGAACTGACGCCGGCCCGGCGGTTGTGCCCGTTGCGGGGCCAGGGAGTCGGCTGGGTGGGGACGCTCAGCGCGCCCTTGTCCCAGGCGATGTGCGAATTGGGCTCCTTGAAGTTCAACTGCGGCGGGATCTCGGCGTGCTGGAGGCAAAGGACCGTCTTGATGAGTCCGGCAATTCCGGCGGCACCTTCCAGATGGCCCAGATTGGCCTTGACCGAGCCGAGCAACAGGGGGTGGTCCGAGGGGCGTTCCCGACCCAGGACCGAGAGCAACGCCCCGGCCTCGATGGGGTCACCCAGAGACGTCCCCGTGCCGTGGGCTTCCACGAAGTCCACTTCATGGGGCTTGACTCCGCCGTTGGCCAGGGCTCGCCGCAGCAGGGCCTGCTGGGCCCGGCCATTGGGAGCCGTCAGGTTGGCGCTGTTGCCGTCGTGGTTGACGGCCGATCCGCGGATGACGGCCAGAACCCGATCCCCGTCGGCCCGGGCCTGGGAGAGCTTCTTCAGCACCACGATGCCGCATCCCTCAGCGCGCACGTAGCCGTCGGCCGACTGGTCGAAGACCTTGCAGCGGCCCTGGGGCGAAACCGCCCTGACCTGGGAAACATAAATGCCGCCCACCGGCGAAAGAACAAGGTTGACGCCGCCCGCCAAGGCCAGTCCGCTCTCGGCGCTGCGCAGGCTTTGGCAGGCCTGGTGGACGGCCACAAGAGAGGACGAGCAAGCGGTGTTGACGGCCAGGCTGGGCCCCTCCAGTCCCAGGAAGTAGGAGAGCCGTCCGGCGGCGAAGCTGGGACAGGTGCCGCTGCCGAAGTAAGGATTAATGGCTGAGGGATTCTCCAGGGGACGATGAAGCTGGGCGTAGTCACTGCCGCCGATTCCGATGAAGACTCCGGTGTCGCTGCCGCGCAGGTTTTCCAAGGTCTGGCCGGCGCCTTCCAAGGCCTCCCAGGCCACTTCCAGCACCAGGCGTTGTTGAGGATCCATGCTGGCGGCCTCGCGCGGAGAGATGGAAAAGAAGGCGGCGTCGAAGTCCTCGGGACGCTCGATGAATCCTCCCCAGCGGGTGCTCATGGAGCCGGGCTTGGCGGGCGCGGGATCGTAGTAGGCCTCGACGTCCCAGCGCCCTGGGGGGATTTCGCCCACCGCGTCAACGCCCTCGCGAAGCAGCCGCCAGTAGCGTTGCGGGGTATCGGCCTGTCCGGGGAAGCGGCAGGCCATTCCGATGATGGCGATGGCTTCAGGATTCATATCCGTTCCTCCTGCCCCAGGCTTTCTTCCAGAAAATCGGCCAGATCACCCACGGTCGGATAGTCGAAGACCAGCGTGGCCGGCAGGTCCTGGGCGGTGGCCGAAGCCAGCGATTGGGTCAGTTCCACGGCCACCAGCGAGTCCACGCCCAAGTCGAGCAGGGGCTGGGCCGGGTCGATGAGCGTTCCGGGCTCGTGCATGAGGACTTTGGCCACCTCTTGGCTGATGCCGTCGATCAGCAACTTCCGCTTCTCACCGGGCAGTGCCTCCTGAAGGGCCTGCGTCCAGTCCTGGTCGCTGTTGGACGAGGGCTTCTCGGACTCGGGTTCCGGATCCATCTCGGGGGAAGGGAAGAAAGCTCTGGCAGCGGGACGGGAGAGTCCCTTGAGAAAGGCGGGCCAGTGCAGGCTGAGCACCCCGACCTGGGCGGCTTGAGTCGGGATCAGGCACCCCAGGATCTCCAGGCCTTGATCGACGGAAATGGTGTCCAGCCCGGCCGCCGTCCACTGCTGATAGCGTTGGGGTCCCAGCCCATGCGCCATGCCTGTATCCTCCCAGCCCATCCAGTCGATGCTCAGGGCCGGCAGACCCTGGGCTCTTCGGTGGTGGGCCAGGCCGTCCAGAAAGGCGTTGGCGGCGCTGTAGTTCGACAGGCCGGACAGTTGCAGCCAGGCGGCGGCTGAGGAGAAGAGCAGGAAGAAGTCCAGGGGCGTGTCCTCAGTCAGCCGATGCAGGTTCCACCCTCCACGGACCTTGGGGGCCAGCACTTTGCGGAAGGTCTCCCAGTCCTGGCGCAGCAGCACGCGGTCGTCCACCACTCCGGCAGCATGGATGACGCCCCGCAGCGGACGCTTGGGATCCTTGGCCCGGCCGAGCGCCGCCGCAAGCTGGCCGCTGTCCGCCGCGTCGGCTTGCAGCACCTCGACCCGGGCGCCTTCGGCTTCCATGTTCCGGATGGCCTCCGCCGCCCGGGGATGCTCCCCGGCAGGACGCCGCGAGAGCAGCAGGATGCGTCCCGCCCCCTGGCGGGCCAGCCACTGCGCCACCTGCAGTCCGATGCCGCCCAGTCCGCCGCTGATCAGGTAGCTGGCCCGGCTGCGGAAGTGCAGAGATTCGTCTTGGCGGGCCTCTGGAGAAACTTCCTCCAGCCGGGCCGCCAGGCGGCGTCCGCCGCGGTAGGCCACCGGGGGTCGGCCCGGCTCGGCTTCCATCTCGCCGGCCAGGGCCCGGGCCTGCTCCCGCACCGGAGAGGGCTCCAGGTCCACCAGCCCGCCCCAGCAGGCGGGATGTTCGCCGGCGGCCACTTGGGCCAGGCCCCACAGGGCCGTCTGGGCCGGATCGGCCACTCCCGCATCGTCGGCGGCCTGTCCGCCCCGGGTGGCCGTCCACAGCCGCGGCGGGGGTCCGGCCGGGGACGTCCCCAGCAGGGCCTGCAAGGCGTGCAGCAGCGTCCCGCAGGAGCGGCGGCAGGCTTGTTCCATCCCCTCGTCGTCGGCCCGCGGGTCGGGTGCCACATCGAGGCTCCACAGGTGCACGACGCCCTGGGGAGCGCCCGAGGCCTCCCGCAGCCACCGCCGCAGGAGCCGCCGGTAGTCCCGGGGACACTGGGGACGGATGCGGAAGCGCTCAGCCGACTCGGCCTGCCAGCTTTCCCCTGGCAGCGCCTCCCAGCATTCGCCGCCCTGCGAGCGCAGCAGCCGGCACAGTTCCCGTCCCACTCCGCCTTGATCGCCCAAGATCAGCCAGGAGCCTTCGCGACGGCCTTGCGTGCCCACCCGGTCTTGGGACTGCCTGTGCCCGGACGGTTCGGTCTGAGCGATCAGCAGGGACGCGGGGGGACCGTCGTCTGCACCAGCCGGATACACAATCGAGGCGGCAAAGCCTTCCTGGTGAAGCAGCGAGCGCCACTCTTCGGCCTCCAGGAGGGGCCCCGAGGGGCGCAGGTCGTCATCGCGAAAGGCCCACCAGCCCGCCGTCGTGCCGAAGGTGAGGTCGGCCCAGCGGCGGTGGATGGTGCCTTCCAAAAGCACCAGCAATCCACCCGGTGCCAGCAGTTGCTTCAGACGTCCCAAGGTCTCCCGCAGCGAGGCGGTGGCGTGGACCACGTTGGAACACACCACCATGTCGGCTTGGTGAAGCGGAAAGTCCTGCTCAGCCACCTCCTCCTCAATGTTGAGCAGCCGGTACTCGACAAAGGAGTAATCTTGGAAGCGCTGACGGGCCCGGGTCAGGAACATGGGCGAGATGTCGGTGAAGACGTATTCATCCACCCGCCCCTCCAGCTCGGGCAGCAGCAGGGCGGTTGTCGATCCGGTTCCGGCGCCGACTTCCACAACCCGCAAGGGCTTGCCGGTGGTCTGTGCTTCGGGCACCAGGCGGTCGACCGCCTCGACCACCAAATCGTGGTAGGCCTGAGAGAAGGGCGAGTCGGCGTAAACGCGTTCCACCAGGGGCAGGCATTCGCCGAACAGCACCCCCAGGGGGTCGGCGCGTCCTTGCAGGATGTCGGCCAGCTTTCCGCCCACGTGACCCAGCAGCCGCAGTTCGGCCTCGCATTCGGGGTGCCGCGCCGCCAGCGAGTCCAGCAATTCTTGAGGACTGGCGGCGCCACTACCGTTCGTGCCCTGTTTGGCCTGTTGGGAGATCTCGCTGAGCCGCTGCCACAGCCTGCGTTGGGACGGCACGACCCGCTCTTGCCCAGATTGCCCGCTGCCGTTAGGGGCGTGCTCCAAGGAATCCAGTGCCGCGCCAGCCAGATGGGAGCAGAGGAGATCCAGGTTCGGCGACATCTCGCCGTAAGGGGTGAGAAGCCGCTTGGCTTCGGGGCACGATTCCCGGGCTTGGACAGCCACCTGTTGGATATCGACTCGCTGCCTTTCGACTTGACCTTGGGACCGTTCCTGCCGCGGGAGGTCCTCGGGCCGCCAGCGCATCTCATAAAGCAGCCCGTCGACGTCAATCGGCTGTCTTGCCAGTCCTCCGGCTGCGCGTTGAAACTTGAGGCCCTGGAAGTGGCCGATCGGGTTGCCCTGCTCGTCGGTGATGCGCACCTCGGCTTCGACTCGGTCCGTATCGGAGGCGGTGATGACAGCTTGACTCCAGACGGGAGCACTGAGGTTCTCGGCGATCCAGCAACTCTCAAGCGAGGAGAGCAGCGTGGGATCCTGCTGCTGGCTCTCGGCTAAGCCCGCCGCCACCACTTGGAGGCAACCATCGAGCAGAGCAGAGCGCTGCTGAAAGGCGGCTTCCGATCCGTCGAGTCCGCCAGGCGGCTTCAGTTTGCCCAGAGCTTGCCCTTGGCTTCTCCACAACCGCTCCAGGCAGCGGAAGAAGGGACCGAAGGCCAAGCCGCGCCCTGCCAACTCAGCGTAGAAGTCGTCGAGGGAGAAGGCGGTCAGATGCGACCGCAGACCGTCGGGAATGTCCTCAACACCCGCAGAGCAGGACTCTTCGTCTCCCTTCAAAAGCCCGCGGGCGGTCAGGCGCCACTCGCCGCTGGCAGGTTGCTCCCCGACTCCGCCGAAAACATGGAACTCGAAGTCCTCGCCCTGAGGCGTGAAAACGATTTGCAGAGCAGTGCTCTGGGACGGATTCAGCACCAGCGGCTGCAGGAAGCGGACGTCCCGCAGCCGCCCAGGACGCTCATCACGAATCTCCCGGGCCGCGGACAGCACCAGTTCCAGTGTGGCCGAGGCCGGGAGCACCTGGCGACCGGCCACCTGATGGTCGCGGAAGCCCCGCAGCCGGGATAGATCGAGGCGGGCCTGAAAGATGGGAAGAGCTGCGGGCAGACGGTGCAGCAGGCAGCCGTTTTCCCCGTCCTCGGCTTGACCGGTCTTGATGAGGCCGCCTTCGGGAGAGGGCGGAGTTGGCCCGGAGGGGCGGGGAGCGGACTTGGGCGATTTCCAGTGTCGCTTCCTTTGCCAGGGGTAGGAGGGCAGCGAAACCGTGCGTCTGGGTGCCCCATAAAGGCGCTCCCAGCGGATGTCCAAGCCCCCGACGTAGAGTCGGGCCAGGGCCTCGAGAAGGGCCTGACGCCCTGGCTCTTCCTCGCTCAGCGAGGCCACGACCGGGGCCGGCAGGTCATCCTGTGGGGGCGAGCCCATCGTCAGGAAGTGCTGAAATCCTTGCTCGGCCAACGACCGCCCGCACTCGCTGGGGGCGAGGCTGCATTCGGCCATGGCCTGCAATCCGTCTCCGTCCAACTGTCCGCTCTCGACAAATCCGCCCAGGCTCGGCGCAAACAGAGGTATGGGGGTTCGGTTCTCCTGCTGCCGGTCCCCAAGTTGGAGGTCGGCGGCTGCACCGTCCTCAGGACCTTGGGGCGCCTTCGGAACTTGGAAGTCTTCCAAACGGGCTGCCCATTCAACGGCTTGAGAAAGGGTCCAAGCCCCGCTGACGTAGGCGGCGCAGGCTACTCCCCGTCCCTGGCCGGTCACGGTGTCAGGCGTCATGCCCAGGGCCATCCACTGAGCGGCCAGGGCGGCTTGAACCGAGAAAGTCAGGGCCGCCAAGTCCGGGCCCTTCAGTGAATCGGTGGCGCTGTCGGCGGCCTCCAGCAGATCCAGGGGAGAAAGGCCTGCCTGTCTGCGGAACTGGCTGTCGCATTTCACAAAGGCCTCGCCGAAGGTCTTCCAGTCCAGCAGATCGCGAGCTGCGGCCAGGGCGTCGGCTGAGAGGTCGGCAAAGAGAAAGACCAGACCATCGGGATCGACGTCGCCCTGCGAAGATGCTTGGCCTTGGCCGGCCGAGAGCCACGCATCAAGGCGGGCCGCCGTATCAGAGGGTGAGGAGGCCACCACCGCCGTGCGGTAGGCGTGGTGGGTGCGGCGGGCGCCGGCTGTATAGCAGATGTCGGCCAAGCGGCTGCCGGAGGGATCTTCCTCAGCACTCAGTTGGTTTCTGACGTTTTGGGCCAGATGCCGCAGGGCCGCCTGGCTGCGCGCTGAAAGCGGGAGGATGCGGGGTTGGGTTTGGGTTTCTTCCGAGTGTGCCCCGCCCAGCGACCCTGGAGGAGCTTGCGACAAGATGGCGTGAACATTGGTGCCGCCGATGCTGAAGGCCGAGACCCCGGCCAGGCGCCTCCCCTGGGGATTCCAGTGTCGAAATTCCTGAGGAATGTAGAGTGAAGTGCCATCGAGGTCGACGTTGGGATTGAGCTGTTGGAAGTGGGGCTGAGGGGGCAGCCCTGCGTTTTCAATGCACAGGACGGTCTTGATGAAGCCGGCGATTCCGGCGGCGGCTTCCAGATGGCCCAGGTTGGCCTTAACCGCGCCGATGGCGCAGGGCTGGCTGCGGACGCCTGCTGCCAGTACTGACCTGAGCGCCTCCAGCTCGATGGGATCACCCAACTCGGTTCCCGTGCCGTGGGCCTCGACGTAGGAAATGTCCCCGGGTTGGGCGCCGGCCCGCTCCAGGGCTTGGCTGATGACGTCCTGCTGGGCTTGCAGATTGGGTGCGGTGAGGCCGTTGGAGCGGCCGTCCTGGTTGACCGCCGACCCCAGGACGATGGCCCGCACATGGTCGCCGTCACGGATTGCGTCCGACAGCCGCTTGAGGCAAACGATGCCGCAGCCCTCGGCCCGCACGATGCCGTCGGCGCGATGGTCGAAGGCCTTGCAGCGCCCGTCCGGGGCCATGGCCACCAGCTTGGAGGCGGTAAGCGCGGCCAGAGGCGAAAGCAGAAGATTCACGCCCCCGGCCAGCGCCAAGTCGCTCTCGCCGTCGAGAAGGCTGCGGCAGGCCAGATGGACGGCCACCAGCGAAGAGGAGCAAGTGGTGTCGACCGCCAGGCTGGGCCCCCGCAGATCGAGCAGATAAGAAAGGCGGTTGGCAGCGATGCAATGGGCCACGCCGGTACCGGAGTAGGCGTCGGTTTCCTGGGGGCCGTTGGGAGGCAGCAAAGCATAGTCGCGATTGTAGATCCCCACGAAGACGCCGGAAGCGCTGCCGGCCAGACGGTTGACGTCTTGGCCGGCGTCTTCCAACGCTTCCCAGGCGATCTCGAGCAGGAGGCGTTGTTGCGGGTCCATGGCGGCGGCCTCGCGGGGAGAAATGCCGAAGAATTCGGCATCGAACTCGTCCACCGGAGCCGTCAGGAATCCGCCGAAAGGCGAATTGGCCTCATCGTCCGCGCCGGGGTCTTGCCGGTCCCAGCGGTGGCTGGGGACCTCCACTACGGCGTCGCTCCCCTGGCGCAGGAGATTCCAATAGTCGTCCGGGCTATGGGCTCCGCCCGGAAAGCGGCAGGCCATGCCCACAACCGCGATGGGCTCGGGCGAGGATCGGCTTGAAGCACCAGGGAGATCCGGGGTGCTGTGAGAGCGTCCTGCATGGTCTCTGCTTGCCATAAGCGTTTGCTCCTCGCTTCAAGCCCGTGCCGCCACTCCCGGTCCCGAGCCGGCCATGGCCGGCGGTTCGGAAGCTTCGGAGCCGCCGTCCTCTTCAAGTCTCTGCTCCAGGTGTCTGGCCAGATCGCGGACGCTTGGATATTTCCAGAAGGTCATGGCCGCCAGGGTCAGGCTGAGCTGTCCTTCCAGCCGGTTTCTCATCTCCAACAACCTGAGCGAATCGAGTCCCAGTTCTTTGAAGGGACGGCGGACGTCGACCTCGGCTGTCTCCAGTCCCGCCGAGCGGGCCGTTTCCTGAAGCAGGCGGGCTTCCAGCAGCTTGCGGCGTTTGAATGCCGTGGGAGCCGATGCCAGTTGCTGGCGCAACGACGGGGCCGAGGCTGGGGCGGCGGTCTGTTTCTTCTCCACGAGCTCGTCCAAGAGGTCCGAGACCTCTCGGCGACCTTGGGATCGTCTCCATCGGTCGGCCTCGATGTTCATGACGGCGGCTTGGGCGTCGTCTTGCAGGCAGAGGAATTCCAGCGCATTGAGTCCCTGGTCGAGGTCGAAGCTCTTCAGTCCGCGCTCGGCCAGATCCTGGGCGGCTGCAGAGCCGTCCAGCTTTCCAGCTCCGGCCCAGGGCCCCCAGTTGATGCTCAGCGCCGGCAGGCCCAGGCCGCGCCGTTGAGCGGCCAAGGCGTCCAAGAAGGCATTGGCGGCGGCGTGATTGGCCTGTCCCGGCGGACCCAGGAGCGCCGCCACCGAAGAAAAGAGGACGAAGTGATCGAGATCCAAGTCGGCGGTTAGCCGATGAAGATTCCAGGCCCCTTGGACTTTGGGCGCCAGGACCCGGCGGAAGCGCTCGACTGTGAGCCGTTCCAGGATGCCGTCATCGAGGTGTCCCGCCGCGTGGAATACGCCCTTCAGCGGGAACTCAGCCTCGTGGGCGGCGGTGACCGCTTCCGCCAGTTGCGCTTCATCGATGACATCGGCTTGCAGAATCTCCACTCGGACACCCGCCTCCCGCAGGGCTTGGAGGCGCTTGCGGGCTTGGTCGCGAGGAGGCCTGCGGCCCGCCAGGACCAGCCGCTTGGCGCCCCGACGGGCCAGACGGATGGCCACTTCCAGACCCAGTCCGCCCAGACCGCCGGTGACCAGGTAGCTGGCCTGAGACGACAACTCCAGACGGCTTGCAGATTCCCGCTGGTGGTGACCAAAGGGGCTCAGGCGGGGGACGCGGCAGCTCTTTCCCCGGAGGGCGACTTGGCGCTCCTGGGGAGGGCCCTCGATCAAACCGGCCAGGATGTCGATTTCTTCCCTCCGGTCGGTAGCGCTGAGATCGGCGCAGCGGCAGGGCAAGGAGGTCAGTTCGGCGTCGATGACCCGGGCCATTCCCAGCAGCGGCGCTTGTTGGACGGCCGTCCCGTTATCCTCGGCGAGGCCGGCCGCCGCACCGCTGGTGACGATCCACAGTCCTCTCAAGCCCTCCAAGGGCCGGTGCTGCAAGGCTTGTACAAGGTGGAGCAGTCCGTGGCAGCCCAGGCGCTGGGAGGCCTCCAGATCAGAGGACGTCGGGTGGCCGGAGGATGCTGAGCAGGCTCTTGCCGTCGAGAGCAGACCAGGTCGCTGATCGTGTTCGCGCTGTTTGGCCCCTGCGTGAACTTGTGGATCGCCCGATGGACCTTGCGAGTCGAGGCTCCACAGGTAAAGGACGTCGAGACAGGGTCCGTCGTTTTCAGCCCGTGCAAGATCCAGCATCCGGATTAGGTCGGCAGGGTCAGCAGGATCGACGCTCAGATCCGACGGGCCGCTTGGCTTCTCGGCGTCCCGCGGCAGGGCCAGGACCGTCCGCTGTCCGGAGCGGCTCCATCTGTCGCGCAGGTGCTGGGCGACTCCCCCAGTGTCGGCCAAGATGAGCCTCCAGCCTGGTCCGCCGCCGCTGTCGATGCTCGCGGAAGGGGGCTGCCAGCGCCTCCATTGAAGTTTGTAGAGCGGCGGGATCGGCAACCGGTCCGAGGCCATCTCGGCCGGCTTGACACGCAAGCCCGAGAACCGCGTTGTCACGCTGCCGTCCTGGGCCAGGAGGGTCACATCAGCTACGGCCTCACCTTGGGACGGTGGACCGTGCAGATCGGCGAAGGCCCACTTCGGAGCCCTCTGCGGCTTTGGCGAGGGAGGTTGAAAGATCTGGAAGCTTTCGACCGAAACTGGCAGCCAGGCCTGCGGTTCTCCATCCGTTTGGGAGAGCAGAGCGGCCACCGCCTGCAAAGCGCCGTCGAGTTGGGCGGGGGAGGGGCCAGGCGTGAGACCGTCGCCATCGGCCTTCAAGCGCACAAGCGCGCGACAGTCCTTGACCTGCAGTTCCTCGAGTGGACGGAAGGCCTTTCCGTAGTCAACGCCGTATCCGCTCAGAGTTCGGTAGAACTGTTCGACGGGGACAGCCCGGGTCGATTGCCCGAGTTCGTTGACCGGAATCCTGGCCGGGGCATCCGCCGCGGGACGGCTGTCAATGCGTCCGCTGGAATGCTGCGTCCAGGAGCTGGAGCGCCGTGCTTGACCTTGCCCCGCATCCTGCTGGGGATCGGGCCGCGAGCTGGCCAAGTGAAACTGCCAGCCGTCCGAGGCGGTCCTGCT
>DATIPO010000002.1:0-3698 GCA_035471925.1 Acidobacteriota bacterium
GACCAGCTTGGCGTAGTATGTCCTCGCCATCCCCTTATCCCCCGTACGTTCTGCTCCATGCCCTGCGCCGTACAGGCTATTGAGGCGGCTAGGCGAGACCTTCAGACTCAGTAGATCCGGATTTCAGAGCAAGGGTACCGCTGGCGCGACGATTTGCTGCCTACACCCGTACCGTCGTTCGAGCGCCTGCTCAATGAACTTGGCATAGCGCCGCAGTCTAAATCGTTCCACATCGAGCCAGCGGCCTCCCCGGCGAGCAACCTGCGTGAAGAGCCAACACAGATGCACCCACACGTTGACCATAAAGAAACTCAAGCCGATCAACACAAAGCGATACGCCGCGTTGGGCGAACTCGTCCAGGCCCGCACCTGCGAGGAGAGGCGGTAGCTCGTCTCCACCCCGAAGCGCCCTCGATAGAGTCGCTTGATTGCCTGCGGTCTGCGTGCCTGAAGCGCCTCGCCGAGGACGATGAAAAGGTGCCAAGTGCCCCGGCGTTTCATCCGTCCGGTACGTCGGGCGGTGGTGAAGACCCGGCAGACGGCCAACTGGGCCGTAAACGAGGTCTCTCGGTTGGAGAACGTGTAGGTGACCGAGTAACTCTTGCGTCCCTGACACAAGGCGCGCGTGGCACTCGGGTCAGGGTCTTTCTTGCCACGAATCGGGCAGGCAATGATCGCGGGCACCTGGTGCTCGTCGAGGTACTTCAAGACGGCAATACCCGAGAAGCCCTTGTCCAACAACAGGCACTGAATTGGCAATTCGAGCGCCTCAAGGCGACTTCGCAGGTGCTCTACGACGCCGACGGTGGAGTCTTGTGGCCGTACGAAACGCAGCGCCAGGGTCAGGCGCAGACCCCGATGGATGACGTAGGCCGTGGCAACGCGGAGAAAGCGCGTCGTACCTGCTTTGGCCTTTGCGCGTACGTAGAGGGCCTCTTCTTGGGGCGCCTTGCCGTAGTAAGGCTGGTCGTGGAAATCGATGGCGATGCGCAGGCCGCTCTTCCGCGCGTTGCGGCGCAAACGTCTCGGCAACTCAGCGCCGAGGGCCTGATTGAGACTGTGCTCCAACTCAGGCAAGCGCTCGAGGGTGAGTTGGCCGTTGAGGTGGTGTCTGACCGTATCGGCGCTCGGCATCGAGGGCATACTCTGGCAGAGCGCCTCGATGCTCTCTTGGCGGGCCGAAACCCCGATCAATACGTCGTAGAGATGCTCGCGCTGGCAGCAGTAGCCGCGAGCCTCAAGCGGCAGGTGTTCTTCGAGTATCGTGCGAGCTTGCTTCAAGGTTTGCGTGTCGGAGAGCGTTGGCGTATGGTAGGGCATGGGGGCTTGTTTTGCGTGGGACTGTTTGCGGACACAAACAATCTACGAACGCGGGGCAAGCCCTCTGTTTTTGTGGCAACAACCCAAATCCGGATCTACTGATACTTTGTTGACTCAGGAGTAGAGGAAGATCGGACGGCCTTGCCGGAGCCAGTCAAGCAGCTCCTGCAAGGACGCCGGCGGGGGCCGCACGGACCACCCCCGCCAGTAGCGCATGAGCATCAGGAACGGCTCCAACCACGCCCGCACCCGGCGCAGCGCCTCCGGCCAACTCACCCGTGGCCGCTGAGACGCCGCGGAAGACTCCCTTTTTTTTTCCGACGGCCACGCCCTCAGACGCAGTAGGCATCCCCGTCGCCTGCACCGCAGCGGGCTGCTCGGCCACCTCCACCGGGAGCCTCTCCTCTCCCCCGTGACTGAGCACCCACCAGCAAAACGAGAACGCACAGAAGACCAGCTGCCAGTGCCGATGGATGGCCACGTCCGAGCGCACCTGATACTGGGCCCAACCGAGCGTGCCTTTGACCTGTTTGTAGCTTTGCTCTACCCATACACGCAAGCCGTAGAGCCGCACGATCTCGGCCAAGTCCGCTGGCGGCAAGCGACTGGCCTGAGCGCGCTCGGTGCCAGGGGCCGGCAGGTTCGTCACCAGATACCAGGTCGTCAGCTCCGGCAGCCGAGCGGGATCCGTGGTCACGATGACCAGACGCTGCGCTCGTTCTGGACCGTAGGCCATGCAAACGCCTTCGAGCGCCCACCAGCGTTCCTGATGCCCGTCGCGGAAGGTGCGTGCGAGCGGCACCCACCGGCCGGGCTTCTTCTCCCGCCAGCGTGCAGCGCGGGCCACCTCCTCCACCGAGCCGATCGTTCCCACCTTATGCCACCAAGTGTGAGAAGGCTTCAGCGCCAGCACGTACCCTACCCCAAGCCGCACAAGCCCGCGCTTGAAGTCGTGATGCTCACCGTAGAAATTGTCGGCCACAACGGCCCGAAAGGGCACTCCCTGCCTCAGCGCCTGCTCGACCAGGTCGAGGGCAATCTCGGGCTTTGTACGAAAGGCCTCGTCGGCTTTGCCCTTGTCGAACCAGTGGGCCGGCGTGTAGGGGATGACCTCCACGGGAACGTAAAGTCGGTCGTCGGCCCAGAGGCTCGAGACCGAGACCACACCGCTATCGATCTTGCCAATCGAGCCCAGATACTGCCGGCCGACGTGGGCGGTCTTGCTGCCCCACTTGCGATCCCCGGTCTCGTCGATGACGAGGGCACCCTGCGCGTCCGGTGCTGTAGCGGCATCGCGGCCCAGCACGTCCAGACGCCTCTGGTTGATCAGCTCAGGCGACCAAGTCGACTCCGAGAGGAACCACTGCAGGTGCTGGGCCTGCGGCTTCGTAGCACCCTTGACCGGCTCCGTGTTGGCCAGGGCCGTGAGCGTCTTGTTGCGCTCGGAGGAGAGCAGGAGGCCTTCAAGGTAGCGGCGGAAGGCATCGCGCTGGCTGTGCCGGGTGAAGAGGTCATCGAAGGCCTGGGCGAAGTCTTCGAGAGGTCCGGGCGCCGGATCGACCCCGCGGCGTTGGCTCATGGCAGGTGTGAGAAGGTGAAAGAAAGAGGCAGAAGCTGACAGCTTACGATCGCCAACCGCCCAGAGTCAACAAACTACCGCTAAGTAGGTCTTGACAAATACACTTGGATCAGGCCGCCAAACCCGTCATGCGCAATGCATCCCGGTTCGACAACCGCTCGAAGAACGCACAGCAGGCGGCCTTGAGCACCGCGAGATCCCGCTCCAGATTTGCTGCCACGAGGCGCTTGAGGTGCCGCCACAGATCCTCCACCGGATTCTCCTGCGGGGCCCGCTTGGGCAAGAGCAGCACCCGAAGACGCTCATAGCCAGCCACCACGTTCTCGATCATCTGTGAGGTATGCCAGGAGGCTTGATCCCATATTAGCAGCACCTGCCCCTTGAAGTGCGACATCACCTGCTCCAAGAAGGCCTCCGTGTACTCACTCTTGCCCTTCGGGTAGGGCGCCGTGAAGGTCTCCCCCGAGAGCGGATCCAGTACCCCATAGAGGGCAAATTTGTCATTCGAGGCCGGCACCGAGACACAGGCTTGCTCGCCGCGACGCATCCACATCTGCCGAAGCGGCGGCAGGCGGCGCACGTCGGTCTCGTCCTCAAAGAGCACCGTCAGCTCCGAGGTCTCCGCCTCTTTCAACGCAGCCTCAATGGCCCCCATACGCTCGGCGTAGCACGGATCTTGGTAGTTGATCTGCCAGCGGGGACGCCGCCAGACGAACTCCAGGCGGTGCAGCGTGCGACGCACGGTGTCCTCAGAGACATCGATGCCCATGCGCGCTTTCAGGTGACTCCTGAGCAGCGG
>DATIPO010000003.1:0-37322 GCA_035471925.1 Acidobacteriota bacterium
TGTCGCCACCCGCTCCAGCACCCGCTGTTCTCGTTCCTTTAATTCGACCTGCAGGGCCGCGGTGATGCGGTGAGCGATGTCCTCTTGAATCTCAAAGATATCCTGCAAATCCGTATCGTACTGTTCGGCCCAAAGCTGATAGCCGCTGGCGTTGTCCACCAAGCGGCTTGTGATCCTGAGACGATTCCCGGACTTGCGGACGCTGCCTTCCAGCACCGTCCCCACATTGAGCCGTTGGCCGATATCACGCACGTCGAGATGCTGGTCGCGAAACTCGAAAGACGATGTGCGTGAGGCCACTTGGAGACCCTCGATTTGACTGAGCGAACCGATGAGCTCATCCGCCAAGCCATCGCAGAAATGCCTCTGGTCCTTGTCCGGGCTCAGGTCCTGAAAAGGAAGGACGGCGATCGAAGGCCGCCCGATAGGAATGCGGCTGCGGGCCCCTGTGATTTCGAGTTGACGGAGATCTTCCAGCAACTCCTGAGCCGACGGGTAGCGCACCTCACGGTCCTTTTCCAAGGTGAGGGCGATGATCTGAGAAAGCTCATAGCCCAACTCGGGATTGATCTGAGCAGCGGGCTGAGGAGTAGTCCGGAGAATGCGGTCGCAGACTGTGGCGGCGTCATCGGCCCGAAAGGGATGAATTCCGGTTCCCATCTCATAAAGCACCAGCCCCAGGGAAAACAGATCGCTGCGTCCGTCCAGTTTCTCTCCTCGGATCTGCTCGGGAGACATGTAGGAAATCGTTCCCGCCGCGGCGTTTGAGTCGGCATCCTTCTTTTCGATCAGGGTGGGCAGATTGGAGAGATCTTCGCCTGACAAGTCGTGATGGACCAGCAGGGCCAGTCCGAAATCGAGTATTTTGGCGTGACCTTGACGGGTGACGAAGATGTTGGCTGGCTTGATGTCGCGGTGGATGATTCCCTGTTCGTGAGCCACGCTGAGAGCCTCGGCCAACTCCACCGCCAAGCTCAAGAGCTCCTCCGCCTTAAGAGGTTTTGCCGAAAGGTGAGCCTTAAGCGTTTCTCCCTCGAGGAGTTCCATGACGATGAAGGGGCGCCCCTGGTGCTCACCGATGTCGTGGACGGTGCAGATTCCAGGATGATTCAGGGCCGAAGCGGTCCGGGCCTCGTTTCGAAATCGCTCCAGAGCCTCAGAAGACTCGTCGCCGCTGCTGAGGAATTTGATGGCGACGTAGCGCCCCAGCCGGGTGTCCTGGGCCTTGTAGACGACTCCCATGCCCCCGCGGCCCAGCCCTTCGAGGATTCGGTAATGGGATATCTCCTTGCCGATCAAGGTCACTTTGGCCTACTCCCGGAGCCGGCTGCATCCGGCTCACTCTTCCACTTGATCATACGCTACTGGGGGCATCGGCATTCTTCTCGCAAGATGATGACAATCTTCTGACATTCGCTCCTTGGAGGATCGAACTCTTGCCAGGGGGCGTCTTGGAGAGGATGCTGTAGGCAGGCGTTATGGAAAGGCCTCTTCAAGAACGCTTTCAAGTCGGCGCGTGGACGGTGGAACCCCGGCTCAACCGCATTCGCCAGGACGGCGAAGTCCGTCAACTCGAGTCCAGACAACCCGGCACGAGAGCTACCGGCGACGGCAGTCCTAGGACAGCCCGCCGGGCCCCTGGACTTTGCCGGAATTGAGCTTGGAGGGTGATTTCGCCCCCGTCGTTTTGCGCATGTCCTCAAAACTCCGGTTCTTATCGGCCCCCTGGGGGCGGAACGTGTGCCATTGGAGGTAACGCCAGACGATTTTGGGGGCGGCGGCGCCTTTGGCTTGAGCGACCCAACTTTGGCCGGTCTCGTGGGCGATGAAGTCGAGTTGTGGCTGGAGGTCGAGCTTGGAGTAGGACCGGTCGAACAAGGCCTTGAAATGATTGCCGTACTGGACGTATCCGGGCAGGCTGAGACGGTAGAAAAGGTACCCGGCCAGGACCGTCAGCGCCACCCAGATCAGGCCCCTGAGCGGAGGAACGCGGGATTCATACCATACCCCCGCCAGAACGAGGACGGAAAGAAGGGCACTCAGGTAAAGGACGGCTGAGGAGTAGATCAGACCGTCCAGCACGGTCTGGCGTTCGTCCAACTCACCGCGCAGGTCCTTGTCGGTCTCCTGCCAGATTCGATACCAGTAGAAGACCCCGTCCATGCCGTACTTGCGGTTGGGGTAGGTTTCGTGTTCAGTGAGGATGTTTCCCAGCCGGGTGGGGTAAGGCGCATGCCGTTGGCCCTCTTTGCTGAGAGGAAACTCGGCTGCCTTGAGGTGATACTCGATGGCGTCGGAACCTCCCTCGGAGGCCTTCCGTTGGTATTCGGCCAAACGGTCTTTTTGGTGCTGCGTCATCCAGCGCTTGAGCCAGCCGGGCCAGTAGCGGCGTCCCTCCATGAGCATGTAGATGGGCATGTCGAGGACGCTGATCAGCCATCCGAAGAAGACGACCAGGATGCCCAGCACCACCTCGTCCCACAGATCCAGGGTGGCCAGGGGCATGACCTGGAAGACTTTGCCCAGGCCGATCAGGGGATATCCCAAGAAGAAAGTCGCCAACAGTCCGGGCAGGGCCAAGCGGAAGATGAGCCGGCTTCCAAAACTGAAGGGGAGTTTCATAGAGCGCTAGTCGTCGGGCCCGCCGCCGGGTCCGTGAGGCCCTCCGCCAGGCTTCGGGTCCGGAGGTTGGGCTGGAGGTTTTGGATATTGATAGATTTCGTAGTCTTTCACAACCAAACGACCTCAGAGCAACTCTCCTGCCTTCCCCTTAAGACCATGACGCCTCCAGGTCCTTCGCCGGGGCCGTGCGGCCCCTGAGGGGAGGGGCGGGGACGCGGACGAGGGCGGGGAGGAGCCGATTGAAAAACCCTGCTGAAAATAATCATGTCAATCTCCTTAGAGCTAGCTTTACATTACAGCCGCGGAATGCCCGCCGCAAGCCTCGTCCTGAGCCGAGCGGAGAACAAGAGTGGCCCGCGGACCGAATCCTGAACTGAGAATCGCTCCACAGGTGGAGGGGTGACGGCATTGGGCTCCGACCCAAGGGCAAAACTCAACGCCTTTCGCACCACGAGAAGGCGCGAAAAGCATCGCCTGCTCCCCAATTGGGGCTGGGCCTGGGGAACTTGGGCCTGAATCTTTCGTTACATGATCATGGCTAGCAAGCATTCGGGGGAGTTGGCCGGGGGATTCGCCTTCGGAGCCTTTGAGCTGACAAGGGACAGTCTGGAACTGCGGCGCAAAGGGATGCGCCTGGCCTTGCCCGAGCAGTCGGCCAAGATTCTGCTCCTGCTGCTGGAGCGGGCTGGGCGGGTGGTCAGCCGCGACGAGCTTCGAGAGGAGCTGTGGGGTGAAGGCGTCCACGTCGACTTCGAACACAGTCTCAACAACGCCGTCAACCGGCTGCGCCGAGTCCTGGGCGACTCGGCCAAGGATGCACGGTTCATCGAAACGCTTCAGAGTCACGGCTACCGGTTCACGGCCCCTGTCCGGGTCCTGAGATCCGGGACTGAAACGGGCGTCCCGGGGGCTGCTTCGCTGGACGCCGATCCCCAGGGGGATGCCGCGAAAAAGCTGTGGAGACCGCTACGCACGATGATGCCGATCAGCCTCGCAGTCCTGGTACTGCTGGCGGCAGTGGTGGCGCTGACGACCGATTTCTCCGACCAGGGCGCCTTTCCGCTGACCAGAGATGGAGACGGCCGGGCTTCGTTCTCTGAAGCCACTCCGGCCAGCAGGCCCAGCAAACCGGAGGCCTACGAGGCCTACCTTCGGGGACGCTATTTCTGGCAGCGGCGGGCCGAGGGCGGATTCTACAAGGCGCTGGAGGAACTGGAAAAGGCTGCCGCGCTGGATCCCGCCTGGGCTCCGGTGCAGGAGCTGCTGGCCCAGATCTACGTCAAACAGGCCTATTGGAGCCTTGAGCCTCCCGCATCGGCCCTGAGGCGGGCGGAGTCGAGCGCCCGGCTGGCCCTGCAAGGAGACAAGGCGTCGGCCCAAGCCCATACCGTACTGGCCCGCACCGCGATGGCCCTGGAATGGAACTGGGAGAAGGCCGACCGGCACCTGAGTCAGGCCCTGGAGTTGGGTCCTCAAGACGCCGAAGTGCACTTGTGGAGGGCAGAGTTCCTGGCCGTGCGGGGACGCCACGACTTGGCCTTGGCCGAGGTGGAACGGGCGCGTAGCCTGGAGCCGGAGTCGATCTCCACTCACGCCGCCCTGGGATGGCACCTCTATGTCGCACGCCGCTACGGTGAGGCCATCCAGCACCTGCAAAAGACGCTGGCGATGCAGCCTGAGAACTTCCTGGCCGCGGCCAATCTGGGATGGGCGCTGCTTGCAGCGGGACGTCCCGAAGAGGCCCGCGAGGCTTTCCTCAGAGGAACCCGCTATCCCGACAATCCTCCCTCCCACGTGCTGGCAGGACTGGCTTGCACAAGGGCCGCACAAGGCCGACGCAAGGAGGCGGAGGAGCTGCTGGGGAAACTGCAAGAACGCGTCCGCCACGCCTTTGTGGCCCAGATCCACTTCGCCCAGATCTTTGCTCTGCTGGGCCGTGACCAGGAGGCCCTGGACCAGTTGCGCCAGGCTTTCCGCGACCACGTGCCGTGGCTGCGGCTGGCCGCCGTCGACCCCGTTTACGACCCGCTGCGCAAAGAAGCGGGTTTTCAGCGGCTGATGGCTGACATGGGACTCGAGGCAGCGCAGGAAATGAGCCCAGACCTGGCCCGCTCACAGCCCCAGTGAGCCTTCACTGCTCTCGGTCTTCGGCAAGCAGAAAGAACAAGGCTTCTTCCAGGCGCGGCAGCCAGATGGGCAGGCCGCTTCCCTCGGGACGCTCCACCTCCTTCAGGCCGTGGGAGGAGCCTTGGCGCAGGCGGGACGCCAAGCGGCGGCTGAAAGCGGCGACGTCCTCTTGGCGGCTTGAGTAGCGGAAGTCGTAGGTCCCCCAGCTCAGATAAAGGCGCGGACGCGGCTGGACGGAGTCCGCCAATTGCAGCAATTGCTGGTCGCCGTCCCCGATGGCACGCGGTGACAAGGCGGCCGCGGCGTTAAACAGATCGGGGCGCTGAAAGGCCGTGTAGAGAGCTCCATAAGCGCCCTCCAGCATGCCCGCCAGGGCGCGCCAGGGACGAGTCCGGTAGCGGCTGTCGATCTCGGGCACCAGTCCCTCGGCCATCATGCGGACGTACTCGTCGCGCTCCGAACGAGCGTACTCTCGGGGACTGATGGCTTGGGCGAAGACTGCGATGAAGGGAGGCAGCGTCCCCGCCCAAAGGGCCTCAAGGCGCTCTTGCAGCGCAACCTGCTGAAGCAGTGCTTGGCCATAATGAAAGAAGACCACCGGATAGCGCTGGTTGCCGTCTTCGTATCCCGGGGGAAGCAGGACCGAAACCTTGCGGGACGTGCGCCAAAAGGGGCTGGAGTAGTCCCAGCTTTCCAGCCGTCCCCAAGGAGTGTCGGCGGCGCCGTCGTCGCTACTCTCCGGCGGACGGTAATCCGGCATCTCCACGATCGAGACCTCCCCGCCGAAGAGCGACGGTCCTTTGAGCGGGTTGCGCGGATCAACCAGCGTCTCATCGAAGTCCTTGATGAATTGATAAGTCAGGCGGGCCGCGGGATCGAATTCGAAGGAGACGTAGAAGAAGTCGGTTCCCGGGACCCGCCGCATGGAGAGCTGTTCAACAGCGTCGACCATGTCTCCTTGCAAAGCGAGATCCTGTGCCGGTCCATAGTAGATGAAATGGGCCCGTTCCTTTCCCTCCAGGACGGGCGAAGTCGGGTGACGGTCCAGGAAGTCCTCGATGAGCTCGCTCCGGCGCTCTGGCGCTGCCTTCTCCAGGCCTTCGATGAACTCGGCGAAGCGGCTCTGCGAAGGCGCGTCGCTTGCCATGGCCGGCGGCTCGGAAGCAGGAACGACTTCGACGGCCGCGACTTGGGAGAAGGAATCCCTTGCAAAGAAGCGCCCCTGGGCATAGATGGGAGGCGTCCAGGAGAGCAGGTCGAAGACCTGCAGCGAGGCCTCTTCACGATATCCCTCGGAAGTGGCGGCAGCCAAGTGCAGCGAACCGGCTTTGGTGAGGACGGCCAGGTGATCGTCAACCAAGATCAGAAAGCCGTCCCCCGGAGGACGTGATCGCCACACCCGGCTGCCATCCTCGACGTCGATGCAGTTGAGAAAACGGCCGTTGTGGCCGAACACATACCCCTCGTGGACGACTGGGATGTTGTAGTTGAGCTTGAGATGGGGGGTCTCCCAGACCTTCTCGGCCGTCCAGCCCGTGCCGGCGCTTGACGGGGACTCTCGGTCGTCAGGGCCGGTGACTCTCAGCAGCATCGAAGCTTGGCGCTGATGCTTGATGAGGATCGTGTCGGGCCCCACCTGCAGCGGATTGATGATGCGGCGGTAGAACTGGGCCCCCTGATGGACGAAGCTCCACAACTGGCTTCCGTCGACGGGATCGAGTCCGTAAACGGCACTGTTGCTGGCGTAGACGATCTGGCGTCGGCCCGAGAGCTTCAGAGCGACCGGAGACTGGTAGTCGATGACGTCGTTTCCCGAGGTCCAGAGCACGCCTCCGCCACGCTTGTCGAAGGCCGTGATGGCGTTGTTCTCGCGTCCGCCGGTGAGGACGATCAAGCGCTGGCCCTGGGCGATGGGCGAGGTGGTGAATCCCCACTTGGGACGCACCGCGTTATGGGCCCGCACCAGCAGTTGCGACCAGATTTCCTCTCCTGTCTCAAGGTCGAGCGCGGCCAGCAGTCCGCGGGGAGCAAGGGCATAGACGCGGCCTTCGTCGATCAGAGGCGTCGAGGTGGGTCCGTCCTGGGCCCCGTCCACTCCGGGAAAGGCCGGTCCCAGAGGATAGCGCCATTGCACCTGGCCGCTGTCGGCATCCAGACAAACGACATAGTCGGTTCCTGCCTGTGAGGCCATCGTGACCAACCGGCCTTGGGCAGCCACCAGTCCCGAGTAGCCCGAGCCCACCTCGCGCTTCCAGGCCACGCGCAGCGCCAACCGTCCCTGGGACGGGTCGCCAGCAGCATATCGTCCGGGCTGGCCGTCGCGGGCCGATTGCACCGACCCGTTGGAAGCCGGCCCCCGCCAAGCCGGCCAGTCCTGGGCCCCCAGCGGAGCGTCGGCCGCGGCACCGAGCAGGAAGGCAAGGGTCCACAAGGCCAGTCTGCGGGCCCTCCTGCTGCCGACTTCAGCGCCTCCAATCCGGCCGTGACCTCTTGCAAGAATCGGGGACATCCAAGAGCAGCAGGCTGGATGGCCGACGACGAGCGCAGAACAGACCTCCCACCACCAAGTACCGATGTCGAACGCTTTCATGCCTTTAGCTTGGAGGACCCGCAGCAAGCGATCAAACCACTTCTACCTCTCAACGCAAACTCTTGAGAAAGCGGGACTTCGGCCTTCAGATCACGAGGCTCAACCGAGGGGCCTACAGGGCTTCGACGGCCACCGACGCAGCTACGCCGCTGAGTCCCGCCAGTGATCAGGGCAGGACCCATCGCCAAGCCGCCGAATCGGCGCAAAGCCTTATCCCTTGACAAATAGCTATGCGTCGTTAAAATGTATTTTTACAATGAAGCAAGCACGCGATGTCTATTTTGTGGAGAACGTGGAGCAGGCCTCGCTCATCCTTCAGCCGCTGCGGTTGGAGCTGCTGAAGCGGCTGAAAGAACCCAAGGGCTGTCCCGAACTGGCTGCCGAGTTGGGTGCCAGCAAGCAGAAAGTCTACTACCACGTCAAGAAGCTGGAAGAATGCGGGGCCGTGGAGATGGTCCGCGAGCGCCGGGTCAAAGGCATCATGGAAGGCATCTATCAGGCCAAGGCCAAGTCGTTCTGGTTCTCGCCCGGACTGGTCCGCTCCCTGGGCGGATCGGACCAAGCCAAAGATCAGGCCAGCTTGGGCTTCCTGCTGCGTCTGGCCGAAGACCTGCACACCCAGGTGGGGCGGCTGGCCGCCTCGCCTCAAGGCGACACTCCTTCTCTGGGAATCAATGGCCGCATCGAACTGGCCGATGCCACCCGCCGAGCCGAGTTCATGGAGGACGTCCAAAAGGCCTTCCGGCGATTGGCCCGCAAGTACGGTCGTCGGGACAAGGAAGCTTCCCGGCAAGGTGAGGACGCCTTCCGCCTGATGCTGGCGTGTTACCCCGATCGCCCGTCATCGAAATGAGCAACCGACTGGAGAAATCCGCCATGCCCCAAGAAATCGCCCTTGAGATCGAGTTGGACGCCCGCCCCGAGGAGACCTACCAGGCTCTCACCGACGGCGGACGCCTGAAAGCCTGGCTGGCCGACCAAGCCGAAGTCGATTTAGATGAGGGACGCTACGGTTTCTGGGGACGCTTTGTCCCCGACTCTCCCGACGAGCCTCGCCAGTCGCTGCGCCGCTTCGTCCCCCAGCGGTTGCTGGAATACGACTGGAATCTGGAAGGCGGTCTCTCGCGCGTCCGCCTGGAGTTGGAAGCCGCCGGCACGGGGTCGATCCTGCGCCTGCATCAGGACTCGCCGGAAACGGCTGATGGGGAGGCCTCCCTGGCCGACTACTGGAGCCTGAGCTTTGAAAACCTGCGTCGCCACTTGGAGAGCGGCGGGCCACCGGTATTGTGCGATTTTTCCGTGGCTGCGCGGGGGCAGGTGGGCTGTTCGGTAGAGATCAAAGCCCGGCGCCAAGCCGTCTACCAAGCCCTGATCGATCCCGCTCAGCTCAACCGCTACATCGCCGCCGAGGCCGAAGTCGAGCCTCGCAGCGGGGGTGTTTACAGCTTTGGATGGAAGGGCGGCGGACCCGTCAAGATCCTCGATTTGGAGGCCGACCGCAAGCTCTCCTATTCCTGGAACTATCATGACGACGACACCGTGGTGCAGTGGGAGCTGGAGGATTCGGGCGGAGGCACCCGTCTGACCGTTGTCCACAGCGGATTCGCCGACGACCGCGAACTCAAGGGCTACACCTGCGGCTGGCTTAACTTCATGAACCGCATCAAGTCGCTTAGCGAAGCGGGCTCCAACTGGCAGCCCCCCCGCACTCTCGCCACCGATTGCCCGGAGGGCGTCTGAGCCACAGCGGGCCTAACCGCCAAGCCTGAGCAAAGGCGTGACGGCGGCCAGATCGCCTGACACGTCGATTCGCACGCTGAGAGATCGGCCTGCCCTCGGAAGCCTTCAAGGAGGGTGAAACGGACTATCCTCGAGAGGCGTCTTAACGGGTATGGGACTTTGGAGCTTCAGCAAGAAAGCCGAAATGCCCTCGCCTGAGCAGGCCTTGCCCGGACGCGAGGAGAAGATGCCCGTTCCCGACAAGCACCATGTGTTGGGGACGCCGCTTGAGCCGCCCTTTCCCGATGGCCTGCAGCAGGCGGTCTTCGGGATGGGTTGTTTCTGGGGCGCCGAGAAGAAGTTCTGGGAGGCTCCCGGCGTCTACACTACGGCCGTGGGCTACGCTGCCGGCTATACCCCCAATCCCACCTATCGCGAAGTTTGCAGCGGACAAACGGGCCATAATGAAGTCGTTCTGGTGGTCTTTGATCCCCGCAAGACCTCCTACGCCGAGATGCTGGCCGTCTTCTGGGAGAACCACGATCCGACTCAAGGCATGCGCCAGGGGAACGACGTGGGCACGCAGTACCGATCGGGCATCTACTTCTTCTCCGAGGACCAGCGCCGCCAAGCCGAAGCCTCCCGCAAGGCCTTTCAGAAGCAGCTCACACAGGCCGGCTATGGCGAGATCAGCAGCGAAATCCTAGAAGCCCCGCAGTTCTACTATGCCGAAGACTATCATCAGCAGTATCTCTCCAAGAATCCAGGCGGCTACTGCGGATTGGGCGGCACCGGCCTATCCTGCCCCACCGGCCTGATTTCAGGCGACGGCGAGGCCTGAGCGCCCTGGCCTCCATCCCTGATTTGAGGACCGGCTCGGCCTTCTACGATTCAAGTCGCAGGAAAAAGCGCATTTTTTAGCATCCAGGATTTCCCGACGCTCGGCAAGAATTGCCCGGCCCCTGGGCAGGATCTGCGTCAGGTCAGGAGCGTCGGCCTTCATTCGACTCCCTCCTCGATCCCCTACAACCCCCCGCGCCTCTGGGGTTTCCGTCCGCCTGCCCACCGTTGGCATTGAGCTTGCCTGAGAGGTGTGCTCATGGGGTCAAGCCGGCGGGAGAACACCATACATGAAAAAGATTTATTGCACTGTCAAAAGGAAAAGTGTGACGGAGAGCACAGGGATTTCTGACCCGTTCAGCCGACACTATAGGGGTAGGGGTCAAGATGTCATCTGTGGAGGTAGAGGTATGCGAGCCTCGGTACGAATTCTTATAACGTCCTTTCTCATCTTTCTTACGCCAACCCTGAGCCTGGCCCAAGAGGTCAATCAGCCTCCCACCGTGGAGATTCTCGGCCGCCAGGGAGACAATCACGACGGCACATTGGAGAATCCCTTCAATGGGACCGGCATTGCGCTCCAGTTGAAGATCACGGATCCCGACGGAGGATTCTATGATGCAACCTGGCAGGCGTCGTGGGGCGGCAGCTTCTGTCCGGGAGTGTTTCAGTGGTTCGGCACGGAGGGGTTCCGTCCCTTCTTCGTCAGTCCCAGAGTGCGGCGGGGACTGGCCCGCATCACGATCATTTCTCCGGTGGTCGACCAACTCAACCGCACCATCGAGGCCGAGCGCACCTTCATCGTGGAGCCCCACCCCGACGGCTGCGAGGGCAGCGGGGGAGGCGATGATCCGGGGGGCGACTCACCCTCCCAACTTCAGCTCCAGGCCTCGCCAGTGCTGGCCCAGTTGGGCCAGACCATCAACCTGACAGCTTCGGCCAAGGACAGCAACGATTCCTCGCTGACCTTCATGTTCTACGTCAGCACCTCGGCTTCCTTGTCCAACAAGGGCGACTTGATCGCCAGCCGCACAGGTTCGGGATGCTCCAACGGCTGCACGGCCAGCACCTCCTTCCAGGCCTCCAGCACGCCTACCACCCATTACTTCATGTTTGAAGCCCGTGACGGTGACAACGTCGTGGCCTCGCCCAAGAAGGCGGTGCCCGTGACTGAGGATGGCGGAGGAGGAGTTAATCCGCCGCCACCGCCCGTTCCCGATCCTGAACACACTTGGACGGAATGTTCCAGTTGCGAGTCGCGGGTCGACGCCGGTCCGCTTGAGGACACCGTGGTGGGCGGTCACCGCCTCGTTTTAAGAGGCGATGTTGAAGGCCCGCAGGCCAATTCCGGCGTCCCGATTCAGGGCACGTTCCGCTGGGTCATGCTGGATGATGGCGGGCTGGGATCCACCCTGCAGATTCTGAACTTCGCCAGCCTCAATGCCACTCTGGAGACGCCTGAGGTAGAAGAGGACACCGAGGTCGTGCTGGGCCTGGAAGCCAGCTACAGCGGTTGCACCTGCGCCGATGAGATGCGCGTCACCATCCTGGCCGAGGCACCCCCGGCAGCCGATGTTTCGGTACAGGCTTCAGCACCCGGTTCGGTGGAGTTCGGCGAAGATATTCCCTTCTCTTTCGAGGTCGCCAATGATGGCCCGGACACGGCTGAGGACGTGGAGGTTACGGTGGTCCTGCCGCAGGGACTGCAGTACAAGAACCACTCCTCCAGCCGAGGGGCGTGCAGCGAGTCCAATCGAGTCGTGACCTGTGATCTCAACAACATGACTCGGCACGCCAGGGCCACCATCGATGTCCTGACCGAGCCCGAGAGCGAGGGAGAGTTCGTGGCCGTGGCTTCGGTGCGGTCTGGTCTGGACGATCCCGACACCTTCAACAACGATTCTCAAGCCTTGAGCCACGTCGCCGGGTCAGCGGTCGACTTGGCGCTCAGTATGACAGGACCCGATCCCGAGGCAGAGTTGCGGGTGGACGGCGAAGCGATCTATGAGATCAAAGTCGAGAATGTCTCCAACGGAGCAGCCAACAACGTCACCGTGGTCAACCCGCTGGCCGACAAACTGCTCTTCGTGGCCGCCATTCCCGACCGCGGTTCCTGCGTCCTGCGATTCAACACCCGAGAGGTGGTTTGCCGCATGGGACGCATGGAGGGCGGCGAGGAAGCCGTCATCGAATTGCTGACCCGTCCTCAAGAACCGGGCACCGTGATCAATTCGGCGACGGTGGGCTCGGATGAAGAGGATGCCCAACCCGGCAACAACGAAGCCAGCTTGGAAAGCACCGTTGTGGCCGAAGAAGCCGACCTGAGCGTGCAGGTGCTGGCCTCCGCTCCGACTGTCAGCGAACACGCCCTTCTGACCTACACCATCACCATCAAAAACGCGGGACCGGGCCTTGCTGGAGCCGTCACGCTGATCAGCCCCATCCCTCAAGGGCTCACCTCTCCGTCCGCCGTCCCCGAGAGGGGAAGCTGCACGATCTCCGCCGAGGAAGTCCAGTGCTCGCTGGGAGCGCTGGAAGTTGGTGAGGAGGTTTCGGTCACTGTCGACGTCCAGGCCAGCGGCGAAGGGCTGCTGGTCAGCACCGTTGAGGTCGCCAGCGGCGAAGATGATCCCAACATGGAAAACAATTCCGACAGCGCCGAGGTCATGGTGGAATCGCTGGGATTCACCTTGGTCCCGCTCTCGCTGGGCCTGCCCAACACCTTCGTGAGCATGGCATTGGTTAACCTGGCCGGCGGTCCCAACGCCATCGACATCGACGCCGTGGGACGCGACGGACTGACCCAGTCCTCGGTTTCACTGGAAACGCCCTCCGACCGCGGCCAGACCGCCTTCTTAACCAACGAGGTCTTCACCGCGGGCAGCGGGGTCGAGGAAGAAGCCACTTTGGTGGCCCGTGGTCGCCAGGGGCGCGTGCGCTCCTTCTTCATGATGGGAGACAATGGCCTGCGGCGGCTGGACGGCATCGGCGGATCGATGGCCGACGGCGACGAACTTTACTTCCCCATGGTGCGCAGCGGAGCCGCATCCGACACCGTGCTGTTTGTCTTCAATCCCGGCAGCGATCCTGCCTCCGACGTCCTTTTCGAGCTCTTTGACGCCCAGGGCAATCTCATGGAGACGGCCCTGGCTTCGATGGCCTCAATGGGCTCGCTGCGGACGACCCTGAAGGAGATGTTCGGCGATTTCGGCTTGGAGGAAGGCTACGTCAAGGTCTCCTCCGACGTCTCGCTGCGGGGATTCGAGGTGCTGAACGACGCCGGCAACTTCGCTTCCCTGACAGCCAAGGTCCCACGCCAGGTCCGCCGCTTGGTGGTGCCCCACTTCCTGGCAACCGCCGACGCCACCACTTGGCTGCGCCTGCTCAACCTCAACGAAACTCCGGCAGGAGGCACCCTCAAGCTCTTCGACGACTCGGGGAATGAGCTGGCTTCGGCACCCATCGAACTGGGAGCCTTCTCATTGACCCGCTTCGATCTGCAGGAGCTCTTCGACTTCGAGCAGCTCGAGGTGATTACCGGCTATCTGGAAATCCGTCTCAGCGGCGGGACCGCTGGCGTCTTCGAAAGGGCCGCCCATGTCGTGGCCACGGTCTCTTATGAGAGCGGGACTTTCCATGCCGCCCTGCCCATGGCCGAGAAAGGGTTCAAAGAGAACTACTTCCTCCACGTGGCTCAATCCGACGAGATCGGGGTGTTCCACGGTTTGGCCATTCTCAACGGCGGTGAAACAGCCGCCCAGGGCCTGGTCGAAGTGTTCGACAAGGACGGCCAGCCGAGCGGCCAGGCCGAGTTCACGCTTGAGCCGGGCCAGCGTGTGGTTGACCTCCTCAACGGACCGGAGTTCTTCCAAGCCGGTTTCTCCCAGGTGCAGGGACACATTAAGATCACCAGCGACCATCCGGTGATCTCCTTCGCCCTCTTCGGAGGTGCTGACTTCCTGGCCGCCATCGGGGGTCAGGGAGTGGCTGAAGAAGAGCAGTAAGCCTCGACAGAGGCCGTTGGAATCGATCAGGGGCGGGTGTTCAAACCCGCCCCTTCCTCTTTCTCCCCGAAAGCTAAGCGGCGGGCCGAAATGCGCCAGCGCCAGAGCAAGCGCAGCAGTTCCCAGTCGCTGATCCGTCGGACGCGGCGCAGCCGGCGGCGCTTGCTCCACATTCGGGGTGTCCCGACCAACCCGTCGCCGGCAGCCCGCAGGACCGTGCCCAGCAGGGAGAGGAGGGAGGCCTCTCCCCGGAAGGCGCCCGCCGCACCCTTGCCCAGCAAGGCGGCCAGCAGGTTCCATCCCCAGCGGTAGGCGCTCAGCAGAGGGGAAATCAGCAGCAGGGGAAGGGGCAGGATCTTGACCGCCAGCCACCAGCGGTTGCGTTCCACCCAGTAGATCTTACGCTGCGAGAAGCGTCCGCTGGTGGAGGAGTGGCGGTGCTCGACCACGGCTTGGGGGACGTAGAGGCAATCCCATCCCATGAGGCGGGCCCGAAGTCCCAGGTCGGCATCGTCGGCGTAGGCGAAGAAGTCGCCGTCGAAGCCGTCGACCTCCTGGAGCAGACGGCGACGATAGAGGGCCGCGCAGCCGTCGGGGAAAAGCGCCGGTCCGGGCTGGTCGTACTGCCCCTGGTCATCTTCCCCCGTCCCCCGGCCGCGGTTTTGCCCATCGGGAAAGATGAGATGGCCGGCCTTGTCGATGACGTTGCTGCCGTGGAAGACAATCTTGCAGGCCGCCATTCCCGCTTGCGGATGGGCCTCCAGGGCGGCCACCATGTGCGAGATCCAATCGGGACGCGCCCGGGCATCGTTGTTGAGCAGAGCCACGTAGTCCGCGCGCAGGCGGGCGAAGGCGACGTTGTTGGCGGCGGCGAAACCCAGGTTGGCGGACTGGGCCAGAACCTCGATCTCGGGCCGTCCCAGGCCAGTCACGGCTTGGGCGCTGCCGTCCCGGGAGGCGTTGTCAACCACCACGATGCGAAGATTCGGATAGTCCTGAGTCAGCAGGGAATCAAGGCATTCCAGCAGCAGTTCCCTGCGGTCGTGATTGACCACCACAACTGAAACCAGAGGATGATCGGGGCGCTCGGTATGGGCGGTCTGCTGGGGCATCGGCCTTCTCAAGGCTTAGGGGCGTCCGACGGCATAGTAGATGAAGCCGTGGCCGGGCATCGACTCGATGCGGTACTGATTGCGCCCGTCGAAAATGACCGGGTAGCGCAACAGATCCTTCATGCGCTGGAAGTTGGGGTTGCGGAATACGTCCCATTCGGTGACCAGCACCAGCGCATCCGCTCCCTCAAGGGCATCATAGCTGTTGTCAAAGTAGTTGATGCGCTCTTTGAGGATGCGGCGGGCGGTGGGCATAGCTTCCGGATCATAGGCCTGAATGGAGGCTCCCCTCCTGAGCAGGTGGTCGACGATCCGCAAGGAAGGGGCTTCGCGCATGTCGTCGGTTCGCGGTTTGAACGACAGGCCCCAGAGTCCGAAGACCTTGCCCTTCAAGTCGCTGGGCGGCGCGTGGGCCGAGGGATCGGCCTGGCTTTGCCCTTGACGCCTGATTTCATCCAGGAGTTGGGGCGTAACCTCCTCGCCCCGCCGGCGGATGCGCTCCAGGCGGAGGGGCGCGTCGGAGGCGTAAAAGCGGTCGATCTTCTCCACCAGAATGGTCTTCTGGCGCTCGTTGACGGCCTCGATGGACTCCACCAGCCGCAACGGAAAGCCGACTTCCTGCCCCATGCTGACCAAGGCCTTGACGTCTTTGGGGAAGCAGGACCCACCGTATCCCAGTCCGGCGAAGAGGAAGGAGCGTCCGATGCGGCGGTCGCTTCCGATTCCCTGGCGTACGGCATCGATGTCCGCGCCCATCCGCTCGCACAACTGGCTGATCTCGTTCATGAAGGAAATGCGGCAGGCCAGCATGGCATTGGCGGCGTACTTGGTCATTTCGGAACTGCGCGTATCGACCACCAGGATGGGCGCTCCCGTCCGGGTGAAAGGAGCGTAGAGTTCGCGCATGGTGCGGGCGGCCTCTTCGTCCTCTGTGCCCACCAGCACCCGGTCGGGTTTCATGAAGTCCTCAATGGCCGCCCCTTCTTTGAGGAATTCGGGATTGGAGATGACGGTAAGGGGATGGCTGGTGAGGGCCTCCATCTCGCGGCGCACCGTGTCGGCGGTGCCCACTGGAACGGTGCTTTTGTTGACGATCAGCTTGGGACCGTTCATGGACCGGGCGATGCCACGAGCCGCCTCGAGCACGTAGCTGAGGTCGGACGAACCGTCCTCGCCGGCAGGCGTGCCCACGGCGATGAAGATGATGTCGGAATCGCGCACTCCTTGGCCCAAGTCGGTGGTGAAGGAGAGCCGTCCCTCCTCGGCATTGCGCTCCACCATCTCCTCCAGCCCCGGCTCGTAGATGGGCACCTGCCCCTGTTGAAGGCGAGCGATCTTCTCGTCATCGATATCGACGCAGATGACGTCGTTGCCGGACTCGGCGAAACAGGTTCCGCTCACCAGTCCGACGTATCCGGTTCCGATCATGCAGATCTTCATGGTCGTCCTTCTCGCTTGCTGCGCCGCCTCAGATCTTCTCGCCCAGGCTGGCGTAAACGGTCAGGCTGCCGCCCCGGCCCAGCTTGGCCTCCAGCCAAGCGAGGGGCTGCATGGCCATCAAAATGGGGAAGTATATCGCCTCCCGCAATGCCAGTGAAATGGAGTCTGCTGACCCCTGCCGGCGCAGCCGCCTGACCCGCTGCGACATGGGATCGAGAAAGGGAAAGAGGCTTGAGGCCAGTGCAGCCGCATTGTCGCGCAGGGAAAAATGGCGCACCCGGTGGACACGGTAGCCGGCCCGTCCCAACAGGTGCATCAGATTGTAGAGATTGTAGTTGTAGAGATGGCGCGGGCAGTCGAGTCCGTACCAGCGCCGCCCCAGCAAGCGGGCTTGAAGGCTGCCCGTGTTGGGCACCTGAACCACCAGTTTGCCGGGCTTCCTGAGCAGCTTCTGCAGGTTGCGCAGGTAGCGGAAGGGCTGGGGAAGATGTTCCAGGGTGTGGAAGAGGGTGATCAGGTCGAAAGTCTCGCCGGCTTCCACAAGTTGCTCTTCGCTGCCCGTGAAGATGCGTCCGGGCGCCTTCTGGCGGGCCAGTTCGCAGGCTTCGGGCGACTGCTCCAGTCCGTGGGCGTCGAAGCCCGCCTCCAGCGCCGCCTCCACCAAGGTCCCGTTTCCGCAGCCGATGTCGAGCAGGCGGACGCTTGCCGGCTCATCGGTGACGGCTCGCAGGAAGGCCAGTTGGTCGCGTTGCAGCACCCAGTCCCGATAGGCTTTCTCCAGTCCTGAAACCTTGCCCCCGGGCTTCCACCAATAACCAGGCGGGTAAAACTCGCCGATGCGCTCAGCGACTTCATCTTCCTTCTGGAAGATCAGTCCGCAACTGCTGCAATAGTGGAGCGTGAACTGATCGTCGACGGCTCCGAAAAAGCGGTCCTTCAGATGGTAGCGTGGCTGGGTGTTGGGATAGTCGCAAATGGGACAGTTCATGTCGGGGGCCCGGCTCTTCATCCCTCGGGACGGACCGAGCGTTGGGCCCGCCGGTGAGCCCGCCGCTTGGCTCCGAAGGCATAGGCGGGCGAACGGCGGGGCAGGAAGCGCTTTTTGAACAGGAAGACGAGGTTCGACCAGCCGTCGCGCCAGGGCCGCAGCTTGATTTCTCCGGCGCGGTTGGAATAGCTGATGGGAATCTCCTTGAAGCCGATGTTGCGGTCCATCAGGGCCTCGATTTTGATTTCCTCCGAGAAGGCCATGCCATCGCTGCGCAGGTCCATCCGTTCCAGCGATTCCTTGAAGAAGATCCACATGCCCGACTGGGAGTCTCTCACCCAGCGCAGGTAGAGAACCGACATGACCAGACTAAGCGCGATGTTCCCGACCTTGTTCTTGAAGGCCATGGCACCCGAGTTCTGGATGGGGAAGCGGGAAGCTGAAATGAACCCCACCTTGGCTTGGAGAAGAGCCTCCAGCAAGTAGGAGAGCGCGTCCACCGGGTAGGAATGGTCGCCGTCGAGCGTCACGATGATGTCGCCCTGCGCGTTGAGAAGCCCGGTCTTGTAGGCCCGGCCGTAGCCCCTCACGTTCTCGCGGATGACCCGGGCTCCCAGCGACCGGGCGATCTCGGCGGTGCGGTCGGTAGATCCATTGTCGACCACCACCACCTCGTCGACAAAGGAGGGAATGCGCTTGAGGACCATCCCGATTCCTTCTTCCTCGTTGAGGCAGGGAATGACCACCGTAATGCGTCTACCTTGGTACATTGCTTGGATCTTTCTCCTCTTCCAACTGTTGCAGAGCTCCTCGCGCGCTCTCCAGGAGGCGGGGGTCCCTCCCTCGCTCCAGGTAAGTGCGGAAGGCCCGCCTGGAGTCTTCGATCCTTCCCATCGTGTAGTAAATCTGGGCCATGTTGAAATAGATCTCGACCCGATCGGGATGGTAGCGAAGAGCCAGCTTGTAGGTATTGATGGCCTTCTGAGATTGGCCGCTGGTGTGCTGGGCTCTGGCGAGATGGAGAAAATTCTCTTCAATGGGCTTCAGGCCCACGGCCTTTCTCAGATAGGGTTCGGCTTCCTCGGGACGTCCCAAAGTCATCAGCAATGTCCCCATGCGCGCATTGCCGTCGGCGTGGTTGGGCCAAGCGGCCAGGAACTGCCCGAGCTGTTCCTGAGCGGCCTGGTTTTTGCCCACGTCCTGATAGAGTACCGCCAAGTTGTAGTGAGCAGCCCGCGTTTCGCGGCGGGAATCGCTCCTCAGGGCGCGTTCATAGTAGTCCTTGGCCGTCTGCCACAGCATTTCGGCTTCAGCGCTGTTTCCAGCCTGCCGTTCAAGCAGCGACAAGGTCTTGTAGCAATTGCCGATGTTGCTCAGGGCCGATGGATTGGAGGGGTCCAGCTCAAGCCCCCTCTTGATGATGTCAAGCCCCAACTCGACCAACCGTTTGCTTTCCTGCGGCTGATCCTTGAGCTTGGATCCAATCTCGAAGTACATGCTGCCCAGATTGACATGGGCGGTGGCTTCCATCGGTTCGAGGTGGGTGGCTCTGCGAGTCATTTCGAGGCCCTGGCGGCGCTTGTCCCTGTTATTGGCGTACTCCTCGAAGTAAATGCGCCCCAAATTGACGTTGGCCCGGAAGGAATCGGGCGCCTTGGCCAAGGTGTCTTCCCACAGCAGGGTGTCGTCGGTCCACAGCCGGTTCCGCTGGACGGCGCTCCAAGAAGCGGCGGCCAGAATCACCGCCAACACCGCCCACACGGCCGCCGACGGCACTTGGGCTCTCTTAAAAAGCCGGCGGAGCAGATCGGCGGCAGCCAAGGCCGTCCCGGCCAGCGGAACGTAGAGAAAATGATCGGCTGCCACTTCGTGAAAGGGGATGAAATGCAGGACCGGCAGCAGGAAAAGAGCGAACCAAAACAGCCCCAACGACACCAGAGGCGCCCGTCGGTAGACCCACACTGCCAGGGCCGCGTAAGCGATGGCCGCAACCAAGGCCAGGAGAGTCGCGGGTTCCAGCATTCCGCTGGAGATGGGAAAGACGTTCCCCTTGTAGTCGGCGATGAGGGGAAAAGGCCAGAGAATCATCTTGGCGTAGTGGGCGAAGAGCTTGAAGGAAGTCCCCAGATTGGTTTCCCAGCTTCCTCCCCACAGTCCCACCATGCGGCTGGCCCTCATGATGAAGATGGCGTAATAGAGTCCGGCCAGCGCGGCCAAAGCGGCGCCCGCGTAAAGCAGGGGGTGACGGACGGCGGCCTTGACCCAGACCCGCCAGATGGAGGGGTCTTGGGAATCGTCATCGGCCTCCGCGGTCCGGCCTTCCAGGTGCAGGGCATCGGCCAGCAGCAGAAGGGCTGGAACGACAACCACAACTTCCTTGGAGAAGAATCCCAAGACGAAAAGAATGACGGCCCCGGCCAGACTCCAATGCCGTCCCGTGCGGCGAAAGCGGCTATAGAGCAGCAGTCCTGCAAGGATGAAGGACAAGGCTAAGAGATCTTTGCGACCCGATACATAGGCCACCGCCGCGGTCTGAGCGGGATGGGCTAGAAAAAGGGCCGAGGCGGCCAGGGAAGCCAAGTTGCCTCCCGTCCACAAGCGCAGCAGCAGGAAGAGCAGAACGCCGTTGAGTCCGTGAAGGACGATATTGAAGAGGTGGTAGCCGAAGGGATTGTCCCCTCCCAGGGCATAGTTGAGAGCGTAGGTCAGGGTGCGGATGGGGCGATACCCGCGGGTGGGAAACAGGATGTCGCCGTAGAGCTGATGGGTGACTTGCGGATTCTGCAGAATCAGCGGCCGGTCGTCAAAGACGAACTCGCCGTCCAGAGTATTGGAGAAGAGAGCGACGGCGAACAGAATCAGGCACAGGCATGCCAGCCATAGGAAGGCAGTCGATTCGTACCAAACAGGCTCCTGCCTGACTTTTCCCTTTCTCTTGGCCATGCTGTCTGAATGACCCTTCGGATGGCGCGGCGACGCCCTGATGCGAAGGCCTTTTTCCTTGTCTGTTCCCGACCCGGCCGCGGTGTTGGCCCAAACCTTCAAACAGCCGTCAGACCTGCCTGTCCGCTTCCCCGGAGGCTTGCAGAATTGTATCAGTCACCTGCTCCCAACTCAACTGACGGCGAAAGGCGCGGATGTTGGGCAAGAGGTGGCCGGTCGGATCATCGCGCAGAAAGTCCTCGATGGCCGCCGCCAAGCGTCCTGGATCATCGGGGGGCACCAGCAGGCCGTTGCGCCCGTGCTCGATCACATCAGGCAGTCCGCCCACCCGGGTGGCCAATACCGGCAGTTCGAAAAGAAAGGCCAGGGGTATGATTCCGCTCTGGCTGGCAGCCCGGTAGGGCAGGACCAGCAAGTCGGAGGAACGGAAGAGGGCCGGCAATTGGTCGCTGCGCAGGTACCCTGGCTTCCATTCAACGCGGTCGGCCAGGCCCAAGTCGCGGGCCTGGCGCTGAAAGCTCTCCAGGCTGAGATAAAACTCTCCGGCTACCGTCAGGCGCCATCGGAGGTCTCCCGGCAGCCGGGCCAAAGCCTCAAGCAGGGTGTCCAGCCCCTTGTATTGACGGACGTTGCCGAAAAAGAGGAGGCGGGACGGTTCGTCTTCAGCGCGGGGTTGAGGACCGGGATCATGGGGCGAAAAATGATAGTCCTGGATGGGCAGGAAAGCCTTCAAGACCGGTTGACCCGAAGACACTTCGCGGATGGTGGAGATGATCTCTCGGCCGTGGGCCACGAAGGCGTCCACATGTTTGAAGAGGGTCCGCACGAGAAGCCGCTCGACCCAGGCGCGTCCGGGGAATCGGCCATGTTCGTGAGACAGGACGTTATGGCACACCATGACCGACTTGCAGGACGGAATCTCCCGGCTCAGCCCCCTCAGCACTCCGCGGTAACAGGGAGCCATGAAAGGGTGCCACCATTGCAGGACCACAAGGTCGGGTCGAAAGCCGGCCAGGCGCCGGAATGTCCGCTTCCAGGTCGAGGGGCGAACCGAGTCGAGAAGTCGGAGAGCGGCCTGGTCGCGTCCCTCGGCTTCGGGATCGAACTGCTTCTTGCCCGGCAACAGCCACTCCGGATACTGTCGCAGGAAAGACACCAAAAGCGTCTCGTGTCCCTGATCGGCGAAGGCTTTGTGGAGAAGGCTGTTGTATTGGGAGATGCCGCCCCGCAGCGGAGGAGCAGGGCCCAGCAAGGCGATTCTCATGATCTTCGGCTCAAGGAGCCGCCAACGGCTTGAGGCTGGCTGTCGGAGCCGGCTTCTGACTCCAGGATCTCGGCGATGGAATAGTCTTCTTCACGACGGCTGCTGTAAGCGATCATCTCGGCCAGAAGACCAAAGAAGAAAAACTGCACGCCGATGATCAGCATCAAGATGGCGACAAAGAAGAGCGGACGTCCCTCGATATACTCTCCCATCAGCCATCCCGCGGTCAGATAGGCCAGAATCAGGGAACCCAGGAAGGAGAGCAGCCCGCCCAGGATGCCGAAAATATGCAGCGGCTTGCTGGAATAACGGGTCAGGATGACCACCGTAAGGAAGTCGAAGAAACCGCTCAGCATGCGGCTGATCCCATACTTGCTGCGCCCATAGCGGCGCTTGCTGTGTTCAACTTCCACTTCGCCCACCACAAATCCGCGGTAGCTGGCCAGGACGGGGATATAACGGTGCATCTCGCCATATACCCTGATCTCTTCGATGACGCGGCGGCGATAGGCCTTGAAGCCGCAGTTGATGTCGTGGATTCCCAGTCCGGTCATTTTGGCCGTGACCATGTTGTAGATCTTGGACGCCAGCCGCTTGCGCCAGTTGTCCTTGCGCCGGTAGCGCCAGCCTGAAACCAGGTCGACCCCCTCGTCCAGTTTGGCCAGCAGCTTGCGGATCTCGTGGGGACGGTCCTGCAGATCGGCGTCGATGGTGATCACCACATCGCCGCCGACGCGCCGGAAACCGGCTGAGAGGGCGGCCGACTTGCCGAAATTGCGGCGCAGGCGGATGATGCGGACCCGCGGGTCGCTCTTATGGAGTCCCTTCAGGACCTGGCTCGAGCCGTCGCGGCTGCCGTCATCGACGAAGACGAGTTCGAAGTCGGAACTGTGATGACGCAGTTCCTCCACCAACTGACGGTACAGTTCAGGAAGCGATTCCTTTTCGTTGAAGAGCGGTATGACGACCGATATTTTCCTGGCAGACATGACGAAACTACCAAAATATCAGAGAAAGGCGGCCAGCGCTCAACTTCCTGGTCGCGTCAGCACGACTTTGACGGTCTCCAGCACGATCAGGATGTCGAGCGAAAAACTGTAGTTGTAGATATAGGCCAGATCATACTTGAGCTTGCTCTCGGCCGAAGTGTGGTAGTAGCCGCGCACTTGAGCCAGGCCTGTAATTCCCGGCTTGATCTTGTGGCGCTCGGCGTAACCCGGCACCTGCTCCTCAAAGCGGCTGACAAAGCCGGGACGTTCGGGACGCGGTCCCACCAGGCTCATGTCGCCCCGCAGAACGTTGAAGAACTGGGGCAGTTCGTCGAGGCGAAAGCGGCGCAGCCAGCGTCCCGCCGCCGTGGCCCGGGGATCATCGGCCTTGGCCAGCACTTCCCGTCCCGGTTCCTCAGCATCGGCCACCATGGTGCGGAATTTGATGAGGCGGAAGACGTGTCCGCCACGGCCCACCCTCTTCTGGCTGTAGAAGACGGATCCCGCCGAGGAGAGCTTGACCACCAGCGCCGTCAACAACATCAGGGGCGAGGCGGCCAGCAACAGCGCAGCCGACACGACGATGTCGAAAGTCCTTTTGAGGAAGCGCTGAAAGGGCTCGTTGGGATTTCGCCGCACGTCGATCAGCGGGGTGTCGTGAATGTTGACGTGCCGCATCTTGCCGATCACCATCTCGTAAACCGAGGGGAGGATGGCGATGCGCACGTCGGTTTCGACTTGAAGCCGGCTGACGGAGTTCATCACCCGGTCCTTCCAGGTGGGTTCTGAGGCCATGATGATTTCTTCCACCCCGTAGCGGGGAATGACCGTATCGAGGTCGGCGAGGTTTCCCAAGACGGGATAACGGCCCGAGCCGCCCGCCTCCGGCGGAGGATCTTCCCCCTCATGGGAGGGCCCCGCAGGAGGACGGCTGAAGACAACTCCCGCCACCTTCATGCCCATCCAGGGATTGCGTTCAATCTCGCCGATGATCTCGTCCGCCGAGGCGGGCTGCTCGGCCACCACCAGGACCCGCACCACGTGGCGCTTGACCTGAACCTTGACGTACATGCGCCACAAAGCCAGAAAGAGAAAGTTGAAGAAGGCGAAGAGCACCAGCACCTTTCGGGGGAAAGGGCTGTTGGTCAAGAAGATGACCGAGGTGACGGCGGCGAATTGAAGCAGACAGGCGGCCGCCACATAGGCCACGATCTCGCGGAAGCGGGTCCGCCTCATCTCGTCATAGAGTCCGAAAATGTAGAGCAGGAAAACCTGGGAGAGCAGCAGCACGATCCAAGGATGCCGCACCACGTCGAACTGGGTTTCGGGAATGATGTCGCGAGTCAGCGGAATGGAAAGATTCAGCGACAGCCACCACGCCAGCAGGTAAGAGGCCAGTCCTACCGCGTAGTCGGCGACGACGATGACCAGCCAGTGAGAGAGGAGAATGCGGGCCACCCCGCGGCGCGCCACGGGGACGCCTTCGGCCGGTATCGTTTCGCTGTTTCGCATGGTGAGGTCTGGATGCGATTATAATACAGGCCCGTGTCGCCCAACGTCAGCCTGATCGTCATCAACTACAACGGCATGGCCTGGATCGACGATTGCCTGCGCTCCATCATGGAGCAGGACCGTCCGGCTCAGGAAGTGGTCGTGGTCGACAACGCCTCCTCCGACGGCAGCGCCGAGCGGGTGGCTCGCCAATGGCCTCAGGTGCGGCTGCTGCAGCTTTCCCGCAACGTAGGATTCGCGGCGGCCTGCAACCGCGGCATCAAGGCTGCTTCGGGGGAATTGGTGGGAATCCTCAACAACGACCTGATTCTGGCGCGGGACTGGTTGAAGGCCCTCTTGCAGGAAGTACGTCCGCCCTGGGACCTCTGGGCCTCGCGCATCGTGCTGGCTTCTCAGCCGGCGCGATTGGACAGCGCCGGAGACGGAATGGGGGTGGTGGGGGCCGCCTACAAACATGGCCACGGCCAGCCGGCCTCCCAGTATTCTCAGTCCCGCGAGGTCTTCAGTCCTTGCGCGGCTGCCGCCCTCTACCGCCGTTCGCTGCTGGAGAAGCTGGGCGGCTTCGACGAGGACTTCTTCCTCATCTACGAGGACGCTGATCTGGGTTTCAGAGCGCGTCTGGCCGGCCATCGGTGCTACTATGCCGCCGGGGCCGAGGTGCGCCACCGCGTCAACGCCAGCATCGGACGACTGAGCGAGTCCTACGTCTACTATGGACGCCGCAATTCTTCCTACCTCTTCTGGAAGAACATGCCTTGGCCCTTGCTGCTGCTCTATCTGCCTGAGCGCTTTCTTTTCGAATGTCTGGCAGCCGGCTACTTCACCCTCAAAGGACGCGGATGGACCGTGCTCCGGGCCAAGTTCGACGTCCTCAGGAACTTTCCGGCGCTCATGCGCAAACGCCGGAAAGTTCAGGCCCTGCGGACCGTCTCCGCTGGACGCCTGCGCCGCCAGTTGACACGCAACTGGCTGAAGGGACGCCTCAAGCCCACAGGTGAATCGTGAATCGTTTGGCCGTCATCATCGTCAACCACAACTCCACCGACTATCTGCGGGCCTGTCTGGCTTCGATCGAGGAGCAGGGAGGGGAGCCTCAAGCCCAGCTAGTTGTGGTCGACAACGCTTCCGCTTCACAGGATTTCAGTCAACTGCAAGACCGTCATCCTCAGGTCCGTTTCATCTTCAACGATGAAAACCGGGGGTTTTCGGCGGCCTGCAACCAGGGAGTTGAGGCGACCCAGTCGCGCTTTTGCCTCTTCCTCAATCCCGACTGCGAAGTCCGCGATCGAGCACTGAGCAAGCTGTGCGACTTCCTGCAAGAGCATCCTCAAGCCGGAATCGTCGGCGGGCGCGTCCTCAATCCCGATGGAACGCTGCAGTTGGCCTGCCGCCGTTCCATTCCGCGTCCCCGGGTGGCGCTCTTCCGCCTGCTTGGGCTGAGCCGCCTGTTCCCCAAGAGCCGCACATTCGGGGCCTACAACCTGACCTATCTGGAGGAGAACGAGACCGCTCGGGTGGAAGCTGTTTCGGGATCGTTCATGGCTTTCCGGCGGCGGCTCTACACCAGCGCCGGGCCCATGGACGAGTCCTTCTTCCTCTACGGTGAGGATCTGGATTTCTGCCACCGCGCCGCCCAAGCCGGCTGGCAGGTCTTCTATTTTCCCGAGGCGGCAGCCGTCCACCACAAGCAGCGCAGCGCCCTCCGCAACCCTCAAGTTAGCCTCTATCACTTCTATCACTCCATGCGGCTCTTTCACGACAAGCACTTCGCCGACTCCTGCTCCCGGCTGACCAACGCCTTGGTGAGGGCGTCCATCGCCGTGATCTACCGGCTGCAACGCCTCCGCTCCCGCCTCCAGAGAGGCAGCCATGGAGGAGGCTCAAAGTACTAGATTGAGCCGGACGTTACTTCGCACCCCGCACTGCGGATGTCGCACTTCAGACGAGTTCGCGGTAGACGTCGAGGGTTTGGCGGGCGGTGTTCTCCCAGGTGAAGCGGGCGGCGTTGCGGCGGCCTCGTTCGATCCAGGCATCGCGACTTTCAAGGACCTGGGAGAACCCCTGGGTCAAGGCTTCGGCCCGGGGCTCGACCAGGAGGGCTGCTTCTCCCGCCACTTCGGGCAAGCAGGAGCGGTTGGAGGCCACCACCGGCAATCCGCAGGCCATGGCCTCCACCATGGGAAAGCCGAATCCCTCGTAGCTTGAGGGGTAGCCCATCACGGTGGCGGCGTTGTAGACGCCCACCAAGTCTTCAAGGGACAGCCCGCTCAGGTGGCGGGACTGGCCTACCAGCCCTTCCCCTCCCCGCAGTACCTTGCCGACCAGCACCAGGGGCAAGCCGAGGCTGCGTGCAGACTGGGCCAAGGCGTCCAGATTGCGACGGGGATGAATGTCTCCCACATGAAGAACGAAGCGTTGGGGCAGTTGCAGGCGCCGGCGGACGTCCTCAGCCAGGCGGGGACGCGGCCGGAAGGCCGGGGAAACGCCCAGGTAGACCCGCCGGATGCGCGCTTCGAGAGCGGGGAAGAGCCGGACCAATTCTGAGCCGGTGAAGTCGGAGGGAACCAAAATGCGGTCGGCGCGGAGAAGCGAGGCCCGATAGTAGCGGCGCCGCAGGGGATCGGTGGCGTAGGGATACCACTCGTCGCGCACCAGGTAGGAAATGTCGGCCACCATCAGGACTACCTTGCAGAAGTTGACCAGCGGCACAGTGTAGGTGGGCGCGTGATAGATATCCCAGCGGCGTCTCAGTTGGGCCCAAAGCGGACGGCTGTGATTCCACAGGAAGTTGTTGGAGGGCCGGATCTCGTCCAGAGGGTCGAGCCAGGGAAGCTGCTCCATCAGGTTGCGGACGTAGGTGGCAATGCCGGCGGGTCCGAGGCGCAGCGAGCGGCTGTCGATTCCCACCCGCACCCCCTGAAGATCTGGAGGGCGCTCCTTCATCGCAACTCCTCCTGCCAGCGCCGCAGCTCCTCAGCCGAGCGGCGCCAACTGAATCGGCGGGCCCGCCGCAGTCCGGCTTGCTGCATCTGAGAGCGCAGGTCCTCGTCGTCAAGCACTTGGCGCAGGACGGCGGCCATGCTCTGGCTGTCCCGAGGATCAAAATAGCGTGCCGCCTCCCCGCCCACTTCGGGCAAGGATGCGGCATCGGCCGCCACAACCGGGGCGCCGCAGCGCATGGCCTCCAGCAGCGGAATCCCGAATCCCTCATAGAGGGAAGGAAAGACGAAGGCTTGGCAGGAGCTGTAGAAATAGGGCAGATCGGCGTCCGGCACGTAGCCGGGAAAGACGACCCGGCCCTGCAAGCCATGGTGGCGGATACGTTGGCGCACCTGCTCCACTTCGGGAATCTTCCAGTCGAAGGACTCGCCGGCCATCACTAGATCTCCCGAATAGCCCTGCCTGCTCAAGTCAGCCATGGCGTCCACCAAAGAGGGAAGGTTCTTGCGGAAGTCGCTGCCCCCCACATAGAACAGAAAAGGCCCCTCGATGGCATATTCCTGCTGGAGCCGGCGGCGTGCCAAGTCAGGCTCGACAGGCCCCAAAGACGGGTCGCAGTCCTGATACAGCACCTTGATTTTGTCCTCAGCGATGTCCCACTGACGGCACAGGTCGCGGCGTGAATGGAAGGAAACCGTGATGACCATTGAAGCGGCCCGCACCCGATTGGCCGCCGAGGTCAGCGCATAGCGGAAATCGGCCGGGACGTGGCGACGAGTCTGCTCCCAGAACAGGTGGGGAATGAGGTCGTGCACATAGGCCCACACCGCCGTGCTTGTGGAGACAGGGATGGAGGTCACATCGGTGGCGTGAAAAAGGTCCAGCCCGTCACGCCGAAGCCGGCGGGGCAGCGTCCAGCGGTCAATCAGCCAATTGAGCCGACTGGGCCTGGGGAGATATGGCAGATCCTCAACCGCCGCCGGACGGGGGAGTTCCCGCGGACGCCAGCCGCGGCAAGAATAGAGGCGGTACTCGTTTTCCCGGTCGAGGCGCAGCAGATTGTCGACCAGCAGCGAGGTGAAGCGTCCGATGCCCCGGCGGCGGGATCCGGGCTTGAGGCATGGGCGGTAGTCGATTCCGATTCGCATAGAGGATCAGCGCGACTGCTGCTCCAGTTGGCGCAACGCCAGACGGGCCTGAGCATAGCCGGGACGGTAGTTGAGCGCCGTCCTCAACGAACTGAGCGCCTCCTGACGGCGGCCCAGCGTCATGTAAGCCACACCCAAGTTGGTGTAAAGCTCGGAGGAAGGAATGTAGCGGATAGCCGTCTGGTAGCTTTCCACAGCCTGGTCAGGACGTCCCAGCAACAATTGCGCCGACCCTCTGAGGTCATAGGCGCGATAGCAAGCGGGACAGGTTTGGACGGCTTCCTGCAAGGTATCGAGTGCCCTTCGCGCAGCCACCGCCCGGCGACGGGCGCTGCGCTGCTCCGTATAGGCGGCCTGCAGGAAGCGCTCGCCTTCACCCATGAGCTGGTTGGCTCTCCACGTTTGCACTCTGGGATAGAGAGCCAGCAAGGCCAGGGCCGTAACTAACAGCGCCTTGATTTTGCCGGCGTTGCTGGATAACGGGTGAGGATCGGCCTGTGTCGCCGGTTGCCGCTGACCGGCCCGCATTCCACTGTAGAGAAGGATGGTCAGCGCCAGCGGAAGCGGAGCCTGGAAGGGGAAAAAAGCCAAGCACTCCACGGCCAAAAAGAGGATCCCTCCGGCATACAGCGCCCACCAGTAGGGATCATGATCCCCATCCAGGTCAAAAGCCCTCTTCAGGCTCAGCCAGAGCGGCCAGAACAGCAGGACCAGGAAGATCAGGAATCCCGGCAGTCCCAGATCCAGCCATGCCTGCAAATATTCGTTGTGGACTTCGCGGAAGGCTCCTGGCTGCTCCAGCAGCTTCTTCTGGCGTCCCACTTCGGTGTCGGCCCGATAATGGAAGAAGTCGATCCCGAAAGCATCCAGTCCCCGGCCCAAGAGAGGATCTTCGCGGATCATCTCCCAGGTCAACTCGTAAACCGGCTGACGTCCTGCCGTCGCCACGCTCCAGTCGCCCTGCCTGATCTGCTGGGTGACGGTTTGGATGCGCTCGATCAGACCCGCCTGATGGGCTGCCATACCCCCCACAACGAGACCCGCCGCCAGACCCGCCCACAGCAAAGCCATGGCCCGAGTCACTCCTCGTCCCCGGCGAAAATGCTGCCAATGATGGTAGGCAGCCCAAAAAAGGAGACCCGCGCCAAAGGCGGCCAGAGCCGTCAGAGTGCGGGTGAAGATAAGTCCAGTCAGATTGATGAGCAAAATGCCGGCGACGGCCGCACGAAGCTTGTTGCCTTCCACCCGGACCAGCCAGTAGAGATTGAGAAGGACGCAGAGTCCGAAGAAGAAAGCCCCGCTCTGGACCTCCCCGATCAGTCCGGCAGGAACGGCGCGTCCTTCGATGACCGTGCCTTGTTGGCTCAGCATCCAGGAGAAGTAGCCGTAGTATTGCAGGACGGTCATCACCGAGTGGACGGCCCCGACGACCGCCAGCGCCAGCCACAGACGGCGCAGAAAGTCTTGCTCCCAGATCTCACTTAAAACCAGTAGAAAAAGCGCCAGGATGAAGAGGTTGCTGAAGGCGCTCAGAGCAGTCGCCTGATGCTCGGCGAAGAGACTGTTTATGCCGGCGTACACCACCCCAACCGCCAGAACGGCCTCCCATTTTCCAGGCAGCGAGGGCATCCGAAGCTGGCGGGTGATCAGAAAGAGGGCGATCAGCACCAACGCCCCTGCCGTCAAGTAAAGGTCCTTGGTGAGCCGGAACTTATCAAGGGCGACGGTGGAAATGACGAAGGGGAGCAATAGAAAAAGCCCCGCCGCTCCCAGACGGAGATAGAAATCGGATCCTCGTGAGACACGGCTTCCCGTCCCTTTGCGCTGCGCCACCCCGGATTTCACAAGTGTTATACTCCAGTTTTTTCAGCTTTTTATCGAACTAATCTGGCTTTCGTCGCGAGGGCGACGGCTTCTATCCTAGCAGTCCCGAGGCGGACAGTCAGTTTAGCGGTCCGGCGCCTCCAAACGCGGCACGGCGGCGCCCTGGTCAGGATCCGCAGCGCCGCAGCAACAAGGGAAAAACCTGGTGTCACTGCAACTGGGCAACAAGTACCTGATCCGCGAGTTGGTGTCGCGTGACCTTCGCAGCCGATACGTGGGCTCCTATTTCGGGTTCTTGTGGTCCATCGTCCATCCCCTGGTGCAGTTGGGCGTCTACACCTTCGTGGCCTTCATTTTCACTCGCAAAGCCGATCCTAACGCCGATCCCTGGCAATTGGGGGCCGTGATCTTCTGCGGACTCATGCCCTGGATCGCCTTTCAGGAAGCCCTTTCGCGGGGCGCGACGACCTACGTCGAAAACGCCAACCTGATCAAGAAGCTGCGCTTCCCCATGCCCCTGCTGCCGCTCAAGGTCGTCCTCACGAGCTTCGTGCATCAAATCATCGGACTGGGGCTCTTCCTGGTCGTCCTGGTCCTGACGGGACAGCTCAGCGTTACCCACCTGCCCCTCTTGCCGGTACTGATCCTGATTCAGATGATGATGACCTTCGGAGCTTGCTTGGTCGCAGCCTCCCTCCATGTCTTTGTCCGCGACACCGTCCAGGCCCTCAACTTGGTGTTGACGGTGGTCTTCTGGGCGACTCCGATTGTCTACTCGCGTTCCATCGCCCCTACCGGGTTGGGACGCCTGTTGTCCTTCAATCCCCTCACGCACATGGTCGAAGCCTATCGTTGGACGATGCTGGGAGGTCCGCCGCTGTCAGTGGGCGGACTGGGCTATTGGACGGTCTGCTCGATCTTCCTGCTGGGCTTGGGCCTGCTGGTCTTCAGACGGACCCGCCGAGAACTGGTCGACTTTATCTGACCGGCTGCCCCTCGACTGCCGACAGGAAGGATTGGGAGCTGTTGGTGAAGAGCGAGAAAGAATAGATGGGCACGCTGCTCTCAAGCCTCAGGTGGCCACCGGTCTGATCGAAAGATTCGCCAAAGAAGGTCTCTCCGCTGAGCAAATCGACAATCCGCTGCCCCGACTCGACGCGCAGTTGGACCTCTGCCGTGAGAGCTCCCTCCACATCGAAAGCCCGCAGGGTGATCTGGGCGGGAGAAGCGCTGGTATTGAGCAAAGCCAGTCCCTGGAAAAAGTGCAGTTGGCGCGACTGAGCCACGTGCAGGAAGCGGAAGCGCTCGGACGGCTCCTCAACCAGCGGCAGACTGGAACGGGCCTTGCCGTTGTTGGTGCTGAAGATGACGCTGCCCGTCACCGTTGCTGGAACCAGCAAGGGGCCGCTCAGCCCTTCGTTGGCCAGCACCTCCAGGTAACCCGCCGTGATGGTACCGGGGGAAGGACTTTGGAGAAGGTCGAAAACCGGCTGGTTGAGGACCGCCCCCGGCTCCACTGTCCGCTGGACCGTTCCCAAGATATTCGATTGGTCATCGTAAGCCGTGACCCGCACCTGCATGCTCTTCTCACCGGCGTTGAGCAGGCGCAGGACGGTTGTGTCGCGCTCTCCATCGGTAAAGAAGTGGGGCGCCCGCAGGCGCAGCGTCTCGCGGGGCGCCGAGGCGGGAAGAGCCACGAAGGCCTCCTCGTCGACCAGCATCTGCAGTCCCAGCAGCGGACGGCTCCCCTCGACGGTAACATAGCCCTCCACCAATTCCGGTTCTCCCGGACCGTCCGCCAGATCGAAGACGGCCTCAAGCATCTCCAGCAGCGTTCCGCCCGGAGCCAAGACGGCCTCGGCTTCATCTTCAAGCTGGCCTTCGCTGGTATAAAGCCGCAAGGTCAGCTCGCATTCCCCGGTCGGATCGGGGTTATGGAGGTAGACCAGGGTATCGAGGTTGGCGTCGCGGCCTACGGCTTGCAGGTAGAGCTTGGAGTTGATCTCCAGCAGTCCGCCCACTCCGTCCAAACGCTGTCCGGGCGTGTCGCCCATTAGGAAAAAGCCGCTCAGCGGCGCTTCCAGACCTTGCAGTGAGAGCGTACCCGGGAAGTGCCCGCGGGTCAGTTGGTCGGTGAGAAAAGCCCACTGGGCGCCTGGGCCAAGCTGCAAGTCGGCTTGGGGTTCGAGGATGTCCCGTCCTTGGCGGTCACGCACGTGCAGGAGGACCGGGACGGAAGCAGCGGAATCGTGAAGCACTGCTCCCGCCACGAAGGCGTTGCGCAACCTCTCGTCTCCGATGCGCAGCGAGGCCGGCATGATGACGGGAGCCGAGGAGCCCACCAGTACCACCGATGCGGCAATTACCGAGGCCCCTCCGTCGCTGACTTCCACCTGAAAGCCGTAATAAGCCGTGGACGGCTGGTCGGGAGCTTGGAACACGAGTGTCTGGCTCGAGGTTTCCTGCAAGTCGAGCGGGGGTCCTGAAGTCTGTTCCCAGTGGAAGGTCAGGGGATCGTGCTCGGGATCTTCGGCTTGGGCTTCGAGAATCACTTCGTCGCCCGGCATGACAGCCAGAAAAGGCGTCACTTCGACCACCGGGGGACGGTTGCGCACCACCGTCACCACAGCCCGGTCCTGAGCGACTCCGCCCTTCCCGTCAGAGGCCGTGAGCTGAAAGGTCAGTTCGCGGGATTGTTCCAGGCCGGGGGCCACGAAGAAAGCCTGAGCCTGGGTGCTGTTTTGGAGGTTGACCGCAGGACCGGTCAACTGGGTCCAGTTCAGAGACAAGGCGTCTCCGTCGGGGTCCGAGACTTGTCCCTGCAAAACGATCATCTGGCCGTTGGAGGCCACTTGATCAGGCCCGGCGTCAACCACGGGAGGCCGGTTGCCGGGCACGGGAATGACCGTAATGCGCACGCTATCGCTGACCTCGCGCAAGCCGTCGTCGACGGTGAGGCGGAAGACCAGGGCCACCGCCTCGGGCGTACCCGGCGCCAAGAAGGAGGGCCGCAGAGTGTCGGCCTTGGATAGCTCAACGGCAGGCCCCTGGGTTTGCGTCCACACCAGCGTCAGCGGATCGCCGTCGGGGTCCTCGGCGCTGCCCGCCAGTTGCACGACTTGGCCGCTCTGCACGGTGCGGGGCTCGCCGGCATCGACGACGGGAGGCAGATTGCCCTCATTGGCCACCAGATCGATTTCAACGATTTCTTGACCGGCCTCAAGGCTGAGGATGCTCTTGGCCAGGGGATTATCGCTATTGGTCCCGGTCTCGTTGATGCCGTTGTAATAGTCCTTGGGGAACTGGTCAAAGCGCTGGTCGAATGGTCCTACCGAACTGCCCCCAACAAAGCGCCCGTCAAGCGGCTCGATGAAAACGACATATCGGCCGGGATTAAGTCCGGGCAGGAGGTAGGAGCCGTCGCCTCCCAGCAAAAAGCCCGAAACCACCGAGACGGCTTGCAGCGATTCGGAATCGTCCGGGTTGAGACGCACCGCAACCACGTTGGCCCCCAGCAGAGGACTGCCGTCGCGGCGGGTCACGCGTCCGCTGATAGCTCCCGTCACGGCCTCGAAGTCCTGAGTGGGATTGAGCCAGGAGATCCAGGCGGCATCGTCGTGCAAGGGCCGCTCGACGGCGTTGGGAATGGCGAACGGATACATGAGGGGGATGTGCTCGTTGTCCCCGGTATCGCCATTGTCGGCCAACTGGCGGTTGGCCTGGGTGTGATCCAGACCGAGCAGATGACCGAATTCGTGCACAACCGTCGAGGCAAAGCTCTGAGAGTCCGCAAAGCGTCCATTGAGGACGGCAAAGCCCGAAAGAAAGGTCCGCGTGTTTGTGTTGATGAAGCGGGGTCCGGCAAAAGCCAACACCGAAGCGCTGGCCCCCTCTCCCATGAGCTGGTCGATGATGGAGCCGTCGTGGTCGAAGACAATGGGGTTCTCGGGACGGATATCGCCCCCGCCCCGGGGTTCGCCGCCGAAGAAGTCAATGATGTTGTCGGCGGTGAGGTCAAGAGACAGGGGTGGCCGCTCCGCGAATCGGGCAGTGGAGGTGGTGACCGCCTCCCAGCGGCCCGCCGCAAGCCGGATCAAATCGGCGGCTTGGGCGTTCTCCAGAGTGCCGAGCGGACCCTGATCGAGTGCGAAGGGAACCTCCTGCTCCCAGTGGCCCGGCTGGCCTTGTTCGACAATCAGCGGACCCCCGGCTTGAAGGACTGCAACAAGCAGACAGCACAGAATGACCACGCCGGCCGCGGCCGGTCGTCGGGTAGCGTCCTCCTTCAATCGGACGGGTCTCATCCTGAGCATGCTCCTTCTCATCTTTGCACCTATCGTCGGATCTTCCTTCGGGCCATACCCCGCCGCCGGCATCCTGCTTGCCGGCGGAAGGACGCTCTCAAGACGCAGCCTCTCCTCAGGCGCGCATCCCTATTAGATGCAAGAATCGCCTAAAAGACGCAGATTTCGGGGCCTAAATGATAATTTTTTCGCATTTTGTCCGGGCCTCCCGCGCCGCTCTTCCACTCGGTGCCAAAGTCAGCGGCTGGTGTATACTGCCACCATGATTGCACTGATGCTGTTTTCTCTTCTGGCCTCTCCCTGGGCCGGCTTGTGGCGCCTGCAACCCTTGCCCCGAAGCAATGAGGGACCTCACCTCTACATCCACCAGGACGGTACGGTGGAAATGTTCGATATCGACTGGTCGCCGTTCGACATTCACGAAACCCGCCTTGGCGACGACGAAATCTTCGTTCGCTTCACACTGGAAGCCCACACCAAGATGCGGCGTTTGACCTTGAGGCGCAGCGAGTCGGGTTTGGAAGGCACCCTTGAGATCCTGGCCGGCGGCGGACAGTTTCCCATGCAGCAGCAGGCCTCCGCCATTCGAGTAGCAGACAGGATGCCCGAATCACCTCAAAAGTGGATCGCCGACATCCGCAGCGAAGAACGCATCGATGCGCTGGGCTTTCTGCTAGAGAAAGCGCCCCGCGGGTCGTTTGACGACTTTCTGAAGTTCTGGAACGAGACCTACGAGCCCCGTTATTACCCCATGATGGCCTTAGTCATGTATGGCTACGAGAATGATCCACAAGTGCGGCTTGATCGGATCCGCAAGGTATTCCAGCAACTGCCGGCGTATGAGGAGGAGGCCCAGGAGCGTGCCGAGCGAGTCGAGAGTGCCCTCTCCGAGGCTGCCCAGTCGCAGCGCGCGCTGGCGGCTCAATTGAAGCGGGGACTGTGCAAAGTCATCTTGCCGTCGTTCGGCTCGCCCGGGGTTGAGATGCACCCTGTGGCCACTGTCCGCTTGGAGCGCAAGCCCGGCCAGAAGATCTGCTGCGGAAGCCGCGGCTACACGATCGAGAACTTCGCCTACATCTCGCTGCCTCCGCCTTCAGCCCCCGAGGAATCGGAAACCGCTGAAAGGAAGCAAGCCTCAAACTGAGGAAGAGTCAGGCCCCTGACTGGAGAGATGCGAGCTGGGGTGCGGCTCTTCACCCCGGCACACCGGACTGCAATCCCACAGGGCGAAGACTCGGGCTTCTTGCGCCCTTGAGATCCTCTCTGCTACTTGGCTCCCCGTCCTGGCTGGGAGGCGGTGTTCTCAGCAGGCTTAGCGACCGCCGGCCGAGCCTTCAGCCCTTGGGCATAGGCCGCCATTTCCTTGGGGAGGCGTTCGTAATCGAATTCCAGAGCCAGTTGCTCGTCGCTGAACCGATCGGACATCTTGACCGCGAATCCGTAAGCGAAGAGATAGGCTGATGCCCGGTTCTCGTCTCTGAAGGGGTGGAAGTCGACCCGGTTGACGTGCATGTTGAAATTCTGGGCAAAGGTTTGCATGAATCGCGCGAATGCGGCGTTCAAGTCCTCCTCCGATGCTCCTTGCGGCTGGAAGAGGTAGTCCACCGGCGAATCGGAGTAGTCGAGTTTGGAGGCCAGGTAAGCAACGATTCCTCGTCTTGCCACGGCGTTGCGCAGAAAGTTGGCGATGCCGTGTCTGGACTCGTGCTCGAATTCCAGCATCCCTTGAGCCAGCAGGTAGCGCGTCTGGGGACCGCTGAGATTTTCAGCCATCCACTTGGCGTTGAAGATCAGAAAGGGCCGGCTATTGGATGATTGGACGTTGACGACTCGAACCGTGAAGTCGTAGGTCTCTTCCTGCAGCAATGGAAAGACGATTCCGGGGATGCGCATCCAGGAGTATTGCTCCTTGAGGTCGGCGAAAACCTCCGAGACCTGAGACTTGAAGTCCTCCACCAGAGGCTCGATTTCGTCCCGCTCCTGGCTGATGATTGCGTAGAGCTGTTCAATGGCCTGGGTTCGGATCTGGGGCAGAAAGAAAGTCGACGCGTTAGCGTATAGGGAGTGGGTGAAGAGGGCATAGTAGCGCGGCTCGATATTCTCGGTCCAGTAGTCGCGAAAAGCCGCGAGATCGGTGGTGGGCGCCTCCTTGAGAATCTGGGGCCACGGATTGATGACCGATCCCCGGGCCTCGGTCAGAAAGGACCAGGGATCCCAGTCTGGGTCGTTGGTGACCCGATGGGACTGCATCTTGCCTTTCCAGGGATACTGCGGGTGCGGACGCAGGTAGGTTCCGGTCAGAGCGCCGTCCTTGAAGCGGGCCTCGACCTTGTGCCGGTAGTGGACCTGGGGCAACTCAAAGCGCAAGGTATCGCCTTCGATCTGAAGAGAGGTCTCGACCCGTTTCCAGTCGGGATCATAAACTCTGGACTGCTCTCCATCGTAAATCAGGAAGAACAGCGTCCCTTTCTCTTCCACTCCATAGACATGCCAGAGACCTTTCAGGTTCTGGTCTTGAGCCTGGACCAAGGCAGTGGCGGCGTTGCAGCAGAAGAACGCCGTTAGCAAAAGAAAAATGAAGCGTTTGAATTTGAGTTCCATGGGACTTAGGGACCTTTCGAAAGAAACAAGGCCGTCATCCAGCGCGACTGGCTGGACGACGGCCTGGCATGCTGTCGCAATTGGGCGCTCGCGGAGATCCTATTGAAGCGGTCTCTGCCCGCCGATGGCTGACAGGAAGCGGCTCCCTCCGAAGAGCGCGAAGGTAATGATGGGTTGATCGGAGGTGATGCGCAGGTAACCGCCGATTTGCTGAAAGCTGCCTCCAAAAAAGAGACTGCCGTTGACCAATCCCACCACTCGTGAACGCGGCCCCAGCGCCCGATTACGAAGGGCGCTGCGGTCTCCGCTGCGGTCGAAGGCCTCAATGGTGACCGTCGCCGCATCGTCGCCGGGA
>DATIPO010000004.1:0-3763 GCA_035471925.1 Acidobacteriota bacterium
GCAAACGACGGAGGAGAGCCTGCCGAGGTCGAGGGTCCGGAGGTCCGCATCGAGATTCTCAACGCTGATGGAGAGGTCGTCCGAACCCTTCCCGACCCCGATGAAGGACTCGACGAAGACGTTCCCGGCGACCGCCCCTGGGGGCATCTCGATCCCCTTCCCGCCAAGCCGGGAGTCAACCGCGTGGTCTGGGATCTTCGCCACCGCCCCTCCAAGTTGCCCCGCCTGCGCACCAAGCCGTTGGAGGCTTCGCAGACGGCGCTTCCCGACCGCGGCTGGCGTCCGCTGGTGGAGGGCTCGCGCATCGCGCCCTTGGCGGCTCCGGGAAGCTACACCGTCCGCCTCACGGTGGATGGACAGGGCCACGAGCAGCCGTTGACCATCATCAAGGATCCACACAGCGCCGGAACCGTTGAAGAGGTCGTAGAGCAAGTCGACCTCGTCCTGCAACTGCGCTCCGACCTTGACCAAGTGGTCGAAATGATCAACGAAATCGAGTGGATCCGCCGCCAACTCAGCGACCTGCGCAGTCGCTTGGCCTCACTGGATGAAGGAGCCTCGACAGCCTCGGGCGCCGCGTCCGGCAGTGATTCGGATGGAGGCGCAGCCGGCGACACCCCGCACCAGCCGGTTATCGCCGCCGCCGCAGAGCTCGACGAGCAATTCCAATCCCTGGAAGGTCGCTTCTTCGACCTCCGGCTGACCGGCGGAAACGCCTTCCAGGACACCCTGCGCTGGCCCCGTCGCCTCTACTCCAAGTTGGGCTCGCTGGCGGGATACATTCATCAATCCGACTTCCCCGCCACCGATCAGCAAGTGGAGGTCCACGGCCTCTACCAAGACCAAATCACCCAGGCCCGATCCGACCTGGACGCTCTGTTGGTCCGACTCAAGGAATTCAACCAAACGTTGAGCGAAGCGAAGTTGAGCGGAGTCATCTCCAACGACGACTGAAGGACGCGAAGACAGCAGCCCGTCCGGATGGCCTGCATCCTCATGAGGCTGCCGGAGCGAGCAAACCCTGCATTGACACGCTGGTTAGCGTGCATTGGGGTGAAGCTACTCGTGCCGCTATTCCACCCTCAGGGTTCCTTCAGAGACATTTGTCTTACCCAGGGTGCCGCTGCGCCGCATTCGCGGCTCGCTCTACCCCTGGGCTGGGTTATGGCTCGCCTTCAGCGAGCCCGGACTGAACTCCCACAAGGTGACCCGCCGCCTCACCGACGTCCCAAGGATGGCACCCTCGACTGGCTGCGTTCCGACGGCAATTTGAACTCCCTCCCTGAACCTAAACGTCCCTGGCCTTCCAATTGTTCTTAGAAAGGCTGGCCGAGATTGGCAAGGAAGAGGGCCTTGCCGGAGGATGAAGGAGCGGTCACCGTTTGACGGCGTGGCGGCGCAGGGCGCGGTGGGTGCCCACGTAGCTGGCGTCGGGGAAGCGGTTGCGGTACTTCTTCTTGGTGAAGGCCCGTCCGCACAGCAGGATGGGAATGCGGTAGGGGTGGGCGGCTTCATAGAGCACGCCGTATTCCTTGGCCATCTTGTCGACCTTGCGCAGGCGCTGGGCGGTGACGCAGATCAGCTCGAAGGGTTCGTCCTTGACCAGATCGGCCAGCAGGCTGAACTTGATGTGGTCGCCCACGTTGTAGACGTCCCAGCCCTCGACCTCGAGGACCCTCGAGATGGCATTGACACGCAGCAGTCCAGGTGAGTCGAGCGATGCTGCCAGGGCCATTCTCTGATGCGGCTTGCGACGGGTCAGGTTGGGAAAAAGGTGATGGACAGCGTCGTCGAGGTTGACTTGCAGGAGCCGCTGATGTCCCGATGAGACCGAGTCCTGACCCTCTTCTGGTTGGGCAGCCTGGTCGATCACTGGAATGACGACCCGGTCGTAGATCTGGCACAGGCTCAGTCCGCGGATGTGGAGGCGTTCCAGCAGAACCCTCATCTTGGAGCGCTGGTTTTGCAGGGCCAAGTGCATCAGCGCCTGGTGGATGACGCCCATGTTCTTCTCATTGACGGCCCGCTCGATCTCAGGATCTTCCCAGTCGTTTTCCTTGAGCATGCCGGTGGCTTCAAAGCCCTGCTTGTCTTGGAATTCGCTCAGTTCGCGGACGCAGAACTTGCGGTGTCCTCCGGGCGTCCGCCGGCATTTGAGGTCTCCCGAGTCAGCCCAACGCTTGATGGTGGACGGACTGACGTTCCACATCTCCGCGACTTCGCGTGTGGTGAAAAGACGCTCGCTCTTCATCTGCCAACGATCCCTCGGGAGCCGTCCTCCCAATTGCGGATTTCTGCTTGCGCTGCTTCTAGCGGTACCGGTTGGCGGCGCCTCTCTGCTGCCTCGGGAACCATCAAAGGGTGATGAGTCGCGATGATAGGAGCTTTGGCAGGCACTGTCAAACCTTCTCGCCGACCTCCCGGCAGGAACTCCGAAAATCAGCGATAATGCCTCTGTAATGAAGTTGAAGTACGCCTGCTGGATGTCCTCTTTGATGCTGGCCGCCTCCCTCTCCGGATGGGCCGAATCGCCAGCCCTTGAAGCGGACGAGAAACTGCCCCTGGATAAGATCGAAGTGCCGCCGGGATTTAGAATCGAAGTCTTTGCTTCGGAGGTCCCCAACGCCCGTTCGCTGACCTTAGGCGAGCGAGGAACGATCTTCGTCGGCACCCGCACCAACGGCTCGGTCTACGGCGTCGTCGACGAGGATGGCGACCACAGCGCTGACCGCGTCCACACCCTGGCCCGCGGACTTTTCATGCCCAACGGCGTGGCCTTCCGTCAAGGCGATCTGTATGTGGCCGAAGTCAACCGGGTGCTGGTTTACCGCGACATCGAATCGCACCTTGAGAATCCTCCCGATCCCGAGGTCTTTGTCGACGGACTGCCACGCGACCGGCATCACGGCTGGAAGTTCATCGCCTTCGGTCCCCAGGGCCGCCTCTACATTCCCATCGGCGCCCCCTGCAACATCTGTCACTCCGAGGACGAACGCTACGCCGCCATTTCGCGGGTGGACCCCTCGGGCCAGAACTTCGAGATCTTCGCCCATGGCGTACGCAACACCGTGGGGTTCGACTTTCATCCCCAAACGAACGTCCTCTGGTTTACCGACAACGGACGCGACCTGATGGGCGACGACATCCCCGCCGACGAACTCAACCGGGCCCCCCAGGAGGGCATGCACTTCGGATACCCCTGGTGCCACCAAGGCGATACCGTCGATCCCGACATCGGCCAAGGCAAGAGCTGCGGGGACTACACGCCTCCGGTCCAAAACCTGGGCCCCCACGTGGCCGCCCTCGGAATGCGCTTTTACACCGGCGACATGTTTCCGGCCGAGTACAAGAACCAGATTTTCATCGCCGAGCACGGGTCCTGGAACCGCAGCGTGCCCATCGGCTACCGCATCACGGTGGTCAAGGTCGAGGACGGCCAAGCCCTCTCCTACGAAACTCTGGCTTCAGGCTGGCTGCAAGGACGCCAAGCCTGGGGACGTCCGGTCGACGTCCAGCAGCTTCCCGACGGCTCCATGCTCATCTCCGACGACGAAGCCGGCGTCCTCTATCGCCTCAGCTACTCGAAGTAACGAGACCTCAGCCGCCACCAAGTCGCGCGGCAACCCAGCATCGCAACACCTGACATGAGCCAACCCGCAACTACGTTAAAGAGACCTCCCGGCTCGCTGGGCGAGCCCTATGCCCCTCGTCCACCAAGTCTACGGAGGGCACTACTGAGCTGACAGTCAAGTCCCGGCTCGCT
>DATIPO010000005.1:0-107229 GCA_035471925.1 Acidobacteriota bacterium
CGAAGTGGCCCATTACCGAGCCTCCGTCTGGATTGCTGGGCGTGGAGGGGCGTTCAGCGCTTGTTCAGCTTGACGGCACCCATGCTGCCGTGGCTGGAGAGCCGAGGATCGGCTTACCGAACAAGCTTCGCCTTCCGCGCCTCTGGGCAGTTAGAGTTTGCTAGTTCTACCGATGCAGAATCAGGAACTGGGCAAGAGCTTCAACGTAAGAATCTTCTCCGCAGTGCCTCGTGTTTCGAGACCTCGGGTCTTGAAAAGAATGGGCTCGCTCACTGCGCCAGGGGCGGTGGCGTAGATAAGATAGCTGCCGTCTTCCACACCATAGACAAATGCTCCATCCTCATTGGTATGCTGTTGCCTGTATAGATTGGGTCCATAGAGGGGCACGATCACCACGGTAGCTCCAGCCTGTCGGCTCTCCTGCCCCGTCTGTCACCATGCCCCTCACCTTCGAGATGGCCCCTTGATGCGCGGGCATGCCTCCAGCCAGGGCCACATCCAGCATCCTCTTTGAGCCGTTTGAGACGAAGAAGCCATAAACGTCTTCATCGTTGAAGGACGGCGGCCTTCCCCCAAAATGAATCCTATAGTGTCCCCAATCCAGATCCTTGGCTTCATAATGGCCGGATTCGTCAGAAGTCACTTCGGAAATGAGCTTTTCACCTCCACCCGCTTTCTCAGGCAGGAGCTTGTAGAATCGAACCACTACATTATTGATTGGTTGCCCGCGCAGGGTTGTGACTTTGCCGTAAATAGACGACTCGGCTGTGGCGGGCTGCGCCTGGCAACTGACGATGAAAACCACGATCCCTGCCAGAATCTTTGTGATTCTCTTCAATTCGTTGACCGTCATTCCTCTCACCTTTCTGTATTCAGGCCGTTGACAAAGACCAAATTGTCCTCCGGTGCCATGGTTCCAGGGACACCCGGTTTGTTGAAGAAAAGCTTTGAGGACTGGTGTCTCTGGGACCGGGTCGGGAGTTGGCCGGTTGCCGGGCCCAACCGCGGCTGTCCGAAGGGGCAAGGTCTCGGACGGCGGCGGTTGGGCTTCTAACGAGCCTCGTTCGGGCAGCCCATTTGGCACCCGGTGGAGGAGCGCAAGATCGGGTTGCCGACGGCTTCAGCGCACCAGTACGTCGACGGGACGGTCGAGGCGGAAGCTGAGGAGCCGTTCCTTGCGCAGGTCGATGTGATCGCCCTTGGTGAGCAGGACCGTGGCACCTCCGGCTCCGCCGCCGATGGCGGCACCGATGGCAGCGCCTTTTCCACCGCCGGCGATGGCGCCGATGATGGCTCCGATGCCGGCCGCGATGCCCACCTTCTTGGCGTCATCGCCGCCCGATCCTTCAGCACGGAATTCAATGGTGTCGGTCACCAGCGTCTGGGGATCGTCTTGGACATAGAGCCGCGTCAGCTCCATCCGCATGCGGGCGCGGCCCTTGACCTTGCCGGAGTCTTTGACTTCGATGAGGCGGCCTTCCACGCGGCTGCCCTGAGGAGCCACCAAGCGTCCTCTCTCGTCGAAAAGATCGCTGTCGAGAATGGCTTCAAAGCTGTCGCCGGACTCGTTGTTCTTGCTGTTCAGGTTCTCGCCCAAGCGGACAGGTATGGCCGTCCCCTCAGGAATCACGTAGTTGCCGCGCAGAGGGGCCCTGTTGGGGTCAGGATTGCGCCGGTCGCGGTTGGGATCCTGACGCCGCGGCGTGGACGGGACCACCACAGGCCGCTCTTGTTCCTGAACCGCCGATTGAGGAGAAGCCGGATGGGCAATCAAGGCCACTCCGGCCATGCTGAAGAGTAAGAAAGCAAGGGTTATGAGGGCTATCTTTGGTTTCATGTTGCTGCTCCGACTTCTTTTTGGTGCTTCCCGCCTACTTGAGATGAGACTTCTGCCTCTGAGTTTCACTGCCTGTTGCGATTCTCAAATCCTGAAGGCGGTCTTGACCACCTTGGTGGCGCCCGTGTTGAGAGCGCAGGAGATGGCTTTCTTGTAGTCCTCCAGATCGTAGACGGCTCCCACAAAGCCTTCCAAACGATCGCGCAGAGCAGCCACTTCTTGGATGGCGCGGGAAAAGAGGGGCAGAGCGCAAGTATAGCTGGACGTCACGGTCAGCTCTTTGAACCATATGGCGGTCCAATCGACGTTCTCGGGGATGCCGGGCATGCCCACCAGCATCACGGTTCCGCCGGTGTCGGTGAGGCGCAGAGCGTCGTCAATGGTCCGCGATGAACCGATGCAGTCGAAACACAAGTCGGCGCCCCCCATGAACACGGGTCCGCCCAGTTCCGGCTGGAAGGAACGGGCTCGGTAGATCTTCTCCATCTCGGAGTAGAATCCCTTGCCCGTGCCCACTACGATGTCGGCGCCCAAGCGGCGGGCCAAGTCCTGTTGGTGGGGATGCTTGGCAACTACCGTGACTTCAGACTTGCACCCCAGCGCTCGGATGGCGGCCAAGGTCAATGCCCCCATGGTTCCGCAACCGATGACCAGGATTCGGCGGTCGTCCTTGAGGGGAGCCCGGTTGGCCGCGTGCAGCGAGCAACTGAAGGGCTCGGCCAGAACGGCGATCTCGTCGGGAAGGCCGGGCGGAGCGGGATGCAGTTGCAGTTCATGTGCGACAAAGCCGTCGCTCCAGCCCCCGCCGGTATCCTGGCAGAAGCCGGTTTGCAGTCCAGCGCCGATAACCCCTTGGTCGATTTTGTGGCAGTAGATGTCCTGTCCGCCTCGGCAATAGGAGCAGGGCTCCTCCGGTTCGCGGACGCGGCAGGTCAGGGGCGGCTGGAGGATGACGCGGTCGCCAGTTTTGACCCGCTCGACTTGGGATCCGCACTCGATGACTTCGCCCACCACCTCATGGCCGAAGACGAAGGGCGAAGGTGAAAAGGGCGAGAAGTAGGCGCTGCCTTCGGCGGTCAACGACGCCAAGTCCGAGCCGCAGATGCCGCTCATGGAGGGCCGGATGCGCGTCCAGCGGGGGGAGGGCAAGGGCGGCGCCTCGACTTCAGCAAAACGGAGTGCTGCCAGTCCCGAGGTGTAGAGAGCCGGGAACCGTCTGCCCAAATAGCGGGCCATCAGGTAGCGCGGCACGCTCTTGACATACTCAATGGCTCTCACTGCTCGCTCCCGCGTCGCTGGTGATGATTCATTCCAAGCCGCAAGCAGGGCTATTGCCCAGGGATCAGCCGACGGTTTCGGTCCATTCCAGGACGTTCCATCCCTGCTTGCGGGCCACGGTTTTGAGGCGGCGGCCCGGGTTGACGACAGCCGCCTGTCCGACCTGGCTGAGCATGGGGACGTCATCCATGCTGTCAGCATACGCATAGCAGTCAGACAGGTCCAACGAATGGCGGCCGGCGAATTCGCGCAGCGATTCCACCTTGACTTCGTCGGTCACCGGCCCCACGCGGAGGCGTCCCGTGAAACGTCCGCCGCGCTCTTCCAATTGGGCGGCGTAGACTTGGTCGGCTTGCAGCCATTCCGCCAGCGGATCCAAGACAGCCGTCACCGACCCCGTCACCAGGACCACCGAGTGTCCTTCCTCGTGATGGCGGCGGATGCAGCGGCGGGCCTCGCGATAGACGTGAGGACGCAGGAACTCGCGGAAATGCCACTGGGCCATTTCCTTCAGCTCTTCAACAGTGAAACGCGAGTAGCTGCGGTAGAAGACCTCGTTGAACCGGCGGCGGCTCTTCAGGTCGAGCAGGAAATAGTACAGGCACTTGGGCAAAAACCCCGCCACCCACAACCATTTCTTCCAAGCCGGCATCGCGGCCGTGCGGATTCGAGCGTAGTAGGTGACGATATTGCCGCGGACGATTGTGCCGTCCACGTCGAAAAAGGCGGCCACGGCTGGTGGATCTTGCATCACGGACTGGACTCTTGGGCCAGGCGCTGCACGGCTTGGCGGACATCCGCGGCGATGCGGCGATAGGTGTCGCTGGAGCGTCCGCCGTTGTCGCGATAGCCATTCATCGAGATGGGCTCGCCGAAGAAGACCTCGATGGTCCCCGGCCGCGGGAAAAAAGATCCCTTGGGCATAGCCTTGTAAGTGCCCTTGATGTAGACGGGAATGATGGGGACATCAAGTTCCAGGGCCATTAAGCCCAACCCCGGCTTGAAGCCCTGGAGTTCACCCGTCATGGTGCGCGTCCCCTCGGGAAAGATCAGGATCGGTTCTCCGGTTTCCAGAATCGACTTGACCAACCTCAGGCCTGCCAGAGAAGCCTCCTCGCGCTCGATCGGGACCACATTGAGAAAGCTGCTGAAAAACCAGCTCTTGAAACCATTATCAAAAAAGTAGTCGCGCGCACCAACGCTGTGCAGCCGCTTGGCGTGGCGGACTCCGCGAGCTCTCTTGAAGGCCGAGAGGATGGCTCCGATATCGAGATGGCTGGAGTGGTTGGGCGCCAGAATGTAAGGCTTGTCGTCGGGCAAGTTGTGAGTGTTGTGCAGTTCGAGGTCGAGGTAAAAGCGGTAAATGAGGCTGATGGATGAGATCGTCATGCCCAGCCAAATGCGATCCATGAGCGGACGCTGCGACAGAGGAAGCGCCGAACGCACCATGTCGGAAGCGCTCCTGCGGGTCTTCTTGGGACGCAGGGTCTCCACTTGGGCCAGCACTTCTCCCACCGTGTGGATCGAAGCAGCCTGCTGGTCGGGGATGCTGACGCCGAAACGATGCTCCAGGTAGAGCAGCAGTTCGATGGCCATGAGAGAGTCGAGTCCCAGGTCGGTGTAGAGGTCGCTGGTTGCGGAGACCTCCTGCAAGGGGACGCCGGACAGGCGGCTCAGCTCTTCGAAGATCAGCTCGCGATCGCTGCCGGAGGACTGCTCGTCTTCTTCCCGGCCAACCGCCCGCGCGGCGATCGTTTCGCCTTCCAGCTTGCGGTTCAGCCAGGCCCGCACCGCCTTCCGGTCCACCTCGCCGTCGTCTTGGCAGGGCAGATCGCCGGGATGCAGATGAAGCGCCTGGAGGCGATGGTAGCTTGGCAATTCGCGGGCCAGTCTACTGATCTCGAGCTGGATCTCGCGCTTGAGTCCGGCCCGGTCGGTATCTTCGTTGATTTCCTCGTGGGGAACCACCACGGCGTGCACTTCCTCGGTCAGGCCCGTCTTCATGCCGACCACGCAAATGTCGTCAATGGTGGAAAGACTGCGGTATATCGCCTCCAGATCAATGGGGTAGACGTTCTTGCCGGCACCCGTCACGATGACGTCTTTGATGCGTCCAGTGATGTAGACGTAGCCGTCGTTGTCGACCCAACCCAGATCGCCGGTATAGAACCACTTGTCGCGGATGACGTCTCGAGTGGCCGGTTCGTTCTTGTAGTAGCCTTCCATCAGGCTGGGCGTCTTGACGATGATTTCGCCCACTCCCTCTTCATCGGGATGAAAGAGCCGCAACTCAACACCCGGCAGTGGCTTGCCCGCTGATTCCCGCCTCGAACGCTTGAGGGGACTGACCGTCAGGACCGGAGCGGTCTCAGTCAGGCCATATCCCTCGTAGATGGGGAATCCCATGGCGTGGTAGTCGTCGTAAAGCTCTCCGCCCAAGGCCGATCCGCCGCTGACCACGATGCGGATGTTGCCTCCGAACTCCTGGTGGATGCGGGAAAAGAGGGCTTTGCCGATGTTGCGTCCGAAGCGCTTCTTGAAGGAGCGGCTGAGTTGCTTGGAAGTGGCCACCCAGCTCGATTTGACCTTCGACTTGGAGGTCTTGAGGATGCGCCGCTCGATATCGTCGCGCAGCATGGCCAAGAAAGTCGGAACGCCCAGCAGACAGGTTGTGCCCGTTTCGCGCATGGCTTCCAGCAAGACCCGGGGCTTGAGCGAATGGGCGTAGGAGATGGTGGCCCCGCCGTAGATGGGCATCAGAAAACCGCAGGAGAAGGCAAAGGCGTGGTAAAGCGGCAAGATGCACAGCAACTGGTCGCTGTCGTAGATGGGCAGAAAGTGATTGACGCCCAGCAGGTTGTTGATGAAGTTGGCGTGGGTGTGCAGCGCCCCGCGCGGATTGGCAACGGTTCCGCTGGTGAAAATGATGGAGGCCGGGTCGCCGGGCTTGACCTGGACCTCTTGCTCCAACTCAGGTCCGCCCTCCTGCCAGACGGTGCTGTTGGGGAAATCCTCCAGTCCGAACGGCCGGCAACCATTGTTGATATTGAGCAGCTTGACGGGCTGGGACCCCTTCTCATTCTCTTCGAAACCGTCATTCCGCAAGCGCTTGAAACACAGCTCTGAAACCAGGAAGGCGCGGGCCCCGGTGAAGCGCGCGACCGACCAAGCCTCGCGATGCCAGGTCTGGGCGTCGATGGGCACCACCACCAAGCCAATCGAAACCGCCGCCAGATAGGCGATTCCCCACTCGGGCAGGTTCTCCGAGAAAAGCACCACCCGGTCGCCCTTGCTCAGTCCCAGCCGCTGAAACCGTCTGGCGATCTCACGAGACTGTTCGAGGACCTCGCGGTAGCTGAACTGCTCCCACTCGTCCCCGCGCTTGATCTGCAGCATTGGGCGGTCGGGATAACGCTCGGCGGCCCTTTCCAGCAAATAGGGAATGGTTTGCTCTTTGAGAGGCTCGAATTCACGAGGGTCGGCCACCTCCAGCGAGCCGCCGCCCTCGACCTTGAGGATGAATTTCTTGACCCCTGGTATGTGGACGTTCTGGACGTAGTAACGCCAATTCAGGCGGGTGACGTCGAAGTTGAACTCGACTTTCTCTTCTTCCGGCAGGGCATTGTAGAGATTCTGGGTGTTGCTGACCTGGAAGCGGCAATCAAGATTCAGATACGGCTCATAAATCTCGCCGTAGTAGTAGAGCTTCTCATTGGCGATGCGGGTGGCGGCGATGCGGCGCTTGTACTTCTTGGCCACTACGTCGAAGACCGGGAGCAGGTCAAGGGTCTTCTCGGCCCGTTTAAGCGGAACGTTGCGCAGCTTGTGGCGCAACCGGAAACGTTCGGGCGTCTGGTACTTGAGGCGCTTGAGGGAGATGGGGCGGCCGTCCCGGTCCAACATGGGATTGCTCTCAAAAAAAGCGTAGATCAGTTCGTAGAGCGTCCCCAGGCAGATTGGATTCTCGGAACCGGTGGCAACTTGGTAGATGCCCACTTCGGAGGGATTGCCTTCCAGAGTCGTGAGGATGGCCAACATGGCATTGACCACCATGTCGGCGGGAATGATGTCGAGGACCGCTTCGGGATTCAGGGGCAGCGTCTTGAGGCGGCCCTTGCCGATGGCGGCGATGAGAGGATCGGCCATGCGCAGGCCGTCCAGCCAGCCGGGGCTCGGCTCGGAGAGGCTGCTTTCGATCACCGAGGGACGCACGACGGCGGTGGGCAGATCGCCCCGTTCCCGCATCACCATCTGCTCGCCCAACGCCTTGGTGTAGGTGTAGGTATCGTTCCAGCCCCGCTGGCGGGCCCAGTTCATGCCGTCCTCGACCAGCTTGTCGCGCAGCCAAGAACGGCGCAGCCGTTCGACGATCTCGCGGCGGCGGCCCGTGGGCGACTTGCGGCCGCGTTTGCGGTTGCGCTCGATCAGCTCTCTCATCAGCTCGCGCCCGACTTCCCTCGACTGCGACTGTTCGCGGATGTTCTCGACCCGCTGGCGGATCGTGCTGACCTCATGATCCAGGTCGCGGAAGCCGCGCTGGGGAAACTCGTCGCTGCTCTGGAAGGCGGAATGATGGAGCGTCTCAGGAACGTCTCTGTCGGTGTTTCCGCAGACATAGGCCGTGGAGACATGCAGCAAGACCGCTTTGCGGCACGACTGGGCGAAGTGGGCCAGACGCACCGCTCCAAAGACGTTCAATTCCAAAGCCTCGTTGAGGGGAGCGTCAAAGGACACTACGGCGGCGCTGTTGATGACGATGTCGACTTGGCTGCGCAACTTCCTCAGAAGGGCTTTTTCGATGCCCAAGTTGTCTTCCGAAATGTCTCCGGTCACGGCCCGGAGCTTGTCTTTGAGGAAAGAGTCGATGTTGTCGCCGTGGCGCGAATAGAGCCGGTCAAAGGCGCTGGACTGGAAGAGTTCCTTCTCGATGCGTTGCTGCGCCGACAGCGTGCCCCGAAGCTGCTTCTTGGGCCGGATGAGCAGATACATGCGCCGCACGTCGGGCGCCGACCACAGAATCTTTTCCACCAGGGCCTGCCCCAGGAATCCGGTGGCTCCGGTAATGAACAGGCTCTTGCCGCTCAAATATTCGGTAATCGTTCCCATAAATTGCCCGTCCTCGGACCGAGGGACAAAGATTGTAGCTTAAGAGGACGCGCCGGGCAGCCTTTTCCGCGGTTTCGCCCGGCGATGGCCCTATTCTAGCGGAACCACAACCTTGAGGGCAGCCCTCATGGCCCGTGCTTCGAGAGGCGTTTCTCCCTCCACGTCCCCGTCGAACATTTTATGCATGGCCGTCTCGGTCTCGATGCGGACTTGAGCCGCTTGGTAGACGCTGAAGGCAGGGTGGGTGACGTGCGTCCCTCGATAAATCCGGGGGAAATTCAACATGAGATCGAGCTTGCCCACGGGGCCGATGACCACGACATCGAGCTTGCCATCCTGCATGGAGGCCTGTGGAGCCATTAACTGGCCGCCGCCGCAATAGGGCGTATTTTGCAGCAGGATGGAGGTGCACTCCAGTTGTTTCTCTTCCCCGTCCAGCCACATTCGCACCGAGATGGGCTTCATGCGCCCCAGAGCCTTGTAGACGGCAGCGAAGAACGCCAAAGGTCCCTTGAGGCGTTTCATGCGGTTGGTCTCTTCCGCCACATGGGCCGGATAGCCGATCGCCGCCATAAGGATGAAGTGCCGATCCCGCTCCCAACCGATGTCGATGGATTTGGCTTGGCCTGTCTCCAGCAGGTTCAGAGCCGCTTCCATATCCTTGAAGGGCAGGCCGAGGCTGCGGGCCAGGTCGTTGCCGGTTCCCGACGGAATGATCGCCAACTCGCAGTCGCTGCCGAGGATGCCGTTGACCACCTCCCCGATGGTGCCGTCGCCCCCCATGACCACGATGCGGCCCTCGCCTTCAGCTACCAAACCATGGGCCAAGCGGGTGGCGTGCTTGGGTCCCTCGGTAGCCAGGAGTTGGTAGGAGCGTCCCCGGCGGCGCAGCCAATCCTCGAGACGCGCCCGGTCCCGGTCTCCCCGGCCCCGGCCCGATATCGGATTGTAGATGATTTTCATGGCTGCGCTCCCCTGCAAAGCCCTGGTATCTTATCCGATCAATGGCCAAGATTGTCGTGTTAGCGGGCGGAATCGGCGGATCGAAGCTGCTGGCGGGCTTTTACGAATGCCTCAAGGGTGACGACCTGACCGTTATCGGCAACACCGGAGACGACATCGAACTCCACGGCCTGCGTGTCTGTCCCGATCTCGACACGATCACCTACACCCTGACCGGGAACGCCGACCCGCAGCGGGGGTGGGGACGGCGTGGCGAATCCTTTCATTGTTTGGAGGAATTGCGGCGTCTGGGAGCGCCGGACTGGTTCCAGTTAGGCGACCGGGACTTGGCCTTCCACCTGTTGCGCAGCCAATGGCTGTCCCAAGGGATGTCGCTGAGCCGCGTCACCCGCCGTCTTGGAAAAGCTCTGGGGTTGCGCTGCCGGCTGCTTCCGATGAGCGAAGACTATCGCCCCACCCAGCTTCTGACCGATCAGGGCCAGCTTCACGTCCAGGAGTACTTTGTGCGCGAGAAAACCCTTCCCAAGGTCGAGAAGCTGCTCTTGCCGGAGTCGGATTCGCCGGCGGCGGGCATTCTCCCGGCACTGCGGGAAGCCCGGGCGGTGATTATCGCGCCCAGCAATCCTTTTCTCAGCATCCAGCCCATCCTGCGGCTGGACGAAATCACGGCCCTGTTGGAAAGCAGGCGTTCGTCCGTAGTGGCGGTGAGTCCTGTTGTGGGCGGCCGCAGTCTCAAAGGACCCACCGGCAAGATGCTGCAAGAGCTTGGGTACGAGGTGTCGGCTGCTGCGGTGGCCGCGCTTTATCGCCGGATCGCCGGGCATTTTGTCCTGGACGAAGCCGATCGATCCTTGGCTCCCCGAGTCCAAAGCTTGGGTCTGGACGTCCACTGCACCCGCACCGTGATGAGCAGCCAAGCCGACAAAGTCTTTCTAGCGAAGGAGATCCTGGCGCTCGCGGATCGCTTTCGCGGCAGGGAGGCCGGGACGTGAAAGTCGTGCTGCTTCCCGTGAAAGATCTGGCGTCCTGCAAGGAACGTCTTTCCACTCGGCTCTCGCCGGCCCAGCGCAGCCAACTGATGTGGACACTCTTTAGGCGGACGGCTCGCATCGTCCAGCAGGCCCAGAGGTCACCGGCTGCGGATGTTCCCGCCTCATTCTCTGAGAAAGGTCGCCGCGAGGAGCGCTTTCGGGTTGCCGTGGTGACGGCGGACGGCAAAATCGCCAAACACGCTGGGGGTTTGGGGTGGAGGGTCCTGCGCGAACAGGAAAGCGTTTCCGAGAGCCGTTCGGTCGACTGGGCGTCCAGCCGCTTGCAAGCCGAAGGCGCGCTGTCGGTGTTGCGCTTGCCCTGCGATCTTCCGCTCCTCCTACCGCAGGATGTCGTGCAGCTTTGGGAAGTCTCTCGAAACCGCTGCTGTGTATTGGCCCCGTCCCGTTCCGGTCACGGAACCAATGCGCTGCTGCGGGTTCCGCCCGACGCTTTTCCTTCTCGTTTCGGGCCCCACAGCCGAAGCCGGCACCAGCAAGAGGCCGCACGCCAGGGCTGCTCTCTGCGCATTGTCGAGAACCCTCGCTTGGCCCTGGACATCGACAGTCCCGATGACATCGAATTCTTTCTGGGAGAAGCCGGCGGCGACTGTGGAGTCGCCCATCTGCTCTCCTCCTGGGTGATGAAACCATGATCGACCTTGAGATTCTTGCCCTGCCCCTGAAACCCGAGATCCAAGCGGGAGACGATCTGACGGAGCTCCTCTACCTGGCGCTCCGGGGCCGACGCCTGACCCTTCGAGACGGCGACTTATTGGTCGTGTGCCACAAGGTCGTCTCCAAAGCGGAAGGACGGATTGTCGAGCTCGACTCGATCACACCCTCGCCCACGGCCAAGGCTTGGGCGGCGCGTTTCGGCAAGGATCCCCGCCTCGTCGAACTTGTACTCAGTCAGGCCCGGCGCATCGTTCGAATGCAGGACGGGATCATCATCGCAGAGACGGTCCACGGCTTCGTCGCCGCTCATTGCGGCGTCGACCGCTCCAATGCTCCTCCCGGTTCAGCCATTCTCCTGCCTGTCTCGCCCGACGCCTCGGCCCGGCGCCTGGCCAAGGGTCTGGGACGACGCTTCCGTTGCCAGGCAGCCTGCCTGATCTCAGATACTTTTGGACGGCCTTGGCGCTTGGGCTTGGTGGACGTAGCCTTGGGGCTGTATGGATTTGATCCGCTTCTCGACCTGCGGGGCGAGAAAGACCTTCATGGCCGGGAACTCTCAACGACCATCTTGGCCGTGGCCGACCAAGCGGCTGCGGCCGCGGGACTTTTAATGGGCAAAGGCGAGGGTGTTCCTGCGGTGCTCGTTCGCGGGCTGGATCTGCCGCCGCCGGGTCCCAAGAGCAACGGAAAGAGACTGCTGCGCTCCGCCCGCCACGACCTTTTCCGCTAGCCTTGCGGGGAACAGCGCTTGGGCGATGCTATAATTCACAACCTGTCTAAGGGAGGTACGTCTCGTCTGGTGACGGGCCTGGTCTTCAAAACCAGTCGAGCCGCGGCGAGAGTCGTGGCTGGTGGGTTCGATTCCCATGTACCTCCGCCACCCAGCCTTTGGGGGAGAGTGTCCCGTGGAAGCTCAACAACTCATCGATCAGATTACCGAAGAGATCTTCAGGCGCTTGGACCCGCAAGGCTTCAGCGCGGGAGGACTGACCTGCCGGGCGGCTTGCATTGAAAAAGATGCCGACACGGTGCGCTTCCTCATTCAATGCGGCGCCGAACGCTTGGGGATGCACGCCGACAAACCCGGGGCGGCTGGAGACCTGGCCCGCTATATCGACCACACTCTGCTCAAGCCGGTCGCCACTCGTGCTCAAATCGAGAAATTGTGCCAGGAAGCACGCCAGTATCATTTCGCCTCGGTCTGCATCCCGCCCTGCTATGTGAGGGCCGCAGCCCGCCAACTGCAAGGATCCCAGGCGGCGGTCTGCACCGTGGTCGGCTTCCCCCTGGGGGCCAACACCCACGACGTCAAAGGCTACGAGACCCGCCGGGCCATCTACGACGGGGCTGGCGAAATCGACATGGTGATCAACATCGGCGCCCTCAAAGGCAATCAGGATGACGTGGTTTTGAGGGACATCCAGGCTGTGACAGAGGCCTGCCACGATCTCGGGGCAATTTGCAAGGTCATCATCGAGGCGGCCTACCTCAGCGATGACGAAAAGGTCCGCGCCTGCAAACTGGCCAAGGAAGCTCACGCCGACTTCGTCAAAACCTCGACCGGATTCGGGCCCGGGGGGGCGACCTTGGAAGACGTGGCGCTGATGCGACGCACCGTGGGCTCAGAGATCGGGGTCAAAGCAGCCGGCGGCATCGGAGATTCGGACGCCACCCGGAAAATGCTGGAAGCCGGCGCCACCCGCATTGGGGCCAGCGCGGGCGTCAAGATCATCCGAGGCGAAAAGGGAAGCCAGGGGTATTGAAGTTCCGAGGTTTGGCGCCGCCTGTTTTCGACAAGGTAAGTCGTTGACTCTAAAGGCTTTAGCAGGCTTATCCTCTCCTTGCACAGTAAGCCTTTCCCACAGGCTGTTGAAGACAGCGTGCCGTGTTGAAAATCCACTGGGGAAGGTCTTTTTTTAAAAGGTCCTGTGAAAGATTATCAACTGGCTGAAGAGGGGTTGGGCAAGGGCTGGAGGGGTTTTGCACACGATTCACAGGCCCTACTACTAGGACTGCCTAAAAATAAGCTCTTAGATCACTAGAGGAAAAGAACCGGACAGCAACGGAGCCGAGGAAATATAAGGAAAGCCATGAGCAAACTTCAGTACAATGCAGCCGTCATTCAGACCGATCAGGAGAATCCCCGCAATCGCCAGGAAATGAAAGCCAACACCCGGCGCATTTTGGAGCTGATCGACTGCGCTGTTGTAGGCTACAAACCCTTCATGCCGGTGCGCCTGCTGGTCTTTCCCGAGTTCGCTCATGCCGCGCCGGCCTATCTCACGCTGAAGGAGTTGCGCGATAAGCTGGGCATCGAAATCCCCAACGAGCACACCGAAAAACTGTGCCGCAAGGCCCGCGAGTACGATGTCTTCATCCAGTCGGGGAGCATGCTGGAGGTCGATGAACGCTATCCCAACGCGCTCTTCAACACCACTTGCCTGATCGGCCCCCAGGGTATTCTCAGCAAGTACCGCAAGGTTTACACCTGGATCCCCTGGGAGGTTCACACCAGCCCCCACGACATCGCGGATTACCAGGAAGACCTCTTCCCCGTGGTGGAAACCGAGATCGGTCGGCTGGGGGCGGCCATCTGCTACGACTGGCTTTTCCCGGAAACGCTGCGTCAGCTCACGGCAAACGGGGCCGAGGTGTTGATCCGCGTGTCGGCTTACATGGATCCGTTTGGGGCCACTCAGCCCAACGACTGGTGGACGGTGGTCAACCGCTGCCGGGCCTTGGAGAACGTCGCCTACGTGGTGGCCGCCAATCAAGCTGCCAGGCTTTCCCGCTACCCCCCTTTCTCCTGGCCGGGCGGAAGCATGATCGTCGACTACGATGGGAGAGTAGTCGCGCAAGCTACTCCGGGAGACGGCGAGAAAATCACCATCGGCCCGGTGGACGTGGCGTTGCTGCGAAAGGAAAGGGAGAGTCGATGTGCCCATCAGATGCTGGCTCATCTGCGCAGCGAGGCTCATCCCATGTATCAGGAGTCCTTTTACCGCAACCCGTTTACAGGGGGAGAGGACTTCACCTATGAAGAAAACGAGGTGAAAATCCAACAAGCCAAGGCCAAGATAGGCTACCTTGAAGAGTGAGGCGGTTATGAGCCCGCGCCTGGTTGCTCTGGAGCGCGAAAGCTGCTAGGATCTAAGCTTTTTCGAGAAGAGAGGTGGAGGATCATGAAGAGGACTTTCCAGCCGAATCGACGTCGCCGCGCCAAGAAGCACGGTTTCCGCGCCCGTATGAGAAGCGTGAGCGGACGCCGGGTCATCAATCGTCGCCGCGCCAAGGGACGGAAGAAGGTCAGCGTGTCATAGTGTCGGAGAGCTTCCGCTTAGGCCGGGAAATGCGTCTGCGCAAGCGCAGTCAGTTTCTAAGCCTCTACAGCGACGCGGACCGGATCCACACTCCTTTTTTCGTGCTCTTTCTTCGCGCCAACAGCCTTCCTCACAGCCGCCTCGGCGTCACCGTTTCCAAAAAGATCGGGAAGCCGGTAATCCGAAATCGAATCAAGAGAAGGTTGCGTGAGATCTTCCGTCAGGATCAAATGAATATTCAGCCTCCATGCGACGTGGTGGTGAATGTCAAACGCCAAGCTTCCCAGGCTGGGTTTCAGCAGTTGCGGGAGAGTTTCGATCAAGCTTTGAGGCGTTGGAGGCAGAAAAGGGAGTAGCCGTGAAGGCGGTGCTGATCGCCTTGTTGAAAGGGTACAAGCGGTTCGTTTCCCCGTTGCTGCCCCAGGCCTGCAGGTTTCATCCGACATGTTCGGTCTATATGCGGCAAGCCGTGGAGAAGTACGGAGTGATCAAGGGCGTCGGGTTAGGCGTCCGCAGGATTCTACGCTGTCATCCTTGGAACCCGGGAGGCATCGACGAGGTTCCTTGAAACGATGGTGGTGAGGGCTCGATAGCTTATGAGCGAAATTCAAGATCCGGCCAGTCAGGGTTCGGAATGGCGAGTCGTCCTTGCCGTCGTTCTTTCAATGGCGGTATTGTTCGGTTTTCAGCTTTTCATCCCCCAAACACCTGCTCCTGAGCAGCCTCCCCCCGAGGCAGTAGAAGAGCCGCAGCCAGCCCAGCCGTCCCGGGAAGGCCAAGTGGAAGGTTCGCAGCCTGACGAGACGGCTCAACCGGGCACGCTTTCTCAGCAAGGTGCTGATGAGGAATTGCCGCCGACCGAGGCCGCTCCCACCGAAATCGTCATGGAGAACCAAGAGATGCGGTTGGTGTGGAGCAACCGCAGGGCCTCCTTGATTTCCGCAGAGCTGCTCAACTACCAGAACGACCAGGGCCAACCTGTCCAGGTGCTTCCTCAGGGACTTCCCGAGGATGCCACTCGTCCGCTGCAGGTCAGGGTGCCGGGCGGTCTATACGAATCAGTGGTGGCCGACGCGGTCTACGAGGTCGAAGGGGCCTTCAATGGCAAGGTGCCGGCTGGTGGGGAACTGAAGATGCGCTTTCGTCGGGGCGCCGTTGACATTGAGCGGCGCGTGAGGATTCCGCGAGAGGGCTATACCTTACAGGTGAGTACAGACGTCCGCGTCGAGGGCGTACCCACCGACTACTTCTTGACCATGGGAGCGGGTATCGGCCGCCATGGCCCTGAGAGCGGCTGGCAAGGTGATTTTCGCTATCCGCGTGTGGTTTATCGATCCAATAGCGGGCTCAGTGAATTCGCTCCAGGCGATTTGGAAGAAGAACGCCACGTGCGCGCCGGCGAGTTCCAGTGGCTGGCTGTCGACAGTCTCTATTTTACCTATGCTCTTCTGAGCGGCGGGCGGCCCTTCACAGGCGCCGAGATTTACGAAGCCAACTACTCGATGCCCGACGCTGAAGACGAAGTTGTTGAAACCGTCCTGCAGTTGGCGGAAGTCAAAGTGCCTGCCGGCAGTCAAGTCGATCTCTACGTAGGTCCCAAGTACCCCGACCGGCTGGCCCTGGCCGACCCGACCCTTCCTGAGCTGATCGACTATGGCCTCTTAGAAATCCTGGTTATCCCGCTCAAGTGGGCCCTCATAGAGACCAACAGCTTCATCCATAACTACGGCTTCTCGATCATCATCCTGACATTCCTCATCAACCTCATCTTGGCTCCCATCCGCATCAAGCAGGTGCGCTCGATGAAGAAGATGGGCGAATTGCAGCCGCAGATGAAGGCCATTCAAGAGAAGTACAAGAAGATGAAGCGGGACGATCCCCGCAAATTGAAGATGAACGAAGAGGTGATGGCGCTCTACAAACAGCATGGGGTCAATCCTCTCGGGGGTTGTTTGCCGCTGCTGCTGCAGATGCCCTTCCTTTTTGCTTTTTACCAGATGATCGCCTATTCGATCGAGCTTCGCGAAGCTTCGTTCATGCTCTGGATCCATGATCTTTCACGGCCTGATCCCTACTACATCACTCCTTTAGTGATGGGGGCCTCGATGGTGGCCCAGCAGGCCATGTCGCCTTCCGTGGGGGACTCCACCCAGCGCAAGATGATGATGTTCATGCCGGTTGTTTTCACGTTCTTTTTCCTGAATGTGTCGAGCGGATTGGCCATCTATTTCCTCTTCAGCAATATCTTCGGCCTGGCGTTCCAGAAGGGTTTTCAGGCACTGATGCCGGAAGAGGACAAGGGGAAGCCGTCCAGCAAACCCAAAGGTCCATCTAAGAAGAGTGGAAGGAAGTGAGCCGATGACGAATCAAGACCAGAATTTGGCCTCCCGAGTCGAGTCGTTCATGGAGGGACTTCTGGGCCATATGGAGGTGGAGCTGGAGATGGAGATCGAAGAGGCCGACAACACCATCGAAGTTCGGCTGACCGGCCGTGATTCGGAATTGATCCTGGAAAACGGCGCCAAGGCACTGGACGCCTTCAATGACATCGTCAACCAGGTTTTTTACCGGCCCCGGGAGGTCCGCATCGAAGTGGACTGCGACGATTACCGGCTGGGCCGGATTCTCGAGTTGGAACTGTTGGCCCGCAGCGCCGCTGAGAAGACCCGCCTGTCGGGAGAGTCCTTTCGCTTTCAGCCCATGCCGCCTGCCGAGCGGCGCACCATCCACCTGACGCTGGCCAAAGAAGAAGGGGTCCGCACCGAGAGTTCCGGCCACGGCACAAGGCGCCACGTCGTCGTGCTGCCGGCCTAATGGAGAGTCGCCGTGTCGGCTGACTTGAGCGACACGATCATAGCTTTGGCCACGCCTCCCGGCCGGAGCGCCATCGCGGTCCTGCGACTGAGCGGCCCCGATTGCCTGGGCTTCCTGAGCGCCCGTGCCCGGGGGCAGGGGTGGAAGGATCGTCCCCGAGAGTCCTTCCTGACTCGCTTGATGGACGCCCAAGGGCAAGAGATTGATCAGGCACTGGTAACCTACTTCCCCAGCCCCCATTCCTACACCGGACAAGATGTTGTCGAAATCTCCGTCCATGGCAGCACTTGGGTGTGTCGGACGCTGCTCCAAAGCGCCCTCGATTTTGGTCTCCGTCTGGCCCAGCCCGGAGAGTTCACCCAAAGAGCCTTTTTGTTGGGGAAGATGGACCTGCTTCAGGCTGAAGGCGTGCGAGATCTGATCGACAGCGAAACAGGATTTCAGGCCCGAGTGGCCCGCCAACAGTTGGACGGCGAGCTGAGCCGGCGCCTGGCTCCATTCAAGGATGAGCTGGTGAGTGTGATCTCGCACATGGAGACGGCTCTCGAATTCGTGGAAGATGAGGTGGCGCCGGAGGGGCGTGAGAGGCTGACCGGACGGCTGGCGGGAGGCGTTGGATTTCTGGCCGATCTGGAAGAGAGTTTCCAGGTGGGCAGGCTAGTGCGTGACGGTATTACGATAGCGCTCGTAGGTCGTCCCAACGTGGGCAAATCGAGTATCTTCAACGCCCTCATGAGAGCCGACAGGGCCATCGTGACGGAGGTTCCGGGAACCACTCGGGATGCTCTGCGCGAACGGCTCAACTTGCATGGGATCCCGGTGCAGATGGTGGATACAGCGGGAATCCGGGAGTCCGCTGACGAGGTGGAGCGGCTGGGTGTGGAACGGACCTTGAGGGAGGTGGCGGAGGCCGACGTGGCGGTCTTTGTGGTGGACGGAGCGGAGGCCTTCTCCGACGAAGATAGTAGGTCGTGGGGCGCGGTCCGTGGTTTGAAGCCTCTTTTGGTGGTCAACAAGCGGGATAAGGGTGTCATGATCGAAGTTCCCTCGGAGGTTGAGGGGGCCTGCAGCGGTCGCATTGAGGTGTCGGCCCTCAAGGACGAGGGTTTGGAAGAGTTGCGGGAGCGTCTTTGGAGTTTGGCAGGGGGGGAGGGGGCCTCCTCGCTGGAGGGAGCTTTACTGACTAGCGTGAGGCAGCAACAGTGCGTGAAGGAATGCCGGCAGGCTTTGATGGCGGGGTTGGAAGGTTATCGCAGGGGTCTGAGCGAAGAATTCGCCCTTTATGATCTGCGCCGGGCCTTGGAGGCGCTGGGGCGTCTGACAGGAGAAGTGACGTTGGACGAGGTCCTGAACGAGATCTTCTCCAACTTCTGTATTGGCAAGTAGGGTTTCGACAGATGGAGGCTTGCCGCAAGGAGGTTGGCGCAAGCACCGTCGCTGCCTGCCCTCTGAAGCCTAGGCGAAGAAGGGGCCTATGCGTCCAGGGGTTGACATTCCCGAACGCTGAAGGCGTGCAATAGCGGCGCGGGTTGGCTCAAACTTTCGACAGGCCGCTAATCTTCCCGGTCCAGCATCATGGAATAGAGGCGATTGAGGTCTTCCTCGTCGTGATAGTGGATGACGATTTGCCCGGCTGGGCCGCGGCTCCGGATTTCGACCTTGGCCTGCCAGCGGTCTTCCAGGCTTTCTTCAGCGGCACGGATGTTGGGATCCTTGCGGCGTGGCGGCTTTTCCTGTGGGGGCTTAAGCATCTGCTGGACCCGCTTCTCCACTTGGCGGACGCTCAGGCCCCTCTTTTCGATAAGAGCAGCCAAATCCAGTTGTCGTGCGCGGTTGAGAGGCAGGAGGGCGCGGGCGTGCCCCATGCTGAGGCGTCCGGCTGAGACGGCCTCCTGAACTTTTTGGGGCAGCTTCAGGAGACGCAGGGTGTTGGCGACGGAGGATCGGCTGCGGGAGACGCGCTGGGCGACGTCCTCTTGGGTGAGGCCGAAATCGTCGATGAGAAGCTGGTAGGCTGTGGCCTCCTCGATGGGGCTGAGTTCTTCGCGCTGGATGTTTTCGACCAGCGCCAGTTCAACCATGGACTGGTCTGACACGGTCTGGATGAGGGCGGGGATGCGGTGCAGTCCGGCTCTTTGGGAGGCGCGCCAGCGGCGTTCGCCGGCGATCAATTCATAGCCGTCATCCGCAGGTCGAACCACGATGGGCTGGAGGAGGCCGTTCTCGCGGATGGAGGAGGCCAGCTCGTCAAGGGCCTCGGCGGAGAAATGGCTGCGGGGCTGGTAGGCATTGGGTTTGATCTTCTCAATGGGAAGTTGTTGCAGCGGAGAGGAACCGCCGGCCGAAGAGGGTTTGGATGGGAGGAGCGCGTCGAGTCCTTTCCCAAGTGCTTTTCGTTTGCTCATAGGTATTTAAGTGTTAGCCGACGGTGGCGGCGCTGGGCTGGAGATTCATACGGTCCAGAAGTTCCCTGGCCAGCTCCAGATAGGAGCGGGCACCTCGGGAACGGGGGTCGTAGAGGAGTATCGGCTTGCCGAAGCTGGGGGCCTCGGCCAGGCGGACGTTGCGGGGAATTACGGTCTCAAGGAGATAGTCGCTGAGGTGGCCGGCGACGGTGTCTTGGATCTGGGAGGCTAAGTTGAGCCGGTCGTCGAACATGGTCAGGAAAACGCCCTCGATATGGAGGCCGGGATTGAAATTGTCCTGGACCCGTTGCACGGTCCCCAGCAGATCCGAGAGGCCTTCCAGGGCGAAATATTCGCATTGAATGGGCACCAGCAGGGAATCAGCGGCCACCAGGGCGTTCAGGGTCAGGATGCCCAGACTCGGGGGACAGTCGATAAGAATCAGATCAAAGCCGCCGGTCAGCGGTTGAAGAACCTCGCGCAGGCGGAACTGAGATCGGTCCTGATCGAGGAGCTCAAGGGTGGCACCGGTCAGATCGCGATTGGAAGGCAGCAGAGAGAGATTCTCGATCTCGGTTTCACGGAGGGCCTGCTGCACAGGCACGCCGTCGATCAGGCAGTGATAGACGGAAGGTTGCAGGTCGATCTTGCTGAATCCGATGCCGGAGGTGGTGTTGCCTTGGGGGTCGAGGTCCGCCAGCAGGACCCGCAAATCGGCGGCAGCCAGCGAAGCGGCCAAATTGATGGCAGTGGTGGTCTTCCCCACGCCTCCTTTTTGGTTGACGATGGCGATGGTCTTGGGCATGCGAGGCAGAATAACACGAAAGGAGGGGCAATGTTCCACGTGGAACAGAAAGGCCCGATGTTCCACGTGGAACACCTGCCGACCCCTGGCCGCAACCGTCTAATCCGACCGTTGAGCTACCTGAAAACGAGGCGGGAAACCCATCGGTTCCGGGAGCCCGGCACGCGGACCCGCTCCTCGGTTTCGTAGTCCACGCGACCGCTGACCGGAACTTGGCGGCCGTGCAAAGCCAGCAGCGGAATGCCACGCTCTGCCAGCATGCCCTCCAGCGCCGAGGAAGTCTTCAAGGCCCGAACCGAGGCGGCGTCTACCTCATCCCAGGCGGTGTAGTCTTCGGCCCGGCCCGAGAAGACGCGGCTGTTGAGCCGACAGGCCCGAACCGCCTGATTCAGGAAAACGCCCTTGCGCTGGTTGCTCTCCAGAAGCCTCACGTCTAATGCCGGTCTCAAGAGAGCAAAGGCCAGGCCTGGAAGTCCGGCTCCCGCGCCGATGTCGGCCAAACAACCTTCATCGGCCCGCAAAAGCCGGTCGGCTGCCAGAAACCCTTCGAAGAAATGGAACTCCAGCAACTCCGGGTAGGACTTCACGGCGGTCAGCGAGAGGCGGCGGTTCCACTTGGCGAGCAGATCCCAATACCGCTCCATGGCCTCAATCTGGCCCGCGTCCAGTTCGACATCAAAGCGTCTTTGCAACTCCTCGACAAGGGAGGCCTCCCGCGCACTCAAGCGTTTCTCCGCTCATTGAGGGTCAAATGGATGTTGAGGATGGAAACCGCCGCCGGTGTCACGCCCGGAATCCTGGAGGCCTGGCCCAAGCTCTCAGGACGCACGCGTCCAAAGCGCTCTCTCATCTCGCCTGAGAGGCCTTCCACCGCCGCGAAGTCGAAATCGCCGGGTATGCGCCGACCCTCCATTTTACGCACCCGCTCCACGTCGCGCTCCTGCTGGCGGATGTAGCCCTGATACTTGACCTCGGTCTCGACGACCTCAGCCTCCCCATCCATGAGCTCCACTCCGCCCTCGTCCAGAATCCCCGCCAAGTCATTGAGGGTGCACTCCGGACGCCGCACAAGCTGAGCCAGGTTGAGACCCGCCTGGGCCTGAAAGCGCTCTTGGAGGGCAGGGAAACACCCGCTCTCGCGCTGAAGATGCGACGATTCCAAAAAGCCGACAGCGGCTTCGATCCGCTCCCACTTGGATTCGACCTGACCCATCTCCTGGTCTGAAATCAGGCCCAGGACGTGTCCGTGAGCAGCCAGCCGCCGGTCGGCGTTGTCGATCCGCAGCAGTAGCCGGTATTCGGCGCGGGAGGTGAACATGCGGTAGGGCTCGTCCACGCCCCGCGTAACCAAGTCATCGATGAGAATCCCGATATAGCTCTCGTCGCGCGCCAGTATCAACGGCCCACGGTCCTGCACGGCCAACGCTGCGTTTGCCCCCGCCATCAAGCCTTGCGCCGCTGCCTCCTCGTAGCCGGTGGTGCCGTTGATCTGGCCGGCGTGGTAAAGGCCACCAACTCGACGAGTCTCCAAGGTGCTCCTGAGCTGGCGCGGCTGGACGAAATCGTACTCCACCGCATAGCCGGGGCGCACCATCGAGGCCTCCTCCAATCCCTCAATGGAGGCCACCATCTCCTTCTGAATGTCCACCGGCATGCTGGTGGAAAAGCCGTTGACGTAAACCAAAGGCGAATCGATGCCTTCCGGCTCCAGGAAGAGCTGGTGCTGAGAGCGATCAGCGAAACGCCGGATCTTGTCCTCGATGGATGGACAGTAGCGGGGGCCCAAGGCGGTCAGGGTGCCGCCCAGCAGGGGACTGCGGTCGGCATTCTCGCGAATCAAATCGTGCACCCGCTGGTTGGTGTAGGCGATCCAGCAGTCGATCTGCGGCAGTGCCGTCTCCCGGGTCCGGAAGGAGAAAAAAGTTGGATCATCGTCACCCGGCTGGACGGGGAAGCGGCCGAAGTCGATGCTGGCACGCTCCAAGCGCGGAGGCGTCCCGGTCTTCAGCCGGCCTACTTCAAAGCCGATTTCGCGCACCGAATCAGCCAACTTGACCGCCGCCCGCTCGCCTGAGCGTCCGGCCCGGAATTGCTGGCCGCCCACGTGACAGACGCCGTTCAAAAAGGTTCCGGTGGTTAGAATTACGCAGCGGCAGGAGACCTTCTCGCCGCCGGCCACTTCGATCCCGACGACGCGTTCCTTCTGGCGCAGGATGGCCGTGACCTCGCCCTCCACCAAATCAAGGGAGGGGATTCCCCTCAAAGTCTTCTGCATTTCGATACGGTAGCGCTCCTTGTCGCTCTGGCAACGGGGCGCCTGGACAGCCGGCCCACGGCTGCGGTTGAGAAGACGGAACTGAATCCCCGTCAAATCGGCCTGACGCCCCATGATCCCGCCCAAGGCGTCGATTTCGCGCACCAAATGGCCCTTGGCGATGCCCCCGATGGCAGGATTGCACGACATCTGGCCGATCATGTCCAAGTTGATCGTGAACAGCGCCGTGGAAACCCCCATGCGAGCCGCAGCCGCAGCGGCTTCACATCCTGCGTGGCCTCCCCCGATCACGATCACATCGTAGTGGCGTGCGCTCATAGGCCGTCCATTATAGCGCGGTCCGGCTGGAGGCTGAGGGTGCCCCACAGCCGCCGCCGCCTCTCGTCTATAATGCCGCCATGACCGACAAGAGAAAGAGATTGACGGAACTGGTGTCCTGCGCCGGTTGAGCGTCTAAGCTGGCACCGGAGGTGCTGCAAGACGTGCTGGGTCATTTGAAGGGGTGGGACGATCCCCACGTTCTGGTCGGCTATCAGACGGCCGACGACGGCGGAGTGTATCAACTCAGCGAGGACATGGCCCTGGTGCAGAGCGTCGACTTCTTTACTCCCGTCGTGGATGACCCCTTCCAGTATGGACAGATCGCCGCCGCCAACGCCCTGAGCGACATCTACGCCATGGGGGGCGAGCCCCGATTCGCCCTTTCCATCGTCGGTTTCCCCAAGAAAGGGCTCGACCAAGGCATCCTGCGGGAGATTGCTCAAGGGGGGACAGAGAAGCTGCGCGAAGCCAAGGTTCCCGTGGTCGGCGGACACTCGGTCCAAGATCCCGAGATCAAGTTCGGCTACTGCGTCACGGGAACTGTTCGGCCCGGCCATTTCTGGACCAACGCCGGCGCCCGCCCGGGTGATGCGCTGGTTTTGACCAAGCCCATCGGGACCGGAATCATCACCACCGGCGTCAAGTTCCAGAAAACCAGCCAAGCGGTACTGAAGGCTGCCCTCAAGGTCATGCTCACCCTCAACGCCGCCGCCGCCAGGGTGGCATCGGGGTTTCACATCCATGCTGCCACCGACATCACCGGCTACGGCCTGATCGGCCACGCTTTTGAAATGGCCCGGGCGTCCGAGGTTCTGATGCGGCTTCGCGCCGACAGCATTCCTCTCATCGGCGGGACCCAAGACCTAGCCCAAATGGGCATGTTGCCGGGTGGAATCGAGTCCAACAGGTCATATGTGGGGGACGCTCTTTCGTGGAATTCAGTCCAAGAGCTGACCCAGCAGATTCTCCTCGATCCGCAAACTTCGGGAGGCCTCCTGCTCAGCCTGCCCCAGGATGAAGCCGCGGGGCTGCTGCAGGCGCTGGAAGACACCGGACACCGAGCCGCCGCCATCGGCGAAGTGACGGATCAACAAGGCCAACCGCTGATCGAAGTCGTCGGCTAGTGTTCCCTGAAGCTCAAGGACTCACAAAGGCTGCCCGCCACGGCCCTCAGCGGGGTGGTGAAAAAGGGAAGGGAGTCACAACTCAACTCGCAAGGGGGCAGGGCTCATTCACTCGGGTGAGATCTTGAGCTGACGCAGAAAGCGCTCGTCTTGTGAAGTGAGCTCCAGCTTGACTTTGGAGGACTGCCGCTTGCTGGGTTTGGAGGGCTGGTCCTCGTCTTCCTCGGATTGTTCGTTGAAGCCGACTGTGGCCTCGACGATGAGGAAAACATCGTATCCCGTGTCCTGAATCTCGTGGATAATAGAGTTGATTTTGGGAGACTCGGTCAACGCCTCGTTAATGGCTTTCTCCAGTTTCTGCCGGTAATCTTTCAGGTGGTCGTCATTCATTTGCCCGAGATTCCTTGCTTTGCTACCATCCGAACTGCTGCCGAGAAGGGTTGACTAGTCTATGGGATCTCATCCAAAAACACAAAAAGTATAGCAAATTCCCACGAGGGACGACAATGGCTTCGGCACCCAGCAAAGGCGCACAACCCAAGTCCGAAAAACCTGCCCGGAAGGTCGTCTACCGACCCTCCGACTCCAGCAGCCTTAATTATCAAGAAGCGCTGAATGATCCCGGAGAGTATCCTTTTACCCGGGGAATCTACCCTAGCATGTATCAAGGACGGCTCTGGACGATGCGCCAATATGCGGGTTATGCCAGCGCTGCCGAGTCCAACCGCCGCTACCGCTACCTTCTTTCGCAGGGGACCACGGGACTTTCCGTGGCTTTCGACTTGCCCACCCAAATCGGCATCGACTCCACCCATGAACTGGCTGAAGGAGAAGTGGGAAAGGTCGGCGTGGCCATCGACAGCCTGCAGGACATGCGCCGTCTCTTCGACGGCATTCCACTCGACCGCGTCTCCACTTCCATGACCATCAACGCCACCGCCTCCATCCTCTTGGCCCTTTATCTGGCGGTGGCCGACGAGCAGGGGGCACCCCGGGAAAAGCTTCGGGGGACCATCCAGAACGATCTGCTCAAGGAATACATTGCCCGCGGCACTTACATCTATCCTCCTCAGCCATCGCTGCGCCTGATCACTGACATCTTCGCTTTCTGCCACGAACAGGTCCCGCGCTGGAACACCATCTCGGTCAGCGGCTACCATATCCGCGAGGCCGGCTCGACGGCTGCACAGGAGCTGGCCTTCACCCTGGCCAACGGAGAGACTTACGTCCGGGCCGCCATCGAGAGAGGACTGGCGGTGGACGATTTCGCTCCCCGCATTTCCTTCTTCTTCAATTCCCACAACGACTTCCTGCAAGAAGTGGCCAAGTTCCGTGCCGCCCGCCGACTGTGGGCCCGGCTGATGAAAGAGCATTTCAAGGCGGAGAATCCCAAGTCGTGGATGTTGCGTTTCCACACCCAGACGGCCGGAAGCACCTTGACGGCCCAGCAACCCGACAACAACGTCGTCCGGGTCACTCTGCAGGCATTGGCCGCGGTCATGGGCGGAACGCAGTCGCTGCACACCAATTCCAAAGACGAAGCATTGGGTCTGCCCACAGACGCCGCCGCGCGGCTGGCGCTCAGAACCCAGCAGGTGATTGCCCACGAGAGCGGCGCCGCTGATGTGGCCGATCCGCTGGGCGGAAGTTGGTATTTGGAGGCCCTGACCGATCGGATGGAAGAAGAGGCCCTGGCCTACATTCGGCGCATCCGGGAAATGGGCGGAATGCTGCGGGCTATCGAAAACGGATATGTCCAGCGGGAAATCCAGAAGGCGGCCTACGAAGAGCAGCGCGCCTTAGAGGAAAAAGAGAAAATAGTGGTTGGCGTCAATGATTTCCAGCAAGAGGAAGAGGCGCCGATCGAAGTCCTCAAGATCGACCCCCGGGTCGAAGCCCGCCAGCGGGAGCGGCTGCAGGCGCTGAAGAGCGAGCGTGACGGCCAGCGCACCCAACAAGCCCTCGACCAAGTCCGCAAGTCGGCTCAGGAGGGAGACAACCTGATGCCGCCCATCGTCGACGCCGTCAAGGCTCTGGCTTCGGTAGGCGAGATTGCCGACGCCATGCGCGATGTCTTTGGAGAATATCAAGAAACCGTTGTCTTCTAAGTCCCTAAAAGCCCGTGATCCTCTGCTCGAAGTCCGCCAGTTGTCTGTACAGGCGGGCGGCGCCGAGGGGCCGCCTGTGCCTATTCTCAGGGGCGTCGATCTTTCCATCTACCCTGGCGAGGCTCACGGATTGGTGGGCGAATCAGGCAGTGGCAAAACCACTTTGGGGCGGGCTCTCCTGCGCCTCCAGTCCCATTCCCAGTTCCAGATGCAAGGCGAGATCTGGTTCCAAGGCCAAGACCTGCCGGCTTTGGCCGAGAGGGAGATGCGACGGCTGAGAGGACCGTCTATCGCCTACATCCCACAGGACGCACAGAGTTCTCTGAATCCGCACCAGCGCATCGCAAGCCAGTTTCTGGAGATGCTTTGGGTCCATACCGCTTTGGACGCCGGGCAGAGGCGGCAGCGTGCTCAGGACTCCTTGAAAGAGGTCGGGCTTTCCGAGAGCCGCCAGGTTCTGCGCGCCTATCCCCACCAGTTGTCGGTTGGGATGGCCCAGCGGGTTCTTATCGCCATGGCCCTGGCTCTGAAGCCCCAACTGCTGCTGGCCGACGAGCCAACCTCGTCTTTGGACATCGTCAGCTCAGATCGCGTCACGGCCTTACTGGCCGATCTCAACCGCACGAGCGGTCTGACCATTCTTCTCATCACCCATGATTTCGAGGTGCTTTTCAAGGTCGCCCAGCGGGTCAGCGTGATGTACGGTGGAGAGATCGTCGAGCAAGGACCCATGCAATTACTGAGGCGCCAGCCCAGCCATCCCTACACCCGGGCACTGTTGGCTGCCCGCATGCTGCCAGGGGCTGAAGGGCTTGCCATTGCCGGCGAAGCGCCGGAACCCCGGGCCTTGCCGCCGGGATGCGTTTTCCATCCGCGCTGCCCGGAGGCCGATGCTCTTTGCTCCCGGCAGCACCCGCAGGAGACGGCGCTCGGAGACGATCATTCGGTTCGCTGTCTGCGCCGGGAGGAGGAGGCGCCATGAGGGCGGTCCTGGAAGTCCGCGACCTGAGTCTCTCCTTCCGGCAAGACCACAGCCTCCTTTCCTCCCGAAGCCAAGCTCTTCAACACCGCTCGGTTCTCCGAGGTGTTTCCTTTCAGCTTCAGGCCGGCGAAGCATTAGGACTGGTGGGCGAGTCGGGTTGCGGCAAGACCTCCTTGGCCCGCTGCGTCCTGGGCGTTCAGAAGCCCGATTCGGGCGAGATCATCCACGCCTCCCAGGAGAAAGGCAAGACCCAAGCCGTCTTCCAGGATCCTCTGGCCTCCTTGAATCCCCTTATGAAGGTCAGAGACTTGATCCTGGAACCCATGCGCATCAGCGGGTGGGGGTTGTCGCGGCTGGAATGCTCGGCCCGCGTGGAGGAACTGCTGGAGGCGGTTTCCCTGCCGTCCAGCGTCTTGGAGCGCAAGCCGTCCCAGCTCTCCTCGGGACAGCGCCAGCGGGTGGCGGTGGCCCGTGCACTGGCCACCGACCCAGAGGTTCTGGTGGCCGACGAACCCACCTCCGCCCTCGATGCATCTTTGCGGGTTCAGATCCTTGAGTTGCTGCGCACGGCCCAGCAAGAGCGGGGACTTGCCTTGCTCATGGCGACGCATGATCTGCTGGCGGCGGCCCGCTATTGCGACCGCATTGCCGTCCTCTACCAGGGTGAGCTTGTGGAAACGCTGTCTCCCGGCCAATTGATGGACTCGCCCAAGCATCCCTACACCAGGCGGCTCTCGCAATTGGCATTCAAGGGCGGGGTGGAGCGGGTTTAGCCGCCCAAAGCTGCGCTGGCACTGGAACGCTCTTCCTCCGGCACGAGCTCGTCGCTCTCGATGCTCCCATCTCGGATCTGGATGATGCGGCGGGCGAAGCGGGCGATTTCCTCTTCGTGGGTCACCAGGACGATGGTATTGCCGGAACGGTGAAGGCTTTCGAAGAGGGCCATGATCTCGAATCCGGTGCGGGAATCGAGGTTGCCGGTGGGCTCGTCGGCCAGGATGATGGAAGGATTGTTGACCAGAGCCCTGGCGACGGCGACTCTCTGACGCTGACCGCCGGAAAGCTCGTTGGGTTTATGGTCGACGCGGTCAGACAACTCGACCCTTTCCAGGGCGTCCAGCGCCATTTTGCGGCGTTTGGCGGAGGGGATTCCCGAGTAAATCAGGGGAAGCTCGACGTTGTGCAAAGCCGTGGCCCGGGCCAAGAGGTTAAAAGTCTGAAAGACGAAGCCGATCTCTTTGTTGCGGATCCGGGCCAGTTCGTCGTCATGCATCTCGCTGACCAGCTTCCCGTTCAGGAAATACTCACCCTGGGTGGGCGTGTCCAGGCACCCGATGAGATTCATGAGGGTCGATTTCCCCGAGCCCGAGGGGCCCATGATGGCCACGTATTCGTTCTGCTCGATTTCGAAGGTCACATCGCGAAGAGCATGAATCTGCTCCGACCCCATGACATACGTCTTCCACAAATTGAGGGTGCTGATCAAGGGCACGGACTAGTCCTCGCTTTCCTTCTCGGTCCTCACCGCGTCGCCATCTTCCAAGTTGCGTAAAGCCCGATAGCTTCCGGTCACGATCTTATCACCTTCGTTCAGCCCTGAAAGGACCTCGATTCTGATCTCGCCGGTGATCCCGGTCTTGACCGGCACGAAGTTCGCTTTGTCGTCTTCGATGCGGAAGACACCTTCCCGGTCGAGTTTCTCTTCTTCAGACTCATCTTGGTCACTGTTGGCCGAGTCTTTTTCCGGGGAGGTTTCCCGCAAGGTCAGGGCCTGGATGGGGATGGTCAAAACATTCTCCCGCACCGCCGTCGTGATTTCAGCGGTGCAACTCAGGCCCGGCCTGAGACTGAGCGGCGGATCGTCAAGCTGAACGATGACCCGAAAGTCTTTGGCTTCCTGACCCGTGCTCTGAATCGCCGAGCTGCCCACTTCGGTGACGCGTCCCCTCAACGGCCTGTCGGGGAGAGCGTCAACCAACACTTCAGCCTCCTGGCCCAGTTCGACGTTGACGATGTCGGTTTCGTCAACCTCGACTTCGGCTTCGATAACCGACAAGTCGGCAATCACCATCAAGGTCGCCGAGGGGTTGTTCAGAGTGCCGGGAACCGCGCGCTCTCCGATTTCCACGTTCATCTGAGTGATCACTCCGCTGAGAGGAGAGCGGATGGTTGTCTTGGAGAACTCGTCTTTCTGGCGCTCCAGATTGGCCTCGCTCTGGCGGACGCGCTTGAGCGTGTTCTGATAGCGGATGTTCTCCTGCTCCAGGGCCAGTTTGCCGACGGTCAACTGGGCCTTGGCCTGACCCAGCGAGAGGTCGGCCGACGTCAGAGCGGTTTCAGCCGCGATGAGATCGTTTCTGGCTTGGTCGTAGGCGTCTCTGGAAATCAGCCGGTCCTCGTGCATCTGCTGCTTGCGTTCGAAGGCCCGCTTGGCGATCTCATAGTTCTGGCGGGCTTTCTGCAGTTCGGCTTCAGCCTTGCTGACGGAAGCCTCATCGCGCTCCACCATGCTTTCCTGCACCCTGACCTGAGCAGCTTGGTTCTCAGAATCGGCTTCCGCGATCTCGAAAGAAGCTTGTTCGGCAACCGTCGCCAACTCAAGCTGCTTGGGGTTGATTCTCAGCAGAAGATCGCCTTTTTGGACGCGGTCACCCTCCTTGACGTAGAGGTGGGTGATGATGCCCGTGATCTCGGACTGCAGCTCGACGTATTCCTTAGGCCGGATTTCACCTGTCGCGGTCACGACCGACACCAGGCGTTCGGTGCGTTGGACTTCTTCGCTCTCGACCCGCACCCCTACGCCCCGATCGGCCATGAAGTAATAGGCCACCGCTCCAAGCCAAAAAAGCAACACCACCAGCACCAGTATGATGATCAGTTTCTTCATTCCACTTCCCCGATTGACGGCGCGCTCTCGCGGAGGCTCTGTTCCGGTTGCACCCCAGCATTGTGACTGCAAGGCGGACCTGCTTCAAGCAACGAGAGCAGAAAATCATTCATCGCATTCCTATCGTACGCTCCGGAGGGCCATCTCATTCGCTTGCCCGGGCAAGGAGTTGCTATCCTAGCGGCATGCTCTTGCCCTATCAGGACGCCCTCGATCGGCTGCTGGCGGCTGTGCCCCCTCCCCAGGCCGCGTTGGTGTCGTTGCGGGAGGCCTCGGGCAAAGTCCTGGCCGAGGACGTCCGGGCTGATCACGACGTGCCCCCTTTCGACAAGTCCTGCATGGACGGCTACGCTTTGCGCGCCGCCGACTTGGATCGCCTTCCCCGCAGGCTTCAAGTGGTGGGGACGCGCGCCGCGGGACGTCTTGAGGACCAGCTCAGAGTCGGCCCGGGCCAAGCCGTGCAGATCATGACGGGAGCGCCCCTTGCTGAAGGCGCCGACGCCGTGCAGATGGTGGAAAAGACCCGCTCCGTTTCAGAGCACGAGGTGGAGATCGAGGAGGGGCTTTCGCCCGGACTGAACGTGGCGTCCCAAGGAAGCGAAGTGAGCAAGGGAGAGGTGGTCCTCAAAGCAGGCCGGCTGATCCGTCCCGCTGAAATTGCCGTCCTGGCGGCCTTCGGGATCAGCCGGCCCAAGGTTTTCCGCACCCCGAGGGTGGCTATTTTCACTACCGGCGATGAACTGGTGGACGTCGAGGCGTCGCTCCAGCCCGGGCAGATCCGCAACAGCAACGCCTGGATGTTGGCGGCCCAGTGTGCGCGCCTGGGGCTGCGGGCCGAGGTCCAAGAAGTGGTGCCGGACGCACCGGAGGCCGTGGAGAAGGCGTTGACCCGGGCTCTCGAATACGATGCGGCGCTTTTTTCCGGCGGAGTGTCGGCTGGCGAATTCGATTTCGTCCACAAAGTGCTGGGGGAGGCGGGCGTGGAGGTCCTTTTTCACAAAGTGGCCATCAAGCCCGGCAAGCCCTTTCTGGCCGCCGTGGCCCCCGAGGGCAAGATGATCCTGGGACTGCCCGGCAATCCAGTTTCTGCTTTCGTGACCTTCGAGGTGCTGGCCCGTCCCGCTCTGGGACGCTGGATGGGCCTGTCGGTGCCACACCTGCTCTCCGTGACGGGACGGCTGGCAGGGGAAGTCCGCCAGCGTCCGGGACGCCTTTTCTTCAAGCCGGCGCACACCCGCTGGAGCGGCTCGGAGTGGATCATCGAGCCCATCGAAACCCGTGGTTCGGCGGACATCACGGGATTCTCACCGGCCGATTCGCTGCTCCTGGTCCCCGCCGAGTGCGATGTCATTGCCGCCCAATCCCAAGCCGAAGCCTGGCTGCTGCCGGGATACGCCGATTCTCGAGGTACGCCATGAGTTCTTTCAGCCATATTGACGATCAAGGCCGGGCCCGCATGGTCGACATCAGCGGCAAGCCCCGCCTTCACCGGACGGCCATCGCCGAAGGCCATCTCTATCTCCAACCCCGGACCGTTGAGCTCATACGCCGTCAAAGCCTTCCCAAGGGCGACCCTTTCGAGGTGGCCCGAGTCGCCGCTATCCAAGCCGCCAAGCGCACCAGCGGGCTGATTCCTCTCTGCCATGATCTGCAGCTCGACTTTGCCGACGTCGAAATCGAGTTGCTCGATGACTCCTGGAGAATCCGCTCCCAAGTCTCCTGCCATCGCGCCACGGGCGTTGAAATGGAGGCGTTGACAGCCGTCAGCGTGGCGGCCTTGACGCTCTACGACATGTGCAAGGCCGTCGACAAGCAAATGCGGATTGGCGAAATCCGCCTCATCGAGAAGCGGAAGGAGACTCCTGGTCAGGACCAGTCATCGACTTGACCCAAACCCACAGATCGCGGAACAGCAGTGCGTAGAAGGGCAAATACTCGATCCACAGGAGCCACACCCGCTCCTCCACTTGGGGGTAGTTGAACCAGTATCCCAAGTAGCTGAGGAAGGATGCTGCCGCCAGCCAAAGTCCGGCCCAGAAACGCAGTCCCAGGATCAAGTAGAGGGCCAGCCCCCAGGACGTGTACCAGGGATGCACGGCGTAGGAGCAGGCATAGAAGAACATCAGGACGAAATAGAGGGAAGCGGCCAGACTGATCACCGTCTGGCGCGGGTCCTCCCGCTTGGAGCGACGCCACAGCGCCTGGGCCAGCAGCAGTAGGCAGGCGCCGGCGAAGATCTGCTCAGCCCTGGCCAGGATGTCCGGCCGATCAGCCTCGTAGATGAGAAAGAAGGGAGAATTGAAGCGCCACTTTTGATGATACGTGTCGGAGATGGCCGCGAAAGCCTCCCAGGTGGCGCGCATCTCTCCCTTCCAGACGAAGAACAACAGCAGCGGGAGCGAGAGAGCGGCACCCGCCCACAACAGAAAGCGCAGCGAAGGACGTCCGCCACGGATCTTCATCCAAAACCAGGGCAAGGAAATCAAGGGCGTCAGTTTGGTCAGCGAGGAAAGTCCCAGCAGCATCGGCGAGAGAGCCCCTTTACCGCCCCCGCTGCGCTTCAGAGCCGCCGGCAAGAACAGCAGGGCTTCCACCCACAGGGCGGAAGTGACCAAGTCCAGGTGGGCCGAAGAGTAGAATTCCAGCACCACGAGCGGATTGAGGAGCCACAGCGCCCAATCCTGGGGCTGCCTGAACCCGGTTTGCCAGCAAGCCGACAGCAGTCCCGCCTCGAAGATCAGCAGCAGTATCTTCCATCCCGCCACCGAAGGTCCCCACAACAGATGGTTGAGGAGGAAAAGGAACTGGGCCAGGGGCGGATAGACAGAGGTGCGGTCGGTGTGGGCCATCTGGCGGTAGAGATTGGGGTGTCTCGCCTGAGCTTGCGGCCGGTCTTGCGGCGCCAGCAGGTAGGGGTTTTCGCCCTCAGCCATGAGCGCGCCGTCCCACAGATAGCGGTAGGCGTCCTCAGACAGACCGGGAGCCACAGGAATCCACATGACCCGCAGCAGGAGGGATACCGCCACCAGCCAGCCCAGGCTCAAGCGCTGTCGCCGCAGCAGAAACCAGGCCGCGGCCGCCGCCAAGTAGAAGCCCCCCACGCCTGCCAGGAACCAAGGGGCGTGGGGCCGGAAGGGCCAGAGAAACATCAACCCCACTTGGAGACCAACCAGCACAACTGCCAACACCGCCCCGGACATGGGACGATTGTAAGGCACTCTGCCGCGGACCGTTTCCAGCCCATTGTCTTCAAGGTGAACGGAGCGTGAGCGGACCGCATCCCAAAGGACCATGGTTACGACTGAGACGGCAAGATCCAGTCAAGGAAGCGTCCGCAGCCCAACTCGGCTCCGCAGCGGCCAGGAGGGTCTTGCTATACTGCTGAGCGTGAAACGACATCTCCTGCTCCTATTGATCGCGCTGCTGTGCGCCTCCCCGGCGGCGGCTCAGGAACAGAGCGAACAAGATCCGCAGCCGGCCCAAGACCCGCCCCAGGGGTTCCGCATCGACGTCAGGGTGGACCAAGTTTTTCTGGCCGTGAGCGCCCGCTCGGCCCAAGGGGGCTTTGTCGGTGATCTGACGCCCCAGGACATCCGCATCTTCGAGGATGGAGTAGAGCAGGAGATCACCAACTTTTATCAAGACCAGGCTCCCGCCCATGTGGCTCTGCTCATCGACGCCAGCGGCTCAACCCGCTTCACCCAGAGTTCGATCCAGTCGGCGGCCTACCGGTTCGCTTCGGAATTGGGCGAAGAAGACCGCGTGGCCATCATTACTTTCAGTTCCAAGGTCCGCCTCATCCAGGACTGGACCAACGACTTGAAGGAGCTGGACAACAGCCTCAAGTCGATCTGGCCCAAGGGCCAAACACTGCTGCATGACGCCGTTTACCTGGCTTTTGACGACCTTTTCAAAGACGTGGAAGGCAAAAAGGCCATCATCCTGCTTACCGACGGAGTGGACAGCAACAGCTACTACCGGAGTGAAGAAGTGCTGCGTTTGGCTCAATCTTCGGAGGCTTCGGTTTACGTGGTTTCTCTTTTGGACGAATACCGCCAGGCAGCCATCGGATACCGCGCCGAAGCGGCCGCTAGACGCCGACCCGTACCCGAGGAAATGACCGACAGATACATCCGCCAGTCGGAAGGTTTCCTGCGCAAGCTGTCCTACACGACCGGCGCCCGCATGTTCCCGGCCGCCGCGGCCACCCACCTGACCGAGATCTACGAGACAGTGGCGCAAGAAATCAAGAACCTCTACTACATTTCCTACACCCCCACCAACAGCGCCAAAGACGGTACTTGGCGGCGTATTGAGATCGAGTCACCGACCCGTCCAGGGGTGGTGCTGCGCACCCGCCCTGGCTACTATGCCGATCCTGACGGGGTCTCCACCGGAAGCCGCTGAAAAACAGGCCCTTTCAAGGTTGACAGCCAACCCCAGCATTGCTACATTATGTATTTGGGACCGATGAGGTCCTATTTCTTAGCGGCGTAAGTAGTACCGTTTTGGTACGATTGGCCCTTTTCACCCCTCAACGCGGAGCGGCTGAGCTGATGTTGAAAGTAAGCAAGCAGACCGATTACGGAATCCTCCTTTTGACGGCGATCGTCTCTTCGAGAGACGAGGGGTCTCTCAGCGCCCGGGAGTTGTCAGAGATGACCCACCTGCCTTTGCCCATGGTGGGGAAGATTCTCAAAGTCCTTTCCCGGGAGGAGATACTCGAGTCGCAGCGGGGTGCCAAAGGCGGGTACAGCTTGGCCCGTCCGGCTGACGAGATCACTCTGATCGATTTGGTGCGGGCCATCGAGGGACCGGTAGCCATCACTGAATGCATCGAGACGCCGGGCGAGTGCCGACACGAGAACAACTGCCCGGTGCAGGTCAATTGGCTCAATATCAACCGGCTGATTCGGGAGGCGCTCAAGGGTATCACCTTATTGGACATGACCCGTCCCAATCAATTGCATCAACTGAGCGACGGCTCTCAAAAAAAAGAGCCGGTGGGACTGTCTTCATAGATTTTTTCTTAAGAAGCAGAGAGCAGCGAATCGAGCAGCGATTAAGGAGATACGATGTCAACGGAAACAGAAGAACTACAAAAACTAGCGGATAAAAAATACGAGTACGGCTTCTACACCGACATCGAGGCCGATCAGGTCGAGCCCGGCCTGAACGAGGACGTCGTGCGGCTCATCTCGGCCAAGAAGAAGGAGCCCGAGTGGCTGCTGAATTGGCGCCTCAAGGCTCTCAAGCACTTCCAAAAGACTGAATTCAAGGAGCCCCGCTGGGCCAAGCTCAAGTTCCCGCCCATCGACTACCAGGCTATTTCCTACTACTCGGCTCCCAAGAGCAAGGACGACGCTCCCAAGAGCTTGGACGAGGTTGATCCCAAGCTGCTTGAAACCTACAACAAGCTGGGCATTCCTCTGGCCGAGCAGGAAAAACTGACCGGTGTGGCCGTGGACGCCGTCTTCGACAGCGTCTCGGTGGCCACTACCTTCAAGGAGAAGCTGAAGGACATGGGCATCATCTTCTGCTCCTTCAGCGAAGCGGTCCGCGAGCATCCCGAGCTGGTCAAGAAGTACCTGGGTTCGGTGGTCCCCATCACCGACAATTTCTTCGCCACTCTCAACTCGGCGGTTTTCTCCGATGGCTCCTTCGTCTACGTTCCAAAGGGCGTCCGCTGCCCCATGGAGTTGTCCACCTATTTCCGCATCAACGCCATGAACACAGGGCAATTCGAGCGAACCCTGATCGTGGCGGATGAAGGCAGCTATGTCAGCTATCTGGAAGGCTGCACGGCGCCCCAGCGCGACGAGAACCAGCTCCATGCCGCGGTGGTCGAACTGGTGGCCCTGGACGACGCCGAGATCAAGTACTCCACCATTCAGAACTGGTATCCAGGCGATGAGAAGGGTCGGGGCGGCATCTACAACTTCGTCACCAAGCGAGGCAAGTGCGCCGGCAGGAAGTCCAAGATTTCCTGGACCCAGGTGGAAACCGGTTCAGCCATCACTTGGAAGTATCCGAGTTGCATTCTGCAGGGAGACCATTCCATCGGCGAGTTCTATTCGGTGGCATTGACCAAGGGATACCAGCAGGCCGATACCGGCACCAAGATGATCCACATCGGCAAGAACACCAAGAGCACTATCGTGTCCAAGGGCATCTCGGCCGGTTTCGGCCAGAACACTTACCGGGGACTGGTCAAGATCAACAAGGGAGCGGCCAACTCTCGCAACTACACCCAGTGCGACTCGATGCTGCTGGGCGACAAGTGCGGTGCTCATACCTTCCCCTACATCGAAATCAAGAACTCGACTGCTCATATGGAGCACGAGGCCACGACATCCAAGATCGGCGAAGACCAGATCTTCTACTGCCAGCAGCGTGGACTTACCGAGGAAGAAGCCGTTTACCTGATTGTCAATGGCTTCTGCAAAGAGGTCTTCCGCGAGCTGCCCATGGAGTTTGCCGTGGAAGCCCAGAAGCTGCTCAATGTGAGTTTGGAAGGAAGCGTGGGCTAAGAGCGCAGCGCGCTGAGGAACAAGCAACCCAATAGACACTGAGAAGATAGATTTGGAGAACGAGAACATGCTGGAAATCAAAAATTTGCGAGTTTCGGTCGAGGGCAAGGAAATCCTTAAGGGCTTGGACCTGACCATCAAAGCGGGAGAAGTCCACTCCATCATGGGGCCTAACGGCTCGGGCAAGAGCACCCTGGCCAACGTCTTGGCCGGCCGCGAGGAATACGAGGTCACTGAAGGCGAGATCCTTTACAAAGGAAAAGACTTGCTTGAGATGGATCCTGAGGAGAGGGCCTGCGAGGGCATTTTCCTGGCCTTCCAATATCCGGTGGGTCTGCCCGGCATCAGCAACACCTATTTTTTGCGCGCCGCTCTGAACGCCAAGCGCAAGTACCACGGCGAAGAAGAGATCGACGCCATGGAATTCCTCAAGATGGTGCGCGAAAAGATGAAGTTGCTCAAGATGGACGACACTCTGATGAACCGTCCTGTCAACGAAGGTTTCTCAGGCGGCGAGAAGAAGCGCAACGAAATCTTCCAGATGTCGGTGCTGGAACCTGACCTGGGCATCCTCGACGAGACCGACTCGGGACTCGACATCGACGCCCTCAAAGTCGTAGCCGAAGGCGTCAATTCGCTGCGCCAAGCCGACCGCTCCTTTCTGGTCGTGACCCACTACCAGCGCCTGCTCAACTACATCATTCCCGACTACGTCCACGTCTTGGTGGACGGCAAGATCGCCAAGTCGGGCGACAAGCAACTGGCTGTCGAACTGGAGGAGAAGGGCTACTCCTGGCTTGAGGAAGAGGCCGCTCCGGTGTCCGCGTAAGTGAATCCGCACAAGCGACGAGAGAGGATGGATGATGTTGGAAGCAGTTAAGAAAGAAATCGACAGCTACCGCGAGCAATTTGCGGCCTTCGAGAGGGAAGCGGGTGACCGCGGTCCCATCGGGGTGCGCTCTTTGCGCAAGGAAGCTTTTCATCATTTTGCCGAGCAGGGATTTCCCACCACCCGCGACGAGGACTGGAAATACACCAACCTGAGTCCGCTGACCCGGCTTGAGTTGGGAACCCAAGGGGAAGATCATCTGCAGGCCTCTGACTTGGAGCGCCTCCGGTTTGGTGACTTGGGCTGCCCCCGCCTGACCTTCGTCAACGGACGCTTCAGCGAGGCCCTGTCGACCCTTGACCAAATGCCTGAGGGTGTGGAGGTCAAGCGTCTGTCGCAAGCCCTGGAAAACGAGCCTGAAGTCGTGGAAGAGCATGTGGGCCGCCACGCCGAGTACGAGGGCAAGCCCTTTACCGCCCTCAACTTGGCCTTTCTGCACGAAGGCGCCTTCCTGCGCGTGGCGCCCAATACGGTAGTCGAAAAACCGGTTCAGATTCTCTACCTCTCGACCGAGAAGGCCCAGGACGGCGTCAGCCATCCCCACAACCTCGTATTGGTGGGCGAGAACAGCCAGTTCAAGTTCGTCGAGAACTACAGTTGCCTGGGACAGGCCCGCTACTTCAACAATGTAGTCAGTGAAGTGGTGGTGGGCGACAATGCCGTCGTCGACCATTTCAAGATCGAGATGGAGAGCCTGCAGGCCTTCCACGTCAACCGCACTGCGGTCTACCAGGGACGCACCAGCAACTACCGCAACTTCTTCGTGGCTTTCGGCGGATCCATCGTGCGCAATGACATGAACACGGTATTGGACGGAGAGGGCAGCCACTGTGGCTTGGACGGCCTTTTCGTCACCCGCGAGAAGCAGTTGGTGGACAGTTTCACCGTCATGGACCACGCTCAGCCCAATTGCGACAGCCGCGAAGTCTACAAGGGGATTCTCGACGATCATTCCCGTGGGGTTTTCCACGGACGCATCATCGTCCGCCAGAAGGCGCAGAAAACCGATTCCAAGCAGAGCAGCGACAATCTGCTCCTTTCCGACAACGCCTTGGTCAACACCAAGCCGCAGTTGGAGATCTACGCCGACGACGTCAAGTGCACCCACGGCGCCACCATCGGGCAGTTGGACGAGGAAGGCCTTTTCTATCTGCGCTCCCGCGGCATCCCCGAGGACGCCGCACGGGGCCTGATGATCTACGCCTTCGCCAGCGAGGTTCTCTCTCGCGTCAGCTACAAGCCGCTGCGCGAGCGCCTGCTCGACTACATGGCCGAGTGGCTGCCTAACGGCGAGTTGGTCCGGGAGGCCGAATAATCATGAGCGCGACGAGTTCGACCGCGGTCCAGGGAAGCCCCGCTCGCGGGAAATCCCGCCCAGACTACGATGTGGAAGCCATCCGAAGGGAGTTCCCCATCTTGCACCAGGAGGTGCATGGCCATCCGCTGGTCTATCTGGACAACGCGGCTTCGACTCAGAAATCGCGCGCCGTGATCGAAGCTGTCGATCACTACTATCGGCGTGACAACGCCAACATTCACCGCGGCGTCCACGAATTGAGCCAGCGCGCGACTGACGCCTATGAAAAGGCGCGCGCCACGGTCCAGCGGTACCTCAATGCCGGACAAAGCCGCGAGATCGTCTTCGTCCGGGGAGCCACCGAGGGCATCAACCTGGTGGCTCATTCCCTGGGCCGTTCTTTCGGCAAAGGCGACGAGATCGTCATCTCCCATCTGGAGCACCACTCCAACATCGTCCCCTGGCAGATTCTGGCCGAGCACAGCGGAGCCCGCTTGCGGGTGATTCCCATCAACGATGCAGGAGAGGTCGAGATCGATGCTTACGAGGAGATGCTGAGCGGGCGCACTCGGCTGGTGGCTCTTTCCCATGTTTCCAACGCGCTGGGCACCGTCTCTCCGGTCAAGGAGATGATCGCCATGGCCCACCGGCAGGGAGCGTTGGCTTTGATCGACGGTGCACAGGCGGTGCAGCACGTCGAAGTCGACGTGCGTGATCTGGACGCCGACTTCTACGTTTTTTCGGGACACAAGATCTACGCCCCGACTGGCATCGGGGCTCTCTACGCCAAGGCCGACCTGTTGGAAGACATGCCCCCTTATCAGGGCGGCGGCGACATGATTCTGTCGGTAAGCTTCGAGGGGACCACCTACAATGAGATCCCCCACAAGTTCGAGGCCGGGACGCCCAACATCGCGGGTGCCATCGGACTGGGCGCCGCGCTCGACTTCATGTCCCAAGCCGGCATCGCGAACATCGCTGCCTACGAGGCCCGGCTGCTCGACTACGCCACCCGCAAGGCCCTGGAGATCCCGGGCCTGAGCATCGTGGGCAGGGCGGCCAGCAAGTCAAGCGTGCTCTCCTTCCTTTTGGAAGGCGTCCACCCTCATGACATCGGCACCATTCTCGACCAGCAGGGCATCGCCATCCGCACCGGCCATCACTGTGCCCAGCCCGTGATGGACCGATTTGGAATCCCGGCCACGGCCCGCATTTCACTGGGCCTGTACAATACTCGTGAAGAAATCGACAAAGCATTGGACGGGGTCCGCAAAGTGCAGGAGATTTTCAGTTGATGTTGGACCAGCTCTACCAGGAAGTCATCCTCGACCACAACAAGAGTCCCCGCAACTTCGGGGAGTTGGAAGAGGCCAGCCACAGCGCGGAAGGCCACAACCCTCTGTGCGGCGACAAGGTCAAGGTCTTTCTCGATGTCGAGGACGGCACGATCGAGGACATCCGCTTCCAGGGGGCCGGCTGCGCCATCTCCACCGCTTCGGCTTCATTGATGACCGAGGCGCTCAAGGGCAAGACGCTGGAAGAAGCCAAGGAACTCTTCGAACTCTTCCACCAAGTCGTGACGGGCAAGCGCGAAGCCAGCCCCGAAGAGATGGGCAAGCTGGCCGTCTTCCAAGGCGTCCAGAAATACCCCGTGAGGGTCAAATGCGCCAGTCTGGCTTGGCATACAGTCCTGGCGGCCCTCAAGCAGCGGGACGAGGCCGTGACCACCGAGTAAGGCATCGAGAAATCGTGAACGAACTGATCGAACTAAGGACGGGCGACATGTCTGACGAAAACACTCAAGAAGAAGCCGTCGCCGAAATCAAATCGGAACACCCGGGCGATCTCGACAAGAAAGTCGTGGAGGTGCTGAAGGACATCTATGACCCCGAGATCCCGGTCAACATCTTCGATATCGGACTCATCTACAATGTCGACATCAGCAAGGACGCCGAGGTCGACATCAAGATGACCCTGACTTCCCCCATGTGTCCGGTGGCCGACAGCCTTCCTCCCGAGGTCGAAAACCGCGTGGCCGCGATCGAGGGCGTGAAAAAGTCCACGGTTGAATTGGTCTGGGAACCGGCTTGGTCGATGGAGAAAATGAACGAAGCCGCCAAGTTGCAACTCGGCCTGATCTGAGGGGCCGGACGGCAGTTGGTCTCGGAAAGCCAAAGGAGCTTCCGGACTGCCTCTTTGATAAACTGAACACCAATGTGTGGAATCATTTGCTACTTAGGCAAGCGCTCAGCTGTGCCCATCCTCCTCGATGGCCTCAGGCGGCTTGAATACCGGGGCTATGATTCGTCCGGGATTGCCGTTTTCAACAACGGTTCCATCGACCGGGTGCGGGCGGTCGGGAAAATCCGCCAGCTCGAGGACAAGCTTGACAACCAGGGTTGGCAAACCTCAGGCGGAATCGCTCACACACGCTGGGCAACCCACGGCGCTCCCACGGAAAGCAATGCCCACCCTCACGCCGACAACTCCGGCCGCATCTTTCTGATCCACAACGGCATCATCGAGAATTACCAGCAGATCAAGGACCGCCTGCTGGACAAGGGCTATCATTTCGACTCTGAAACCGACACGGAAGTCCTGACCCAGTTGGTCGCCGACTGCTACGACGGCGACTTAGGCCAAGCCGTCACCCAGGCGTTGCGCCAAGTCCGCGGGGCTTTTGGAATCGCCGTGATCAGTCGCGATGAGCCAGGAAAGATCGTGGTGGCACGCCGCGGCAGTCCCCTGATCATCGGCATCCGCGACGGCGAGATCTTCGCCGCCTCCGACGTGGCTGCTCTGGTTAGCCACACCAAGAAGGTGGTTTATCTGGAAGACAACGACATCGCCGTCCTGACCCCCGATCAGCACGACATTTTCAACCTTGACGATGCCGACATCCGCCGCCAGCCCGAGACGGTCGACTGGGACGTCGATGCGGCCGAGAAGCAGGGCTTCCCGCACTTCATGCTGAAGGAGATTTTCGAGCAGCCTCAAGCCGTGCAGAACGCCATGCGCGGACGCCTGATCGAAGACGAGGGGACGGTCAAGCTGGGAGGATTGCAGCCCGTCCTCAAGCGCTTCCTCAACATGGACCGGCTGATCGTCGTTTCTTGCGGGACGTCCTATTATGCCGGACTCATCGGACGCTGCATCATCGAGCACATGACCGAAATCGGCGTCGACGTCGACTTGGCGTCCGAGTTCCGTTACCGCCGCCTCAACCTCAAGCCCGGCACCGTAGTCCTGGCCATCAGCCAGTCGGGGGAAACCGCCGACACTCTGGCTGCCGTGCGCGAGGCCAAGCGCAAGGGTGTCCTGGTTTTGGGAATGGTCAACGTGGTGGGCAGCAACATCGCCCGCGAAACGGCGGCTGGCGTCTACAATCACGCCGGTCCTGAGATCGGGGTGGCGTCGACCAAGGCGTTTACCTCGCAGATGGCCGTCCTCTACCTGCTCTGCCTGTTGCTGGGACGCCGCCACCGCATGTCTCTGGCCGAGGGGCAGCAGTTCGTCGAGACTTTCCGTTCGGTGCCCGAGAAGATGGAGCGCATTCTTCAGAGGGCCGACCGCATCGAGTCGCTGGCTCACAAGTACAGCCGCTACTCTAACTACCTCTTCCTGGGCCGGCAGTTGAACTATCCGGTGGCCCTGGAAGGTGCTCTCAAGCTGAAGGAGATCTCCTATCGTCACGCCGAGGGCTACGCGGCCGGAGAGATGAAGCACGGTCCCATCGCCCTGATCGATCAGGACTTCCCCACCATTTGCATCGCCCCCCGGGACAGTTCCTACGAGAAGATGATCTCCAACATCCAAGAAATCAAAGCCCGCAAGGGTCCGATTCTAGGCATCGTCAGCGAAGGCGACAGCCGGATGCGCGACCTCTGCGACGACGTGATCGAAGTACCCCAGATCGACGATCTCTTCACGCCTTTCATGACCGTGGTCCCCCTCCAACTCCTGGCTTATTACATCGCCCGTGAGAATGGATGCGAGATTGACCAACCCCGCAATCTCGCCAAGTCGGTCACGGTCGAATAACGCACCTGCCCGGTGTTCTGCGAGAATCCATGATCCACCCTGAACTTGAATCCCTGCTGCAAAAGCGAATCCTGCTTCTGGACGGCGCCATGGGGACCGCCATCCAAGACCGCAAGCTGAGCGAAGAGGACTTCCGGGGCTCGCGCTTCGGCGATCATCCTTGCGACTTGAAAGGCAACAACGACCTGCTCAGCCTGACTCAGCCCGAGTTGATCAAGACGATCCACCGCCACTATCTGGAGGCGGGCTCCGACGTCATCGAAACCAACACCTTCTGCGCCACGCCGATCTCGCTGGCCGATTACCAGACCGCTGAGCTGGCCTACGAAATCAACCTGCAAGCGGCCCGTCTGGCGCGGTCCGCGGTCGAGGAATTCCGCGCCGCCCGGGACTCGGCGGGTCCCCGCTGGGTGGCCGGCGCCATCGGTCCCACCAACCGCACCCTTTCCATCTCTCCCGACGTCAACGATCCCGGATACCGGGCGGTCAGCTATGAGCAGATGCGCGACTCCTATGTCGAACAGGTGCGCGGACTGGTGGAGGGCGGGGTCGACCTGCTGCTGATCGAAACGGTCTTCGACACCTTGAACTGCAAATCGGTGCTGTCGGCCATTGCCCAGGTCGAGGACCAGACCGGACGTCAACTGCCCATCATCATCTCAGGCACCATCGTCGACAACAGCGGACGCACCCTCTCGGGGCAGACCACCGAAGCGTTTTGGATCTCCCTCCAGCATGCGCCCCGCCTTTTGGCCATCGGACTCAACTGCGCCCTGGGATCGGAGCAGATGCGTCCTTACATCGAAGAGCTCTCGCAGGCTGCCGACACCTACACCAGCCTCTATCCCAACGCCGGTCTGCCCAACGAATTCGGCGAATACGACGAGTCCCCCGAGTTCATGGCCCGCCACCTGCGCGAATATGCCCAGAGCGGATTCGTCAACATCGTAGGCGGCTGCTGCGGAACCACCCCCGAGCACATCCGAGCCTTTGCCGAGGCCGTCCGCGGACTGCCTCCGCGCAAGGTGCCCAAGAAAGAACCGTTGCTGCGCCTGAGCGGGTTGGAGCCGCTGGAGGTGCGTCCTGACTCCAATTTGGTCAACGTCGGAGAACGTACCAACGTGGCTGGATCGCCCAAGTTCAAGCGCCTCATCATGGAGGGCCAGTTCGAAGAGGCTCTTTCCGTGGCCCGCCAGCAAGTGGAAAGCGGCGCCCAGATCCTGGACGTCAATATGGACGAGGGGATGCTGGAGTCGGAAGAGGCCATGCGCAAGTTCCTGCTCCTGCTTGCGGCCGAGCCCGACATCGCCCGCGTGCCGGTCATGATCGACTCCTCCAAGTGGACGGTGATCGAAGGCGGGCTGCGATGCCTGCAAGGCAAATGCGTCGTCAACTCCATCAGCCTCAAGGACGGAGAGGAGGCCTTCCGCCGTCAGGCCGCCAAGACCCGCCAGTACGGCGCCGCGGTGGTGGTCATGGCCTTCGACGAGAAGGGCCAGGCCGATACCTTCGAGCGGCGTATCGAGATCTGCTCGCGGGCCTATAAGATCCTCACCGAGGAAGTGGGCTTCCCCGCCCAGGACATCATTCTTGATCCCAACATCCTCACCGTAGCCACCGGAATCGCCGAGCACGACAACTATGCCGTCGACTTCCTGCGCACGACCCACTGGATCAAGGGAAACCTGCCTCTGGCCAAGGTCAGCGGAGGCGTCAGCAACATCTCCTTTTCCTTCCGCGGAAACAACGTCGTGCGGCGGGCCATGCACTCGGCCTTCCTTTATCACGCGGTCAAGGCGGGACTCGACATGGCCATCGTCAACCCAGCCTCGCTGGACGTCTACCAAGACATCGACAAAGACCTCCTGGAGCGGGTTGAGGACGTCCTTCTCAACCGCCGTCCTGACGCCACCGAACGCCTCATCGAATTCGCCCAGACGGTGCAGGCCGGCGAGGCCGAAGAGAAGGCCGAGCAGGACTGGCGCGGCAGACCGGTTGAGGATCGACTGCAACACGCCCTCATCAAAGGGGTGGTTGACCACGTGGAAGAGGACGTGGAGGAAGCCCGGCGCAGTTATCCTTCACCCCTGGCCGTCATCGAAGGTCCCCTGATGGACGGCATGAACGTGGTGGGCGATCTCTTCGGAGAAGGCAAGATGTTTCTGCCCCAGGTGGTCAAGAGCGCCCGCGTGATGAAGAAGGCGGTCGCCTACCTGATTCCCTACATCGAGGAGGAACGCGAGGCTTCGGGCGGACGCCGGAGCAACGGACACGTCCTCATGGCCACCGTCAAGGGCGATGTTCACGACATCGGCAAAAACATCGTAGCCGTGGTTTTGCGCTGCAACAGTTTCGAGGTCACCGACTTGGGCGTGATGGTGCCGGCCGACAAGATCTTGCACAAAGCCCGCGAAGTGGGAGCCGACATCATCGGACTGAGCGGCCTGATCACGCCTTCGCTGGACGAGATGGTCCACGTGGCCAAGGAAATGCAGCGCCAGGAGTTCGAATTGCCGCTGCTCATCGGAGGCGCCACCACATCGCGCGTCCACACGGCGGTCAAGATCGAGGGGCAGTACTCCAAGGGTCCGGTGGTTCACGTACTGGACGCTTCGCGCAGCGTCGACGTTGTGAGCCGGCTGATCGATCCCCAACGCCGCCAAGGACTCTGGGAGGAGGTCCGACAGGACTATTCGGAAGTCCGCCGCCGTCACGCCGGACGCGGCAAGGCGGCCAGACTGCTGACCTTGGAGGAAGCCCGCCTCAACCGTCATCAAGTGGAATGGGACGAGTCGCTGATCACCACGCCCGTGACCCAAAGCCTGCAGGTGCTGCGCGATGTCCCCATCGCCAAGCTGCGCCGCTATATCGATTGGACGCCTTTCTTCCTCACTTGGGAGCTTTCGGGCAAGTATCCCGACATCCTCGAGCATCCCTCCATGGGCCGCGAGGCGCAGAAGCTGATGAACGATGCCGAAGCCATGCTCGACCGGCTGGCCGAGCAGCGGCTCATCCGGGCCCACGGTGCTTTCCGGCTTTTTGCTGCCAGCAGCGTGGGAGACGATATTGAGCTTTACGCCGACCCGGGACGCCAAGACGTGTTGGCCGTCCTGCACACCTTGCGCCAGCAGACCCGGAAGACCGGCGGCAACCCCAACCGCGCCTTGGCCGATTATGTGGCCTCCAGCGAAAGTGGACTGCCGGACCATGTTGGGCTCTTTGCCGTGACAGCCGGGGACGGCGTGGCTCAACTGGCCCGTCAATTCGAGGAGCAGCACGACGATTACAATGCCATCCTGCTCAAATCCCTGGCTGACCGTCTGGCCGAAGCCTTGGCCGAATACCTGCACGAACAGGTGCGGCGACAGGCCTGGGGATATGCTCCTGAGGAAGATCTCGGCAACTCTGATCTGATTGCCGAGAAGTACCGCGGAATCCGTCCAGCTCCCGGCTATCCGGCCCAGCCCGACCACACCGAGAAGCGGACGCTGCTGCAGTTGCTGGACGCCGAGGACAAGCTGGGAATTGCGCTGACCGAGAGCTGCGCCATGGTTCCGGCGGCTTCGGTGTGCGGCATCTACTTCTCCCATCCCCAAGCGGCCTACTTCAACCTGGGCAAAATCGGCCGCGATCAGGTTGCCGATTACGCTCGCCGCAAGGGTATGACTGTGGAGCTGATGGAACGCTGGTTGGCGCCGGTCTTGGCCTACGATCCTGACCGGGTCGAGGCGCCTGCGCCCGCCTGATCAGCGGGTATCTTCCTCTTTGCGGAATTGGTCGTGGCCTTGCTTTTTCCAGTCGAAGAGACGGCGCAGGATCTGCTGCGACTGCTCGACGTCTTCGTCCTCGACCGCTGCCTTGAACTGGTCCAAGGTGGAGAGCATCTTCTCGATGGTCTGGCGATACTCCTTGACGAAGGCTTCGCGCTCTGTTTCGGGCAAATCCGGAGTCTTGAGCGGAGCTTCCTTTTGAGCCGCCAAGGCGTGCCCCCGGAATTCCTCGATCATGTCCAGCACGGCAGTCTTGTTCGCGGCATCGCGGCTCAAACGACGCAGTTGGCGCAGGATGCCGTTCATGCTCTTCATGTGCTGGACGATCTCGGGTTCGTCTCCCTGCTCTTGCGCCAGGGCGGGCGCCGACAACAGGGGCAGGGCCAACAACATCAAGGAAAGTACCACTCGGATCATTTCTTCAGCTCCTCTTGGTCTGTGGTTCTCAATTCTCGTTTTCGGGAGGCAGCAATTCTTCCCCCGACGGCCATGGCAGTCCTTCGCGGATCCAGCGCCTGAGCAACTCGATTTCCTGGGTGGTCAAGCGGTCGCCCTCGGGGGGCATGGGATAGATCTCGTTGTAGGGATCTTCTTCGGCGGCTTCAACGAAGGTGATGATCATGCTGGCGCCAGGATCTCCAGCAACCGCCGTACTGCGCTCCATGAACTCGGCAATCTCGCCGCCCGCCAGAAGGTGCTCCCGGGTATCCATACGGTATTCGCTCTTGTGTTCGCTGGGGCCATGGCATTTGACGCAGCGGGTGAGGATCGGCCTCACTTGGTCAAAGAGTGCGGAATCGCCCTCGGAGTTGCGTTCGGAGCCCGCAACAGGACTCGCTTCATCGTCCTCGTCGCGCTGGGGTGCCTTGAGGGGGCGCTTCTGAAAAAAGTCCCGTGCGTTGAGAGGACCCCAGGACCGCAACTCCAGAACATGGTCGGCCAGCTCCTCCAGGTCCTGCTCGCTCAGGTAGTCTTTATAGGCTGGCATCCCGATGGCTTGGCTGTCTCGGAAATAGCGTCCGGGATGGAAGCCCAAGAAGCTTTGATCGAGGAAGGCTTGGGAGGCGCCGTCGCGAATCCATTCCAGCACCTGGCTGCGCTCTCCAGCCGTAAGAGCGTCGAAGTCGCTGCCGAAAAACCCGGGAATGTAGCTTTTGAGCGAATCGAGATTGCCGGTCCCGCCCTGCCCCAGGACACCGTGGCAGGAATAGCAGGCCATGCGGTGGGCCAGCAGCTCGCCCCGGGGCAGGTCGTGAGCGTCCCCTTGGCGAAGCGATTGCTTCACATCGTGGCGGTACTGCTCAAGGGCCAGGTAGGCGATGATCTCATCGATCTCTGCCACCGAAAGATGGTTCTTATAGGCGGGCATCTTGAGGGCTTCCCGCTCCCGCGACGCCATGTAGGCTTGGGAGTTGGCCCTGGCTTCGCTGAGGCCCTGGGCGATCCACTGACGCATTTCGGCAAGCGACAAGCGCTCGCGGAAGAGCGAATGGACGGTCGAGTACTCCGCAGGATGCTTCCCACGGTCAGGATTGAAGGCGCCCGACTCGGCTGAGTGGCAAGACCAGCAGCCCGCCGTCTCCATCAATCGAGCGCCCCTTTGAGCCGGGGAGGACTCGGGGAAGATCTCGGCCCGGAAGATGATCAGCAGCAGGCCCGCCCCGATCACAGCCAAGAGCAAGAGCAAGCCCAGCAAGCGCCCCTTTTTGCCTTGACGTTTCATGGCCGGCTCAGCAATGCAGGCAGCGGATTTCGTCGAAAATGTCCGACTCCAGGTCGCTTTCCTCGCGAGCGAAGTCGATCAGGCAGCGCAAGGCCTTCGATTCGTCAGGAAGGCCGTGTTCCTCGGCCATCTCCTCGAGCCATTCGTATTGGTCTTCTTTCAGTTCCAGCGTGTATTCGATGTTCTCGCTCATGCTTCTCCTTTGGCCTCAAACGGACACATTCTAACATTGCTGAAAGAGACGCTGAGGAGACCGAAGTGGAGCCCGCGGGGAGAGGCTCCTCAAGCTGACGAGGAAGGCAGGCTGAGTGCGGGAAACCGGCTTCTGAACAGAGCAGGAAGGACCCCTCCCCGCCGGGCGCGGGGAGGGGATGGGCGCTGAGACCGACGGGCTTAGAAGCCCCCGCCGAAGCCGCCCTCGCAACCCAGGCACTGATAGGTGACGGTTGCCGAGTACTCCCAAGGCCCCGGTTCCAGGTTGCTGCAGGGATCGATGTTGCTGAAGGACACGTTGCAGGTGCCGATTCCGCACAGTTGATCCACTTGGTGATGGAAATCCATCTCAGCCCACGGACAGTCCACCGTAGAGGTTCCAGTCACGACCTTGGTCCTGGGTCCCAACTCGAAGGGATCGCAAACGGGATCGCCTTGGGCGCACGGAAAGGCGCCGATGTCGTCTGACTGCATCAGCACCAGTCCCCCGACCATGGCGCAGAGAGTCAGGATTGCCAGGAATCCATGTTTGAAGATTGCTTGCATTGTGCTTCTTCTCCTTTCGAAGGTTAGTGATTTGCTTCCCATCCATGGTGATGCAGCCTGAAAGAGGAGTCCTCGCCACGGAGGTGGAACCAAGGGCGATGGCAGAAGCTGTACAGGCGGTCCCAAATGCCGTGCAAAGTGTTGATAATAAACAGTTTCAAGGTTGCCTTGGGCGTTGCGGAAAAGACAGGTCCTTCTTCTTCCGACCTTCGTCCGTAAAGGCTATTGGGCGGGGTGAAAAGAACTCTGAAGGCGAGACCTGCGCCGGACTTGCCGAGGGGGTGGACATTGGACCGCCGCATGATGTGGGTGACGGGATGCGGTGGAGGTGCATGGCCGGCAGGCTGCCCATGGTGAAGCCCAGCCTGCACGTCTGTCGCGACTCCTTCTTGAAGCTTCAGACGACCAAGGATGCTTGCTCTACACGGCTGAAGGAGAGCAGCGGCGGACTGTCGCTCTGCTGGGCTTTCTGGAAGCTGTCTCGATCGTTCAGTCCGCGCCAGTTTTCGGCGATGAGGACTTGGGCCACGGCGCCGCCCAGCGATTCTCCGGGCCCCAGCAGGACGAAGTGGTCAGGATTGTATTCGCGGGCCGCCACCCGCACGGCCGTTGTGAAGTCGAAGGGACGCAGCACTTGCTCGATCAGGGTGTAGTGCGAGACGGCCTCCTGCAAGGTTTGCATGGGCTTCCACTGCGTGCCGCCTCCGTCGATGGCCGGGGCTCGCGGCTGATTCCACTGCAAATCGTCCAGCTCCTCCAGGGCGTAACGGGAAGCCGGCTGCATGAGCGGGGTGTGGAAAGCGCTATGGCGGGCCAGACGGAAAGGGAAGTCGCGTCCGCCTTGGGTGACCGTCGGCAGCCGTTCTTCAAGAGCCTTCAGGCCCGACTCGGTGCCTCCCAGGACGGCGTATCCGCCCAAGTGGATGGAGAGTCCGGCCCAAGTGGAGTCGAGCGAAATGGGGTCGTCGAGAGCGGAGGCGAGGGGTGGCGAGGGCTTCCCCACGTCTCCAATGTCACAGACCGAACAAACCAAATCGATGAGCTCCTCCAGACGTCCGGGCTGAGGACGCCAGTCCTCTTCCACGAGCGGATAGAGGATCTGGCCGCCCCGCTGACGGCCCCGCTGGTGCAGCCCCATGCCGTCCACCAGCCGGAAGGCCTCAGCGAAACTCAGCATTCCCGAGAGGTAGAGGGCGCTGTACCAGCCCATGGAGTTGCCCAGCACGGCCACCACCTCGTGCTGAGGACCGATCAAAGCGGCATCGGCGGCGCTGCAAGCAAAGATCAGCGCCGAAGCATTCTCTCCCGCCAGATGCCGGCTGGGCTGGAACGTGCCGGCTTGGTCCAGTTGGCTGACCGAGACCTCGCCCTTGTCGCGGCGCAGGGCGTCGGCTTGCTCGGCCAAGTCGAGGCGCTCTTGGCAGCGCGGGTGATCGCTGAAACGGCCGAGGTAGCCCAACTCGCTGCGGGTGTAGCTGCCGCGTCCGGGAGCCACCAGGACGATCCTAGCCATGCAGGACCTCCCATCGGCGGCGGACAGCCTCGGCAATGCCCCGGCGTGAGGGCAAGACGTGTTCCCAGGCGGTCCCCAGCGGAATGTAGGTGTCTTGGCCGCAGATGCGTGTCAGATGAGGCATGGAGTCTTGAAGTTCCTCGGCCAGCAGGGCGGCGATCTCCTCCGACAACCCTCCCGTGCGGCGGGACTCGTCGACGAGGATGACGGACTGGCGTCCCCGAGCCGCTTCGACGATGGCCTCACGGTTGAGGGGAGTAAGGAAGTGCAGTTCCAGGATGGCGCAGTCGATGCCCTCCTCTTGCAGGTCGTGCTGGGCTTGCAGGCTCAAATAGCAGCCGTTGGCGTAGCCGATGATCAGGATCTCGGCCTCCCCCGGACCATGGTGCGAAACGTGGCCGAAGTCCAGAGTTTCCTCAGGCGGCGGATAAGGGAAGAGCCAGTCGCCCTCCCCCACCAGATCCTTGGTCATGTAAAGGGCGATGGGCTCCAGGAAGAGCACCACGGCACCGCATTGGCGCGCCAGCGAGACGGCCGTGCGCATGGCGCGGACGGCGTCCGGTCCGCGGCTGGCGGTGAGGAGGATGATGCCGGGAATCTCGCGCAGCGAGGCGAAGCCGTTGTCGTTGTGGAAGTGCCCTCCGAATCCCTTCTGGTAGGCGAAGGAGGCGATGCGCACCACCATGGGGTTGCGGAATTGTCCTTGTGAGAAGAATTGCAGCGAGCAAGCTTCTCCCCGCAGTTGATCGATGGCGTTGTAGAGGTAGGCCAGGTATTGGATTTCGGCGATGGGAAGGAGCCCCAATTGCCCGGCGCCTATGGCGAGTCCCAGAATGGCCTGCTCGTCCAGCAGGGTATTGAAGACGCGCCCCACGCCGAAAGCCTCGTAGAGGTCGGCGGTGACGTTGTAGACGCCTCCTTTGCGGGCTACGTCCTCGCCGAAGACGGTGATGCGCCGGTCGCTGAGCATCAGGTCCTGCAAGCCCCAGTTGATGAGCTGGGCCATATGGCGGGGCCTGGACTTCTCGGGGACAGACTTGCGGAAGTGCTGCCGGCGGGCCTTGTCACTGGCCCTGACGGGGCTGGGCATCTGGCGGGGGACCTCGGGCAGAAGCGAGGACATCACTGAAGCGGCGCTGTCGTGGCGGGGACGCTGGGCGGCCTCCCGTCCCGCCGCCCGCACTTGCTCGGCGATGGTGTCGTAAAGCTTGAGGACCTCCTCGGGCGAGAGAATGCCGCGCTCGATGAGTCCCAAGGCGGTTTGAATGAGCGGATCGAGCGCCTCCTGGGCTTCGATTTCTTCGCGTTTTTTGTAGGACAGCTCGATGTCGGTTCCCGCGTGTCCCAGCAGCCGCACGGTGCGCAGGTGCAGGAAGACGGGGCGGCGCGTCCGGCGGCAGTAGTCCACGGCCTGCTGGATCTCGCGGTAGCCCGCAAAGATGTCGAGGGCGTCGACTTTGAAATAAGGGAGTCCGGTGCGGTGGCGAAAGCTCTTGTCCACCCACTCTCCAGGAGTGCGAACCGAAATCCCGATGCCGTTGTCTTCGCAAACCAGAAGGAGCGGGACGGGCAGGCGTTGATAGTCAGCCCAAGCGGCGGCGTTGAGGGCGCCTTGGGCGGCGGAGTGGTTGACTGAGGCGTCGCCGAAAGTGCAGACGGCGATAGCATCGCGGGGAATGCCGCCTGCGTCGAGAAGATCGAGGCGGCGTCGGCGGTCCATGAAGAAGGCGTATCCCACCGACTTGGGCAGGTGCGAGGCAATGGTGCTGGTCTGGGGCGGGATGTTCAGTTCCAGGCTGCCCCACACTTTGTGGCGTCCCCCCGAGATGGGGTCTTGGCTGGAGGCGCAGAGTCCCAGGCAGGTATCGAAGATGGGGGTCTGGCCGGCTACTTGGCGGGCCCGGGCCAAGTAGAATCCGCCGCTGCGGTAGTGCAGGAAGGCGGTATCGGTGGGCCGAGTGATCTGACCCAGCATGGCATTGCCCTCGTGTCCGGCTGAACCGATGGTATAGAAGCTCTTGCCCTCGGCTTTGAGTTCACGGGCCACGTAGTCGAGCCAGCGGCTGGTGATCTGGCATTCCAGAAGCTCCACCGCCGCCGCCACGGTCAGGCGGGTGTCGCGAACCAGGACATCCTCAGGCCGCAGCGATGCCCTCTCGAAGGGGGCTTGGCTGACCCGGGTGCGGAAGTTCTGATCTACGATTTGGACGCGGTTGACCGACATTGAATGAGGGTCACTTCTTGAGCAGGTTCCTGATCTGGTCGACCACGCCCTCGGGGTTGTTGAGGGCCTCCTGCTGGGCTCTTTGGGCTATTCGATTGAGGATTTGCTGCATCAACTGGCTCTGGCTCACACCTTCGCCGTCCGGGCCTCCCCCCACGTTGTCGAGTTCGACTTGGGGGATTTCGATTTTCAGGTCCTTGGCCAGAGGGGGCATGTTGATGGTGGCCGTGATCCTTTCCACCAGCACTTTTTCGATCACGAAACGCTTGCCGCTCCCGCCGGCGCTGCTGTCGTCCTGGGAACGATTCTTGCGCAGGTTTTCCTGGATGGTCTGGACATTGGTGCGGCCCCGCGCTCCTTCCAGCCAGATTTCGATGTCGCTGAGATAGAGGCGGGGAGCCACGATCTTGTCGTCCATCAAGGTGCCCAGCGAGACGTTCAGCTCAAGATTGCCGACGCGGGCCACATGGGGCGATTGGAAGCCTTCGGGATTGTCGATCTCAAGTCCCGACAGACTGAACCCCCCGCTCAGGATGCCGACGTCCACGGAGCCGGCATGCACGCCGACGCCCAGCGCCTTGCTTCCCTGGTTTTCGATGGCCGAGGCGGCGATGGAATCAATGAAAAAGCCCACGGCCAGAAAGGCCAGCAAGAGGACCGCGGCGACGATGATGATGACTTTCTTCATGTCTTTTCCCTGGTAGTGGAGGGTGCCATTCCAGCGCGCCCAGAATAGCAGATTCGACTCCCGGCAGCGATTAGCCCGAAAAAGAGGGCTTGTAGTAGACTCATACGTTGGAAAGAGACAGGATCAATGGCGGTTTCAGCACACAAATTCCGAGCGGTGATGAGGAATTACGCCACTGGCGTCACGGTGGTGACCACCCGCGACCCCGAGGGATCTCCGTATGGAGCGACGGTCAACGCCTTCACCTCCCTCTCGATCGATCCGCTGCTGGTCTTGGTGTGTCTGGACCGCAATCTGAGCGGGTTGAACCTGTTCCAGCAGTTCGGACGCATGGGCATCAATATTCTGGCGGAAGGCCAGGAAGAAGCCTCGGTTTTCTTTTCTCAACCCAACACCAACCGAGCCCGGTTCGACTACGTCCAAGGAAATGGCGGACTCCCCTTGCTGGCCGACTGTCTGGCGCGGCTGGAATGCGATATCGTCGAGAGTTATCCGGGCGGAGATCATGAGATTCTCGTGGGACGCGTGACCGGTGCCGTCCTGTGCAGTGACCGCAAGCCTCTGGTGTACTATGCTGGCGGTTACGCCAGAATCGAGTGAAGCGGGGAATTCGCTGAAACTTTCCCCAGCAGGCGTCGTACACGAGGAGACGAGTCCGGGGCGCAAATGGCCATGTCACTAGAGATCGGGAGCGAAGTCGGACCCTATAAGATCCTCGACACCGTCGGTGCCGGAGGCATGGGTGAAGTCTACCGCGCCCGCGACACCAGGCTGCACCGCGACGTGGCCATCAAGGTCCTGCCCCAGCGCCACGTCGACAACGAAGAGGCCAAGGCCCGCTTCGAGCGCGAGGCCCGTGCCGTGGCGGCTCTATCTCATCCCAACATCGTTTCCATCTTCGATTTCGGATTCATCGGCGAGTCGCCCTACGCGGTCAGCGAACTGCTGGAAGGCGAGAGCCTGCGCAGCCGGCTGAGTTCAGGGCGGCTGTCCTGGCAGCAAGCGGCTGAAGTGGGCGTAGCGCTGGCCGAAGGACTTGCGGCGGCCCATTCCAAAGGCATCATCCACCGTGACCTGAAGCCCGAAAACATCTTCCTGACCGAGGACGACCGCGTCAAAATCCTCGATTTCGGACTGGCCAGCGTGGAAGGCGTCCAGCAGTTCGGACCCCATTCCTCGGCTCCTACGGCCATCACCAAGACCGAGCCGGGAACCGTCCTGGGGACGGTGGGGTACATGTCGCCCGAGCAAGTACGGGGGATGCCCACCGACGAGCGCTCCGACATCTTCTCGCTGGGCGCCATCCTCTTTGAGATGATCACAGGCCAGAGAGCCTTTCAGGGCGACACCTCCAGCGACATCATGGCCGCCATCCTTCGGGATGAAGCCGGCAGCGCGGCCGATTCGGGCGTCTCCATCCCCCTGCAATTGGAGACGGCCGTGCGTGAGTGCCTCAAGAAGAATCCTGATCAGCGTCCTCAGTCAGCCCGCGAAGTCCGGGCAGAACTGAAGGCGGCGCTGGGAGCCGCCGAAACGGCTGCCTTTACGCCCATGCCGACGGCGGACTCTTCAGCATCGTCCAGTCAGGCGGCGGACTCCAGGTTCTCCTCCGCCAGAGTGGTGCTCTTCGGTTTGGCCGCGGTGGCCCTGCTGGCGGTCCTGGGGCTGATCTATCTCAACACCAGCGGGGCTCCCGATCCCACCGCGCCGGTGCGTTCCTTGGCCATTTTGCCATTCCACTTCGAGGAGCTTCCCGGAGAGGAGGCGACGGCGGACGCCTCTCACCAGCTCGAGTACCTGAGCAAGGAAGTGGTGGAGTCTCTCATCAACCGCCTCTCCGATGTAGAGGAACTTCAAGTGATGGCTTGGAGCACGGTGCAGGAATACGAGGGGGAAGCTGACGACCCCTTGGCAGCCGGACGCGAGCTGGGAGTCGATGCGGTGTTGACGGGACGGGTTTCCAAAGGCGAGGATACGATCACCGTTCAAGCCACGCTGCTGGATACCCGACACGGATTCCAGATCTGGGGTGACCGCTTCCAGGAACCCTTTGCCGAGTCGGACGACTTTCAGGAACAGGTAGCTCTTAAGGTGGTCGAGCGCCTGGGCTATAGCCTCCCGGCCTCCGGCGACACCCTGGAGACGGCTTTCCGCCCCGATCCCGAGGCCTACTCGTTTTATCTTGAAGCACGCCATAAGCAGGGCGAAAAGCGTATGGCTGAGCGCGACGCCGTCGAAATCGAGGAGCAGCTCGAAGCCTACCAAAAGGCCTTGGACATCGACTCCGACTTCCTCAAGGCTCAGCAAGGGCTGGCCGAACTGCTCTCCAAAGCCGGCGCGGCGGGGCATCTGGACCCCGAAGTGGCCATGCCCATGGCCAAAGAAGCCGCCAGCCGGCTGATCGAGCTGGAACGGGGCAGCGTCGAGACCCACAACGTGCTGGCCACCGTCTATTCGCGCTTCGAACGCGACTGGGACAAGGTCGAGGAGGAGCTTTCCACGGCTCTGGAAATGAATCCACGCTCGGCCGAGACCCTTCAGCATTACGCCATGGACTACATGGTCCCGACGGGTCAGCTCGAAGAGGCTGAGGCGGCACTCCAGAAAGCCCTGAAGCTGACGCCCAAGTCAGCGCCTCTGCTGCTTGACCTGGGACGCGTCCACTACTATCAGCGGCGCTACGATTCGGCCTTGGAGTCCTTCCGCCAAGCCAACAATCAGGGACTGCCTGACCTTTCGGCCGAGCAGTACGCGGCTCTCAGCCTGATCGCTTCAGGACGCCCCGAGCGGGCCGTCCGCATGCTTGAAAAGCAGCTTGAGGGCAGTGGGCCTGAGGCCGAGGCCTTCAACCCCGCCCGAAGCCAGGCCTTGGCCGTGCTGGGTCTGGCATACGGCCGCTCAGGACGCACCCAGCAGGCCGAGAGGGTGCTGACTTCCCTGCGCAGCCAAAGGACGCATATGCGCCGCATGTTTGTGGCGCCGGGAGGCCGCAGCCGCCGTCCCCAGCCGCCCGATCAGGATCGCGAACGGGACTCAGCGATGGTCCGGCCGCCGCGTCCGTCCGCCCCCGTAGCGCCTCCTCCTCCCGGCCAAACCTCGGGAATCGGTGTCGCGGGCGTGCAGGCGGGCAATCCCTTCCCCGGCCTCGCCATCGGGGAGTGGGGCTCCAGGCCTTACTGGATGGCGCTCGTCCACCTGGGCATGGGCCAGGATGAGGAGGCCATGCAGCTTCTGGCCCGCGCTGTGCGGGCCCGGGCGTCCGAGGCCGTTTATCTCAACGTCGACCCCATCCTCGACCCCCTGCACCGCCGACGGGATTTCCAGCAACTCATCGAAGAACTGCGCCTGGACGACTGATCCGTGAATGCATCCGCCCCATTGACTCTTGGCACCGAAGGCCAGCTTCTCCATGTGGGCCTGCGGACCCGCAACAACACCCTGTCACGCAGCCTCATCCAAGAGCTGTCGCATGCCCTCGACCAACACTCCCGAGAGGCCTCCAGCCGCGTCATGATCATCAGCGGACAGGGGGAGAAGTTCTTTTCGCCGGGGTTCGACCTGACTGAGGTGAGTTCCTTCGGACGCACTCAAATGGACGCCATGATCGAGGACTTTGAAGCCCTGGCGGTGGCGCTCCTGCGGCATCCTAAACCGATCGTAGCCCAGATCAATGGAGATTGCCTGGCGGGCGGATGCATCCTGGCCAGTTGCTGCGACTTTCGCCTTATCCGGCAAGAAGCCCGCATCGGCATGACGCCCATGAGCTACTCGGTGGCGGTTCCCTACACCGCCCATCAGGTCTTCCTCCATTTGATGGGCGCCTCGCGCGCCCGGTCCGCCCTGTGGTTGGGCGAAAGCTACTCGGCCGGCCAAGCTCTGGAGATCGGCTGGGTCGACCAAGTCGCCTCCGCGGACGACCTGCAGTCCTCTTGCCGGGAGTTGGCCCTGCGCTTGGCTGAGGCCGATCCGGTTGCCTTCAGCACCTCCAAGGCATTCCTGCTGGAGCCCTTGCTGAGCCGGGTCGACCCTCCTTCGTCCCGCCGCCGGAAAGCCTTTCTTGACTGCTGGTTCTCCTCCGGCAGCCAATCCCGCCTCAGGGCCACGATGGAAAGGCTGAGGTCAAAAGCCACGTAAGCGGGCCGAAATTGGCCCTGCTGAAAGAGACTGCGGACGCCCTTGCATTGCGGGGTCAGTTGGTGGACAATGACGGTTCTCTAGAGGACGTGTTTATGGGCCACCCGAAGCTGACTTGGAACGATCCGATGGGCGGGGAAAAGACCTACGAGGTGTCCTCCGACCAAGTGCTCATCGGGCGCAAGTCGGACTCCGACATCGTCTTGCCCAACCCCTATATTTCGCGTCACCACGCCAAGATCATCCGTGAGGGTGAGGCCTGTTTCATCGCCGACCTCAACAGCACCCACGGGACCTACGTCAATGGACGCCGGGCCGAGGCCAGACAGATGTTGCGTTCCGGGGACCGCATCGGAGTGGGACGCGACCAGGTGGAGATCGTCTTCCACAGCGACACCGCCCCTCCCGCGGAAGTGAGCGACGTCTCCAACGCTGAGGCCGAGGCCATGCAGACGGCCTTCATGAACCTCACCCGCATGATGCCCACCGAGGAAAGCGGCAAGTCGGAGCTGGAGAAGATCTCGCTGCTGCTCGATTTCCAGTATCAGTGGGGACGCCAGTCCTCGGGCGAGGCCATGTTTCATCAGATCCTGGCCAGCGCACTGCAGATCAGCGGCGCCGAGCGCGGCTATGTCCTGAGGCGCAAAGAGAAGGGCTTCGAGTATGCTCGCGGACTCGACAGCAACGGAAACATTCTGCCGGAAGCCGACTTCCGCACCAGCCAGTCGGTCGTCAAGCAGGTGGGCGAGGAAGGCAAGCCGGTCTTTATGACCGAGGGCATCTCGGGCGAATTCGCCCAGCAGGAAAGCATCGTGGCCATGAATCTGAGAGCCGTGGCCTGCATGCCCCTGACAGGCATCGCACCCGATTCGGAGAGTTCAGAGGTGCTGGGGATTCTCTATCTCGACAGCACCAAGACCATGCACGCCCTTTCCGGCCTCGACCAGAAGATCCTCAATCGTCTGGCCGACGAAGCCGGAAACGTGATCGAGAAGATCGAAATGATCAGGGGACTGCAAGAAAGGCAGATTCTGGAGCGGGAGCTGGCCCTGGCCCGTGAGACGCAGGTCACGCTGCTGCCCCAGGAAGTCCCTCAGGTCGAAGGCTACCTCATCAGGGCCTTCAGCCGTCCCACCCGCCAGGTGGGAGGCGACTTCTACGATTTCATCGACCTCCCCGACGGCCAATTGGGAGGCATCCTGGCCGACGTCTCGGGAAAGGGAGTCTCGGCCTCCCTGCTGAGTTCGAGCCTGCAAGGCGCCCTGCACATGCAGTTCCGGGCCGGAGCGCCGCCCGCTCAGGCCTTCAACGAACTCAACCGATTCACCTGCGAGCGCTCTCAAGCCAACCGCTTCTGCACCCTCTTTTTCTTCGTCCTCGACAGCCAGGGACAGGGACAATACATCAGCGCCGGACACAACCCGTCCTTTATCTTTCGGTCCCAATCAGGCCAAGTCGATCCTCTCGACTCAGGCGGACTGATTTTGGGAGCCTTCCCCTTCGCGACCTATCAGGAGCATCCCTTTCAGCTTGAGCCGGGAGACATCCTGGTGGTCTATTCCGACGGACTGACTGAAGCCGAGAATCCCGAAGAAGAGATGTACGGTGAGAAACGCCTGATCGAATTGCTGGAGACTCACGGAAGCCAGGGTGCTGAAGCAGTGGAGGAAAAGATCTTCGAGGGGCTGGACGAATTCACCCAGGGGCAGGACCAAACCGACGACATCACCTTCCTGGTCATCGAGCGTCTAAAGCTTGTCGGCGATCAGTAAGATCAGCATCAGCGGCAGATAGAGCACCGAAGCCCTGAGGACTTTGGCGGCGGCTTGAGGCGTACGCTGGCGGCGGACCCGCAAGGCGGCTTTGAGCGGAATCCAACTCAAGAGCAGGGCCCCGGCCAGGTAAATCCAACCCGTCATTCCCACTGCAAAGGGCAGCAGCGAGCCCGCAATCAAGAGCAGGGTGTGGACCAGGATGTGGCGCGCCGTCCGGCGGCCGTCCCAGTCGATCAGCGGCAGCATCCTGAAACCGCCCCGCCGATAATCGTCGCGGTACATCCAGGCGATGGCGTAAAAATGGGGGAACTGCCACAGGAAGAGAAGCGCGAAGAGGGCCAAGCCCCCCGGTTCCAAGGGCGAACGTGCGGCGGCCCAGCCCATCAGCGGAGGCAGCGCGCCGGGAACCGCCCCGATGGCCGTGCACCAGACGGTGCGCACTTTCAGCGGCGTGTAGAGGAAGAGATAAAGCGAACTGGTGAGGACGCCCAACAAGGCGCTGGTCGGACTGACCCACAAGGCCAGGTAGAACGCTCCCAGCAGAACCAGGACCGTAGTGAAGGCCAGAGCGGCTGAAGGCTCCAATTGCCCCGCGGGAAGCGGACGGCCCGAGGTGCGCTGCATGCGTCCGTCAGCTTGAGCTTCCAGGGCCTGATTGAGGCCCGCGGTCCCGCCGGCGATGAAGAACGTGCCCAGCGCCAAGTGCAGCATCAGGCCCCAGTCAGGACTGCCGAAGACCGCCATGGCGTAACCCGCTACGGCGGTCAAAACCACCATGAAAGTCACCCGCGGTTTGGTCAGGGCCCAGTAGGCCCCGACGCCCCCGCTTTCAGTTTCCTGAAGCGGCGCGGGAAAGGTTGACTGCAATGTGTTGGGCGTACTTCCTAGACTCATCCCTGCCTCGTTGCCAAAGGAATCCACAGAGTACCCGAGAAGGCGCGATTGGCGCAAGCCGTGGAGCGGGCCGTTCGACCCCTTTGCAGAGGTTTAATTGGCGGCCCTCAGGTAAACGCTGCGGTCAGCCCGGAAAAGCAGGTTGTAGTTGATTCGGTCGCCGTCGTCAGGCTTGACTAGAATCTCGCCCAGAGAGGAGTCTCCAAAGACCTTGGGGAGGTACAGTTGATAGCGGCCCGGCTTAAGCTGGGCGCTGGCATAGCCTGTGCGTTGGTTGAAGCGGACCCGTGAGGTGGTAACCGATCCTTCTTTGCCGCGCACCGAGAAGGTCAGATTGGCGAGCTTGTAAATGTCGAAGGGGCTGTTGTTTGCCTTGGTGATGCGCAACACGAAGTTGCGCGGCGCGACGGCCAGTCTTTCCCGGGTCAGCCTGTCCTCGTGACGCTGGCGGACCTGAGCCGTGCGGTCGCCGATATGCTCATCGAGCCAAGCTTGCAGCTCTCCGCTTTCTTTGGCCTCGCTAATGACTTTGTTGAGTGCGCCCAGCAAGGTCGTGCTGCCCTTGGGGACGCCCAGGGCGATCTCAAAGCTGCCCAGAGTTCCCGGCAGGATTTCAATGTTCTTCATGACCGCCACCGTGTCCAGCGCGTAGGCGACCATGTTGACGTCGTCGATGACCCCTTCGATCTCTCCCCGCCTCAAGGCCAGGAGAGCCGGATCGAGAGTGGGGAAGGGGACGATCTTTGCACCCGGGAATTGCTCTCTGGCGAAATCTTCAATGGCTGTTCCCTGACGCACCCCAATCGAGTGGCCTTGAATATCGTCGGCAGTAAACTGGACCATAGCCGGATTAATGACCAGGACCAGCTCGGAAGTGTAGTAGGGTTCGGTGAAGTCAATCCGGGTCCGCCGTTCGTCGGTGATGGCCAGGACGCTGGCCGCCATTTCCACTTCGCCATTGGCCAGAGCGGGCACCCGCTCGCCGTATTCGCGCTCCGCCCAAACCAGCTCCAGCGGACGCGAGCCTTGAGCCCGGCGGGGCGCGTTGATCTCCTCCATCGCGGCTTCCACGATGCGGGATTCGGGACCCACCGTTTTCTCACCCTTCTGGTAGAGCAATGGGGCTTCGAAGCGCTGCGCGCCGACGCGGGTGAAGCCCCGCTTGCCAGGTTCATCCGGAGTCGAATTAGCGTCGCTACAAGCGCCGAGGGCCAGCAGCGTCGACAGTGAGGCGATGATGAAGAGCAAACGTTTCCAAAGCATCAGGCAGCCATCCTCCCCTGGTGAAACCTTTCTTATACCGAAAAAGACCGTGGGCCACAATCAAAAAAGCCCACGGCTTGTTCCCCTCCCGGGCGTCTGAAGGCAGTTCGGCCTGTCTGTTGTACCATATCAGCGCCGAAAAATCTGCGCCCAAACGGCCTTCAAGGCAGATTTTCCGACACGGGAGGCGGCATTCGGCGTTGAATCGACAACTTCTTTTGGCGAGAATGGAGAACCGACGAAACTGGACTTCTAGGCGTAGAAGGGATTCTCGCCGGTGCTGTGGTCGGTAGTGTCGACCACTTCCACGATTTCGGGGATCAGTTCCCGGATACGCGTCTCGACACCCTGTTTAAGCGTGACGTCGACCATTCCGCAGCCGTGGCAGCCGCCGCCGAAACTGAGGTACACCTTGTTGTCTTTGACGCCCACCAGGCTCATGTGCCCTCCGTGAGCGGCTACGGCCGGATTCAGTTCGGTATCCAGCAGCCGCTGCACTTTTTCGGCAACCGGTCCTGACAAATCGTCGCGGGAGCCGCTACCGATGGAGGGGGTCTCGGGCTTGTTGGGATTGCGGAACTTGAAGCCGCTGCGCACGATGCGGTCCTCGAAATCCAGCTCGGCGCCTTCCAGATTCTGGGCGCTCCCAGGGTCGATGGCGACGCGGATGCCGTCCAGTTCCAGAATTTGGTCGTCTTCGTTCTCCTCATCAGGGCTGATCAGTCTCAGGCCGTAGGAGAAGTCAGGGCTGCCGTTGGCCTTGGCTTCCACGCGCATGGTGGTCTTAGGCGGGTCTTGGTCTTGCTGTTTATCGACAGCGGCGCGGATTTGTTCCTGCGCCTCTTCTGTAATCATAAAGTCCATGGGGTTGAAACCTCCTCAATCTCCAGACATGTATGATATCAATTCACCGGAACGAGGCGCAATGCCGCTCCCAATGGGCGGATGATGAACATCGGGCCAGCGGATCACTTTGGCGAAAAATCCCCAAGTGAGCCACCCCTCGTTCTTGGCTCGCCTTGAAATGCTTGACTGACAGGTAGATACTAGGCCACGTTTGTCGAACAGTACGTTCTAGACATTAATCCGCACGCGCTGAGCGTGCCTTTGTTTTTAGGAATAAGGTTTTAGAGGACGGATTTTTGATTCGTTAGAGTTGCAGAGCAGCAGAAAGGAAGCCAGCTATGCCCATCACCCAAAACCGCAAGCCCAGCAAATGGAAGTATGTCGACAAGGCCATCGCCAAGACGGCGGGCGCGGCCTTCGACACCCTTCAGTTTTTCAACAAATTTCGTCCCAATCCCTCCTTCACGCCCAAGTGGTCAGATAAGCCGCTGCTGAAGTCCTGGGAAAAGTCGAAGCCGACGCTGGGCTGGCCTCGCGAGACCGATTCCCTTTGTCCCAAGTGCGTGATCGAGGCTCGTGAACGCATTCTCAACGGCGAAGAGGACTACACGGTTCTGATCGATGAGAAGGTCGGCGAGGTCAAGGCCAAGGTGATTGAGCGTGACGGCAAGATCCTGATGGTCAAGGAATGCCCCATCCACGGCAAATACGAAGACGTGATGGCCATCGACTCCAAGTTTCTCTCCTGGATCGAGTCCAACTTTCCCGGACGCGACATCCGCGCCCATAATGACGAAGAGCTGCACAACCACGGGTCCTCCACCATCAAGTATGGCCGCGGCGGCGTCTTGACCGTCGACTTGACCAACCGCTGCAACATGATGTGCGACCCATGCTTCATGGACGCCAACCAGGTGGGTTTCGTCCACGAGCTGGAGTGGGAAGAGATCAAGGAGATCTTGGACAACGCCATGACGATTAAGCCGCGCCGTCAGATGTCGGTGCAGTTTTCAGGCGGAGAGCCGACTTTGTCGCCTCACTTCTTCCGGGCCATCCGCTACTCCCGCAAGTTGGGCTTCAATTCCGTCCAGGCGGCCACCAATGGCATCGAGTTCGCCAAGGACATCAAGTTCGCCCGCAAGGCTGCCGAAGCCGGGTTGCGCTACACCTACCTGCAGTTCGACGGCATCGGCAACGACGCCAACTCGCACCGCCACATCGGCAACCTTTTCGACGTCAAGCTGCGGGCCATCAACAACATTCATGAGGCGGGGACGGAAATCGTCCTGGTCACGACTCTGGTCAACGATGTCAACAACGACCAAGTCGGGCCCATCATCCGCTTCGCCATGGACAATCCCAAGAAGATCGCCTTCATCTCCTTCCAGCCGGTGTCCTTTACCGGCCGCGACGAGGAGATCACCGACGAGCGCCGGCAGCGCCAGCGCTACACGCTCTCTCACATGGCCCGCGACGTGAAGAAGCAAACCGGCATGACCGAGCCCACCCGCGACTGGTTCCCCCTTTCGCTGATGGGATCCTTCGCCGACTTCGCCGACATGGTTCACGGCCCCTCGGCCGAATGGGGACAAGTCAGTTGCGGATGCCACCCCAACTGCGGAGTGGGTACCGCGGTAATGATCGACAAAGAAACCAAAGACGCCGCTCCGGTGCCCGAATTCCTCAACATTCCGGGACTGGTGGCCGACATGCAGAAGCTGACTGACGCCGGCCGCGGCAAGTGGTTCTCGAACATCATGATGGGATTGGCGCTGCTCAAGAACTACGAGCCCTTCAACGCGCCTCCCCGCCTGCGCTTGCTCGACATCCTCAAGAAGTTCGACAAGAGCTTCGGACTGTCGGGCAAGGACTACGGTAGCGGCAAAGAGCGCCGCGAAGATCCTTGGAACTTCCTCTTCATTGCCGGAATGTGGTTCCAGGATCTCTTCAACTACGACTTCCGCCGCACCGAGATGTGCATCATCCCCTACGCTACCCAAGAAGGCGAGATTTCGTTCTGCGCCTACAACACCGGTCACGGATGGCGCAACATTATCGAGCACATGCACATGAACGCCACGGTGGCCAAATGGTACGAGCAGAACGGCCGTCATGAGATCTTCGCCGGCGGCAACAACGTCGACCTCAACACCTACGAGCACCAGCTCAAGCTCAACTCCCAGGACGTGGCCCGCAAGCGCGAAAATCAGGGGCGCCCCCAGACCGCCCGTGACGAGAAAATGGCCCGCCGCAAGGCCGCCCGCGAAGCCGCCATGGTCCGCGAGTACTACGAAGAGCAAGTGCTCAACCAGAAGAAGAAAGACGACCTGGTACAGATCTCTCTCAGCTAGGTCGTCCAAGCGATACTTTCGCATCAAGGCCCGCTTTCCGGCATGCGCCAAGCTTGAGGAAAGCGGGCTTTTTCTTGTGCCCGGACCGAATGGGGATGAGATGGCTTTGAAACGAGTGCATATCGTGGGCGGACGCAATCAGGGCAAGACGACCCTGATCGAAGAACTTCTGGGAGAATTCGCCTCGCGGGGACTGAAGGTGGGCACCATCAAGCACACCCGCCACGCCTATGATATCGACACGCCCGGCAAAGACTCCTACCGTCACCATCAGGCGGGCAGCCATCCCTGGGCCATCATCAGCGGGCAGACCACCGCCCTCTTCCTGCAATCTCAAGGGGAGGAACGCGACTACCTCCCCCTGGAAGCCCACTTTTCCGACTGCCATCTGGTGTTGGTCGAAGGTCACCTGGATGCGACTTCTCCGCGCATCGAGGTGTGGCGCGCCGAGACCGGGGAAGAGCCTCTGGCCCTTTCCCATCCCGGTCCCCAGGCGCTGGTCAGCGACGACCCTCCCGACCCTTCCTGGGATCTGTGTCCGGAGATGGAGTTTTGGCCTCGAAGCGACCTGCAAGGACTGGCCGACCGCATCCTCGAGCTGGCCGACTCGGCAGCCTGACGCCGGCATGGCCTAGAATGGAACATCATGGTCAGGAGTTTCCAGTTTTCGACTTCCTTCGGATTGGGCTCACGTCCGCTGGAGGAAATGCGCCGCGCCTATGACCCGATTCTGCGCAACCAGTTCGATCATTATCTGAAGGGCACGCGCCGGCAATGCGAGCAAGTGATCGACGAGTTGTGGAAATCTCTCGACGACGAACCGAGCTTGCCGCCGGCTGCCACCGAGAGTCAATTCGTTCTCCATCTGATCAGCCGCTTCCTGCGGCTAGGCGGTGCCCGGCCGCCGGCCGATTCCAGCGCGCGCCTGGAGAGGATTCAAGTGCTGCTGGAAGGCCTTTCAATCTACCAGCGCAAATGCGCCTTTCTCTTGCTTTCAGGCTATCCCAAGGATTGGGCGGGCAGCATGCTCAACGTGGGCACCGTGCAGATCTACAATACGCTGCAGGAGCTGCAAGGCCGCTGCGGGGGGCAACTGCCTTCTCTTGAGGCCGCTGACAAAGCCGCTCTGCGCGAAGCGGCTCCCGCCGACCCCGAGGCCCTGGGGCGGTTCGAATCCCTCATTGAGGGCGTGATCCACTGGGAGGACAAGCAACAATTGGAAGCACGCATCGCTGAGCGCCTCGAATTGCTGGAAACGCTGGTGATGCTTGAAGAAATCCGCCATTTTCTAGCACGCGACCGTGACCGAGACCGACAAAGCTGAGGACCCCTGCACGGAGGTCCGAGGAGAGAACATGCCGCAATTGATCGAGAAAGCCTTAACGCCGCTCATCATGCTGCTCTGCCTGGTGCTGGGCGGGAGTTTTCTGACCGCCTCGGAGATGGAGGGGCGGTGGCTCTTTCAGATCGCTCTAGATAGCGGGCAGATGCTTCCGGCCTTCATCCTGGAAGTCCCCGCCGAGGGTGTCAGTCAGGCCCGCCTGCTGAGCGATCAGGCCCGCGGCGAGATGCAGCTCAGCAGCGTCAATCTGGCGGGCTCTCAAGTCGAAGTCAACCTGACCTCCCGCGGGGCCCAACTGACATTTGCCGGCAAGTTGGCGGGTGATGAGATTCGCGGCACCGCTAACGGCGCCGGATTAAGCGACCGCGCCTTCATCGCCAAGCGTACCGACCTGCAGCAACTGGGTCGGTCCCAGCCACCCGGGCAAGAAGAGCGGGTCAGCTACACGCGGGCGCTTTCCCAGCGCGACCCGCAGGCCAGGGTGAAAGGGCTGAGGGAATTTATCCGGCGCTACTCTCGCAGCGATTTAGCGGAAAGGGCCTACGAGAAGATTTTCGATGCCCTGTTGGAGATGGAGGTCTCAGAGTTTGAAGCCATGCAGGCGGCGCAGGATTTCGTCGTCCATTCCGAAAACCGTCTGTCGGCGTTGGACCGTGCCGCCGCCATCCTGGCCGAACACGAAGTATACTTGCAGCGGGCTGAGACCTTCTCCGAAGAAGTGCTGGCCAAGGCCGATCCCAAGACGCCTTCCATGCCCCGCTTTCTGCAAACGAGGGCCAAGATCGCCCTGCTCAAAGACGAGCCGGAAGAAGCTCTGCGTTATCTGCGCCTGGCCCGTGAACTGGCCCCCTCGGGAGGCGAAATTCCCCTTCAGATGGCCAACGCTTACCACAAGATCGGCAACATCGATAAGGCCCAGGAACTCTACCTCGAGGCCTACCTCAACAGCGGAAGCTCCGTCGCCCGAGCCCGAGTGGAACGCTTCTACCGCCAGACCCACGGGTCGAGCGAGGGCCTGGACGAGCTCATCCACCAGGCCTTCTCCAAGCGTCCCCTGCCTTTCGAGGCGGGGCGCTATCAAGGATCTCAACCGCAAACCGTCATCCTGATGGAGCTTTTCACCGGCTCTGAGTGCGTCCCCTGCCAGGCCGCTGACTACGCCTTCAACGGACTGGTGGAGCACTATCCCCATCAGGTGGTGTCCGCCATCCAGTACCACCTGCACATTCCCAAGATCGACCCCATGGCCAATCCCGACGCTTACCGAAGAGCCTCCTACTATGACGTGCAGTCCACTCCGGCCGCGATTTTTGGCGGTACCGAAAGGCAAATGGGGGGCGGACGCAAGGATCGGGCACAAGAACTCTTCGGGCGTTATCAGGCCGAGATCAGGTCGATGGCGATAGACGGAGACGCCAAGTGGAACATCGACCTCTCGGGACGGCTGCAAGGGGATGTGCTTCACTACCGGGCCTCCGCCGCGCCCGCCCGGGAACCTGCCTCAGGCGATAAAGCCGAAGGGGCCGATGTCCGCCTGCACCTGACGCTGGTGGAGGGTTCGGTAGAATATATTGGATACAACGGCGTTTATTTCCATCACAACGTGGTGCGCAAGATGCTGCCCGACCCCGAAGGCGCCGAGCTTCAAGGCCAAGGACAGGCAGGTGTAGAAGGAACGCTCGACTTGATGCGCCTTGAAGCCGAACTCGAGGCCTACTTGCAGCAAACGGAGAAGGACGAGAAACAGGAGTTCAGCCGTTACATGCATCAACTCAACCGCGACGATCTTTACCTGGTGGCCTTCGTGCAGGAGCGAGGAACCAAGCGCGTCCTGCAGGCCGCCATGGCCGCGGTGGAAAGTAAGGCCGAAGCGACCGCCTCGTCGCGTCCCGACTAGCTAAGCGAGCAGTCTCATACCGCCGAGAGCAATCAGGCCTTCAGCGCGGTCGCTGGAACTCCTTGCCAAGTTCGAGGTGCGATATGCGACGTTCGAAAGAACCCCGAAGGGGTGCAATTCGCTAGCCCAGGGTGGCCGCTGCAAGCGCAGCGACGCAAGGGCGCAACCCTGGGTACCGTGGTCAACCCGAATAAAGTTAGGATGCAGCATGGCTCAAGACTTTTGACCGACTGCACTAGCAACCAGCGCCTTCCGTGATCTTATGCCGCGAATTCAGACCTACAACCTGCGAGCCGCTTATGACCGGGAGCCCGTAATCTGCGATGTGTCTCTGCGGGTGGAACGGGGCGAACTGGTAGCCTTGGCGGGACCCAACGGGTCGGGCAAGTCGACTCTGATCCGGCTGATCAGCAATGTGCTCAAGCCCGAGGCGGGACGAGTCGAAATCGACGGGCGGGATGTGAGCGACTTCCCCCACGACGAGTTGGCGCGCCGGCTGGCCGTGGTCCAGCAGGAAGCCGCCCTCAACTTTGATTTCACGGTGCGCGAGGTGGTCAATCTCGGCCGCATTCCCCATCTCAAGCGCTTCCAGAGAGAGACCGCCGGCGACCGTCAAGCTGTCGACGAAGCCCTGCGGCGGACCCACCTTGAAGAGTTGGCCGAGCGTCCCGTAACGCTCATCAGCGGGGGCGAGCGCCAGCGGGTGGCCATCGCTCGGGCCCTGGCCCAGGAGCCCGAGATCCTCTTGCTGGACGAGCCCACCTCCCACCTCGACATCCGCTATCAGTTGGCCCTGCTGGAGGATCTGCGGCAACTGGTAGGCGAGACCGGACTGGCGGTCTTAGTCGTCCTCCACGACCTCAACCTGGCGGCTCAGTTCTGTGATCGTCTGCTGCTGCTCTACCAAGGACGCCTGGAGCGGGACGGGCCTCCCTCGCAGGTCATCGACGCCGACATCGTGCGCCGTCTCTACGCCATCGAGGCCGAGGTGCATCCCCATCCCGTCTACGGGACGCCTTGCCTGCACCCTGTCCGTCAGGCCCAGCCCCCGGCCGCTTCGCCGGAGTCCTCTTCATGAAGCGCGTCCTGCTCATGGCCGGGGTGTGGCTGCTGGTGACCGGCGCCGCCTTGACGATCGGGCCCGGGGATCTGACTTTGGCGGAAATCGGCGCCATCCTGGGCCAGTACCTTCCGGCCGCAGGATCCGCCGATCTGCCCCTGCACCGCCAGGCCATCCTTCTGGACGTACGTCTTCCCCGCATCCTCCTGTCGGGACTGGTGGGCGCCGCCCTCTCCCTGGCCGGCACGGCCCTGCAGGGACTCTTCCGAAATCCCATGGCCAGCCCCTACGTGCTGGGCATCTCGGCGGGAGCGGCTCTGGGCGCCGTGATCGCACTCATCTGGAAGGCCGACGCCTGGCTGGCCTACCTGCGTGCCGTCCCCCTCTTCGCTTTCGCGGGCGCCGTCGCCGCGACACTCATCGTCTACTGGCTGGCCCGCATCAAGGGACGCGTCCCCGTGGCTACCCTGCTTCTGGCCGGCATCGCCCTGGGCTCTTTCCTCTCCGCCGTGGTCTCGCTGATACTGGTCTTCAGCGAAGAGAACGTGGCCAGCGTGCTCTTCTGGCTGATGGGCGGACTGGGGTCGGCGGACTGGTCAGGGCTGCTGCTGGTCATCCCCTACTTCCTGCTGGGGACGCTTTTGCTCATCTTTCATTCGCGTGAACTCAACGCCCTGCTGCTGGGCGAGGAAGCCGCCGCCCACCTGGGGATCGACGTCGAGTCGATCAAGCGCAGGCTGCTGCTGGCCACCTCTCTCCTGACCGCCGCCGCGGTGGCCGTCACCGGCATCATCGGATTCGTGGGACTCATCGTTCCCCACATCGTTCGCCTCATCGTGGGGCCCGATCATCGCCTCCTTATCCCACTCTCGGGTCTGGCCGGGGCCGTGCTGCTGACCGTCATGGACACGGTGGCCCGTTCGCTGCTCACCCAGGAGATCCCGGTAGGGGTGATCAGCGCCCTGCTGGGCGGGCCCTTCTTCATCATCCTGCTGCGGCGTCATCGCGCCGAACTGCTGTAAACGGTTCATTTCCAGGAAGAGGTTTCATGGAAGCTCCTACTAGCCACCAACATCCGGATAAGAAAGCCCCTCCCAAGGGGCTGCTGATCGTCAACACGGGCGAAGGCAAAGGCAAGACCACCGCTGCGCTGGGAATTTTACTGCGGGCCTGGGGCCGCGGCATGAAGGTGTGCATGCTGCAGTTCCTGAAAGCCAAGACAGGACGCTGGGGAGAGGCTTTGGCCGCCCAGAAAATGGGGATTGAACTGGTGCCCCTGGGCGACGGATTCACCTGGACCTCGAAGGACCTGTCCAAGGATCAAGCCCTGGCGCGCCAGGGGTGGGAGATGTGCAAGGAGCGCATCCTGGCGCCCCAAGGGGAGTGGGACGTCATCGTCCTCGACGAACTGACCTATTGCTTGAACTACGACTGGCTGCCGGTCCAGGAAGTGCTGGACACCTTGGCCCGCCGTCCCAAGATGCGCCACGTCATCATCACCGGCCGGGACGCCCCGCAGGAACTGATCGATGCCGCCGACCTGGTCACCGAAATGACCCTCGTCAAGCATCCCTACGAGGAGCAGGGCATCCGCGCTCAAGCCGGCATCGAGTTCTGACTACTGCTGGGAGGGATGGAGAATGTCGAAGGCCAGCAGTTCCAGTACGTCGATCAAGCGCGGGCCGGGACGCGAGAAAGCGTCCTGATCGAGTAGGTAGACGCGTCCTTCGCGGACGGCCTTGATGCTGGCCCACTGCCCGCGCCGGCCCGAGATGAGGTCCTGGCGGGAGGATTGGCGCGGTGTCAGGATCACGTCGGGATTGCGCTCCAGCACCGTTTCAAGGCTCATGAGCGGCCAGTTGGTCAAGGTGTCGTGGGCGATGTTGCGTCCCCCGGCCAGCTCGATCAACTGATCGATGAAGGTTCCCGGACCCGCGCTTCTCAGCGGTTCCGGCCAGATTTCCACAAACACCTGTGGACGCTTTTGAGGTGGAATGTCCGCCACCCTCTCGGCGACCCGCTCCATTCGCTCACGCAGCCGGCGGACCAGTTCGCGGGCACGCTCATCCCGCTCCGCCATCCGGCCCAGTTGCAGGATGGCGTCGAACACGCCCTCCAGATCCTGGGGATTGAGATGCAGCACCTTCAAGCCCAGCGATTCCAGCTTGGGACGATGTTGGCCGCTCATTTCGGTGATCAGCACCAGGTCCGGGTTGAGGGCCAGGATGCGTTCGAAGGAAGGATGGAGCAGGGAGCCCACCAGGGGAACGTCCTGGCGACGAAGCGCCCTCAAGCTGAATTCGTCTACCCCGGCCAGGCGATCTTCGGCCAGCAGGTAGCGCAAGATCTCGCTGTTGCCGGGGTTGAGCGAGACGATGCGCTGTGGCGGGCGCTGCAATTCAACCACACCGCCGCTGCTCTCGCTGATGTGCATGGGGAAGGAAGCCGGCTGGGCCGCGGTCCACCACTGACCGGGCCAAAGCGTCATCAATGCGCATAGCTGCCAGCCAAGCCTTCTCATCTCCAAAGCATACCAGTTCGACGGTCCCGCCTTTGTTGCACACGGTCCTGCACTCTGCTCTCGACACGAAACCGCGGCCGCCAACTACCACCTTAGGTGCACAAATCATCCTGATACTCGAATCCAAGGTCATTTCCTCTGTGTCAAACAATTATTTTTGCGATCTCAATCAAACTAAGATAGGGACATCGACCACCTCATTAAGCTGAATGGCGTGCGCGAGTCCACGCCCGGCATTTCCCCAAGGAGAAACCCCTGATGAAACTGCGGATAGCCTTCCTAACCCTACTGACGGCTTTGCTGTGTATGGGCCTGGTGTCCATGGCCGTTGCCGTACCCGACTCGGTTCCCCGCTGCGAATGCTACGTGAACTGTCCGGGCAATTGCGGAATCGTATCGGTTGCCGGATTCTGCATGGACGCCAACGGGCGCAACTGGACTCTCTACAACGGCGACTGCGACGAACTCTTCTGCTGGGACTTCCCGCTTGTCCCCTAGCCGGCCTCGCTATTCTCGGGCCGGGTCGCTTTCAACCGATCCGGCCGACCTCCCACGCTTGACAGCCCGCCATCGGATGCACTAGCGTGGCCATCTAACAATTCAAAACTGAGCTGCGGTCGAATGTATGGGAAGCCGGTGAGATTCCGGCGCTGCCCTCGCAACTGTGATCGGGGCGAAACCTGCTCATGCCACTGCTTCGAGCAAGCGGGAAGGCGCAGGGAGTAGAGTTGCCCGTAAGCCAGGAGACCGATTCGAACCGTGCCTCTGAACCGCCTCCGAAGGGGAGGCTGGAGGAACCATGTTTGAAAACGCTCCTTCCCCGGCTGAACGGCTGACTCGTTCGGCCCTCTCGCTCGCTCTCCTTTCCATTTCTTTGCTGGCCGGATCGGCGGCGTTGCAGGCCGCCAACAGCCCCAAGGCGGCTTCGCTGGCCGGAAGAGTCGTCGATCCCAGCGGGGCGGGAGTTCCCGCCGCCGAGGTCGAAGTAGAGGCCCTGGACGGCCGCTTTCTGCGATCGGCTACCACCGACCGGCAGGGACAGTTTTCGCTCTCGTCTCTGAGGCGCGGAGGCTATCTGCTCAAGGTGACGGCGCAGGGGTTCTCGACCACGGTGCGGCGTGTCGAAGTCGTGCCCGGGGTAAGCACCGACCTTGAAATCAACCTGCCTCTGGCCGCCATCGAGGACAAGGTGATCGTCGTGGCTTCCGGTCGTCCGCAAAACGCCGCCGACTCGGCCAAGTCGGTGACTGTCCTGAGCCGCGATCAGTTGGACGGGCAGGGCGAATTCGCCTTGGCTGACGCATTGCGGCTGGCGCCCAGCATGATGGTGTCCCAGGTAGGTGGTCCGGGAGCCTTCACCACGGTCAAGACCCGTGGCCTGCGCAATCAGGACACGGCCTTTCTGATCGACGGCATCCGTTTCCGCGATGCCGCCGCCATCGAGGGCGACGCCACCGCCTTCCTGGAGAACTTGCAGTTGGCGGGCCTGGAGCGCATCGAAGTGCAGCGAGGATCAGGCTCCTCGCTGCACGGCTCCAACGCCATTGCCGGAGTCGTCAATCTGGTGAGCGAAAGCGGAGGCGGAGATACCGAGGGCCTCTTGGAAGTCGAAGGCGGCGGACTGGGTCTGCTGCGGGGGCTGGGACGCATCAGCGGCGGATCGGAGGACGGCTCGATTGCCTTCAGCGCCGCCCTTACCCACCTCAACATCAGCGACGGGGTGGACGGCAACGACGCCTTGCGCAATACCTCTCTGCGGGGCGGGTTCGATTGGAGTCCCAGGCCGGAAACGCGCCTGAGAGCCCGCCTTCTGGCGGTGGACGCTTTCAGCCAGCTCAACGACTCCAGCTTCGCCGCGCCTGGCGCCACGCTGCCGCCGAGCGGCGTTGTCGAGGCGGTGCCGCTGCCTCAGGATCAGATCGACCGGCTGCTGGCGGGAGAGACTCCCGATTTCGGGAGGGCCACCTACGTGCCCGATCTGGACGATCCCGACAACCAGCGCAATTCGCTTCTCTTCAACTCCCTTCTGCAATGGGATCATCGGCTGCCCGGAGGCCTCGGTTACACCCTCAGCTACGGATTCACGTCCACCGACCGCCAATTCACCGACGGACCCGGGGGGCAGCAATTCGAGCCCTCCGGCAACACCCTAAGCGAGCTTGACGGACGCATCCACCTGCTGCGGGCAGAACTCGACTACCGGCTGGGCCGTCATCACGCCATCAGCGCCGGATACGAGTATGAGAGGCAGCGCTTCCTCAGCCGCGACCTTTCCAGCGACGTCTTCTCCTCGGCCCAGGCCACCGAGTCCAGCCATGCCTTTTTCATCCAGGACCAGATGCGTTTCTTGAGCGAGCGCCTGGAGATTTCCCTGGCAGGGCGGGCCCAGAGCTTTCGCCTTCTTCAGCCTGCATTCCAGGGCGGGATTTCTCCCTACCAAGACATTTCAGCCTTCGATTCGCCGCCCACGGCCTACACTGCCGACGGGTCCATCGCCTATTTCTTTCCCGCCTCGGGGACCAAGATCCGCGGCCACGTGGGCAACGGCTACCGGGCTCCTTCCCTCTTCAACCGCTTGGGGACCACCTTCTTCGCCGGGTCCTTCTCGCCCCTCGGCGATCCGCGACTGCGTCCCGAGCGCAGTGTCAGCTTCGATGCAGGATTCGACCAGACGCTGGCCGATCAACGCGTCCGCTTCTCGGCCACCTACTTCTACACGCGCTTGCAGGAATCGATCGTCTTCGACTTTCTCGACGCTTCCTCCGATCCCTTCGGACGCTTCGGGGGATATTCCAACGACCGCGGGGGAATCTCGCGTGGAGTGGAGTTGGAATGGGCCTTTTCGCCGCTCCCCATCTGGGATCTCAGCGCCTCTTACACCTACACCAATTCCGATCTCAGCCGCGATTTGGCGGGAACAGGCTTCGCTACCTCTCTGGGAGTCCCGGAACACCTGTTCGTGCTGGCCTCGCGGGTCCGCCCCACGGCGCGCCTGGAGCTGAACTTCCATCTCTATGCCACCAGCAGCTATTTGCACCGCTTCTTCGTCGATACCGGCAACCGCGATTTCCGATTCGATGGCCGCCGCCGTGCCGACTTGGGCGCCAACTACCGGGTTTGGGTCAACGACCACCGCAAGGTGCGCCTCTACGTGCAGGTTGAGAACCTCTTCGACCAGGCCTATTTCGAAACCGGCTTTCGCACTCCCGGCCTGACGGCCAGAGCAGGGGTTGCCTACGAGTATTAGGGACCACCGAGATCCGATCATGAAGACGACCTTGGAAGAGACTTTGCGGGCCATCCAGCCTGTCCAAGCTGAGCACCTCGAGCACTACCGTGACCGTCTCGATCAGCTCACCAAGCCGCGCGGTTCGCTGGGGCGGCTGGAAGAGGTGGCGGCCCGCTTCGGCGCCATCCGCCACCCCCGCCCCCACACCCAGGGCAAAGTCATCTTCACCTTCGCCGCCGATCACGGAGTGGCCCGCCAGGGCGTCAGCCTTTATCCCTCGGAGGTGACGGCCCAGATGGTCAGGAACTTTCTGGCCGGTGGCGCCGCCATCAACGTCCTCTGCCGCCACTACGGCATTCGCAACGTAGTGGTTGACGTGGGGGTGGATGCCGATTTGAGCCAACTGGAAGGACTGCGCCACAGCAAGGTTGCCAGGGGGACGCAGGACTTGAGCCAGGGGCAAGCCATGACCCGCCGTCAGGCTTTGCGGGCCATGCAAGTCGGCATCGATCTGGCTCAGGAATTCGCCGAGGAAGGTTTCCACCTGATGGGGACGGGCGAGATGGGCATCGGCAATACAACCGCCTCCAGCGCCGTTTTCTCGGCTCTGAGCGGACTCGACCCCGATAAGACGACCGGCGCCGGAACCGGCATCGACCAGCAGCGCCGCCGGCACAAAGTCGAGGTCATCCGGCAGAGCCTGCAACGGCACCGCCCTGACCCTTCCGATCCGCTGGAGGTGCTGAGCGCGGTGGGAGGATTCGAGATCGCCGCCATCGCCGGGCTCATCCTGGGAGGAGCCGCCCTCCGCTCGGCTCTGGTGGTGGACGGCTTCATCTCCACCGCCGGCGCCGCACTGGCTCTGGCCTTCTCGCCGACGGTGGGCGATTACCTTTTCTTTTCCCATTGCTCTAACGAATCGGGCCACGCCCGGGTGCTCAGGTGGCTGGGCGTGCGTCCTCTACTCGATCTCGATTTGCGTTTGGGAGAAGGCACGGGGGCTGCCATTGCAATCGACCTTGTTGAGGCGTCCTGGAAGCTGCTCTGTGAAATGGCCACCTTCGGCGAAGCGGCGGTCAGCCAATCTTCCTGAACGCCCCCCCGTCAATCGAGTAAGATAGAAGTTCCGTGGATCAATCGTCTCAAAGCAGTTCGTCAGGGTCGTCAGGGGGTTTGCGCGGCCAAGTCAAATCGCTGCCTCCCTGGGGCAAAGCGCTGCTGGGATGCGGCGTGGGTTGCCTGGGTCTGGTCGTGATCGGCGTCGTCCTCTTTTCCATCGGCGCCTACTATATGGTCTCGCCGGGCGCTCAGATCGCCACCGACACCATCGTGGGGCCTGAATCGCAGGCCGTCTTCCGCCTCTACGGAGGTCGTCAAGACTCGCAGTTGGGCTCCCTCCTGGTGATGATGGTCAACGAGATCCAGCGAGCCGACCGCCAGAACATGCCTGAGGGGCTGCAATGGCTGTCGGGTCTGGGAAATCAGTCCCAGGCCAAGGAGCTCGAGCGCTGGGTCGAGCTGGAAGCCACCGTGACCATGGAAGAGGGCGAACTGGGCCTGGAGCCGGTTGCCGCCGTCAACCTTCCCCTTTACGCGCGTCTGGCCCGCTGGGCCATCACTTGGACCGGTACCGCTACACCCTACGCCGGCTACACCTACTATCGTTATCCGGACCGCAATAACCCGCTGCGGGAGCGCAACGAACCCGTGTTTGCCTTCGCCGACAACACCCTGATCGTCGCCGGGGATAGGCGATCCATGGAGGCGGTCCTCAATCGCCTGGCCTCGGACGGCCCCGTTGAATTGCCGCCCACTCTCGAGGAGCCGCTGAGCAGGTTGCACGACCAATGGGACTTCTACGGCGTGGCCGAGTCCGGCGTACTCAGGGGGGACTTCTTCGACAATCCCGAGTTGGACAGCAGCTACCGGCAACTGGAAGTCGGCCTCGCGGCCGACGGGGAAGACTCGGTGAGCGGACGCCTGACCTTGCACTTCAGCGATCAGGAAACGGCTCTTCGCGCCGAGCCTATGGTGGAAGAGTATTTCCGCGCCCGGCAGGATGAACTGCGCCTGGAAGGGCTGACTACGACCTGCACGGTTCGGCGACTGGGCACCCAAGTGGCCACCAATTTCTCCTTGCTGGGCCTCAGGCTTTACCTGCGCCAGGCCTTTGAGGAAGAGCGCAACCGGCGGGACAGATTCATCGCGGCCGGCACGCACACCGCTTCGGGGGAGGACAATGACAGCCAGCCTTGGCCCTGGAAGTCGGCTTCCGGCCACAGCGTAGAGTTCGAAAGTCTGCAGGAATTCGAAGATTTTTTGCGCAGCGCAAAGGTCGTCGATTACCAACAACTGTTGGAGGGCATCAACCACTCTCAAAAAGTCCTGTTGGAAATGGACGGCCTGCGCCTGCACGCTATTTTTAGAAGCGCAAGCGCCGTCAAGACCCGAACCTACCGCAGCGGGCGGCGGGTCGAGCTGCGCGATGACTTCATCTTCGAGTGCGCCGCCTTCGAGATGGCCCGCCTGTTGGGACTCGATCATGTTCCGCCTACCGTCGAACGCACCCTGATGGGCCGTCCGGGAACGCTGCAAGCCTGGGTCCCCGAGGCCCGCAGCGAAGGCCAGATCCGCCCCGCGCAGAACCTGCGCGACGATCCGCGCATCCGCCGCCAGTACCGGCGCATGTGGATCTTCGACAACCTCATCTATAACGATGACCGCAACCCCACCAACATCCTCTTCGACACCGACGGCAAGCTGTGGATGATCGATCACACCCAGGCCTTCCGCAAGTACCCGGAACTTCCCTACCCCACCCTGGCCGGACAATGCGAGCGTACTCTTTTCGAGCGCCTGCGGGCTCTGCCCGATGGGCGGATCCGTGAGGCTCTGAGTCCTTATCTCGAGGCGCCTCAGATCGACGCCCTGCTGCAGCGCCGCCAACTCCTGGTCGATCACCTGCTGGATCTGGCCGACGAGCACGGCTTCGACGAAGTCATCCTCCCGGACTAAGGAAAGCCCCCTAGGGCAGGTGGGAGGCGCATCCTCGCGGCCCTCCTCCGCCAAGACCATGGAGGGCTTCGCGATTTGCTAAGGCCTACCCAGCGTCACCGTCTCCCCTTCCCGAGCTACCCTCATCCCGGCCTCCTCCACCGCCTTGCGGGCCCGGGAATCAGCATCAAGAGCCGGGTTCGTGTGATTGAGATGAATGAAGCGGACCTTAGCCCGCTCCTCCGCCGGCAGGGAAGCGAAGCGCTCCATACTGTGAGTGATGAAGGGATGCGGAAACCCGCTCATGTCGCGCCCCGGAATCTCTCCGTTGGCAAAGAAGCTGCCGTCCAGGTAGGCCACGTCGACCTGTCGGATGACGTCTTCGATGCGGGTTCCCTGCTCGTCCCACTCCTCCCAACCGTCGATGTCGGGAATGAAGAGCACCGAGCGCTCCGGCCCCTCGATGCGGAACCCCACCACCTCCGAGTACTCCTGCCGGTGGGGTACGGACAGCGGGGTCACCTTCAAGTCGGCGGCCAGTTCAACCGTTTCATTGGCCCGCAGGTCCCGCAATTGGATATTGCCGTAGCGTACGAGCTGATCCCAGGGTCCGTTGCTGCGCAGGAACTGGCCCATGCGGGGCATGGCATAGACGGGCACCTGACGCGCTCCCAGCGACTCGTGTCCCAGCAGCATCAACCCGGTGTAATGCCCGATGTGGGCATGGGTCAGGAAGATGCCTTCAAGGCCCGGCGAGTCCGGATGCGGGGCCGTCCGGTCGAGGTGATGGAGCTGACGCTTGAAGTCGGGCGTGGCCTCGAACATCCAGCGCCGTCCGCTGCGCGGATCGACGAGTCCCAGACTGACCACACGCCGGACCTGGGCCGGATCCTCCCACCCCGGATGGTGCTTGCTTCCGGTTTGGGGCGCCCCGCCGTCCTGGGCGATCCCCAGGACCACCAAATAGGGCCCCTGACCGGGCGAAGCTTCCTGCCCCGCCGCCAGCAGGGTGCTGGCCAAACCCACCAGCCAGGCCAGCCCGCACAGGATTAGTCGGGATAGATGTCGTTCCACCAGTCCTCCTGATCCTTCAGGTTCTTGTCGAACCAGGCCACGATGCTGTCCCACCAGACCATGCGCTTGTCCCAGTCGAAGATCTGGTGGTCTGATCCGGCGATGGTCACCAGTTCCACTTCTTTGCCCAGCAGTTTCAGGGCCGTGTACATCTGCTGGCTTTCGCCCACCGGAACGTTGGTGTCGGCGTCTCCGTGCAGCAACAGCAGGGGCGTATTGACCTTGTCGGCCAGGAAGAGGGGGCTGCGCTCGGTGTAGAGATCAGGACGGTTCCAGGGAAAACTGCCGCGGGTGGCGATGCCGCTGTAGAGGTAACCCCACCAGCCTTCTCCCCAGTAGCTGGAGAGGGCGCTGATGCCGGCATGGCTGACGGCCGCCGAGAAGAGGTCGGTCTGAGTGAGCAGGAACTGGGTCATGTAGCCGCCGTAGGAGGCCCCGATGCAGCCGACCCGCTCTCCGTCCACGAAATCGTGGGCTTGGATGAATTTGCCGGCGCCCTCGATGATGTCCTGGGCGTTTTCGGCTCCCCAGCCGTTGACGTGGAGGGCCGAGAAGTCCTGTCCGAAGCCGATGGCGCCCGCCGGTTGGGGTACGTAAACCACGTACCCGTTGGCGGCCCACAGGTGCCATGGATAGCGGCTGCTGAAGACGTCGTCCACCGGCACCGTCCCCCCGTAGTAGTAGACGATGAGGGGATAGCGGCGTGAGGGGTCGAAGTCGGGAGGGGTATAGAAGCGTCCCGTAATGGTCTGTCCGCGGGAGTTCTCGAATTCCCAGCGCTGATGCTCTCCCAGGCGGACTTGGCTGAAGGCTTCTCCGGTGGGATCGGCCAAGAGGCGGGGAGCCGCCGTGGGCGAGTCGGCCACGTAGACTTTCTGGGGCACCAGGGGGGAGGTGCCTTCCCACAGCAGGCGTCCGCTCTTGGGCGAGTAGTCGAAATCGTCCACCGAAGCGATCCCCGAGCCTATGGGCGCGTAGCCGCCTGAGGACACCTCAAGACGATAGAGGCGCGAACGGTCTTTCTCGGTGACGGTGAGGATGACGATTCCCCGCTCGGGATCGGCTTCCACGTCCCCGATGGAGGGATCGAAATCCCGGCTCAGCGGCTTCGTTTCGCTACTACCAGGATCGTAGAGGTAGAGCTGAGTGTCGTACTGGTTGGCCTGCAATCCCTCGGAGACGGCCACGCCCGCTCCCCCGAAAGCTTGCGGCGCGGCCCACACCAGAAGCTGGTCTTTCCAGTAGCAGGCGCCCCCGAAGGAGGTAGTGATCTCGGTCAGCTCGCTTCGCTCTCCGTTCTCCATCGACAGCTCGTAAAGGGTGGTGGCTTGATAGGGAGGCTCCTGATAGTGAGGGCGGACCTGGGCGTAGAGCAGGCGTTTGGAATCGGAGCTGATGTCTTGCAGGCGTGCGCCCCATTCTCCCTCCGTCAGTTGCTGCACCCAGCCGCTTCCCAGGTCGACTTGGTAGAGTTGGGCCCGGTTGCGCCATCCGGCCCAGCGGTCGGGCAGGTCGCGGTGGCGCTTGAGCGAGTCCTTGCGCGCTTCGGACTCCTTGGTCCAGGCGAAGAGCAGGGAGGACGAGTCGGGCATCCAGCGGTATCCGCCCATGTTCTCAATGCCTTCCAGCAGTCGCCGGGGCTGGCCGTTCATTCCTTGCTGCACCCACAGGTCGGACTTTCCCTGGCTGCGCGTGAGGTAGGAAATCCATTCTCCATCGGGGCTCCAGCGCAGATCGTCGGGTGCGTCCGCCACCCACTGGCGCACCACCTGGCCGTCCCAGAAACGCCTCACCTCCAGCCGGCTCTCCCAGCGGTCGAGGCGGGTGTTGCGCCAGCGCTGGGAAAGCAGCACATGCTCTCCATCGGGCGACAGGCTCAGCGAACGTACCTGGGGAGCGCCGTAAAGGAGAGCTTTGCTGACCTTTTGCTCAGGCTTGATATGGGCCCGGATGGCGTCGGCGTGCGCGCTCTCCACGGCCAGGCGCAGTTGAGAAGGCTGATCGGAGGGGGCTGAGGTCATGAAGAGAAGGCGGTGAGTACCGGGAATCATCTTCAGGCTGCCGCTCCAGAGCTTTTCCTCGCTGTCCGAGCCCGCCGTCATCGAAAGGCGGCCCTGGTCCAGGTAGGCTACCGGCTTGGAAGGCGCCTGCAGCGTCACGTCGGCTTGGCTCCAACGGTCCACGTCCAGCATCAGCGAAGCGATCCAGAGTCCGCCCTGGTCGGAGGGCAAGTCGAAGAGTCCGCTGTTGGGTGAAACGGCCTGCCACGAGTAGCCGGTGCCGAAAACGCTCCAGGAATCGCCGGCTCGGGGCAGTCCGCCCTCTTCAAGGGCGGCCCTCAACTGGCGCAGTTCGTCTTCCTTCATCACGCCGGGCCACTCCTGGCGAAGGGGCGTCCGCAGGGGACCCAGAAGCAAGATCTGGCCGATCTCGACTGCAGATTTTCCGCTCTTGTCCGCATCGGTCTTCTTCCCGGCTTGCAGCGGCAACAGCAACGACAGAATGACGACTACACAAAGTTTGATCTGGCGCCTTTTCATGAATTCAGCCCTCCCTCCACAGGTGTCCGTTGATTACGGGACTCAGATTACCACGCGGAATATGCCGTAGTGGAGTCCCTGCCCGATCTGACAGGTATAATCCAGCGCCATGTGGACGATTCGGGTATTGGCTTTGACGGGACCGGTCCTGTTGCTGTCGATGCTGTGGGAGCATCCCCTGGCCTACTTTCTCTTCGCCTTGGGCACAACCGTCTTGGCGGTGGCCCTGATGCGTCTGGGCGCCGCCCGCCGCGGCAACCGCGCGCCCAACCGCCGCCTCGATCTGATTCTGGGTCCGCTGTGGATTGTGCTCTCGGCATGCCTCATGGGCATTATCTACTACGCTGACAGTAGTTGGGCCCCGTGGGGCGTCCCGGTGGGAGCCTGGTTGCTGTTGGCAGGACTGTGGCTGCTTCCACTTCTCTGGGTGTCGCTTGGCTATGCTGCCACCTTTGACCGATTCGGACTGCGGCAGGAAGATCTGCACGAGGTCCGCCGGGCAGCTCGCCGGCGCGGGGAGGAGAGCTGATGCCCATTCTCTCCAAACCCTGGATCATCCTTGCCGCACTGACCTATCTGGCGGTGGTCTTCGCCATCGGCCTGTGGGCCGCCCGGCGTACCCGCGACGCCCGCGACTTCTTTATCGCCGGACAGAGGATAGGCCTGCTGGTCACCGCTCTGGCCACCATGACCGCTTCCTACAGCGGATTCGTCTTCCTGGGCGGACCCGGACTCACCTACCGCCTGGGAACGGCCTCCTTTTTCATCTGCGTTTCGGTCAGTTTCACCGCCGCCCTGCTGTGCTGGACGGTGGCCAAGAGGCTGCGTCTGATGAGCGAAGTGCGCGAGATCTATACCGTGCCCGATGCCTTCTTCCATCGCTTCGACAGCCGTCTCACCTCGGGACTGGCGGCGCTGGCCCTGCTGGTCGGCACCATCGGCTATCTGGGAGTCCAGTTCCGGGCGCTGGGAGTTCTCATCGAGGCCATCTTCGGGACTCGGGCCTACTTCGGAGAAGCCTCTCCCTGGGTGGCCATGGCTCTCGGGATCTCGGTGGTTCTCTTCTACAGCGTGGCGGGCGGAATGATCGCGGGAGTCTATACCGATCTCTTCCAGGGACTTCTCATGATGCTGGCGGCGGTGGCCGTCTTCGTCACGGCCGTTTCCCAGGCGGGAGGGCCTGCGATGCTGGTGGAAAGCATCCGCACCAGCCGCGACTTCGGGCCCGCCTTCCTCGATCCGCTGGGCGGTGTTCCCGTCATGACCGGATTGGGCTTCTTCTTTGTGTTCTCGATCGGAACCCTGGGCCAGCCCCACATGCTGCACAAGTTCTACATGCTCGACGATCCCCGCAAGCTCAAGTGGATGCCGCTTTTGATCGGCGGCTCGCAGACCCTATGCGTGCTGATCTGGATGGGCATCGGTCTGGCCGTCCCGGCACTGGTAGCCCAGGGACGGCTGCGGGCCCTGACCCGTCCTGACGACGCCGCGCCGGCCTTTCTGCTCAACTTCGCCCCTGAACTGCTGGCCGGCCTGGTGTTTGCGGGCATCCTGGCCGCCATCATGTCGACGGCCGATTCCTTCCTCAGCATCGGTTCGGCCGCTTTGGTACGCGACCTGCCGCTGGCCCTGAGACGTCCCCTCTCCAATGAACTCACCGCGGGACGCCTGGCGGTGGTCCTGATCGCGGTGGCCGCAGCCCTCTTCTCCCATTTCTACGGGGACTTGATCGCCTTATTGGGGACCTTTGCCTTCGGGACCTTCGCAGCCGCACTGGGACCGGCTTTGGCGGTGGGACTCAACTGGCGGCGCGTGACGGCGCGGGCGGCCACCGCCTCCATTCTCACGGGCCTGATTCTCAATCTGGGTCTTGAAATCGCCAACCGCTACCAGGCTTTGCCCTTCGCTTCCGGAGTCCTGCCCTCGGCCGTGGCTTTGGCGGCTTCTTTCACCGTCCTCTTTGCTGTCAGCCATCTCTCGCCTCCGCCTGCCGAGCCTGCCCCCGACATGCAGGCGGTCATGGAGGCATGAGACCCCTACCTCTTGCGCTTGTTGACCCTCTCGATGTACTCGCGGATCTCGGGAGTCTTGCAACTGGTCTGGCCGTGGTCGACCTCCACGCTGCCGATGCGCCGGGCGGCTTCCAGTGCGGCGCTTTCGCCTTCCGGGCTGCGCAGGCCGATGGCGATGACGGCGTTGAGCATGGCGTCGCGGGTGCGGTTGGGACGCTGGTGGATCTCCTCTTCGACGGTCTTGATGCAGGAAATCAGTTGGTCGTCATCGAGCGACGGGTCTTTGCCTGCAAGGATAGCCAGCAAGGTCCAACCGACTCGTCCCCTCCATTCCTCGGACGAGGGCATCCACTCGCGGGCTTTCTCCCAGCCCGCCGGCGAGGCGGCCGCCAAATGCGAGAAGGCATCACAGAGGACGTAGTTTTCGAGATCCGCCACCCAGCGCTCCAACAGGTGGGCGTCGGCTTGTTGGGGATCGGCGATCATGCAGGCCAGCACCCGGGCGTCATGGTTGCCGCTCTCCCACAATTGGAGGGCCAGGTGATGGTCGGTCTTGATGCGCTTCTTGAGCTTGTTGAGATTGGCGTAGCTGACGCCGTACATTGTCTCGCCCACGCCGTGGCGGGCATAGATCTTGCGATTTTGCGCCGTGCCCAGGGCCTGCAGTTCCGCAAGGGTCTCTTGTTTGGTCATGGATTCTCCTGGTGCCGTCGACCCTTTCACGATAGCAGCGGCGCTCGAGGTCCGAAAAGCTGGGTTCGCCTCAGGAGCGGCGGAAGATCAAATAGTAGACGGGGGCGCCCAGCGCCATCACGCCCACACCCAAGCCGGCCTGAAGGGGACGCTGCACTGCCAGAAGGACCAGAAGCAGGGCTACCAGCAATAGAAAGAAAAGGGGCACCAGAGGGTATCCCGGCACACGGAAGGAGGGCCGTCCGGCATCCCCGCTGCGCAGGACGCAGACTCCGGCCCCGGTCAGTCCAACGAAGGCCACCGTGACGAAGATGAAATAGGAGATGATCTGCTCGAAGTTGCCCAGCAGGATCAGTACCGAAGCCAGTCCCGCCTGCAGGGCCGAGGCCCGGGCGGGCGTTCCGAATCGCGGGTGCACCTTGCCGATGCCTCTGAAGAAGACGCCGTCGCGCGCCATGGCGTAATAGACGCGGGGCAGCGCCATCAGCAGCGTGGCCAGACTGCCCGCTACCGAGATGATGACGACAAGGGCCAGGATCTGTCCACCGGCGGCTCCGAAAAGAGCTTCGCCGGCCTGGGCCGCGAAGGTTTCGCCCGAAGTCACCGCATCCATCGGCACGAGGTAGAGAAAGACGGCGCTGGTGGCCACGTAGACCAGGGTAACGATCACCACACCCAGCGCCAGCGCCCGGGGGACCGTCCGCCCCGGATTGCGCGCCTCGCCGGCCATCTTGGCCACCTCCCACCAGCCGCCGAAAGCGAAGAAAGCGCCCACCATCGCTCCAGCCAGGGCTGAAAGCAAGGGGTCGGACCCGGGACGCTGCTCCAGCAGGGGAAGAAAGTGGTCCCAGTCGCCCGCCCGCAAGGCCAGGGCCGTCACGATGATGGCCGACAGTGCGCCCAATTTCAGGGCCGTCAGCCAGCGGACCAGTCCGGCCCCCAGGCGAAGGCCGAGGATGTTGGCCGTTGCCAGCACCCACACCACGCCCAGCGCCAACAGCTTCATGCTCCAGGCAGAGAGGGCCATCAGGTATCCGACGTAGCTGGTCAGACCCACAGCCAGGGCCGCCGTGATGCCGGGGTCCATGACCAGCAAGCACTTCCAGCCGTAGAGAAACGCCACCGCCGGTCCATAGGCGCGTTTGAGGTAGACATAGCCGCCTCCGGCCTGGGGGAAGCGAGCCGCCAGTTCGCCGTAGCAAAGGGCTCCGGCCAGCGCCATGGCCCCCATGGCCAGCCACACCGCCAGCAGCCAAAGAGGCGACCCCAGCGACTTGGCCATGCCCGCCGGGGTCAGGAAGATGCCGACGGCGATGACTTCGCCGATGACCAGCGCCGTGAAAGACACAAGTCCAAGCTGGCGGGCCAATCCCGTGGAGGGCGGCCTAGGGCTTTTCTGATGAGTGTTCTTTGTTGACACGAGGATTTGAGTTTGCCGACTTGCGCCCGGTTGTGCCAGTCCGGCCCTTTAGAACAATACTCTGAGGGCGAGCTGAAAGGCCCTTGCGCCGCCGCTCCCGAAGACACCGCCCGCCGTAGTGACTGGACGGCCGAAGCTGGAAGAACGCAGGAAACCCGGATCCTGGGGGTCGGCACTGTCGCGGACCAGGGCATTGCTGAATCCTGAATAGTTGACGTTGGATACGCCCAGGACGTTGGTGACGTTGAAGAGGTTGAAGACTTCCAAGGTGGGTAGGAAGGTCCATTCCCCGAGCGAAAACTCCCGTGAAATCCGGATATCGGCCGAGTGGAAGGAATCGCTCAGCCGCACCGAAGGGTCGACCAGCGGCAGCGGAACGCCGTCGATGCCTCCCCCGGCGTTGACCTGGGAAATGAAGGCATTGAGGTCGGCGCCGCTATGGAAGAGCCGGCCTCCGGCATTGCGCTGGAGGGTGGGAATGCGCCGGGTGCCGTCGGGAAGCAGGATGTCGGTGGGCACGCCCGAAGCCATCGTCCAGAGCAGGGAAAGGTTGAAACGGGCGGGCAGTCCGAACTGTCCGTGAAAATTGAAGCGGTGGCGCTGGTCATTGGGCGCCGGACCGTATTCCAGGCGCAGGTTGTCGGGATCGATGGGACCTTCTGAGAAGGGGATCTGGTCGTCGTTGGCGTAGTTGAAGGCCTTGGAAAGGGTGTAGCTGGCCCGGAACTGCATGTTGGAGTTGAAGCGGCGTTCAAGACTCACCAACAGCCCGTCGTACTTGGTCTGTACGCTCGATTCCAGGTTGACGACGAAGTCGGGTCCCCCGATGACCGGGTTGTTCACCTCGCCGATGGTGCGTCCGATGATGAAGTGGGTGCCGAAATTGTGCAGATAGTCGAGGCGCAACACGAAATCACGCCCGAATTGCTGCTGAATGCCCAGGTTGGCCTGCTGAATCATGGGGTTTTGCAGGCTGTTGTCGATGATGTTGATGCCCCCTGCACCTGCCCCCGGCAGCACGAAACCGCTAAATGGATTGCTCAAAGTGGGCGCGAAGGAAGGGAAAGTTCCGGTACTCGGATCGACGAAGAAGGCGTTTCCCGCCCGCACTTCGATGGGCAGGGCCCGTCCGTCCAGCCCCCGTTCCAGCGACTGCACCTGCAGGACCACCCGGTCGTAGTAGATTCCGTATCCGGCGTGCAGGCTGCGCCGTCCGTTAGCCGAAGCCCAGTTGAAGCCGATGCGGGGAGCCCAGTTGTTGCTGTCGCGTCCCCGCGAACCGCTCAGAAAGGGCCGTACCAGCGGGTTGATCTCATCATAGCGGCTGACGTTCTTGACGTCGGTGTCCAGTTCGTAGCGCAATCCCAGATTGAGGGTGAAGCGGGGATGCAGGCGCCAGTCGTCCTGGACGAAAAAGGCCAGATGGGTGTTGTCGGTGTCGGGGAGGAAGAGCGAGCGCTCGGGAAAGGCGCTGCGCAGCGTTACGGAAAAGAGCAAGTCGTCGTCATTGACCAGACCGTCGCCGTTGCGGTCAAAGGCGGGGAAATCTTCCAGCAACTCGATGCGGCCCTGTCTGAAGACGTCCAGGTCGAACTCGGCATCGATGCGCTGGAATTCTCCGCCAAGGCTCAGACTGTGGGCTCCGCGGACCCAGTTGACCGTGTCGCTGAGCTGGAAGCGGTTCTGGCGCGTCTTCTGGGGCGTGCGGAAGGAGGCGCCGTCCTGGATGCTGGGGAAGGTCAGTTGAGGCGCGGCCGCAACCGGGTCGGTGGCGTTGAAGAAGTTGTTGACGCTGAAGCTGAAGTTGTTGACCAGGAAGGGTGAAAGGGTTCGGGTCCAGGCCAGGCGTCCGGCATGGAAGCGGTTGTCTCCCTGCTGGCGCTGCGATTCCGATCCGATGGCCCGGATGAGGCTGCTGGCGGCTACGGCATCGAGATCTTGGAAGAGGTACTCGCCCGAGATCTGGTCCAGCGGGGAAGGGTTCCAGTCGACCTTGGCCAGCGACATGATGTCGTTGAGCGGAGCCGGCGCGAAATCGCGCTCGATGGTGCGGGTCTCAAGGTTGCGCCGGCCCACCAGCAAAGCGCCGTCCTGGTTGCGGTATTCCAGGGCTCCGAACCACCAGGCGCGGTCCTTGCGGATGGGGCCTCCCACGGCCAAGGCGTATTGTTGACGGTCAAAGGGCGGTTCTCCAGCCGAACGGCTGAAGGTTGCGGGCAGGCCTTGCAGGCTGTCGTCGCGCAGAAAGAAAGAGGCCGACCCGTGAACGTCGTTCCCGCCCGATTTGGTAACCACGTTGAGGACCGATGAGCCCGAGCGTCCCTGGGCGGCCGAAAAGCGGTTGGTGATGACCTGAAACTCCTGCACCGCTTCCTGACTGAGGTTGAGCAGCGATCCCCCCACCACGTCGTCGTTGTTGTCGGCGCCGTCGATGGTTACGCTGCCGCCCCGGCCGAACTGTCCCGCCGAAGAGATGAGCACGGTATTGGCCTTGGTAGGGTCGAACTGGGCCGCCGGAGCGTTTCCCGGAAGCAGCAGCGCCAGTTCCAGGAAATTGCGCCCGTTGAGGGGAAGCGAGGATATCCACTCGGAATCGATCACCCCGTTCACCTCCGAAGTGGTTTGGTTGACGAGTCCAAGCGTATCGCCGCTGACGATGACGTTTTCGGCGGGACTGGCCAGCTCCAGACCGGCGTCCAGCCGCCGCGACTGGCCCACCAGCAATTGCAGTCCGGTGAACTTCAAGGGACCGAAACCGGGAGCCTGGAACTCTACGCTGTACAGTCCTGCCGGCAGGTAGCTGACTGAAAAGAAGCCTTCCGCATTGGTTTCAGTCCTCCGCCGGGTGGCCGTCTCCTGGTTGGTGACCTGCACCGAGACGCCTTCCACCGGCAGGCCCTGTGGATCAGAGACCAATCCGCTCAGCTTGGCACCTGCCGCTTGCTGGGCCGCTGCCGAGGCCGCAACGGACAGAATACAAAAAAGAAACGCGATGATCCTTCCTCTCACTGGATGCTCCCCCCTCCGTCCCAATCCCTTGCAGTTTTTCACTTGCTCGACCCAACGCATCTGCCATGCCAAGTTGACCAAACATTGGGTGGAATCGCTTAAGCCTAGTCCTGTCAACCTCTTATGGCGACGTCCGTGAGGGCGGGTGTGGATCGGGCTTCGTAGAATCTATGGAGTGGGGATCGACGCCTGCGCGGCCTCTGTTGGAGGCTCCGCCCGGCCTCCCAAGCCCATTGCGGCCCGGTTCATAGATCGAAGGGCAGGTTCGCAAAGATTATGAGCATGGAGGCGGCTTCAGTCCCGGGAGGCCATTTCGTCGTTGCGGGAAACGGCTTGGAGTATGCGTTGTCTTGCCTGGGGACTGAGATTCTCAGAAGAGCGAGAGTCCATCTCCTCCCGCTCGAAGTGCTGGTGCATGGTCCGCACGCGGGTCAAATACCAGCCGCACCAGCGGCAATAGAAAAGATGGATGCGCACCGAGAGCTGTTCGGTGAGCGAGAGGGAGCGGTCGACCGATTCAGAGGACAATCTGGTCACCTCGCGGCAGGGCCTGAAAAAGACACGGGTTCCCCAGGTCCGCTCGAGCCACAAGATCACTCGTACCCATCTTTTCATCTTGAACATATCAGGCGCGCTGTTTTTGGCCCCGTGGCCGATCCACGGAGAATCCGTCGGTCTCCAGACTATGGCTGAGAAACAACCGGGCGCGGTGCAGCATGACCCACAAGTTGTTCCGGCTGATATTCATGGTAGAGCAAATCTCTTCAGTTTCCAGTCCGTCGATCTCGCGCAGAACGAAGGCCTGGGCCACCCGCGTCGGCAGGTGGGCCAGCGAACCCTGCAGGACCGTCCAAAAGCGCTGGCGGTCATAAGCCGCTTCAGGGTCTGAGTCGACCCAGGCACACTTGGGATGCTTTCCCGAAGCGAAGTTCCAGTGCCCATGTTCGTTGAAGGCGTCTTCCATCCAGTCGTCCAAGACACCTCCGCTATCGGCGGATCGCCTCTCCCGGCAGCAGCGGCGGATGTGGTCGACGATCTTGTGCTTGAGGATGTTGACCAACCAGGTCTTGACGCTGGAGCGGCCCTTGAAGTTCTTGAACGACTGCAGGGCCGCCAGGAAAGTCTCCTGAACGACATCCTCGCTGGCTTGCTTGTCGCGCAGGCGCAGCATCGCGTAACGATAGAGATAATCGGCGTAGAGGTTCACCCACTCTGCGGCCTGGGAGTCAAGGGTGTCCTTTCCGCCCTCTTCCTCCTCCGATTGGGTTGGGCCGAGATGTGCGGATTCTGTTCCGGGGACTATCGGCTCTCCGGGTCCGCCATCTTCCGAAACGATGACTTTACCCATCGCGGAGCACCTCCAATACTCCGCGATTGTATTCCTGTTGAGATTGAAAAAGCTACAGAATTCTTCGTCATCAGTGAACGAGCTCTCTGCTTCTCGTTTCCTCAAGGGCCGTGGCCCGGGGAGAGGGCTGGGCGGGAGGCGGCGGTTGGGTCGAGAACTGGACCAGATCCTTGCTGAAAACCAAGTCCAGCGTCCAGTCCAGGGCCACCCGCAACTTTTTCTCCAGGCGCGGCAGTTTGCTCAGGTAAATGCTGCGCCACATCCACCAAGCCAGGATCGCCCAGGGCCCAGACGCCGCCCCAGCCGGGAACCCTCATGCAGGCATCGGCCAGGATCTTGCCCCGCTGCTGGGTGCAGGGCAGACCTTCAAGAATCGGATTTGGGATCTGCACAGGCTTTTTCATCACGAATGTGCTCCGGCGGGGACGGCCGCTGATGCGGAGGTTGTGCCCAGCCGTTCCAGTAGATGGTCGCCCACGCGCAAGGCGTTGGCCATGATGGTCAGGGCGGGATTGACGGCGGCGCTGGAGGGGAAGAAGCTGGCATCGACCACGTACAGGTTGTCCAGGTCGTGAGCCTTGCAATGGGGGTCCAGGGCCGAGGTGCGGGGATCGTGGCCGAAGCGGATGGTTCCGTTCTGGTGAGCCACTCCCGCCAGCGGAATGCGCTGGCCTACGAAGAGGTCGAGAGGCACCATGTGGCTGTGGGGATCGGACTTCCTCACCAGCTTTTTGAGTTTGGCGATTAGCCGCTTGTGACCCTCTTCATTGTTGGGTTTGTAAGAAAGGACGATTCCGCCCTTGTTGTCGAGCGTCACTCGGTTGTTTGGATCGGGCAGGTCTTCCGAGGTGATCCAGAAATCGAGCGAGTGGCGGGCCATGATGTCGAGCGTCATCCCCGGCACGATCCTGGGCGCTCCGGCTGAGAGGCTGACGGCGTCCAGTTTGCCCACGAACGAGATGTGTCCCATGGGATATTCCCACTCCTCCGACCCGAAGTAGAAGTCGTTGAGGGCCAGAGTCTTTTGGAAGACGGTGCGGTTTTCGTGGCGCGAGATGGCCAGCACTACGGAGTTGATATGGCCCATATAGTGGCGTCCGACCACGTCCGAGCTGTTGGCCAGTCCTTTGGGATGGCGGTCGTTGGCCGAGCGCAGCAAGAGAGCCGCCGAATTGATGGCTCCGCAGGAGACCACCACGATGTCGGCCGAGAACTCTTGCAGCTTGCCGTTGATGCGCGCCAGGACGTGGCTGACCGAGCCCCCTGAAGAGTCCGTCACCAGCCTTTCGGCGTGGGCGTTGGTGAGAAGCGTGACGTTGGGATGGCGCAAGGCCGGGTCGACCGCGCACACTTGGGCGTCGGCCTTGGCGTCGATCAGGCAGGGAAAACCGTCGCAGGTCTCGCAGCGGATACAGCGGTCGGCCCGCCGGTTGCGCTCGTTGAGCATCACCCCCAGGGGAACGTGGAAGGGCTGATGGCCCAGCCGCACAAGGTTGTCGTGGAGTTCCTGGATGCGGGGTTCGTGGCTGACTTCGGGGAAGGGGTAGGGCTGGCTGGCCGGAGGCTCGGTAGGGTCGGCGCCACGCCTTCCGTGGACGAGGTAGAGGTTTTCAGCTTGGGTGTAGTAGGGCTCCAGGTCTTGGTAGCTGATAGGCCAGGCGGGGGAAAGTCCGCCGTGATGGCGCAGCTCGCCGAAATCTTGCTGGCGCAAGCGGAACAGAGCCGCGCCGTAAAACTTGGTGTTGCCCCCCACGTAGTAGTTGGTGTGGGGATGTAGCGGTTTGCCGTCCTTGTCGCGCCACACTTCCTTGGTGTGGTAGCGGCCTTCCAGGTTGACGGCCCGCGGACTCCAATTGGCCTTTTCGCGCGGGACGTAGTCGCCCCGTTCCAGCAACAGGATGCGTTTGCCCGAGGGAGCCAGCTTATAAGCCAGGGTGCCTCCCCCGGCCCCGGTTCCGATGATGATGACGTCGTAATGATTATGCCGAGCCATTTGTTTTCACTCTTTCTTGATCGTTCTTGCTGCAAAAAACGCCCGCTTTCACGGCGGGCCTTACGGAGCAATGGTCGCCTCGCCCTTTCTCCCCTTACAGGCCCCGCGAATTTTTCCCGCCTTGGAGCCAAAAAAAAGCCCCCGGGGGAGAGCCGGGGGCATTGTCGGATTCCAGCGGGGCAACTCTCAGCGGGCAGCGGAGAGGAAGGGGATGGCTTGGCGGTGGAGGAAGAGGGCCACGGCGCAGCAGACAAAGACCACCACGGCCAGACCGAACAGGAGTCCGCCGTCGCCCTGCACGTCGATGCCCAGCAGAGTGAGGTGACTGCCGATAGCGCCCAACATGACGCCCATGCCCAACAGCGCTCCCAGCCACACGGTGGAAGGCAGGATCAGGAGTGCGGCGGCGATCAGTTCGGCAATGCCGGAACCGATGCGTCCCCAGGGCTCCATCCCCACCTGGGTGAAGATGTAGATCGACTCCTCGGCGCCGGTGAACTTAAAAAAGAGCGTCTGCAGCAAGATGGCCGCGGCCAGGAGCCGACAGACCCAGCTCACGATCAGTGGGGCGCCGCTTAGTTCGATGGATTCACTCATGTCTCAAGGTCCTTTCTGTTGGCGGATTGGGGCCCTGCGGCCGGATTCCGGGCAAGTTCAGGCGCATCCGGTAGAGACGGTCCTGAGAGCACAGGTAGAGAGTCTGGCCGTCTTGGCCCCCCCAGGCCATGTTATGGGGATGGCGGGGAGGTATGATGGTGCCCAGATGCTCTCCCTGGTCGGAAAGAATCCAGAGGCCGTCCGGTCCGGAGACGTAAAGGTTGCCTTCACGGTCGACCTTGATGCCGTCGATGGCGTCTTGGCCGGGCGCTCGGGTCATGTCGAAAAAGACTTCTCCCTTCCCCAGTCTGCCGGCCTCCCCTAGCGGATAGCGCATGACCACCTTGCGTTGCTCATCCCAGTTTCCCACATAGAGAAAGCGCTCGTCTGGAGAAAGGGCGATGCCGTTGGGCCCGCTCAATTCATCGTTTTCCAGCCTCAACTGGCCTTCTCTTAGCGAGTAGATGCCGCTAAAGGATAATTCCTTTCGGGGATCGTCGAAAACCATGGGCAGGCCGAAAGGCGGATCGGTGAAGTAGAGCACTCCGTCGCTGCGGTAGACCAGGTCGTTGGGGCTGTTGAGACGTCGCCCCTGATAAGACTCGGCCAGGACCCGCTGTCCGCCCCCGTCATCCAGCCGAACCAGGCGATGGTCGCCGTGCTGGGCGATGACCGTTCTTCCCATGGGGTCCAGGGTTATGCCGTTCGACCCCGGTTGGCGGTATTCGGCCACGTCTTCTCCCTGGTAGCCGCTGGGCTCGAGAAAGACCGTGAGGCTGCCTTCGTCTTCCCGATAGCGGTAGATGCGGTTGGCGTTGGGGTCGCTGAAGAGCAGCGAATGCTCTTCATCCACCCACACCGGTCCCTCGGTGAAGAGGAATCCCTCGGCCAGCTTGTAGAGCTTGGGGTTGGCCGGCACGATGCGGTCGATGCGGGGGTCCAGCCGCACCACCTCGACGTTTACCTCCTGAGGCTCGACAGCGTAGGGCTGCGCCTCCGGCTGCCCGGCGAAGAATTCCAGGCTGGCCTTGCGCATCCAGATGTAGTTGGTCGGCGGATCGGAGATGGGTCCGTTGATTCCGAAGATAGCGATCTGGATCTTTTGACCAGGGTGCGCGTTGCGGGCCAGGACCAGGCGGTTAGAAGCATTCCAGCCCGCTACCACGGAACCGCCGCTTTGACCAAGGGCGCGGGGAAGCTCCCCGTCCACCCAGATTTCGGCGTAATCGGCCAGCGCCGTCTCAAACACCACCGTCGATCCCTCCACCGGGAATCCGTCCACCTGCTGGGGCAGGGTTACTGCGATGCGGTACCAGTTGAATCCGATGCGTCCGTGACCCCGGCGCCGGCTCAAGGTCTGGGGGGCGATCGCCTCCCAGGACGAGTCGTCGTATGCGGCGGCGCCGGCGTGCGGCGTGTAGTCATAGGTACGCGCCAGGGGTCCGGACGGCTGTCCGTCCTGCCCCGCCGTGGCGAAATCGACCTCGATCAGGCGTACGTCGCTGTAGCGCCACTGGCCCTGGACCGCACTCACGTCCTCGGGTTTGGTGAGGTCGAGTACGGCCTCGGGATGGCCCGAGGGCAGGTCCGGCGGCGTTGCGGCCGAGATGGAAATCCTCGATGCGAAGAAAACGATCGAGAATCCGGCCAGACAAGCGGCGGTCAGGGGAAGAATTCTCTTCATGTTACACCTCATTGAGCAGCTATCGGCTTGACGACGAAGTAGAGGAATGGGCCCTCGACTTCTGTGAATTGATGGGGAGTTCCAGCCGGAATGACGACGGCGTCTCCCGGCTTGAGGTGGCTGATCGTGCCGCCTTCGATGCCGGTTCCCCGCACCTGTCCGGGTTCGGTGACTTTCGCCTCGACGACTTGTCCTCCCGTGAGCAGGACGGCTTTTCCTTCCAGCCGCACAGAATGATGCTTAAGGTTTTCATTTCAATTTCTCTCTGTTTTTTGTCAGGCCCGCAGGCAGGCTCCCGCCAAGGCTAGGAGGACGGGAGCTTGACCTTGCGGGGCGGGGAGGGATGCTTATTTGAGGGGCTGAGCGAAAGAGGCTTCTCCTAGAAGGACTTCGGCCCAGGCACACCAGATCTGCACTTTGGCAACGTCCTTCACGTAGGAGGGCAGGGTGATCGTCTGGTTGTAGTGTTCGTCCTTGATCACCAGTCGATTGAGCAGATAGACATTGCCTTTAGAGTCCACTATTTGCCAGTGCGGCGCGGGCGTGTCGGGCACTTGGAAGTCGTCCGACAAGGTCATCACGTGATGACCGTTCACTTTGCTGTGGGTGACGGTTCCGCCGTTCACCTTGGCTCCGCTGAAGGTGCCGCTGGTGTGGGAGGGCTTGTCCGCGGCCAAAACCGGCAACACCGCCGCGATCATCGCGATGGCCAGCGCCACAACTACCATCAACCTGAGATTCTTGGTCATTTTCTTCTATCCTTTCGTCACGGTTTCTTGCGTGCGTTTCTAGCCAGTCCGAATTGACCGTTCCGACTGCCGGAAAAGCGATCTGAACTGGACACTGAAGTAGTCGTGGAAAGCAGAAACACCTTACGCCGCCTTTGACAAATTTCAACCGGCTGCCGCCTCAGAAAAGAAGAACTGGAAGGGTATGTGGCAGCGCATGGCCCAGGCCGATTCGTTGTGGGCGGCTTTGGGAAAGGCCAGGTACAGCAAGTCGCGCCCCGTCGTGTAACCTCGGCGCTCCAGCAGCACGCTCATGTCGCGGGTGACCTCGAAATTGTCCTGGGGCCAGCCGCTGTCCAGATAGAAACGGACCCGTGGCGGCGCTTCGCGGCTGACCCGCTGGCGCAGATCGTCCTGATAGCCGAAGGTGCTGGAAAGGCAAGCCGCCTGTCCGAAAACGTGGGGATAATTCCAGGCCAGGAAAAAGGACACCACGCCCCCCAGCGACGATCCCATGACCGCCGTGTGCCGGGGACCCGGCAAAGTGCGGTAGCGGCTGTCGATAAAGGGTTTCAGTTCCTCGGTCAGGAAGCGCCCGTAGGCCTCGTACCCGGGCTGGGTGTAGTCGTGCATGCGGTCATTGGGATAGACGCCTACGACGATGACCTGGCTGATGGCATTCATGGCCGTGAGCAGGCTGAGGGTTTCTTCCACCATCCAATGGGTGCCCCCGAAAGCCTCGTTGGGGAAAAAGAGGTTCTGACCGTCCTGCATGTAGATGACGGGATAGCGGGCCAAAGTGTTTTCTTGGTACCCGGGGGGATAGAACACGCGGAAGGAATGTCCCTGGCTCATCTCTCCCGCGTCATAGCGCTGCAACTCGCACACGCTGCAGCCCGAGTGGTCGAAGAAATGAGGATAGACCTCTCCGGGAGCCTCTTGGCCGGCAAGGATCAAGTAGTCCTTGCCATGCGACCAGTGCATCTGGCCGTCCAGGGCGATTACGGGCTTGAAATAGAGATAGGGTCTTCCGGTGGTGACTCTGAAGGTGAAGATGTGGTTCTCTTCATCGTATGAGTCCGGCTGCAGGCTGCGGTCCCAATCGTCATCTGTCCGCAGTTCCAGCCTCCCTTGCGTCAAGGGATAGCGGACGCGGATCGAGAGTTCTCTTTCGCTCATCTAGTTTTCAACTTTCTTAGGATTGGTTTGAGGCGCCGACCTCAACAGCAGCGCGTGGCCGTCGGGATCGCGCACCATCATCGCTTTGCCAGGTTCGTCGGGCTGGATCGAGGGGGGCGCCTTTTGGGGCGTGACCGCTGCTCCGCCGGCTTGGCTGGCGGCGGCGGCGCCCGCCACTTCTTCGGTCCTCAAAACGACGTGCCAGTGCAACAGGTCGTTGGGCGCGGCATCGGGCGGGTAAGGACGGCCGTCCCGCGGCGTCAGGTATTGCAGAAGCTCGATACCCGGTCCGGAGGGCGCCCTGAGCGCGGTTATTCGCAAGTGGGCGCCGAACACGTGATTGAGGTGTTCCTGTTCGATGCCGTAGTTCTCGCTGCTGCCAGCCACCCGAAGTCCTAGGGCGTCACGGTAAAAGCTCAGGCTCCGCTCGGTGTCGGAAACCACGATGGCGGTGTGATCGACGCCCAGGAAGAGTCCCTTGCTTTGCTGCCAGCGAGGATCGCCTTTGCCGGGCGGAAAGTGGATCAGCTCCAGAAAGTGCCCGTCAGGGTCTCGGAAATAGAAAGCCTCGATTCCGCCCGCCGCGGGATTCCAGTCGGGGAGCCGCTGAGGTCCGGTCGATGCATGGGCCACCCGTTCCCTCCTCAAGCGCTGGTAGGCCGCTTCCATGTCCGACACCACGATGGCGATGTGCTGAAACCAGCCGTCATTGCTGCGGGTGTCGGAGGGGAAGGCCCGTCCGCGCGGGACTAGGAACTCGTACAGTTCGATCTGCTCCTGGCCTAGCTGCATGCGCACGATGCGCAGGCGGGTGCCGAAGATGCCCAGCAGGCGGTCGTATTGATCGCTTCTGACCTCGACATCGGACAGTTTTTCGAAGTCGAGGACACGGCCGTAAAAGTCAGCGGCCCGGTCGGCGTCGGAAACGGTGATGGCGATGGCCTCGACGGCGCTCACCTCCGCCTGGGCTTGGACGCCGAGGGTGAAGGTGAGAGCCGCCGACATCAGAATTAGGGCGGTTCGAATGTGTCTCATGGTTCTTATATCGAAGTTTGTTCGCATGTTTGAAGAGGGCCGCCTTGTTCCTGCTCGGCCACGCATTCATGCCCGGCAGCATCCTTGTAACGGCAGCGGAAGATGCAGTTGTAGGGGGTTTCATGATGAAGCTTGGCGCACAGGACGGGGCGGTTCCGGGCCTGGAGCCGCTGGTAGATCTCGGCTGCCGCCAGCATCCCCAGCAGAGGCGCCGTCAGGTAGATCCAGAATGCCGTCCAGGTGCCGGAAAGCAGCGCTGAAGCAACGCTGCGCGCCGGATTGATGCTCATGCCGCTCAAGGGTCCTGCCAGAAAGATGAAAGAAGCCACCAGGACGCCCGCCGCCAAACCTGTAAAACGGTTGAGTGCGGGACGGTTGCTCAGGTGCAGGACTACGGTCATGAGCGTTGCCGACATGACGGTCTCGGCCAGGAAGGCCTCGAGCGATTGCCCCGCCCGCGGGACGGTGGCCACGAAATTGACTTGAGGCGTCGCCAGCAGCGGGCCCGCCAGGGCCCCCAGCAAAGCCAGTCCGGCCAGTCCGCCCGCGAATTGGGCGGCCACGTAGCCGAGGGCGTCGCGGGGAGCGATCTTTCCCAGCCGCAAGAAAGTCAGGGTGACGGCGGGATTGATGTGCGCTCCCGAGCGTTTCCCCCAGGGCGAGTAGATGATGGCCACCGCCGTCAAACCCATGGCGGCGCCCATCAGCACCCGCCGCAGCGCGGCTTCGGGCACCAGCCCGTTAAGCGGGGAGAGAGGGTGTTCCAGAAGGATGGCGAAGAAGCCTGCCGAGATCATGAAAGATCCCAGTCCGCAGGCTTCCATCAAGTACTCCGGCAAGCGCCGGCGCAGCGTGTTCCACACGGTTCGCGTCTCCTTATCCGCCCGTGGCGAATCCGGGATAGAGGGTCATGCCGCCGTCGATGACGATGCTGGCGCCGGTCAGGTAGTCGGCGTGGTCTGAAGCCAGCCAGGCTGCTGCCCGCCCCAGGTCGTGGACCTCGCCGATGCGTTTGTAGGGAATCAGCTCCAGCAGCTTGTCGAGGGCTTCGGGAGTTTCCCAAGCGGGACGGTTGATGGGCGTGCGGATGGCTCCGGGGCAGATGCTGTTGACCCTGATCCGATAGCCGGCCACCTCTTGAGCGATGCTCTTCATCATCAGCATCACGCCGCCCTTGGAGGCCGCGTAATTGACGTGTCCCGCCCAGGGGATGATCTCGTGCACCGAGCTGATGCAGATGATCTTGCCGGCCGAGCAGGAAACCTCCTCCACCACCCCGCGCCGCTTGAATTCGCGGATGGCCTCGCGGGCGCACAGGAACTGTCCCGTCAGGTTGACCTCCAGGACCCGGTTCCATTGGGCCAGCGTCATCTCGTCGAAGGGCGCGTCCATCTGGATGCCGGCGTTGTTGATAAGGATGTCGATGGTTCCGAACTCGTCGAACATGCGCCGGAACATTTTTTGCACTTGGTCCTCTTGCGAGACATCGGCCCGGTGGCTGTAGGCGCTGACGCCGTTCTGGCGCAGCCCCTCTACGGCCTCCTCGGCCGATTCGTCGCCGGCGTAGTAGTTGACCACCACGTCGGCGCCGGCTTCCGCCAGCGCCGCGGCGATACCCTGACCGATGCCCGAGTTGGCGCCGGTTACCAAGGCCTTCTGGCCTGCCAGAATCCTGTGCATGTGACAGGTGGGCATGACCACTTCCGGCAAGGCAGTTTCGACTTCTTTAACGGGTGCTTTCATATCGTCACTCTCTCCTTGAGTTCAGGTTCGGTTTGATTTGCCGCCTTTTCTTTGCGTCGGGGCTGAATGAGCTTGGCGACCAGCCCGGTCCAGCCGGTTTGATGGGAGGCGCCGGCCCCGCGGCCGCTGTCTCCATGGAAGTATTCGTGAAAGAGAAGGTAGTCCCGGAAACGGGGATCCTTTTGCAGTTTGGGGTGATAAGCCATGGCGGGACGGCCTTGCTCGCCCTTGAGGCGGTAGAGTCCGACCAATCTTTGCGAGAGGTCTTCCGCCACCTCTTCCAGTGTGGCCAAGCGACCCGAGCCAACTGGACATTCCACCTTGAAATCGTCTCCGTAGTAGTGGTGGAATTTCTGCAGCGACTCGATCAGCAGGTAATTGAGCGGGAACCAGAGGGGCCCGCGCCAGTTGGAGTTGCCTCCGAAGAGTCCCGAATCCGATTCAGCCGGCAGGTAGGCCACGGAGAAGCGGTTTCCACCATGATCGAAGTGGTAAGGCTGCTCGGCGTGATAGCGCGACAAGGAGCGGATTCCGTACTGGCAGAGGAATTCCTCGGGGTCGAGCATGCGCCGCAGCAGACTCTTCATGCGGTGTCCCCGCAGAAGCGAAAGCAGCCGCCGCTCTCCCAGTCCTGGCTCATGCCAGCGTGATACCAGTTGGGCCAAGTCGGGCCGGTAGTTGAGGAACCATTCCAGTCGCTGACGGAACTCGGGCACCTTTTCCAGCAGCTCCGGCTCCAGCGTTTCCACCGCCAACAGGGGAATCAGCCCTACCAGCGAACGGACCCGCATGGTGGCGCGCCTGCCCTGAGGCAAGTGCAGGACGTCGTAATAGAATTGATCTTCTTCGTCCCACAGCCCGGAGTGGTCCCCTCCGCTGATCTCGCTGGTCATGGCTTTGGCGATGTAGAGGAAATGCTCGAAGAACTTGGTGGCAATGTCTTCGTAGGGGCGTCTCCCGTTGGCGGCCAGTTCCAAAGCGATGCGCATCAGGTTGAGGCTGTACATGGCCATCCAACTGGTGCCGTCCGCCTGGTGCATGTGTCCGCCGGTGGGCAGCGCCGCGCTGCGGTCGAAGACCCCGATGTTGTCCAGACCCAGGAATCCTCCCTGGAAGATGTTGTTGCCTTCGCTGTCCTTGCGGTTAACCCACCAGGTGAAGTTGAGCAGAAGCTTGTGGAAGACCCGCTCCAGAAAGTCGAGGTCTCCGACGCCTTTTTGCTTGCGGTCGATCTGGTAGACGCGCCAAGCGGCCCAGGCGTGGACAGGGGGATTGACGTCGCTGAAGGCCCACTCGTAGGCGGGGAGCTGTCCGTTGGGATGCAGGTACCATTCGCGCGTCAGCAGGATAAGCTGCCCCTTGGCGAAGTCGGGGTCGACCAAAGCCAAGGGAATACAGTGGAAGGCCAGGTCCCAGGCGCAATAGAAGGGATATTCCCACTTATCGGGCATGGAGATGATTTCCTGGTTGTTGAGATGGCGCCATTCCGCGTTGCGGCCTTGGCTTCTGTCCGCGGGCGGCTCCGGCTGGGCCGGATCGCCCTGCAGCCAGCGGTCGACGTCGAAATGGTAGAGCTGCTTGCTCCAGATCATTCCGGCCAAGGCCTGGCGTTGAATCAGGCGCGCATCTTCGTCCTCCACCGAAGCCTGGAGCCGGGCATAGAAATCGTCCGTTTCAGCAATCCGCTGGGAAAGCAGAGCGTGGAACCCTTTGAAGGGATCCTGGAGCGAATCGGGGCTGAGGCGCAGGCTCACCGTGGCGGTCGCACCGGGTTGGAGCGAAAAGCGGTAATGGGCGGCGACTTTGGTTCCCGCGCCTTCAGGGTTGACGGCGTTGCGGCGCCCCTTGACGACGCAGTCATGGATGCCGTCCTTGAAGTAGGCTCCGGGACGCATCACGGAATAAAGGCGCGGCGCGTTGGTTTCGTTCTCGCAGAAGAGCAGCTCAGGCCCTTCTTCGAAATAAAGATAGTATTCGCCCAGTTGAGGATGGCTGAGCAGGGCCTGGCCTTCGCCGGTCTGCCTGATGAGCGGCTTGGGGGAGTCCTTCTCCCAGGACCAGGTGTTGCGGAACCAGGCTTGCGGCAGCAGGTGCAATTCAGCCTCCTCGGCTGCCCGGTTGTGGACGGTGACCCGCATGAAGATGTCTCGGGCGTCGGCTTTGGCGTACTCGACGAAGACGTCGAAGTAGCGGTCGTCATCGAAGATGCCGGTGTCCAGCAGTTCGAATTCCACGTCCTGCCGCCCGCGGTTGCGGTTGGCCTCGATCAGTTCCCGGTAGGGGAATTCCTTCTGCGGATACTTGTAAAGCATCTTCAAATAGGAATGCGAGGGAGCGGCGTCGAGATAGTAATAGAGCTCCTTCACGTCCTCCCCGTGGTTGCCCTCCGGGTTGGTCAGGCCATAGAGCCTCTCCTTGAGGATGGGATCTCGGCCGTTCCACAAGGCCAGGCCCAGGCACAGGTATTGATCTTTGTCGCTGAATCCGGCCAAGCCGTCCTCGCCCCAGCGGTAGGCCCGGCTGCGGGCATGATCATGTGAGAAATAATCCCAGGCTCCTCCATGGGCGCTGTAGTCTTCCCTGACGGTTCCCCATTGGCGCTCGCTCAAATAGGGTCCCCAGAGCCGCCATGGGCTCTCCAGCCCTTCCGCCATCCGCATGCGTTCTGCATCCGTTCGTTGTTTCATCTTCCTTCGCCTTTCCGACGGTTGGTGAGAGGCGGCGTTGGAACCAATCTCTGCGCAGCCTCCTCTGTCCGTACGGTTAGTCGCGGAAGGGGGGCGGAACATTACAGTCGAGACCGAGATATCCGCTCCTGACCCTCAAGAAAGCCGGGGGAACCACCGAAAGGGCAATTGTGCGGGGCAAGGAAACTTTCCCGCGCAGCTTCCGAAATTTCCCGGCTTGCTGCTCTCAAAGCCTTGTAAAAGGGGGGTTTAAGAGTTGGCACGGCGTTTGCACCACTATCGAGGCGATAGACATTGTAAGAATCGGCGCAGCAAGAACACGCTTTAAAGAGGCTGCGCTTGAAGCACAAAAAAGAGGGTCCATATCATGAGAAGACCGGCATTCATGTTGACTGTAGCGGTCCTGGTAATGGCGACTGCAGTCGTCACGGCTGCTCCCTTACTTGAGCGAGAGGCTGAGGCTTACCAGGTTCCGGAAGACAAAAAGATGAAGCTTGAGGGCGTCATCGTCGAACTGTCCGGGGAACGGTTTCTGGTGGAAGGCCTCGACGGCCGCCAGGTGGTCGTCGTCCTGACCCCCTCCACCGAGATTGAAGAGAAGAAGAAGAACTTCTTCCGTTCCGCCAAGCAGTACTCGCAGGACGATCTTGTACTGGGTCTTTCCGTTCAGGTGGAAGGCCGCGGCGACCAGCAGGGCCGCCTCCGGGCCAAAGAAGTCAAGTTCACCCAGGACGACCTGGAAGTGGCTGAAAAAATCGCCTCGCGTTTGCAGCCTGTCGAGCAGCGGCTGGGCGAAACCAACCGCTCCCTGGACGAAACCCGCCAGCGCCTCTCCCAGACCGAAGAGCAGGCCCAACGCCTGACCGACGAAATCGAGGAGATCAACGAGGCCAACCAGCGGGTCCGCGACGACGTCCGCAACGCCCAGGATACGGCTGAGAAGGCGCTGGACCGCGCCAATGCGGCCGATCAACGCATCACTTCACTGGACAATTTCGATGTCACGCGCACGCTGACGGTTTACTTCGACGCCGGCAGCCATGAACTTTCCCAGGAAACCCTGGACAGCTTGAACGAGTTCTCGAAGGCCCTGCAGGAAGAAACAGGCTACCTCGTCGAGGTCGTCGGCTACGCTTCGGCGGACGGAAACGCCGCCTATAACAGGCGTCTCAGCGAAAGCCGCGCCAACACGGTGCGCCGCTATTTGACCGAAGAGGGCGGTGTGCCGCTTCGCCGGGTCATCTCTCCCTACGGATTCGGCGAGAACCGGCCCGTGGCTGATAACTCCACCCGCGAAGGACGCCAACAAAACCGCCGCGTCGAAGTGCGCCTCCTCCTCAATAAGGCGCTCAATCCCCATGCCGACAAGGCGGTCGACAACCAGGCAGCCTCCCAAACCGCTCGTACGGGAGGCATTCAGTAGAAGGTCCCACCCCGAACCAAACAATGCACCTCCCCGGGGCGCTGCCGATCCCCAACGGCAGCGCCCTTTTCTTTTTGTCCTGCCTTCCGATTCAGCGACCGCTATAATTGGCGGCTGTAAGAGTCTGTTCCGCTGCTGAATGCCAGCTAGGGGGGGTCGGCGTGAGTCTTGCCAATCGAGTCCTTTTCATCGTTGTCGCAATTGTTTTTGTGCTGTTGCCGCAATCAGTTTCGGCAGCCTCTTCCCAGGAGCGTGAAAGACGGGTCGATAGAGTCTTCGCTGAGTGGAACCGTAGCGATTCGCCCGGATGCGCATTGGCCGTGGCGCGGCATGGACGCGTCCTCTACGCCCGCGGCTACGGAATGGCCGACCTCGAACACGGCGTGGCCATCACGCCGCGCACCGCCTTTTACGTCGGCTCGGTCTCAAAGCAGTTCACCGCCATGGCCATCGCGCTGCTGGCGGAAGAGGGTAAGCTGGGCCTGGATGACGACGTCCGCCACTACATTCCTGAGCTGCCTCACTACGGCAACGTCATCACCGTTCGCCACCTCGTTCACCACACCAGCGGCTTGCGCGATTACCTGGCTTTGATGTCTCTTTCCGGACGCTCCATCGCCGATTCCATCAGCGATCCGGAAGTGGTCGACCTGATCGCCCGCCAGCAAGAACTCAATTTGCGCCCGGGGTCGCGCTTTCTCTACAGCAATTCCGGCTATTTTCTCATGGCCGAGATTGTCAAGCGGGTCACCGGAGGCTCGCTGAGAGAGTACGCCGAGGAGAAGATGTTCGGTCCGCTGGGCATGCGTCATTCCCACTTTCACGACCGCGTCGAACACATCATCCCCAACCGTGCCGACGGCCATCGCCGCCTCGGGGACGGTGAATGGGGACTCATCCACTCGCGTTTTGCCCTGGTCGGCTCGGGCGGCCTTTACACCACTGTTGAAGACCTCATCAAGTGGAACGAAAACTTCCACGGCAACCGCATGGGCCGCGCCACTCAGGACCTGATGAAGCAGGTGCAGACTCCCGGCCGCCTCAACAACGGAGCGCCGCTCGATTACGCCTTCGGACTCTTTATCGGGGAATACCGGGGCTTGCCCACGGTCTCCCATGGCGGAGCGCTGGGCGGCTACCGGGCCCATCTCCTGCGCTTCCCCCAGCAGCACTTCTCTGTGGCCATCGAATGCAACCTCAACGCCATCGACCCCGAGCCCTTGGCTCTGGCCGTGTCCGACCTCTACCTGGCTGAGGATATGGCCCCCAGACCTGAAGAAACTCCGCCCGAGGAAGGATCTGACCAGGCCTCTCCTTCCGGCCCTGAGGAAGAAACGCTGGACGCCTCTCAGCAGCAGGCCTTTGCCGGAGCCTACTTCAGCCCCGAGCTCGGCGCCGTCTACCGTATCGAGCGGCAAGATGGCGGACTCGTTCTGCGCTTGGGCTATCGTCCGCCGCGCCCCCTCAAACACAGGAGCGGCGGCCTCTTCGTCACCGACGACAACCTCGAACTTCAGTTCCAGCGCTCGGACCAAGGCGAAGTGACGGGGTTCGTCCTGCAGGGCTTCCGAGTCCACAACCTGCGCTTCGAAAAACGCCCCCAATGACCTCTTTTGGCAACCTTCGGGCGCATAAGTGCATCCAACTGACTGCTCACCTGTTGGAAAGCATCCTCCGAACGGGACGAGCTATCCTCTCCGTGTTCTAGGCGGCTGAGCCCCTTTCTCCGCCAGAGCACGGGGGGACATAAACCCCTGCCTGATGACATCGCCTATCGACCCATGATAAGTTGGGACGTTCTGACGTTGCCGAATGGTTGACGAGCCAACGGGCCCGACCAGTTGCAGCACCTCCCCGTTTCCATTCTTCTGGTCGGTCGCAGCCGAACTCGCCGGCAACCAAGTCTGGAACCTTAGAAAAGGAGGTTCACATGCCTTTACTTCGTCCCGATCCGACATTCTATCCGTCCCCCAAAATGGCCATGGAAGCACCGCCCGAGAAATTGGGCTACGTGGCCATGCTGTCTCCAGAGAAAAATGGCCGCCCCGACGCAATGGGGGTGGTCGATCTCGATCCTGAATCTGCACAGTACGGGCAACTCATCAATCAGGTCGACATGCCTCATCCCGGAGACGAGCTTCACCACTTCGGCTGGAACGCCTGCAGTGCCTGCCTCTCTCCCTACGCTCCTCACGCCCACCTGGAAAGGCGTTACTTGATCGTCCCCGGAATCCGGTCTTCCAGGATTCACATCCTCGACACCAAGCCCGATCCCAGGGCGCCCAAGATCATCAAGGTCATCGAAGCGGAGACACTGGCCGAGCGGACGGGTTACAGCCGCCCCCACACCGTACACTGCGGACCTTACGGCATTTACGTGAGCGCGCTGGGCGCTCCTGACGGCGAAGGCCCGGGCGGCATCTTCATGATGGATCAGGATAACTTCGAGATCCTGGGGCGCTGGGAACTCGATCGGGGCTCCCAATACTTCGCCTACGACTTCTGGTGGCACCTGGGCCACGACATCATCATCACCAGCGAGTGGGGAACCCCCAACATGGTCGAGTCGGGCGTCAATCCGGAGCTGCTGCTGGACGGCAAGTACGGACACCATCTGCACGTCTGGGACCTTCGCCGCCGCCAGCACCTGCAGGCCATCGACCTGGGTTCTGAGCAGCAGATGGTGCTCGAGTTGCGGCCCGCCCACGACCCGGCCCAGGCTTACGGCTTTGCCGGCGTGGTGCTCTCGTTGGAAGACCTTTCGGCGTCCATCTTCCTCTGGCGCAAGGAAGGCGCAGGCTGGACGGCTCAAAAGGTGATCACGATCCCCGCCGAGCCGGCCGATCCCGACCAACTGCCTCCCCTGCTCAAGGGTTTCAAGGCGGTTCCGCCGTTGGTGACCGACATCAATCTCTCGCTGGATGACCGCTTCCTCTACGTGTCCTGCTGGGGGACGGGAGAGTTCCTGCAGTATGACGTGTCAGACCCCGCCAATCCCAAGAAGGCCGGTTCCATTCGGCTGGGAGGGATCGTCGGCCGGTCCGCTCATCCCAGCCAGCCCGATCAGCCCCTCAACGGCGGGCCCCAGATGGTGGAAGCGAGTCGGGACGGCAAGCGCATCTACTTCACCAACTCGCTCTATGCTCCCTGGGACGAGCAGTTCTATCCCGACGGCATCGAGAGCTGGATGGTCAAGGTCGATGTCAAACCAGGCGGGGGCATGGAACTCGATCCCGGGTTCTTCCTCCAATTCAAGGAACTGCGCGCCCACCAGGTGCGCCTTGAAGGGGGCGATGCCTCCTCCGACTCCTACTGCTATTCGTGAGCAGCTTTACCGAATGGGGCTGGCCGGCGCTCTTTCTGTTAGGCGCCTACCACGGGATCAACCCCGGAATGGGTTGGCTTTTCGCCGTTGCGCTGGGCATGCAGGAGCGCAGCAGCAGAGCGGTCTGGCGTGCCTTGCCACCCATCGCCCTGGGACACGCGATCTCCATAGCGGCCATGGTGGCTGTGGCGACCCTGGTGCAGGCGGTGATTCCCTTCTGGTGGTTGAAGATAGGGATGGCCGGACTGCTCCTCGCGCTGGGTCTGCAGCGCCTGTTGCGCAGCCGCCATCCCCGCTTTGGAGGCATGCAGGTGGGCTTCCGCGATTTGACCATCTGGTCGTTTCTCATGGCGTCCGCCCACGGCGCCGGCTTGATGGTGCTCCCCCTCCTTTACGGTACGCCGCTGGGGGAGGGGGCGCCCTCCGCGTCGGGGCACCATCACGGTGAGGTGAGCGGCCAACTGGGCCTGCTTGCCGTCCTGGTGCACACGGCGGGATACCTGATCGTGACCGGAGCCGTCGCCTGGGTGGTTTATGAAAAGCTGGGGCTGGCCCTTTTGAGGCGCGCCTGGCTCAACCTCGACCTTCTCTGGTCGCTGGCGCTGATCGCTACCGGCTTCTTGGTTTTGTTGATCTGAGCCGAAAGGACTCTATCTAAATGAGTGAGACAATCGGATTCATCGTCATCATCGTCCTCTACACCGTCATCGGACTGATGGCAGCCGCGGGCACTTCCAGGGTATCGAAGCGAATCTTCGCGCCCAGGTCAGAGCAGATCTTCTACGGCCTGTTCCTGATCATGATCGCCGCTTTCTATCTGGCCTTCACGGCCTACTTCGGGATGGAGTCGGCCTGGACCCTCGAGTCAGCCGCCGTGCTGCTCTTCCTGCTGCTCGGCCTGCTGGGCACCCGCGTGTCATGGCTGCTGATCATCGGCTATCCCCTCCACGGCATCTGGGACATCCTCCACGAGCTCGAAGCCCATGCCGACTTATCCCTCTTCCAATCAGGCCGCCTCACCGCCATCCCCCTGGCCTACGGAATCTTCTGCCTCGCCTACGACTTCTC
>DATIPO010000006.1:0-1681 GCA_035471925.1 Acidobacteriota bacterium
AAAGGCTGTATACGCCAGGAGCGGATTGACGCTCGTCCGTCTGAGAAGCGACCTCTTCTCCCGCCTGGGCCATCCCCGCGAAACCGTGTTCGGGCCCGAAGACGGCCGTCAGGTCAACGGCTGGAGAATCCCGCATGCGATGAGCCGTCAGCCGCAGTCCAGAATCGACGCCGGTGTGGTTGGTGATGAGCCCAACCCGCTTGCCCGCGATCCACTGCCGGTAGGGCTCGTCCCAAACGCGATCGGCTCCTGTACGCACCGCGTGGCCGGCCTCACCGCGAGGAGTTTCCTGCAGCGAACAGCCAACCAGCCCTAGCAGGCTCAGAGCGGGGAGCAAGGCGAGAATAACGCGCCACGAGGCCCTGCAATTCTCAGACTCCGAGGCCATGCCGGCGGTCTGCGGTCGTGAGTGAGGACACACTCTGAGATCCTAGCAAAATTTACCTATTCAACAGACGATCCAGACGGGCTTCGCTTCCAGACGGCGCATACACAAAACGCTCAATCGAAGAGAGACAGCTTCAGAACAAGGGCTGCGCGGGCCAATCCAGGCTCCCGCTTGGCGATTTTGCGTTGCTTATCGGCGTTGGACTAAACTGTTGCAAGCCGAGGTCATCACACGAAGCCGTGTCAGTCGTGGCGCCCCTCTATCGAGGCGAAGCGCCAGGAGTTAGGCGTCGTGACATAGTTGCCCATTTAGCGCAGCGTGTTTCATGAGAAAGACATTCTTTGATCCCACCCACCGAGTCGAGATTGTCTCTCGACTTGGCAGGCTCACACCGGAAACGCCGCGAAGATGGGGCACCATGAACGCACCGCGCATGGTTGCTCACTTGCGCGACCAGATGGCGCATTGCCTTGGTGACCAGACGCCTACTCCCGTCCCCGGCATTCTTCGCTGGTCTCTGCTTCGCCACGCGTCCATCTACTGGATCCCCTGGCCGAAGGGCCGCCTCAAGGGACCTCCCGACGCCTTCGTTACTCCCCCTGGCGACTGGTCGGCCGACATCGAAGACCTCATTGCCTCGGTTAATCGCTTCGCTTGCCGCGATATCGACGGTTCCTGGCCTGACCACGCCCTGTTCGGGCCCATGACAGGCCGAGACTGGGGCTACTTCTGCTTCAAGCACTTCGATCATCACCTGCGCCAGTTCGGGCAGTAGCGGACGGCCGTGCTCCGCGCGCTGCCGAGGAACCGCAACGTTGTGCTCTTGGGCAACCGGTACGCCAGCGTCTCCGGAAGCGCCCGCAGAATACCCTTCGAAAATCGGACTGGAAACGGACCAACCTCCCAAAAATCAGACCAGTCAGGAATCGCACTTCAGTAGATACCGCGGTATTACTGAACTTATGGGCAGCGAGAAAAAGCTTCGAGCCAGGCTGCCCATCGCCGCAAGGATGCGCCTCCCACCAGGAGTGTCTCCTTTCCGTCGCTTGAGGCCGGTTGCTCTCTGCAAGGTGAGTGGCCCTCCCCCAAACTCCTCCGCGCCGGCTTGGAAGCAAGTGGTCCCCAGAGAAGGCGGGAGGGGCCCGTTGCAGCAAGGATGCGCCTCCCAGATTGCTGCTACCGGCTCGTTGGTTCGTTGCAGGGCCGGCTGCGTTCGCGGAATTCTTGGCAGACTTTGGTGGTGGGCAGGACTTTCTGAGGGTTGCAGAGCAGCTTGGGGTCGAAGAGGTTGCG
>DATIPO010000007.1:0-1580 GCA_035471925.1 Acidobacteriota bacterium
ACATTGGCATCGGCGGAGACGAGCTCGTAGTCCTCAATGATATTTTCAGCGACCCGGACGGTGACCCGCTGACGTTCACGGTTACTAACGCAGCCAACACCAGCATATCTACGGCTACCCTTTTTACCTTTTTTGGGGTACAGCACGTTCCTGACTCATAGACACCTGGCCTGAACAGCGCCGCAAAAAGGCGCCCCAGCGAACAAAATCGGCGGAAAGCCTCTGCGCCCTTGGGCGTTAGACCTGTTGTCCGACACGTCAACGCACCGCACAGCGGCTCCCCGCCATGACCAAGATAGCAAACACCCCTGCACCCCGCCAGCTTACCCCCTACGCCGAAGACACCCTACGTGCCCTCACCGACGGGGCCCACCGTCATGGGCATCTGCTCGATCTTGACCTGAGCCTGCCCAATCTGGCCCTGCTGCTGGCCGCGGTCTTGGCCTGCTCCTTCCACGCGGCGCTGAAACGCCTGCACCGCATCACTCAAAATGAACGCTTCGACCCGCAGCGCCTGCTTGTGCGCCGCCTCCAACGCCTGGTCTGTCAGGAAGAGCGGGCGCAGCGTCGGCTCGTGCTCGTGGATTGGACCAGCTGCGGCGCCTTCGACCTGCTCGTGGCCGCGCTCGCGCTTGAGGACGAAGACCAGCGCCTGGGCCGGGCCATGCTGCTCTATGCCGAGGCCCATCCGAAGAACCAGCTTGCCGGGCGCAAGAACCATATCGAGAAGACGTTTCTGGCCCGCCTACGACGGGCCTGCCACCTCGCTGCCGAAGCAGCAGCGCCCGAGACGGCACCGCCTCTCTTCGACAGGCTCTGTTTCGTCTTTGATCGGGGGTTCGCCAAGGATGCCCTGCTCGGGTTTCTGTGCCAGGAAGGGTTCCGCTTCGTGGTGCGCGCCAAGCTGAACGTGCGCTGCCTCAGCCCCAAAGGCCGCTCGATGCTGCTGGAGAACTACGTCGGCCGCCTCGCCAGCGGCACCCTCGTCCGGCACCTGGTCTACAAACATAAGGCAACCGGCTACCGGCCACGTATGAACCTGGTGGTGTGCCGGCGCCGGGTGGGCAAGACGTGGGCACAGTGGTACCTGTGGACGAACCTCGACCATGCCGAAGCGGTGATAGAAGCCTATGAGCGACGTTTTTCGGTGGAAGAGAGCTTTAAAGATGCCAAGACGCACTGGAAGTTGGAGCAGCGCCGGATCCAGTACACGGACCGAATGGACCGCTACCTGGCGATCCTAGCGCTCTTGCAAGCGGAGTTGTGTCAGGTGGCGCTGGCCCTGCTTGCGATCACGCCGGAGCTGCGGCGGCATCTAGGGGAGTCGGGTCGTAATCGCTTGAGCCTACAGAACCTCCTACGCCGTGCATTTTTCCTGGCTCCCGAGATGCTCCACGAGTTGGATCCCTCGCCCAGGTGTCTATGAGTCAGGGCGGTCTCTCAACAGGAACACCCCCGCCTACTTGATCGAGCCCACCGACGAGATCATGCCCTCGATCCAGAAGGTGCCACCCGTACCAATGTCTACCATTCCGCCGCCAACGGCCCAGCCCGTCGCTCCGTCGAACCGTCCCGTACCG
>DATIPO010000008.1:0-5780 GCA_035471925.1 Acidobacteriota bacterium
GAAATGTGATCTTGGGTCTGGACGCGCCTGGGATTGAGGCCCGTGATTGGCCCGTGTGCTCAAAGCCTATGAATCTCTCCATCGTCATTCCTGCCTACAACGAGCAAAGCCGTCTGCCCAAGACGCTGGACGTTTTGGAGCGGTACCTGGAGGAGTTGGACGTTGATTCGTGGGAGATCGTGGTGGTGGATGATGGGAGTTCGGACAGGACCGCTGAAAAAGCCGAGGAATGGGCAGAGCGTGGCGTCCGGGTGGTCCGGCTGGAATGCAACCGGGGCAAGGGGTCGGCCCTGCGCCAGGGGGTGAAGCTAACGCAGGGCGGGTTCGTCTTTTTCGTAGACGCCGATCTGCCTTACCGGCTGGACTTTATCGAGCGGGCGCTGGGACTGCTGCGGGGCCAAGCCGATGCCGTGATCGGAGCGCGGGACCTTCCCGAGTCAAGCTATGACTCTTCCTTCCCCAAAGTCAGGGTGTGGACGGGCAAGGCCTTCTCCTATGTCATCCGCGCGCTGCTTCCCCTGGATGTCTTCGATACCCAGTGCGGATTCAAAGGCTTTCGCGGCGACCTGATCCGCAGCGCCGCCTCCCATGCGCACGTCGAAGGCTACACCATCGACATTGAGATCCTGCTTATGTTGCGGCTTTGGAAGGCCCGCATCGAGCGCCAGCCCGTCCATCTCGAGCGCCACCACGGCAGCAAAGTCCGCCTGCTGCGCGACTCGGCCCGCATGCTGGGCGAAGTCCTGCGCATCCGCCGCCGGCTGGCTCGGGGCCGCTATCCCTCGGCGCGTCCAGGCTGAGGAGTCGCGATGCCCAACCTCAGAAGTGGCCAGCGTCTCTTGGCGCGAAAGACACCACGTCAGTTCGAGGGGGCAATTCGTCGGCGCTCGGACGAACCCCAAGCCTTCACCTCCCACAAAACCTGGCGAAATCGCCGTAGCGGTCATGGGCATATGGATCGCAGAGCTTGACCGCTAACCTTGACTCGTGCCCGAGATTGTTGCCTCCCCGCGGTTTCGGCATTGTTGGCCAAATTTTTCCAAGTTTTCACTTGCATTATTGTTAAATTACTGGCATGATGCAGCTTACTAAGGAGGAGAAAACGATGCAACTCAGTTTTCTGGCTTTGATTCTTTTCGTTGTGGCGGCCTTGGGCGGCCTCTTTTTGGCGCTACGCCATTTCAAAGCGCAGTCGCTTCCCATGCCGGTGGCTCTGCTGCACGGCGGCTTGGCGGCTGTCGGACTGGTTCTGCTGCTGACTGCCTATTTTCGGGGAGCCGGAGGTTTGGGAACGGCCCTGCTGATTCTGGTGGTGGCAGCCCTGGGAGGGTTTTTCCTATTCTCATTTCATCTGCGAGGCCAGCGCGCGCCTAACGCCGCGGTCGTCATCCACGCCTTGCTTGCGGCGGCCGGGGTCATCGTCCTTCTCACGGTCGCCCTTTAGGGAGAGGCTTATGATTCGACCCCGCCTCTTCGGGCATCCCCTGCATCCCATCACCGTGGGGTTTCCGGTGGCTCTATGGACTGTGGGACTGGTGTGGGACCTGGCTGCCTTGCTGCGTGCCCGCCCCCTGTGGTCGGAGATGGCCTTCTGGACGCTGGCTGCGGGTCTGATGGCGGCCGTACCGGCCTTGATCACCGGTTTTTGGGAAATGATGGCTTTGCCGCAAGGCCATGCCGCCGAAGGCAAGGTCTGGTGGCACATGGGGATCATGTCGGCCGCCTTCTGCTGTATCCTGGTAAGTGTCCTGCTGCGTCAAGAGGCGCTGAGCAGCGGTGTGCAGGCTCCCGGCAGCGCGTTCGTCACGGCTTTGGCGGGCGTCGCCCTCACCTTGGCCGGTGGCTGGTTGGGAGGCGAATTGGTCTTCGGTCATGGGGTAGGCGTCGAGAACCGGAAGGAGCGAAACGGAGACGAACCGAGTCTCGATGACGCATGAAGAACTCCAAGTCACTTCAACTCATGCCCGAATCGCGGCGGTCCATCTTGACTGTCCTGAAACGCAAGGGCCCCCAATCCATTGCCTCGCTGGCGCGGAATCTGGGAATTACACCCGAAGGGATCCGCCAGCAACTGGGACAGCTTCAACACGAGGGATGGGTCAGGCGCGAGGTCAAGCGCAAGCCGTCGGCGGCGGGACGCCCGCCTTCGCATTACCGCCTGACGCCCGCAGGCGATCACCTCTTTCCCAAGGAATACGACGAGTTGGCTGTGGCTTTGATCGACGCTGCTGCCGAAGAACTGGGGCCCCAGGCGCTACGCCGCCTGCTGGAGCGGGTGGCCCGCGACAAAGTCCAACGGTGGGAACCGCAATTGAAAGGGCTTGATTTGCCCGACCGCCTGAGGGCCCTTCGCGGCATCTACAGGACCGGCGACCCCTACTGCTATGTGGAATCGGGCGAAAACAGCCATCACCGTCTGGTCGAGATGAACTGCCCTTACCTGGAAGTGGCCCGTCGCCGACCTGCTTTGTGCAGCGTTACGGTTTCAGTTCTGCGCCGATTGCTGGGCCGCGAGGTCGTCCGTACGGAGCGATTCCAGGCCGGCCATGGACGCTGCGTCTTCCGCATCTTTGAAGACCGCCGCCGGGAGCCCGACTCCCCCCTCTTCGACTGGGAGCCCGAGTCCTGGGAGCAGGAGGGATAATCCACCTCAACGGAGCTCAAGGCTCAATTGACGAACACGCCGTCTGAGTCACCCCAGGACTGGCTTTTGCAGCCGCCGTCGTCGCGGCAGTTGACGTCGCACAGAGTGGCGCAGCGAGAGGCGCTCTTGGTCTGGGTCGTGCCCGAACCGCCGCCCTCGCATTCCCAGGTGCAGGTCTTGCACCCGTTGTCTCCGGTTTCGGCAGAGGCTTCGGCGCACTCGCTGATGATGGCTTCCGCGACGGAAAAATTGGATGCGGCTAAGGCACCCGAGAAGCCGATGATCAGCGTACAAAAGAGGACGAAAGCAATCTTGGCAATCTTGGCAATCTTCATCTGAAGTCTCCTCAAGTTAAGGTAGTCGGGTACCTATACCACGCCTCCGCTCCAAAAAGCAATATGTTTTTACCTCGATGTTTTATGGATTTAGCGCAAGGATTACAGAAGCCGGCTCGGCCAAGGGATCGCTGCGGCCTCACTCCGGAGCGATGTGGACGCGGCGGCCGCGGATTTGGAGGCGGTCCTGACAGAGCAGTTGGAGGGCTTGGGGATAGATGCGGTGTTCCTCGATCAGGATGCGGGCCGAAAGGGTATCTTCATCGTCGTCCTCTTTGACGGGGACGGCTTGCTGCAGGATGGCGGGGCCGTGGTCGAGTCTCTCGTCCACGAAATGGACGGTGCATCCCGACACCTTGGCGCCCCATTCCAGGGCTTGGCGCTGAGCCCTGAGTCCCGGGAACGCTGGCAGCAGCGAGGGGTGAATGTTGAGGATGCGTTGGGGAAAGCGGCTGACGAAGTAGGCGCTGACAATGCGCATGTAGCCGGCCAGGCAGATGATGTCGGTTTGGGCCTTTTCAAGCTCGTCCACAACCAGCCGGTCGTAGTCTTCGCGCGATTGGCCCTTTTGGGGGACGATCGAAGCCGTAGCGTATCCGCGGCGGCGGGCTTCGGCAAGTCCGGCGGCATCGTTTTTATTGGAGAAAACCAGCACGATGCGGGCCGGAATCTCGCCTGCCTCCACGGCGTCGGAAAGGGACATGAAATTCGAGCCCCTCCCGCTGAGGAGGATGGCGACGTTCTTCATGAGTAGCGGACCTTCCCCCCGCCCTTCACGATCTCGCCCAGCATCAAGGAGTCGCTTCCAGCCTGCTCAAGGGCATCCCTGAAGCGCTCAGCCTCAGAGGAGGCCACGATCAGCACCATTCCGATGCCCATGTTGAAGGTGCGGAACATCTCCTCCCGGTCCACCCGTCCCCGCTCTTGGATGAAGCGGAAGATGGCGGGCGGCTCCCAGGACTCGCGGTCGACTCGGGCATCGAGATGAGAGGGCAGGGCCCGGTCGAGATTCTCGGTGATCCCTCCACCGGTGATATGGGCCAAGCCGTGCAGGTCAGCGTCGTCCAGCAGGTTGTCGAGGACGGGCAGATAACAGCGGTGCGGCTCCAGCAATTCCTCCCCCAGGGGACGCTTGAGTTCGGCCACGTAGCTTTCGGGAGTCAGTTGAAGGCGTTTGAAGCACAGCCGGCGCACCAGCGAAAATCCGTTGGTGTGGAGGCCTGATGAAGGCAATCCGATGAGCAGATCGCCAGCCTGGACGTCCTCTTGGCGGAAGAGGCGTTCTTCGTCGGCCATGCCCACGATGAAGCCGGCCAGATCGTATTCGCCCTCCTGGTAGAAGTCGGGCATCTCGGCGGTTTCGCCCCCCAGCAGGACGCATCCCGCCTGCCGGCATCCTTGCGAAAGGCCTTCCACCACGCCCACCACGACTTCAGGATCGAGATGTCCGGTGGCGATGTAGTCGAGAAAAAACAGCGGACGCGCCCGCTGGGCCAGAATGTCGTTGGCACAATGGGCCACCAAATCGATGCCCACCGTATTGTGGACGCCGGTCATGAAGGCGATCTTGAGCTTGGTCCCCACCCCGTCGGCGCTGGACACCAGCACCGCTTTGGCATAGCGCGAGAAGTCGGGACGAAAGAGCCCGGCGAAGGAGCCGATGTCGTGAACCACCCCTTCGTTGAAGGTGGAGCGGGCCAATTCCTTGATGCGCCCCTTGGCTTGGTTGGCCCGGTCGATATCGACTCCGCTGGAGGCGTAGGTGAGTCCTCCGGGTGCGGTTTCCGACGGCTTCTCGTCCGACTGCGCCTCTTGCCTTTGCAGCTGTTTCTGATCGTCGTCTGACATAGGTTCCTCGGATCGATTGGCCCCGTCCGGCACGATTCGGCGCCATTCTCCCGGCACTCCCGTCCGCTTGTCAACCAGAGGCAACCTGAGGAGGTCTGATTTATTGCATCAAGGAACAGCGGAGGTCGCGCGGCGGTTGCCTGTCACGAAGCATCACCCGTATCGCCGCCATCCGCATCGACATAGCCGCGATGAAAGGTCGTGATGGGTTTGAGGCGGGGTCGCTTGCGGCGGCTGCGCAGCGAACGGGTCACTCCGGCGGGTCCCATTCCCAAAGTCCGCCGCACGAAGGGATCGGCCAGCAGCCGCTCGATCCTGTGGCGAAGCTCGTCCTGCAAGCGCAAACGCCGTGCGTGAGTGTCGTCATCCTGTGACGCGCTGATCACTGCGGCTCCTTCCAAAACGCCCGCCTCCTCCATCCCCTCATGTATAATCTCCGGGTCCGACATGCGCGCGCTCCGGCCATCGCCGCCGAAGCTCGAATTCGCAGGAACTTGCAGCCAAATCCGGCGGCCCGGATGTCCTCAGGCAGCGCACGCAGTCCAGACGGAGGGGTGGCCGAGTGGACGAAGGCGGCGGTCTTGAAAATCGCTGTGGCGGCGACGTCACCGTGGGTTCGAATCCCACCCCCTCCGCCAGGTACAAGGTCGAGTTGCGAGGTTCGAATGTCGAAGTTTCCCTCCTTGGGCATCGCAGCCCGCTTCTCTCGCACTTCGCCCCCGTCTCAGCAGTATCGCGGCCTTGCCCCCCGGCACAAACCAGATCAGGAACGGGGGTGGGGGAAGTCGGGAGCGGGGAGGTCGAGGTGGCTGAGGTGGCAGCGCAGGGCGTCCTGGAAGGCCTCCAGGGCGTCGGCGACGTTTTCGCGGAATTCCTCGTCGATCTGGTCGTATTGGGTTGAGATGCGGCGCAAGAGTTCATGCAGGTAGCTGCGCAGGTCGGAGAGGTTCTGG
>DATIPO010000009.1:0-27124 GCA_035471925.1 Acidobacteriota bacterium
GTCCGGGCGGCCGCCCGCGTGGCGGCTTGAGGAGTGTCGTGGATGAAGATTTCCATGTCGTCTCCTGTCGCGCTTGACCTCCCCAGGCCACCAAAGTGGCCAGCAAGTTCACGCACAGGTCAAGTTTCCAACGGCAAAGCCAGTCGCCCTGGGCTCTCGGGGTTATTAGGCTTGCTCGCTATAGTTGCAGCGGTTCGGGCGCCTGGCTGCCGCTCTGCTTCCACAGCTCAAAGGCCTGGTTGACGCTGAGTCCCTCGTGGACCAACCCGCCCAAGGCAGAGGCCATGGCCGCCGGGTCGGCCTCGCCGGGGAAGAGAATGTTCCTTCCCACAAGCACTCCCCTCACGTTGCCTCCGGCAGCCATCCCTGCCGCGAACTCGCTGATCACCTCGCGCGGATCATCTCTCGATCCGCCGCCCAGCATCAGCATGGGACAGGTCGAGGCCCTGGCTACTGCCGCGTAGTCCTCGACATAGGGAACCTTGAGCCACAGCAGCCGCGTGGAGTTGCCCAAGGCGGTGGCGACGCCGATCACCCGGGCCATGGCCTGGGCGGTCTTGATGACCTTGTACTTGCCGTCCTGGCGCTCTACGGGCAGCGGCTCCAAAAAGGCCGGGATGTCGAGCGCGGCCAGTTCGCGCAGCGCCTCGGCGCAAGCCTGGATGGTGGCGCCCGAATCGGGATTCTCCAAGTCGAGGCGGAACATCATCTTGGCGGCGTCGATGCCCATGCGCTTCATTTCGGCAGCCTGATAGGCTCCGAAACGGTCATTCATCTCGAAGGAGGCGCCCGCCAGCCCGCCCCGGTTCATGCAGCCCACCAGCAGCTTGCCGTCCAGAAAGGACTCACCCCGGCGTTGGCGCACAAAGGAGCTGAGGATGAGCAACTCGTCCAGGATGTCGGGGGTGGACATGATGCCGTCGACGGTGGACTGGGTCAAGAGGCGGACGATCCGGGCCAGGTATTGGTGACGGTCGGCCATGGCCAGCGGATCGCCGCTGGCCGCCGTGACAAAGCGTCCGGGATGGTCGGCGGCCACGATCAGCAGGCGTCCATCGGAGGTCAGGCGGGGCCGGGTGCGGCGGGCCTCCGCCTCTTCCCGGATGCGCTCGGGATGGTTGACCCGTTCCTCGGTAATCCTGTCGACCGCGCTGGCCGGAAGGAATTCATCTGCCCTGAAGTGCGTGCTCATCGAGGCGGCCTCCTTGAGTCTTGGTTCCATCTGTTGCTGGGGCAGTGCAACGTCCTGCCCTCAAATGCCGATTTTGTCTCTCAGAAAGCGGCGCGAGGCAATCGAACTCTGCAATGCGGTGGGAAGAGTGGTGTGGTCGGTTTCCACAATCACCCATCCGCCCCATTCCCGTCGCCTCAACAGTCCGAAGATCTCGGCGAAGTTGATGTCCCCTTGCCCCAGTTCGGTCCATACGCCCTGGGCGCAGGCTTGGCGATAATTCCATTTCTCGCGTCGCGCCCGTTCCACCACATCGGCCCGCACGTCCTTGATATGGAGGGCGTCCAAACGGTCGAAATAGCGCTCGATCATTTCCAGCGGATCAGCGCCTCCAAAATACAAGTGTCCCGTGTCCAGGCCCACCCGCACCAAGTCGGGACTGGTGACCGACATGAGAAGGTCGATCTCGTGAGGGGCCTCGACGTAGGTGGCGACGTGGGGATGGAAGCAGAGGGTGATTCCGTAGCCCTTCCACAGCCTGGCTACTTTTTCCAGGACCCGGCCCATGCGCTCCATCTGAGGCCGGGTCAAGGCCGTCTCGGTGTCTGGACGGATCCGCCCGGCCAAAGCATGGCGCTCGGGAGGCGAAACGAAAGCGCTGACGAAAAGGCAGTCCTGACCAGCGTCACGCGAGAACTCGGCTTGCTCTCTCGCCTCCTTGAGAATCGTCGATTCAATCTCGGCCACATGGAAGTGAGCGTGGAAAAATCCGGACGCGATCCCCACTCCAAGGCGCGAGGCGGTCTCTTTGGCCCCTTCAGGAGTCAGCCCGTCCTGCCGGTCGAGGTTGACGGCCGGATAACCGGCATCAGCCGCCTCCCGGGCCCTTTCTTGAAAAGGCTTGAAGACCAGGGTATCGGATATCGAAAGTGGTGTTGTATCCGCATTCAACGCTAAACGCAGATCTTGAGGCATCAGCATAGCTCCTGTCGAACAGCCTGCTGGGGGGACCAGGATCCAACGATGATTGGCGGGAACGACAAAGTCCTCCGCCACCTAAAACTTTCTCGACCATTCTTTAGGCCAGCGTTCCACGACGACTTTCTTCTGGGTATAGAAATCGACGGCATCCCGGCCCTGTCCGTGAAGGTCGCCAAAGAAACTGTCCTTCCAGCCCGAGAAGGGGAAATAGGCCATGGGGGCGGCCACTCCCAGATTAATGCCGATATTGCCCACGTCGGCCTCGTGCCGAAACTTGCGGGCGGCGGCTCCGCTCTGGGTAAAAAGGCAGGCCATGTTGCCGTAGCGGCCGCTGTTGACCCACTCGATGGCATCCTCGATGGTCGCGGCCTCTACCAGGCTGAGGACGGGGCCGAAGATCTCTTCACCGGAGACGGGATTGTCGGCACTCACTTCGCCGATCACCGTCGGACGCAGGAAATGGCCCTGTTCATAGCCGGCGATGCGGGCGCCCCGACCGTCCACCAGAGGACGTCCGCCTCCATCGATTCCCTTTTGGATCAGGGCCTCGATGCGGCTCTTGCTCTCGGCGGTGATGACCGGCCCCATTTCGGTGCCCTCCTCCAACCCGTAGCCCACCTTGCGCTTGCGGGCGATCTCCACGATGACGTCTCTGAAGGACTTGCCGGCCTCACCTACGGTGATGGCCACCGAAGCCGCCAGACAACGCTGCCCAGCGCATCCGAAGGCCGAATCGGCGGCGATGCGGCCGGTGGTTTCCATGTCGGCGTCGGGAAGCACGATGATGGGATTCTTGGCGCCGCCCTGACATTGGGCCCGCTTGCCGTCGGCAGCCGCCCGGGCGTAGACCGCCCGGGCCACGGTCGTCGATCCCACGAAACTGACAGCCTTGATGGCGGGATGATCGAGGATGGCTTCCACCGTCTCCCGCGACCCGTTTACAACCTGCACAACGCCTTCGGGGAGTCCCGTGCGCTCAATCAGCCGCACCAAGCGGGCGATCGTGACGGGAACGCGTTCGCTGGGCTTGAGAATGATGCAGTTGCCGCAAGCCACAGCGTAGGGCATGAACCAGAGCGGAATCATGGCGGGAAAATTGAAGGGCGTAATGGCCGCTACCACTCCCACTGGCTGACGGATCATGATCTCGTCAATGCCGCGCGCGATGTCTTCGCTGTTGTAACCCTGCATCAGGGTAGGAATCCCGCAAGCCACTTCGACGTTTTCGATTCCCCTTTGCAGCTCGCCGCGGGCCTCCTCCAGAGTCTTGCCGCACTCCTCGGTCACGCTGCGGGCCAGATTGTCGAGTTCCTCCTCCAGCAACTGCTTGAGTTTGTAGAGGTACTGGACGCGTTCTCCAGGGGGAGTCCGGCGCCATCGGGGAAAAGCCTTCTGGGCGGCCTGTGCCGCCTTGTCCACGTCCTCGGGTCCTGACAGCGGCACCTTGGCCAGGTCTTGCCCGGTGGCCGGATTGCGCACCCAGTCGAAGTCGGGCGAAGTCGATTTGCGGCGTTGACCGCCGATAAAGTTGGGTAGAATCTCCACTTTGCTCATATCTCTCGTCCAGCCCAGTCGTTTCCGTGCCCACAAAGACACGGACCCGCCCAGGCAAACGTTCAACCTTTTTCCTGGCCGAGGGCACCTTGGGCCCTCGCCTCGTCAGCGCCTTCTCCCGGGCCTTCGCCCGCTAAACTGGCTGGCAGCGGTTGAAGGTCAGCTTGTTCTCGCAGCAACGACCCCAGTTCGTCCTCGCTGGGCATGGCGTCGGCGCACATCAGGCGGCTGACGACGATGGCTGCCGAGGCATTTCCCCGGCGCAGCGATTCCTGCAACGACATCCCTTTGACCTGACCCAGCAGGAAGCCGGCAGCGAATCCGTCACCAGCCCCGATGGTCGAGACCACCGGTACCTCGAAAGCGGGGAGGCTCCAAGCGGCTTGGGAGGTAGCTGCCAGGGTGCCTTCGGAGTCGAGTTTGGCAATGACGACAGAGGGTCCCCTTGCCACAATGGAGCGGATGGCCTGGGCTCGATCGGAGTTCCCTCCGACCAGCGCCAGTTCGTCCCTGTTGGCCAGCAACAGGTCGATGAAAGGCAAAGCCAGCCGACAGTAGAGAGCCGCTTCCTGGCTGCTGTTCCAGGACATTTCACGGTAGTCCACATCAAATGCCACCTGGACGCCGGTCTGCTTGGCATGCTCCATGGCCCTCAGGGTCGATTCCCGGGACGGCGACTGGCAAAGACTGGTTCCGTTGGTGACGAAAAGGCGGGCTTGGGAGATGGACTCCAGGTCGGCCTCTTCAATCTGCAACTGGGTGTCGGCGGCCCGGGCCCGGTAAAAAACCTGGGGAAAGTGGTCAGGCGGCGAAGTCTCGCACAGGCAAAGGGACGACTGCACGCCTTGCAGCCGGCGGACCCGCTCCGTCGAGACGCCTTCCTTTTGCAGATACTCGATGAGGAAATCGCCCAGGGCATCATCACCCACGCAGCCGATCATGGACGTCTCCAGGCCCAGGCGGGCCAGTCCCACGGCGATGTTGGCCGAGGAACCGCCCAGATGGCGGCTGAAAAGGCCGACGTCCTTAAGAGCAACACCGTGCTCTTCGGCGAAGAGATCGTAGCCGATCCGTCCCAATACGGCGACATCCACCATCGAATCCTTTACTCGTTGCCTCGGTCTACCCTCGTCGATCGAACACCGGCGAGAACTTCCTACGTCCCACCCGCTGGAACTGTCCTTGGTTCCGGTTGCCAGCGGCGGCTACAACAGGAACCGCTCCTTGCGGCGCTGCTCTTCGTACTCGCGGCGCGCTTTCCTCACTTCTTCCGCCTCGGAGACTTCAGAGACGGGGACATCCCACCATGTCTCGTAGCCGGGTACGCCCTTTTCCTTGTCGACCGGAACCACGATGGCCGTGGTGCGGTCGGCTTGTTTGGCTCCTCGCAAAGCCCGCTCCAGATCTGCGATCGACTCAGCCCGCAGGGCGACAGCTCCCAGGCTCTCTGCATTGGCTGCAAAATCGACGTCCAGCGCAGGCCCGTCGAGTTGACCGCTGTGCTGGGAGCGGCGGCGGTAGTCGGTGCCGAATCCTCCTGAACCCAACGACTTGGAGAGCCCGCCGATACTGGCGAATCCGCGGTTGTCGAGGACCACGATAATGAGCTTGCGTCCCTCTTGGACCGAGGTGACGATTTCGGACGACATCATCAGATAGGAACCGTCCCCCACCATGACGAAAACGTCGCGTTCCGGGGCCGCCATCTTGATGCCCAAACCTCCGGCCACTTCATAGCCCATGCAGGAGTAGCCATATTCGAGGTGGTATCCCTTGCGGTGCTGCGTCCGCCACAGTTTGTGCAGATCACCGGGAAGGCTTCCCGCGGCGCAAACGACGGTTCCATTCTCGCCGGCGGCCCGGTTGACGGCCCCGATGACCTCGCTCTGACGCAGCGTCGGCTCTTGACGCGGAGCCGTCAGGCGATCCACCTCCTGCTCCCAAAAGGCTTTCTCTTCTTCGACTTGGCGGGAATAGCCGCCATCGGTCTTGAAGTCGATTTGGCAGAGCTCCTCCAGCGCTGAGCGGGCGTCGGCCAGCAGGGGCAGCCCGGCGTGCTTGAAGGCGTCCAGCGAAGCCACATTGAGATTGATGAAGCGGACGTCCGGGTTGCTGAAGGCGGTCTTGGAAGCGGTTGTGAAGTCGCTCAACCGCGTCCCCACGGCGATCACGAGGTCGGCTTGAGCGGCGAAGCGGTTCGCCCCCCGCGTGCCGGTCACTCCCAGGGCGCCCAGGTTGAGAGGATGATCATAGGGCAAGGCGCCCTTCCCCGCCTGGGTCACCGTAACGGCGATTCCGGTCTTTTCCGCAAACTGGCCCAGGACCTCGTTGGCCCGGCTGTAATGCACGCCGCCGCCGGCTACGATGAGCGGACGGCTGGAAGCGCCGATCCAATCCATGGCGGTCTTGAGCATGGCCGGGTCGGCCGGCGGCCGCTGGATGTGCCAGATGCGCTTGTCAAACAAGCGCGCGGGATAGTCGCAGGCCTCAGCCTGAACGTCCTGGGGCAAGGCCAGGGTGACGGCTCCCGTGTCGGCCGGGGAGGTCAGCACCCGCACCGCCTCCATCAGCGCCGAAGGAAGCTGGTCCGGCCGATTGATGCGGTCCCAGTAACGGGAAACCGGCTTAAGGCAGTCGTTGACCGAGACGTCCTGGGAATGCTCGGACTCCAATTGCTGCAGCACCGGCGCCACGTTGCGGCGGGCGAAGATATCGCCCGGCAGCAAGAGGACCGGAATGCGGTTGACGGTGGCCGTGGCGGCACCCGTCACCATGTTGGTGGCACCCGGCCCGATCGAGGACGTGCAGGCAAAAATGCTCAGGCGGTCCTTCATCTTGGCGTAGGCTACAGCCGCGTGGACCATGGCCTGCTCGTTGCGCGCCAGGTAATAGGGGAAGTCCTTGTTTTCTTGCAGGGCCTGTCCCACGCCTGCCAGGTTGCCGTGGCCGAAAATGCCCCAACAGCCGGCAAACAGAGGCTGCTCCTGACCGTCGAGGCTGACATATTGCCTCTTGAGGAATTGAATCAGGGCCTGGGCGACGGTGAGGCGCTGGTCGGTCATGATTGGCTCTCGGCTCCAGCGGCTTGGCTTTCCACCACTCCCGGTACATAGGGCGGTTCCACCACGGGCAGCCGAGGATCGGGAGACGGCCAAGCCTTCAACTGCGCATACTGAGGATCGTCGCTGGAGGACATGGAACGGTGCTCGCCGGCCAGGAAGTTGAGATAGTAGGCGTCGTAGCCGTAGGCCGTGACAAAAGGATGATAGCCGCGGGGAATGAGCATCAAGTCCTGGTCAGTCACGCGTACGGTTTCGTCCATCGACCCGTCTCCAGTGTAAACTCGCTGGAAGCCATAGGCCTCGGACTGGGCGAAGCGGTAATAGTAGAACTCTTCCAGCTTGACTTCCCGGGGCGGACGGTCCTGGTCATGCTTATGGGGCGGGTAGCTCGACCAGTTGCCGCTGGGCGTGTAGACCTCGCACACCAGCAGCCGGTCGGCGGGAAAGTCGGGCGGCATGACGTCCACGATCTGGCGGGTGGCGTTGCCGCCTCCCCTGATTTCGTACCCGCAATCCTCAGGACGGATGACCCGGGGAGGAAAGGACTTGCGGGCCGGACAGAACCCTTCGGCGATTTCGCAGTCCTCCACGGCCAAGAGGCGGAAGCGGGTGTCCAGGGGCAGGTAGGCGGCGTGAGGATAGCCTGCGAAAACGCCCGCACGCGGCCCCATCTGCTGCTCCGGCCCTCCGTTGAAGCTGATCCGGCAGGTCCCCGACTGAAGCACCAGGCAGTGTTCATTGCCGCCTGTCTCTCCCGACCAGACTTGGCCCGTCTTCAGTCTTCGGGCCGAGAATCCCAGGAGTTTCCACCCGGCCCGTTGCGGACTGACGTCCAAGACTACCCCATTCTGGCGAGAATCGCTCGTCTCCGGGTGGATAAGCAAGTCCGGCATCAGCGAGTCCTTTCTTAAGAAAAACGTGTTGCTCCCGGGAGGGAGCGAGCAGCGCCCTCCCGCGGCGCTCGGCGGCCGCTTCCCGACCGATTGTAGCGAAGCGCTTCGCTGTTGTCTAGTGTTCTGTCCTTCTATTCATGGCCCGGTCGAGCTATAATCGTTGGGTTTACCGGTCCAAGACCATCCTTTGCCACTTGTCGAAGATGTCGGCGACGAGGTTAAGTATGGCAGCATACGGGCATCGGCCCCAGTTCATCGACAGGTTGAATCATGGCCAACATCTACGACGTAGCCAAGGAAGCGGGGGTATCGATTGCTACGGTTTCGGCGGTTATCAACGGCAGCGCCTATGTCAGTCCCAAGCTGAAGAGGCGGGTTGTGAGCGCCATCGAGAAGCTCGATTACCACCCCAACCTGATGGCTCGCGGATTGGCCAAACGCCAGTCTCACACCCTGGGCATGGTGGTCACCGACATCTCCAACCCCTTCTTTCCCGCCGTCATTAGGGGTGCCGAGGACGAGGCCCGCGAGCACGGCTACAATCTGCTGGTGGCCAGCAGCGATGACGATCCCCGCCAGGAGCGGATGTACCTTGAGCTCTTTCTGGCCAAGCGCGTGGACGGCATTCTGCTGACCAAGGCGCCGGGCAAGCTTCCCGACGCCATCGTGGCCAAGCTGGAATCTTCCAGTACCCCGCTGGTGCAGGTCATGCGGGTCATCCGGGGCTTCAAGTCGGACGCCGTCCTGGCCGACGACGAGGGCGCTGCCTTCCAGGCCGTGTCCCACCTTCTGCGCATGGACTACAAGCGCATCGGCATGATCACCGGCGTCAAAGGCGTGAGCACTACCCAGAAGCGCATCAAGGGATACCGCCAGGCCCTCAAGGAATGGGGCCTCAAGCCCAATCCCAACCTGATCACCCGAGGCGACTTCCGCCTGGAGTCGGGCTATTTGGCCGGGGTCGACCTGCTGCGGCGCAAGCCCGAAGCAGTTTTCGTATCCAATTACATGATGACGGTGGGATTCATGCGCGCCCTCTATCAATATCAACTGCGCTGCCCCGAAGACGTGGCGGTGGTGACCTGCGACGACTATCCTTGGCTGGATTCCTTTTCGCCCCGGCTGACCACCGTCGACTTTCAAAAATACAAGCTGGGCACTGAGGCGGCGCGGGCTCTAATTGACCGCATCAAGAGTCCGGAAGGCCCACCCGAAACGATCCAGATGAAGAACCGGATGTTCATCCGCGAGTCCTGCGGCATTGGCATTGCCAGCCGCACGCCGGAAGGAAAGGTGAGCGGGGCAGGTTCCCCGCAAAACGAATCCGCCTGAAACGATCCCGCAAAACTTTTTGCCCTTGACTTTTATGCCTTGTTGGTCTTTAATCGGGGCCATCATCTAAGCGCTTCGGTCAGACGACGTTTTCCCCCAGGACGTAAGACGCACCCAGGGAGCGCCTGCTCGTGGAGACGAGGAGCAAAACGAGAAACGGAGAGGAAGGGCTTTCATGCGACTAACAAGATTCACGGTTTGCGCCGTAATCATCTGCCTGTTTGCTCTGATACCTGTCATGGGTCAGATCAACACGGGATCGATTGCTGGAACCATTACCGACCAAGGCGGGGGAATCATCCCCGGGGCAACCGTCACCATCACCAACACGGAACTTGGCGTCAAACTGACTGTGATAAGCAACGACGCCGGCAACTTCGTTGCCCAAGCGCTTCGGCCGGGCATCTATGAGGTGGTGGTTGAAATGACCGGCTTCAAGTCGGCGGTCAGCCGAAACATCACCGTCCGGGTCCAGGACCGGGTCAACCTCCCCATCGTGTTGGAGGTGGGCGAAGTCAACGAGACCATCGAGGTGGTGGAACGGGCTGGAAGAATAGACACCGAGACGGCCCAGCAGGGCACGGTCATCGAGGCCAGGGAAATCGTCGATCTGCCCTTGGATGGCCGGCGCTACTCGGACCTGATCCTGCTGACTCCAGGAGCGGTTCCGGCTCCCGGCACGCGCAGCAATCCCCGTGAAGCCCGTCTCAACGTGGACGGCAACTTTTCGCTGCAGAACTACTTCGCGCTCAACGGCGTCGACAACAATACCTTCACTACCAACGCTCAGGAGCGCAGTCCCCAGGCGGTTTCGCCGCCTCCCGACGCTTTGCAGCATTTCAAGGTGCAGACGCGGACCTACGACGCCGAATTCGGCTGGTCTCAGGGCGCCGTCATCAACGCCGAGCTGAAGTCGGGAACCAACGCCTTCCACGGCAGCGGATTCTGGTTCCACCGCAACGACAACCTCAACGCCAACAACTTCTTCGCCAATCAGGCGGGAATCGGAAAGGCTGAGGAACTGCGCCACCAGTACGGCGGCATCATCGGCGGACCCATCATTCCCGACCGCACCTTCTTCTTTGCCGACTATCAGCGCACTGAGGCGCGCAAAGGCACCACGGCGGCGGGCACCGTCCCGACGCCGTCGATGAAGGACGGAATCTTCACCGGCGCCCGCGACCTGGTGATTCAGCGCGATTCCGAAGGCAACCCCTTCTTTCCTGAGATCGTGCCCTGCATCGATGAAGACAACGACGTGTTGCTGCTCAACGCCACCCGCACCGACGGTCTGCCTTGCGCAGATCCGGCCGGAGTGGCACTGGGTCAGCTTTATCCCGACCCCAACAACGGCACCTTCGGATTCGTGGCCGCGCCGGATGTCCCCTTGGAGCAGAATTCCTTCGACATCCGCATCGACCACAACATCAACGACAACAATCTGCTCTACGGAACCTACAGCTTCCTGCAGACCGAGACCATCGTTGAACGCGGACCTTTTCCCGATCCGATCGCCACCGGGGGCTTCTCGGGCAACAGCTATCTGCGCGGCCAACTGGCGGCCCTGACCTGGAACGACGTCATCAGCCCCAACATCGTCAACAGCTTGCGATTCGGCTTCAACCGCATCTTCTCCGACACCGCTCCGCTGGCGGAGGAGGGCAACGCCGGACCCGACTTCGGGCTCACCAACTTGCCCGGAGCCTTCGCCTTCGGCCTGCCCCCCATCCGCGTATCGGGCTACACCTTGCTGGGAACGTCGGAATGGCGTCCTCAATACCAGGTCTCACAGGTCTACCAGGTGCTGGACAACCTGTCCTGGGTGAAGGGCGACCACACCTTCAAGTTTGGCTTCGAGTTCAAGCGGGCCATCAACAACTTCCTCGACATCAAAGCGCCCAACGGCCGCTACATCATTTCCGACTTCTGGACCAATGATGGCTTTGCCAACCTGCTCTTGGGCAACGTCCAGCGGGTGGAGCAGACCACGGCCTTGGTACCTCACAACTACACCGACGGCTACATGGCCTATGCTCAGGATTCCTGGTCCATTACGCCTGACGTCAAGCTGAACTACGGGCTGCGCTACGAGTACTTCACGCCCTTGATCGAGCGCGACAACCTGACCTCCAACTTCGTACCCGATGCTAACGGCGGACGGGGGGCCTTGGTGACCGCCAATCCCGGTCCCATCCCCCCGGTTCCCTGCGACTTCGATTGCGTCCAGCGAACCGATGGCGAGGGCATCTTCGGGCGCACGCTGATCAATCCTGACCGCAACAACTTCGCTCCCCGCGTGGGCCTCTCGGTGCGCGTCTCGGACAACATGGTTGTGCGCGGCGGTTATGCCATCTTCTATCAGGCCTTGGACCGCATGGGCAGTTCCGCGGTGCTGCAGCTCAACCCTCCCCAGTTGGTGGAATTCCGGGGCGTCGAGTCGAACTTCAACGAGCCTCCGCAGATCCTGCTCAGGGACGGTTTCCCGGCCGCCTCGACGGAGTTTGATCCGCTCACCATCGACTTGCGCGGACGCGACGTCAACGAAACGGCACCTTTCTCTCAGCAGTACAGCCTCTCCACTCAGTTCCAATTGGGACGCGACTACCTGCTCGACCTGGCCTACGTGGGACAAACTACTGACGACATCCGCAAACTGCGCCGCCTCAACCAGGGCATCCTGCAGACGCCTGGGACAGACAACATCGTCTTTCCCTTCCCCGACTGGGCCAACCTCAGCGACTTCCTGCGCAGCGACGGGACGGCCAACTACAATTCCTTCCAGCTTCAGTTACGCAAGGGTTTTTCCAACGGCGTGGCCTTCAACCTGTCCTACACCTGGGGCAAGGCCCTGGGCGACACTCAGGACAACCTCTCGGCTGGCGCCGGAGCCAGCAATGTCCGTCCCCAGAACACTCACAATCTGGATGCCGACTACGGACGGTTGGTCTTCGACCAGAATCACCGCTTCGTGGCCAACTGGGTGTGGGAACTGCCCTTCGGACCGGGCAAGAACCACCTCAATGACGGGCCCATCGCCAACATTTTGGGCGGCTGGCAGTTCAACGGCATCTGGAGTTCCACCAGCGGAGCTCCGCTGGGAGTGAGCGCATCCGACGTCAGCGGAACCCGCAGCCAGAACTACCGTGCCGACTGCGTAGGCGATCCTTCAGGACCCGAGACCGTAGACCAGTTCTTCAATACCAACGCCTTCAGACAGCCTTCTGCTTTCACCTTCGGGTCCTGCGGGGTGGCGTCGCTCAGCGGCTGGCCGCACCATGTGTTCGACCTCTCGCTGTTCAAGAACTTCAAGCTGCCCTGGAACGAGGAGTCCAGACTCCAGTTCAGGACCGAGTTCTTCAACGCTTTCAACACGCCGCAGTTCTCCTCGCCCAGCACCAATGTCAACAGCGGCCAATTCGGGCGGACGACTTCGGTCTTCGATCCCGAAAAGGAAGCTCGCGTCATTCAGTTCGGACTGAAGCTGATCTTCTAGAAGATCAAGTGGAGAGGGCCTTTTCGCGAGGCCCTCGCACTGCTCTCTTCCTCCAAGGAGGGGTTGCCGCCCAAGCTTCGGCGGCAACCCCGGGAGCGGGAGTTGCACGGCCCGACCCAATGAATAACAATTCTCCTCTCTGAGATGACCGCGCGGCCTCACAGCGCAGAGAGCCCATAAAGCCTCTAAGCTTGGCCGCCAAACTTGACCCCTGTGTGAATTTGCCGGCCGCCTGACGGCCCTGGAAAAGCGGAGGCTATGGACGAACAGCGGCACCCCGCCGAAAACGAAGACGGACTGATTCGGGGCCTGGGCCTGAAGGAAGCCACCTCCGCCAACATCGTGGAGATGCTGGGCATCGGCCCCTTCATCACCATTCCCTTCCTGCTGGCCGCCATGGGCGGTCCTCACGCCATGCTGGGCTGGGCCGCCGGGGCGGTTTTGGCCATATGCGACGGTTTGGTGTGGGCCGAGTTGGGTGCCGCCATGCCGGGAGCAGGCGGATCCTACATCTACCTGCGCGAGGCCTACAATCCCAAGAAGATGGGACAGATGATGTCCTTCCTCTTCGTATGGATGATCTTCTTCACGGCCCCGCTGTCGGTGGCCACGGGAGCCGTGGGCTTCGCCGAATACTCACGTTTTTTCTTCCCCGGAATGTCGGAGTTGGGCACCAAGTTGGTCGCCGTGGCGCTGTGCGCTGGCGTGACCTTCGCCCTCTACCGCGGCATCCGCACCATCGGGAAGGTCTCCTTCCTGCTCATGATTGTGGTGGTAGGCAGCATCCTGTGGGTGATCGTTTCCGGCTGGCCGGTGATGAGGACGGAACTGCTCCTCGACATTCCGGCCGACGCCTTCAGCTTCTCTTGGGGATTCTTCCAGGGACTGGGGGGCGCGGCCCTGATCGCCATCTACGGCTACGGCGGCTACAACAACGTGTGCTTCCTGGGAGGCGAAGTCAAGGAGCCCAGCCGCAACATTCCGCTGGCCGTCATCGGCTCGATTCTGATCGTGGCCACACTTTACGTCCTTCTCAACATTTCGCTGATCGGCGTGGTGCCCTGGCGCGAGGCCATCGAGACCAAGCACATCGTCTCCGACTACATGCAGATCATCTACGGCGACTGGGCCGCTCAAGTCATCACCGTGCTGATCCTGGGGGCATCCTTCGCCTCCATTTTCGCGCTGCTGCTGGGCTACTCGCGCATCCCTTACGCGGCCGCCAAGGACGGACGCTTCTTTTCGGTCTTCGCCAAGCTGCACCCCGTCAAGCGTTTTCCCCACGTCTCGCTGCTGGTGCTGGGCGGCTTTTCGGTCTTCTGGTGCTTTCTCGAATTGAGCGAGATCATCGAGAGCCTGATGAGCATCCAGACGCTGATCCTCTTCCTCAGCCAGATCCTGGCCGTGACGCTGGTGCGGCGCAACCGTCCCGACATCAAGCGTCCTTTCAAGATGTGGCTCTACCCGATTCCCAGCATTGTGGCTGCCGCACTGTGGCTGCTGGTCATGCTGTCTACCGGGGTGGAAACGGTGCTGCTGGCGCTGGTCGTCCTGGCCGGGGGAATCGGAATCTACATGGTTTGGGCACGCATTGCCGGTGCCTGGCCCTTCCAGCAAGAGTAATGCTCTTCGTGGCGCGCTGGCCTCACACTGCCGAGAGCGTGCAGGGCCTGGCGGTTTGGTCAGCTTAAAGATTGTGGCGAGTGGGCGAGCGATAGGCAGAACTTGACCCGTGCTTGAATTGGCTGGCCGCCTAGCGGTCCTCTTGAACGACTTTGAGCGTCTGGTCGGCCGGGACGTCGGTCAGCGCCGTCTCCTTGCCGTCGGGCCAGCGGATCTCCACCCGCTCGGCCGAAGTTGCCCGACCCAGGCCGAAATGAAGACGCAAGTCGCTGTGGGACAGATAGCTTCCGCCGCTGCGCACTTCCTGGACCTGCCACACGTCGCCGCTCTTGACGCGGACCCGGGCGCCCACGGCGAAGCGGTTCGACTTCCCGGCCTCAAGCCTGAGGCTGAGATAGTGGGCCGACGGGTTTCCCCCGTTCCAAAGCAGGGATGGTCCTGCTCCCAGGTTGTTGACTACCAGATCGATGGCTCCATCGTTGTCCAAGTCGCCGGCGGCGGCACCCCGGCTGACCAGCGCTTGAGTCAATCCGGCCTGCTCTCCCACTTCTTGGAAGCGTCCCTGCCCCAGGTTGCGGAAAAGCAGATTGCGCTGTGCATATCCCGCAGTGGCGCGGGTCTCAGCCTCATCGATTTGGGGGAAGACGTGGCCGTTGGCCACGAACAGATCGCTCCATCCGTCGTTGTCGTAGTCGAAAAAGACCGTCCCCCAGCCCACGAAAGGCAGCGAGGGGGACATCAGCCCCGCCGAAGCGGTCACGTCGGTGAAGTTGCCCTCCTGGTCATTGCGGTAGAGGGTGTTGTACTCCTCGGAGAAGTTGGTGACGTAGAGAGAAAAGAGGCCCGAATTGAGGTAATCGCCCGCCGCCACTCCCATGCCCGCCTGCTCTTGACCCTGATCGCCGAACGCCGCTCCCGAGAGCAGTCCCATCTCTTGAAACGTCCCATCGCCCTGGTTGAGGTAAAGCAGGTTGGGGGTCGAGTCGTTGGCCACGTAGAGGTCGAGATCCCCGTCCTGATCAAGATCGCTCCACAGGACGCCCAAGCCATAGTATCCCGAGGGATCGTGCAGCCCCAGACGCTCGGATTCTTCGCGGAAGGTCCCGTCGCCCTGATTGACGAAGAAGGCGTCGCCGGCCCCCTGCAGGCCGCGCGGACCGCACATGACCGCCATATCGAGGTAGCGGCATCCCAATTGGCCGCCGCCCATCGATCCATATCGGGGATCTCCAGGCTCGGGCAGGTTCTCGCGGTCCAGATCGATATAGTTGGCGACGAAGAGATCCAGATCGCCGTCCCCGTCGAAGTCGGCCCAGGCCGATCCAGTCGACCATCGCCCATCGTCGAGTCCGGCGGCAGCAGTTTGGTCGTTGAAAGTCCCGTCGCCGCGGTTGCGGAAAAACATGTTCGATCCGTAGGCGGTGACGTAGAGATCGAGGCGTCCGTTGTTATCGGCGTCAGCCACCGAGCAGCCCATGCCCCAAGCGCCGTTTCCGGCGACGCCGGCTTGAGCAGTGACGTCGCGGAAGCGCCTCCCCCCAAGGTTGCGGAAGAGTCCGTGGCTGAGTCCGGAGGGGCGCTTCTGCCGGAAAGCCTCCAAGTCGCCGCCGTTGACCAGGAAGATGTCGAGCAGCCCGTCGCCGTCGTAGTCGAAAAGGCAGACTCCCGCCGAGTTGGCCTCCACGATGTACTTTTTCTCGGGAGTGCCGCTGGTCAGCGTGAACTCCAGCCCAGCCTGGGCCGAGCCTTCGCTAAAAACGGGTGCCTGGGCGGACGCCCCTTGCAGGAGTCCGGCCCCAGCAAACAGCCACAGCAAAAGCATGATCGGCTACCAACTGCCCGGCTGCTTGTCGTTCTTGAGCCAGTTGCTCACGAAGTCCTTCAGCTTGCCCAGCGAAACTTCCACCAGACGTTCGCCCTTGGAGGCCGAAATCTCGCTCAACTTTCCCGAATAGCCGGGCCAACCGGTAACGTCGCTCTTTTCCAGGTAGTAGGGAAAAGAGGCCTGTCCCTGCAGAGCCGGCAGATCAGGCCCCTTGCCGGGCACCACCGAGTCGGGAGCGAAAACAGCCGCCACCGAGAGCTCCAGCGGTCCTCCATGACCGTGACCTCCATTCCCCGAGGTGAACAGATCCATAGCCTCGACCTCTTCGCCCGGAAGGGTCTGCCACCAACTCACCAGCGCCATCTGAGTGTGCTTAGCCTCCTGGGTCACCAGCGAAATGGCGGCCCGGGCCGGGCCAATGTTTCCGTCGTGACCGTTGAGCACCAGGATCTTGTCGAATCCGGCGGATACCAGTCCCCGCAAGATGTCGGTTACCATTTCGGTGACCACGTGAGGACGGACCGAAAGGGTTCCGCGATAGGCCGCCGAATGGGCTGGCGCATGGGTATAGCTGAGAACCGGAAGCAAGGAGGCGTTGACCTGCGGCGCCAAGCGCGCGGCCAAGCCTTGGGCGATAATGCTGTCTGTCAGCAGGGGTCCGCTGGGCCCATGGAATTCAATGGCTCCCAGCGGCAGAATAGCCAGCTTGGCTTGATCGAGGTGGTCTTCCAGCAGGTAGCCGGGCTGGCGGACCATGGAGGTGTCTGCCGAGGCCTCGGACTGGAAGGCCAGAACGTGGGCACAGGCGGCAACCGTCAGGACCAGAAAAAGGACAATTCGAACCAGCCGAAAGCGGCCGGGCGGAGCAAGTTTCATGGCATTCCTCTCACCCGTACGGCGCTCAAGCAGGCCCTCGGGCGTGTCTGTTTCTTAGGCGGCCTTAGGCAAAAAGTATATAGTACAACCGATGAAGCTTGCAACGCAGGAATGGCCGTCCGGGCGGCTCGAAATGGGACTTCCGGCAAGGAGTGGAGGAGGGCCGGTTGAGTGAACATCTTCACAGCGCGGACTTCCTCAAGCGGCTCCTGGCAACGGCTGCTCTGGCCGCCTTGCTCTGCACCCTCCCGCTGGCGGCTCAGGCGCTTTCCGGCCAGGACGCTCAGCGCTTCCGCTTGGCTCTGGAGGACTTCCGCGCCGGACGTTTGGAGGAAGCGGGCCAGAAGCTGACCGGCTTGCAGGCACGACATCCCGAACACTTCGACATCCGCCACCTTCTGGCCATCGTCCTCGACTTGTCGGGACATCCTGAGCAGGCCAACCAGCACTTTCAGAAGGCCGTTCAGCTCAGGCCCGATGCCGTCCAGGCCCGCACCAATCTGGGAGCCAACCTCAACCGCCTGGGACGCACTCAGGAAGCCATCGAGCAATTCCAACAAGCGCTCAAGCTCGATCCCAAAAACGCCACGGCCTACTTCAACCTGGGGACGCTCTACCTGGATCTGCGGCGCTACCAAGAGGCGTCCCCCTGGCTGGAAAAGGCCCACGACTTGCAGCCCGACGTTTATGAGACGGGATACCAACTCGCCTTCTGCCTCTTCGCTCTGGAGCGCAATCAAGAGGTACGCCGCGTCCTTGACTCTCTGGGCCAAGTCCCTCCTGAGAGGGGCGAGTTCCATTTGCTGCGGGCCCTCAATAAGCGGGCCCTGGGCGATGAGGACTACGAACAGGCCTTGTCCCAGGCGCTTCAAACGCTGTCGGACAGTCCCGCGGCCCATGCACAGGTGGCCGCCTTGCTCCTGAGCCAAGGACTGACGGCAGAAGCCCTGCCCATCCTGAGGGCCGCCGTGAAGCGTTTTCCCGATTCCGACACCGCCTGGCTCAATCTGGCGCGGGCCGAATTCGCCACCGGCCAGGAGATGGCCCAATCACGGGTGGAAAAGGCCCTGTCCCTGCGCGAGAGCGCGCCGGCCCATCGCCTGCTGGCCGACATGCTGGACGCCCAGGACGAGTTCGCAGCGGCTGCTTCCCACCTTCAACGGGCCCTGGAACTGGACCGCAGCGAGATCGGCTTCTATGAACTCGGCTACTTCTTTCTGAGCCATTGGAACTGGACGACCGCTGAGAGGGTCTTCGCCTCGGGGCTTGAAGAATTCCCCGACTCAGGACGGCTCCTGCTGGGATCGGGAGCGGCCAAACTAGCCCAGGGAGACGACGCCGCGGCCGCCGCGGACTTTCTGCAGGCTTCCCAGTCGGAGCAGACGGCCCTGGGCGCTCTGCGCATGCTGGCCATCTGCTTCACCCGCGCCGGCCCTTACTTCGAGCCGGCCGTGGAGCGCTTCGAGGCCTTCTATCAGCGCTTCCCGCAGGATCCTCGGGCGGCCTACCTCTACGCGCTTGGAGCCGTTCGGCTGGCCGAGAAGACGGGTGATTTCGAGAACCGCGGACAGGTTGAAGAGGCCCTTCAGCAGGCCCTCTCGCAGCAGCCTGACTTCTTCGAAGCCCAATTGCTGCTGGGAGAAATGCACTTCCAGGCGGGCCGGTGGGAAGAGGCGGCTCATGCCCTGGAACGGGCGGCTGAACTGAATCCCGAGCACGCCGAGTGCCGCTACAAGCTGGCCCTGTCGTTGCAGCGCAGCGGACAATCCGAGAGGGCACGGGCCGAAATGCAGATTCATCAGCAGCTCAAGGCCCAACAGGCCGAGGAGGCCCAGCGGCGCGTGTCCCAAACCAAGCAACTGATCGTCGAAATGGACCACAAGCCCTAGCCCATGGACAACAGAGAGCGAACTCTGATCACCGCCGGAGAGGTCTTTCATGACCTCATCTTCTTCGACCTTCAGCACTTGCCCGCCATGGGCGAAGAGCTGAAAACCGACTCCTTCACCGTCACCGTGGGAGGCGGCGCTCCCATCACCGGCGCAGCCGCCGCCCGGCTGGGACGCCCCTGCCGGCTCATGTCGGTGTGGGGCGACACTCCGCTGGACAAAGAGGCCCAATCGCGTCTGAGCGGCCTGGGGCTGGCCTTGGACCTCTCCCGCCTCCAACCCGGCCAGCGCTCAGGACTGACGGTAGCGGTTTCCACCCGTCAGGACCGCTATTTCCTGACCTGTCCGGGAGCCAACCACCTGGTGGAGCCCTACCTCCTCGAGGCGGACGCGCTCGACTCCGCTCAAGCCGGCGACCACGTGCACTTTGCCCTTACTCCCACCCGCTGGGAGCCTTTCGAGAAGCTGGTCAGCCGCCTGCGGGAACGCTCCATCACCTCCTCCTGGGACCTGGGATGGGATCCCCAGGCCGCTTCTCAGCCGTCCTTCGCCAAGCTGCGCTCTTCTCTCGACATTCTCTTCCTCAACGAGATGGAGGCCCTCCGCTACACGGGAACCGAAGATGTCGAGGAAGCCCTCGACAAGCTCACCGGAGAAGCAAACACGGTGGTCTTGAAACTGGGGCAGAACGGCGCCATGGCGGGCCGCGGCAAAGGGCGCCACCGGGCTGAGCCGATCGCGGTCAAGGCCATCGAAACCACGGGTGCCGGAGATGCCTTCAACGGAGGATTCCTTCACCGCTGGATGGAAGGCGCCCCGCTGGGCGACTGCCTGAAGGCGGGCAACGTCTGCGGGGGACTCTCCACCCGTCGGCCCGGCGGCTTGGACGCCCTGCCCTCACGGCACGAATACGAACAGCAAATGCACTGAACCTCCCCCCTGGAGACACGCAGCATGAAAATCACCATCATCGGAGGCGCCGGAGCCCGCGTGCCGCTGGTCACTCACGGACTGATCCGCTTTCGCCAGGACCTTCCCGTCCAAGAACTCTCGCTCTGGGACATCGACAAGGACCGGCGTTCGGTTATCGCCCGCATTTCCCGGGCCATGGCCAGCCGCGCCGGCGTGAGCTTCAACGTGAGCGAGCCGGAGACGCTGGAGGAGGCCCTGGAAAATGCCGACTTCATCATCTCCAGCATCCGCGTGGGAGGCATGCGCGGCCGCATCCTGGACGAAACGGTGGCTCTCAAGCACGGTACCGTGGGCCAGGAAACGGTGGGGGCGGGCGGATTCTGCCTGGCCCTGCGCACCATTCCGCCCCTGCTCGAGTACCTTGAGCAAATCGCCAAAATGGCTCCTGATGCCTGGGTCTTGAACTTCACCAATCCCGTGGGCATCGTCTCCCAGTCCATGATTCTCTCGGGACTCGGTTCGCGGGTGATCGGCATTTGCGACACGCCGCGCGAGCAGTTCGAGATGCTGGCCCATTCCCTTGACGTCCCGCTGGAAGAGGCTTATTTCGACTACTTCGGACTCAACCACCTGGGGTGGATCCGCGGCGTTGAAGTGGACGGCCGAAACCTCATCAAGGAACTGCTGGACTCTCCCGAAAAGCTCAACCAGGTCTACCGCATCCCGCTCTTCGAGGCCGAGTTCCTGCGTGATCTGGGACTCTTCCCCACCGAGTACCTCTACTACTATTACCGCACCCGCCACGCCTGCGAGCACACGGCGGGCGGGGACCGGACGCGGGGCCAGCTCATCCAGAACCTTGAGGACCGGCTGATGGAGAGAGTGTCGCGAGCCGGATCAGCGACGGACGAGATTGCCGAGGCCTACGACGATTATCTGGCGGCCCGCAACGCCAGCTACATGACGGTAGAGACAGGCGAAGAAGTCAGCCGCGAGTCGCTGCAGAAGGCCCGCCGCAATCTCTACACCCAAGCCGCCGGCTACGACCGCATCGCCATCGACGCCATGCGGGCCATCAGCCGCGATTCGTCCCTGGTCATGCCTCTGGATGTGGCCAATATCGGGGCCATCGAGGAATTGGAGGACGACGACTCGGTGGAAGTCCCCTGCGTGATCGGGGCCAATGGTCCGCATCCGCTGGCCACCGGCAAACCTCCTCAGCAGATCCGCGACCTGCTCTTCAAGGTCAAGCGCTACGAACGCCTCACGGCCCAAGCCGCCCTTCACCGCTCAGCCGAAATGGCCGAGGACGCCCTGGCCAGCAACCCGCTCATCGACAGCCGGGAGCAGGCCCGCAAGGTGCTGGAAGAGTACCGGCAAGTCCACGGAAGGCATCTGGAGTACTTGAGCTGAGATTCAATGGCGGACGACGGCCTTCATAAGCCTTCCCTGACGCAGCGAATCGATGGTCTCGGGCAGCCCGGGGACGCCCACCTCTTGCGAGATGAGCTGGGACGGCTTGATGATGCCGCTCTCCAGGATGGCGATGGCCCGGGGGAAGGAATGCGTTCCCACGTAGCAGCCGAGAACGGTCAGCTCGTTGCGGGTGATGGCATTCTGGGGCACCGCAGGACGGGCCGTTTCGCTCATTCCGAAAAGGCAGATGCGTCCACCCACGCGGGCTAGTTCGATGCTGGCCGCGAGTTGGTTGCCCACGGCGTCGACCACCACGTCCGCGCCCCAGTCGAAGGCACCGGCCACCGATTGGGCCAAGTCGTCACGGCCTGCGTTGACGGTTTCGAAGCCGATTTCCCGCAGAGACTCCAAGCGCTCCTCCACCAAGTCCGAGACTATGACCCGCACTCCCGCTGCCCGCAGCAGCATGGCATGCAGCGCACCCACCGGTCCGCCGCCGATGACGACGGCCTTCTCGCCGGGCGCGGGACGAATCAGGTCAATGCTGTTGACCACGCAGGAAAGCAGCTCGGTCCACACAGCCTCCTCGAAGGGCAGGTCGTCGCTCAGCACATGACAGGCTCTCTCTGGAGCCAGGTTGTAGGGTGCCATTCCGCCGTCCAGGAAGATGCCCAGCGTCGTGAAATCGCTGCAGTGGTTGCTGAGGCCCGCCTTGCAGTAGCGGCACTTGCCGCAGGTCAGGTTGGGCGCCACCGCTACCCGGTCGCCCACCTTGATCTGCGAGACCTCGGACCCCGCCGAAATGACGCGTCCCAGGTACTCGTGACCCAGAATCACGCCGGGCGTGGCCGGATGTCCAGGGGGCGTGGAGAGGATGTGCAAGTCGGTTCCGCAGACTCCGCAGCCTTCCACCTCGATCAGCACCTGGTCGTCGCTTTGCAGAGACGGTACGGGACGTTGCTGAAGCTCAAGTGAACCTTCACCAGCAAATACAGCAGCAAGCATTGTCTGAGGCATGTGCAAAACTCCGTTTTCGATTCTTAAGCGCTTCAAAGATAGCTGATCATCGCTTCAAGTATAGCATCGGGTCAATCGCTTTTCTAGTATGGGTTTGAGGGAATTTCGGGCCGTTGCCGAAGCGCTTAGAAAAATTGCCGGAAAATGGTTGCATATCGGCTCCGCAGGCTCTATACTTGCTGGCATCCGATCAAAAGGACATTTCACTGGATTGCTAGGAAGGGACACATGGCGCGAATCACCAAGATACTGACAGGCATTCTCAGCGTGACGGCGATGGCCGTCCTTGTGGCCGCCTCTCTGACGATGGCACTGTGGGCTCAGTCCTCCGACTCCATGGACAAGGTCATGACGCTGGCCGGAGACGACCGGCAATTCGAAGGCGACCGGGGAGCCGCCGGACTGTGGCAGCGGCTGCTCAAGCTGAACACCACGGCAAGCGCCCTTCACACCACGGCTCATCCCGACGACGAGAATGGAGGCGTCCTCACCTATCTGAGCCGGGCACGGGGGGCCAGGATGGCGCTCCTGACCCTCAACCGGGGCGAATCGGGCGCCAACGCCATCGGCGCGGAACTGTTCGACGGCCTGGGTCTGATCCGGACCGAAGAGCTGCTGCTCTCCGACCGTTACTACGGGCTCGATGACCAGTACTTCAGCACCGTCATCGACTACGGCTACTCCAAGAGCCTGGAGGAAGCCCTTGAGAAGTGGGGACGCGAGAACGTCCTCCGCGACGTGGTCCGGGTGATCCGCATCAATCGTCCGCTTGTGGTGATTTCGCGCTTTTACGGCGGCGACCGCGACGGGCACGGCAACCACCAGACGGCGGGCGTCATCTCGCAGGAGGCCTACAAGGCCGCCGCCGATCCCGACAAGTTTCCCGAGCAGATCCGCGAGGGACTGCGTCCCTGGCAGCCGCTGAAGCTCTATCGCGGCATCGGACGCATCAACAGCACCTGGAACATCCGCATCAATGCCGGCCAGTATAGTCCCTGGCTGGGAAAGAGCTACCGCCAATTCGCCTCCGACGGCTTGGCCCTGCAGCGCTCCCAGACCAGCGGACGCCTGCGTGAAGTGGTAGGCGAATACCCGATGTTCTACGAACGCCTCTACAGCGAGGTGGACGCCGCCGACCGCGAAACCGACTTTTTCGCCGGCATCGACACCTCCATCACCGGCATCTTCAGCATCACGGGCGGCACGCCTCCGGCCCGCGTCCCGGGACTTTTGGCCGACATCCAGGCCAACGTGGAAGCCGCCATGGAAGCTTTCAGCGTCGCCAATCCTTCAGCCACGGTGCCGTTCCTGGCCAAGGGCCTGGAAACCGTGCGCGAGACCATCGGACTGGTGGGAGAGTTTCCTGACGCCGTCTTCATGCTGCGCATCAAGGAAAAGCAGTTTCAGGAGGCCATCCACACCGCCCTGGGCATGGGGCTGAGCGCCTTGGCCATTCCTGAGCAGGCTCAGATGGACAACAGCCCCTGGGCTTCCACGCCCACCATGGGCTTGGTGGTCCCCGGACAGAGTTTCAAGGTGATCACCACCCTTTCCAACGGCAGCAGCCTTTCCGTCGAACCCATGGAAGTCACCTTGAAGGCGCCTCAGGGCTGGACGGTGAATTCCACCTCCTCCATGCAGATGCCCTCGATGCTGCAAGCCGACCGCGGACTGCGGCGTGACTTCGGCGTGCAGGTGGCCTCCGATGCAGGTTACGACAACCGCTATTTCCACCGCGGATCCATTCAAGAGTCGCGCTATCAACTGCGTTCGCCCGAGGACATCCATCTCCCCGCGCGTCCGCCGGCCTTGACGGCCCACGCCCGCTACTCGGTCTATGGAGTCCCGCTGGAGATCGACAGCGTGGTCCACACTGAGGAATCGAATCTGCCCTACGGATTCGTCAAGCGGCAATTGATGGTGGCCCCGCGGCTGGCCGTCAATGTTGAGCCCGAGATGCGGGTAGTGCCGCTGGCCAAGCGCAACGCCGCCATCGAGGTGGACGTGGAGTTGATCAACAACGCCGAAGGCGCGTCTCAAGGCACCTTGACGCTTGAAGCGCCCCAAGGCTGGAGGGTCCGTCCCCAGAGCCAGGACTTCAGCTTCAGCCAGGCCGGCGAGCGCCAGAGCCTGACCTTCTCGGTGCAGATTCCCCGCGTCGAGGCCCAGGACTATGAAATCAAGGCCGTGGCCACCGTGGACGGCCAGCAGTACACTCAGGGATACCAGACCATCCGCCACCGCGATTTGGAAACCCGCTACATCTATCGTGACGCCGTGGCCACCGTGCGCGGGGTGGACGTTGAGATGGCGCCGGGCCTTGAAGTCGGCTACGTGATGGGCGTGGGGGACGAGGTTCCCTCGGGCATCTCCCAACTGGGCGCTTCGGTGACCCTGCTCGACCGCTCCGCCTTGGCCACCGACAACCTTTCCCGCTTCGACGCCATCGTGGTGGGAACCCGGGCCTACGCCGTTCGCGAAGACCTGATCACCTACAATCAGCGCCTGCTCGACTACGCCCACGATGGCGGCAACCTGATCATTCTCTACAACACCCAGGAATTCAAGCCGGAGCGCTGGGCGGCCTATCCAGCCGTCTTGCCCAGGAGGGCCGAGGAGGTTTCAGAGGAAGACTCTCCGGTCAAGATCCTGGCTCCCGACCACGTCGTCTTCCAGAAGCCCAACAAGATTACCCTGGCGGATTTCGACAACTGGGTGGAGCAGCGCGGATCGAAGTTTTTCAGCGAGTGGGATGATTCCTACACCGCCATGATCGAGACCCAGGACCGCGGGCAGGATCCGCAGCGCGGGGGCTGGGTGACCGCAAAGTATGGCCAGGGGTACTATACTTACTTCGCTTATGCTTTTCACCGACAATCACCATATGGAGTTCCGGGAGCCTACCGCATTTTTGCAAACCTCCTTTCGCTGGGTAACTAGGGGGGGGACCAGTAAAGGAGGAGGCTCCCGGAGAGGAGGGTCCGCAGCGCCAAAGGTGGCCTCGGCGCTGGGACCCTTCTTTATCGCACTGGTGCTGTCCTGGGCTGCTATCATACCGTCGGCAGCCCAGGATCAGCGCCAGGAAGAAGCCACCGACTACTACCGGAAGTGGCTCGACCAAGACGTCGTCTACATCATCAGCCCTCAGGAGCGGGAGGTTTTCGAGAACCTCTCCACCGACCAGGAGCGCGACCAGTTCATCGAACAGTTCTGGCTCCGGCGCGACCCCGACCCCCGCTCGGAAGTCAACGAGTTCAAAGAGGAACACTACCGGCGCATCGCCTACGTCAACGAGCGTTTTTCGGCGGGATTCCCCGGCTGGAGAACCGATCGGGGAAAGATCTACATCACCCACGGGCCTCCCGACGAGCGCCAGGAATATCCCTCGGGGGGCACCTACGACCGGCCTCTCAATGAGGGCGGAGGCACGACCGCCACCTATCCTTTCGAGATCTGGCGCTACCGGCACATCCCGGGAGTGGGCACCAACGTCGAACTCGAGTTCGTGGACCGGGCCAACAGCGGAGAGTACCGGCTGGCGCTGGGTCCGGAAGAGAAAGACGCCTTCCTGCACGTCCCCACAGCCGGGTACACGGCGGCGGAACTGCTGGGGATGGCCACCCGCTTGGACCGCCCCTATTTCTCGCCCGGCGGATCCTACCCGCTGATGAATTATCGCGAGCAGGACAGCACCTTCCAGCGCTACGAGCGCTTTGTGGGGGTACAAAAAGCCCCCGAGATCAAGTACAAGGACTTGCAGCAACTGGTGCAGATCGACACCAGCGCCCAGTCCCTGCCCTTCCGCGCTCAAGCCGACTTCTTCCGCCTTAATGACCAGTCGGTGCTGGTGCCGGTGACCCTGCAGGTCGACCACTCCGAGTTGGAGTTCGCCGATGAGGGATTAGGGTCCGGCCAAGCCAGACTGGCCGTCTACGGACTGGTGACGGGCATCGACAACCAGATTGCCGCCGAGTTCGAAGATGAGATCGTCACCGAGCGCGGCTCGGGAGACGCCCGCCACCTGAAGACGGGCTCGCTTTACCAGAAAGTGCTGATTCTCGACTCCCGCAAGATCTACAAGATGAACGTGGTGATCAAGGACCTCAACAGCGGCAACATCGGTTTTTCCACCCTGGGCTTGCGGCCGCCGCGCTTCAGCCAGGAAGGCCTCTCGGCCAGTTCGCTGGTGCTTTCCGACTACGTCGTCCCGGTGCAGGATCAGGCCATGGAGGACGACATGTTCGTGGTGGGAGACGTCTTGGTGCGTCCCCGGCTGGATGCCCGCTTCTCGCCTCAAGACTATTTCGCCGTCTACACCCAGTTGCACAATGTGGGGGTCGACCAAAGCACCCGGCGGCCCGATTTCGAGATCCGCTACCGCATCGTGCACAAAGACCAGTGCCTGCTGCAGGAAGTCGACGAGACGGGCACGTCGATCCAGTATTTCTCTCCCAACCGCATGGTGCTGATCAAGCGCCTGCCGCTGACCGGCCTCGCACCCGGGCGCTACCAGGTCGAGGTGGAATACATCGACCGCATCCGTCAGGAAAGCGTCAGCCGTCAAGCCGAGTTTCGAGTCGGAGATGGAGCCGGCTCCTGACGCTATTGCACGCTTTCAGCGTTCGTTTCTGGAGCGACGCATACCCAGGGTGCCGCTGCGCCGCTTCGCGGCTCGCTCTACCCTGGGCTGGCCTATGGCTCGCCTACAGCGAGCCCGGAATTCTCGCAGCAGGGCTGCTGGGCGGCGCAGCAGTGGCGAAGATGGACCAGCGGATCGGTTTCGGCGAGCCCGGAATTCCAACAGCAGCGCGTCGCTGGGCGGCGTAGCCTTCGCGAAACTGGGTCTATGGACCGGCTTCAGGGAGGCCGGAATGCAACAATCGCTGCCCGCCGGCAGGATTCGGTTTCACTCCTTTCAACCTTGGCCTGACTTGCCGGCCGTCCTGCGATAGGGGCGGAAGTCGACTTTGCAGTCGTGGTGGGCCAGGAAGCTCATAAAGCGCTTGTAGTCTTCGGCGGGCAGATTGAAGAGCGCGGTCAGTTTGCGGTAGGAGCCCTGGCTTTCGCCCAGCCCCAGGCT
>DATIPO010000010.1:0-11091 GCA_035471925.1 Acidobacteriota bacterium
GAACTGGCGCACTGTTTCTTCAATGCGCCGTCCAAGGGCTTCGCTTGCGCCGCTGAAGCGCACATAGAAGGTCGAGCGCCGGTAGGAAGAGCCCATCTGTTGCGCGGGCAAGAAGACGTTGGGACGGATGTCGTCGCGCAGGCTCGCGAAGTGAAGATCCCCCGCCACGCCCACCACTTCAAAGGACTGATTGATTTCCGGAATGAGGGCGGCGAAATCGGCGCTGATGTTGGGTTCAAGAATGCGTCCCAGGGCGTTGCCCTCGATGAGATCGTGGGCGAAGTGGCGGCTGATCACGGCCACTGGCCGTCCAGGGCGGTCGCTGCGCTCGATTGGGCGTCCTTGAATGACGGGAATCCCGGTTGTCTCGAAGAATCCTTCTCCCACATAGCTGATGATCATGAAGGCATCTTCTACCGGCGTGCCGTCCACCTTGATGGGGAAGGAGGTGACCGATCCGGAGAGCATGCGCTGTCCGCTGTAACTGGCTCTCAGCACCCCCGGAAGGCGCCCAAGCTCACCGTTGAGCCGCTCCGTCAACTGCAAGGTCTCTTCGGGCGAGTAGCCGGCCTGACGGGGATTGACATCGAAGGCTATGAGATTGTCGGTCTCGAACCCGGGATCGGTGTTCATCAAGCTCAGGACGGTGGAAAGCAGCAGTCCCGTGGCGGCCAGGATGACCACGGCCAGGCACACCTGAGCGGCGATCAAGCCCCGTCCCCACAGCCTTGAGGAGCGGCTTTGGCTGGCGCGTCCTGAGGACGACTTGAGCACCGGGGCTGGGTCGACCGAGGAAGCCCGGAGGGCGGGCAGCAGTCCGAAAGCCAGCCCCACTGCAACGGAGAGCCCCAACGCGAAGGCCAGGATGGTGCCGTTGATCTCGGCGTGGAAGGTGAGTGAGCGGCCGCTGCCCACCAGATGGGCGATCCAGTCTGAGCCCCAGAAGGCCAAGACCACGCCCAGCACCCCAGCGCCCACTGAAAGCACCACCGATTCCACGGCCAGTTGGCGGATGAGCCGCCGCCGCGAGGCACCCAGCGACGAGCGGACGGCCATCTCGTGCTGCCGGCGCGTGGCCCTTGCCAGCAGCAGGGCCGAGACGTTGACCACCGTCAGCAGCAGAATCAATCCCACCAGCATCCCCGTCATGCTGATGCTCTCCTCCAGGCGCTCTCGCTGCTCGGGCTGGCCTTGTCCGCCGTCCTTGAGGGCCAGCCGGGGCAGGGGGTGCTGGCTGAAGTCGAGATCGGGGTTGTTTTCTTGCAGGCTGTCGCGGACGGTGTTCTGAAAGATGGGCGTCAGGGCGGCTTCGGCTTGGGCGCGGGGCACGGAGGGGTCGAGGCGTCCCATGATCTGCAGCCACCAGCGGTCCAAGTCGTGGGTGGCGTCTCGGAAGCCGTGAAGTTCTTCCATCATCGACAGGGGGACGAAAATGTCGGGAGTCGTGCCCAGTTGCAGGGTTCCGCGGAAGGAGGGCGGCGTCACACCCACGATGGTCGCCGGGATGCCCTTGACGCTGATCTTGCGTCCGACGACGTCTTGGTCGCCTCCCATCCGGTTGACCCAGTAGCCGTGCCGCAGCACCACGACGGGAGGCGCCTGGGGATCCATGTCGCCGGGATCAACAAGGCGTCCCAGTGCCGGGCTCAGCCCCAATCCGGCGAAGAAGTCGCCCGAGACCATCTGGCCGGAAACTGACTCGCTGCGATCCTCAAAGCGCAGGTGGACGCTCTCAAGTCCGGTGAAAGCGAAGACCGATTCGAGGACGTTGTTCTCCTCATGGAGATTCTCGAAGAGAGGGTAGGGCAGGGCATTGGTGCTGCCCATTCCTTCGGGAGTGCGGGTGTTCCAGCCCGAAGTGATGCCCAACGAGATCTCGGGATCGTAGATGTTGTGCAGCAACACCAGTTCGTCGGGATCGGCGACCGGAAGCTGTTCCAGCAGGACCGCATGAGTGACCGAGAAGAGCGAGGTGGCCCCTCCGATGCCCAGGGCCAAGGTAATAACGGCCGCCAAGGCCAGTCCCGGTTGTCGCGTGAAGAGCCGGATTCCGAAGTACAAGTCGCCCACGATTCCCCAAGTCCGCATCGTCTGTTTCCTCCTTGGAGGTTTTCCGTGGTCGTCCCTTAGACGCCGTAATGTAGCAAAGAGTTGGTCGATGTGCGAATTGGACTACAGTTCGATGCGTCGCAGGCGCAGGGCGTTGGCGATAACCGAGACCGAAGAGAAGCTCATGGCCGCGGCGGCGATCATGGGACTCAGCAGCAGGCCCGTCCAAGGATAGAGGATTCCCGCCGCCAATGGGATGCCGAGGGCGTTGTAGACGAAGGCGAAGAAGAGATTCTGGCGGATGTTGCTCATGGTGCCGCGGCTGAGGCGGACGGCCTTGACCAGTCCTCTGAGGTCGCCTTTGAGCAAGGTGATGCCGGCCGATTCGACGGCGATATCGCTTCCCGTGGCCATGGCGATGCCCACGGAAGCCTGGGCCAGCGCCGGGGCGTCGTTGACTCCGTCTCCAGCCATGGCCACCCGGCGGCCTTCGTCCTTTTGCAGCTTCTCGATGACGTCGGCTTTGTCTTGAGGCATGACCTCGGCCTGGACTTCTTCGATCTCCAGTTCTTGTGCCACGGCCCGGGCGGCGGACTCCGAGTCCCCGGTCAGCATGACCAGCCGCAGTCCGCGCCGATGGAGCTCGCGCACGGCCTCGGGGGTGGACTCCTTGATGGGGTCTTGAATGGCCAGTAATCCGGCCAGATCCCCGTCCTCGGCCAGGTAGACTACGGTGGCGCCTTTTTCTCCCAGTTCCTGAGCCTTGTCGCTCAACGATTGGGTGTCGATGCCGCTGTCCTCCATGAAGGAACGGTTGCCCAGCAAGGCGGGTCGGCCATCGATCTGGCCCTTGACGCCTCGCCCGGTGACGGCTTCAAAGTCGTCCACCGAGGGCAGCTTCTCGCTGTCGCCGTCCTTCGACTCGGAGTAGGCTTGCAGGACGGCTTCGGCCAGGGGGTGTTCGGACGGATTCTCCAGCGCCGCGGCCAGCTTCAGCACCTCGTCTTGCCGGCGCCCCTGGGCGGGGACGATCTGAGTCACCCGCGGTGCTCCCTGAGTCAGCGTCCCGGTCTTGTCGAATACCAGGGTGTCGACTTCTTCCAGCCTTTCCATGGCTTCGGCTTCTTTGGCCAGGACGCCTTCCTGGGCCCCGCGTCCGGTGGCCACCATGATCGACATTGGCGTGGCCAGTCCTAAGGCGCATGGGCAGGCGATGATCAGGACCGCCACGGCATTGACGATGGCATAAGAGGGGGCTGGACCCCAGAGCAGCCAAACCAGGAAGGTCACCGCCGCGGCTGCCACGACCGCGGGTACGAAAATCCCTGCCACCCTGTCGGCCACGCCTTGGATGGGAGCACGCGAGCGCTGCGCTTCCGAGACCATCTGCACGATCTGAGAGAGCACCGTGTCAGATCCCACCCGGGCCGTCTCCATGACGAATCCGCCTTTTTGATTGAGGGTGCCGCCGGTGACCTCGTCTCCCTCTGACTTCTCCACCGGGACGGGCTCGCCGGTGACCATCGACTCGTCGACCGAAGAAGAGCCGTCCACTACCTTCCCGTCCACGGGAATCTTCTCGCCGGGACGCACCCGCAGCCGGTCGCCTACCTTGACCTGATCGAGGGGGACCTCGTTCTCCTGGCCGTCGTCGCTGATCTTGCGGGCTGTCTTGGGTGCAAGTTCCAGCAGCGAGCGTACAGCGTCCCCGGTGCGTTCGCGGGCCCGCAGTTCCAGCACTTGGCCCAGCAGCACCAGGGTGGTGATGACGGCAGCCGACTCGAAGTAAAGGGCCACCCAGCCGTCCGGCCCTTTCATCACGGGCGGGAAGATCTGAGGCAGCAGCACGCCTACTGCGCTGTAAAAGTAAGCCACCCCCGTCCCCAGCGCGATCAGCGTGAACATGTTGAAGTTGAGGGTCTTAAGCGAATTCCATCCGCGCTGAAAGAAGGGGAAGCCGCCGTAGAGCACTACCGGGGTGGCGAGAATGAACTGGACCCATTGCAGCATGCGGGTGTCCAAGTAGCGATGCACCGGATCCCCGGGAATCATGTCCGACATGGCCACGATGAAGACGGGAGCCGTCAGGACCAGCGAGAGCCAGAAGCGGCGGGTCATGCTTTCCAGCTCGGGGTTGTCGCCCTTTTCCAGGGTCACCTTGCGCGGCTCAAGGGCCATCCCGCACTTGGGGCAGGAGCCGGGTTGGTCCTCCAGGACCTCCGGGTCCATGGGACAGATCCACTCCACCCTCTCGCCCGGACCGGCCTCGACTTCCTCTTCTTCGTATTCCTGGTCCAGGTAGTGTCGGGGATGCTCTTTGAACTTGTCGAGGCAGCCCTGGCTGCAGAAGTAGTAGGTCTCTCCCTCGTGTTGGTAGCTGAGGTCGGTCTTGTCGGGATCGACCGACATCCCGCACACGGGATCGGTCGCTTGGCCGCCCGCATCTTCAGCGTGAGTGTGGTGTCCGGCGTGATGATGATCGGATTTGCGTGGACTGGACTGGTTGTCGCTCATATCCCCCTCCAGCCAACAGTTTAGGCCCTTTGTCGGGTCAGTGTTAAGCGCTATGGTGGAAAGCACAGACAGGACCGGGCCAAGAGGGGGCCGGCTGGACGACAGGATCGCAAGAGGAGGCTATTGAATGACTCGCGTCGGGATACTTTTCGGAGGACGCTCAGCGGAGCATGAGGTGTCGCTGCAGAGCGCCCGCAATTTAGTGGCCGCTCTCGACCGTGAACGCTACAAGCCCGTCCTTGTAGGGATTGATAAGGAGGGGCGTTGGCTGCACTATCCAGACGAGCAGCGTTTCCTGGAGAATTCCGACGATCCCGAACGCATCCGCTTGGCTGAGTGCGGACGTCCCGTCACCCTTCTTCCCTGGAACAACGCCGGTCGCCTGGTTCCGCTGCAAGCTGGGGTTGGCCGCTCCCGCCCCAGTGGAAGTGTTGCCGGAGCCGGTGACGGATCCATGCGGAACACGGAAACTGACAATGACGAAGCTGCCGGCCAAGGCACGCAAGGCCCGGCAGATCAAGATGGCGGCAACGGCCCTCGCACCGCTCAAGGCTTTCGCGATGATGGGATCAGTCCGACTGCCGACGCGCCTCAAGTGGACGTGATCTTTCCCGTCCTGCATGGCCCGCTGGGCGAGGACGGCACCATCCAAGGACTCTTCCGGCTGGCCGAGATGGCCTTCGTGGGTTCCGGTGTGCTGGGGTCCTCGGCGGGCATGGACAAGGACCTGCAAAAGCGCCTCCTGGGCCAAGCCGGAATCCGCGTGGCTCCCTGGACGCTGCTGCGCTCCCCTGAGGAGGCCGACTTCAAGGCCCTCTCGCGTGAGTTCGGGTTGCCGCTGTTCGTCAAGCCGGCCAACATGGGTTCTTCAGTGGGCGTTCACAAAGTCTTCGAGGAGGAGGGGCTGCACCGGGCCGTCCGCGACGCGCTGCGCTTCGACCTCAAGGTTCTGGTCGAAAAGGCCATTCCCGGACGGGAAATCGAATGCTCGGTGCTGGGCAACGAGGACGCCCGCGCCTCGCTGCCCGGCGAGATCGTGCCCAAGAACGGCTTCTACTCCTACGACGCCAAGTATGTCGATTCTGAGGGGGCCGAGTTGATCGTCCCAGCCCGCATCTCGCGTCCTGAGCTGGTGAAACAGATCCAGGACTGGTCCGTCCGCGCTTTTCAGGCCTTGTGCTGCCGCGGACTGGCCCGCGCCGATTTCTTCCTCAGCGACGACAACGAGCTCTACCTCAACGAGATCAACACCATGCCCGGCTTCACCCGCATCAGCATGTATCCCAAGCTATGGGACGCCACCGGCATCCCCTACCCCGAACTCATCCACTGTCTCATTCAACTGGCCCTCGACCACCACCACCGCCGCTCCCAACTGGCGACGTCCTATTTCTAGGAGGCAGATATGAGATTTGACGAATCAGCGAAAGGGGCTGCGCGGTAGTCGTATCCGGTTTCAATGAGAGGAGCATCACGACGTTTCTCATGAAGCCCTAAACATCCGATACAGAAAGGGCCGGGAGGCCGCCTTGTGTGGCGGGCTCCCGGCCCCATGTGTTTCGAAGTGAGGCGTTTACCAGCGGCCTCCGCCGCCGCCGTGACCGCCTCGCCCTCGTCCCTCGTTGCGGGGACGGGCTTGGTTGACGGTCAGGCTGCGTCCGCCGTGGTCTTGGCCGTTCAAGTTCTCGATGGCCGTTTCGGCGTCCTCCTGGCTCATTTCCACGAATGCGAATCCGCGGGGACGGCCAGTGGCGCGATCCTCGGGCATGTGGATGGACGAAACCTCGCCGTAAGACTCAAAAAGTTGCCTGACATCGCCCTCGCTGGAGCTGAAAGGCAGGTTTCCGACATAAATTCTCATGGACATATGTGTGTTCTCGCGCGCCGGTCTAATCGGCGCTCTTCAAATCGATCTCGCCGCGGGGCACCTGATGATGCTACTCCCTGCATAAAGAAGCTCTGAAAGTCGTTTATGTGGAGCACTGGCTTGTAGTGAAGGGGTCTCGGTAGGAAAACTGCGGAGTCCCGCGTCGCCTCAGAGGCTTATCCTCGATCAGGTCGCTGCGCTACACGATGTGAAGATTCATCATAGCACACAATTCTCGCTGTGGACTGCAAGAGAAGGCGAAAATGAGCCGCCGTGCACTGCGTCGAGGTCTCTGACTCGAACCAGTCGGCGCTTGCGTCGATGGGCAGCCGCAAGTGCAGCAGATCAGCAACACTCTACAATGGGTCGAGACAGCTACACGCAGTCTGGGTTTTCAGGTTCACGCCGCCAAACACGCCCTGAGAGGCTGGTCGTATGGCCTGCGGCTGGAGCAGTTTGACGCCGGCCGGGACCCATGCACTGGAGTCGGGCTGGGATCCCATGGGTATTGGGGATTGATCCCTTCTAATGCTGCCCAGGGGCACTACCCCAGCTTTCAGCGCCTCCTGGGCCAGGCGGCCAAATGCCACTTCAAGGCGCCAGCGTGAGTTGGGATTGGCCCCGCAGGCTGCCCCACTTGACGCGCAGAGTGATGGCAGGGGGCTGTCTGTCCGCCTTGGCTGGATCAAGTTCGATGGTCAGGAGGTCGACTGCTTCCGAATCCCTGTGGACGTTGAGAGGAGCTTGGGCCAGCACAGCGTTGGACGTATCGCGTATTTGAAGCTCCCAGGAGTCCTGGTCGGCACGGCGAGCCGTAAGGACATAGCTGCCCGCTTCAAGGCGCTTGTCGCCGACTTGCAGGGGCACCTCGGTCTGAAGGGTAGTAGCGGCGTTCATCCCCATGCGCCAGACCTGGCCGGCCGGCATCATGGCGAGCAAGTCGCGTCCGTTGTGGGGGGGACGCCCGTAGTCGATTTCAACCTTGCCGCCCGGCAGTTCGCTGCGGGCCAGTCCGCGCTGGACATCGACCTGAAAGGCCAAGAGCGGCAAAGCCGACCACAAGGCGGCGATCAACAGACAAACAGACAATTTGGACGCAGGCAGAGCGGATTGATGACGCATCAGATTCTCCTTTTAGGGGGTACCAGCTTATTTCTACTTCGTTGCTCGGGCCTCCCGGACTCAGCGACAAGGAAACCCTCGTGACAATCGGTGCTTTCTAGTCCTCCGCGGAAGCTGTAACCTCTTCCACAAAGGCGGCGATGGCGCCGTCCACGAACTCAGGACGGTCGGCCATCATGAACAAGCCGCTGTCGGCCGGGTAGAGGATCCGCACATCCTGAAACTGGGAGCGATAGGGTTCCCAAGCGGTGGACTTTCGCAGCTCCCGGTGAGCCTTCTTGAGGCTGCCGTATTTCTTGACCAGGTATTCCTCGACCTGTTCCCGCGACATCCCGTTGTTGAGCGCCGTGGTATAGGCGCTGTCCACGTTGGCTTGTGGAAGCAGGGCCAGTACCGGAACCTGGATTTCACTCAGGGCGAGCCGGGTCTGAGTGGAGAGAAACTCCAGAAAGTAGCGGAGCTGCTGAGGCAGCGGCACGCTCTCTTGAAGGAGTTCGTAGGCCCGCCCCTTGACCGGGTCCTGCGAGAAGGCTGACGCCGGGTAATCTCCCGCTCTCCACGTTTGCAGGCTGACCGTGCGGTAGAAAGGAACGAAATTCTGGCTGATGAAGCTGCTTTGCTGATTTTCTGAGGGCAAGCGAGTGCCGCCTCCGGCCAGGGGGCCGTAGGGATTTCCGGCTATGGCCACCACTCCGCTGAAGCGATCAGGATGCATTTGAGCCATGCGCAGGACGTAATGCACCGACATCAGATGCTGTCCCACCAGGACGGGGCGCTCCAGCCCCTCCTTCTCCACCAATTCGAGCAGGCCTTGATAGAGGGCCTCGGTCCAAACCGGCGGGACGAAGGCGGCCGGGTCGTCGGGCAGGGGTGGCGGCGAAGTGCCGGCGTATCCGGCGGGTGTGACGGCGTACATCGTGTAACGCTCGGCGTTGCGCTCCATGAAGCCGCTCCATACTTCGCTGCCGAAGGGAGCGCCTGCCAGAAGAATCAGAGTGTGAGGGCCGTCCCCGCCTTTCTTCACGCCGCCCAGGGAACCGAGCGGCTGTGTGGCAGTCCCCTCGGGGAAGACCAAGTTGTCGATCGTGGCCTGGCCCGCCGCAGGCTGAGTCAGGACGCCCAGGATGAGGGCGGCTACTAAAATGAAAGCTTTTCTCTTCATTGCTCTCCTTAAGTGTTCTTTCTCCCCGCTGCGTGATTGGGCACCCCGCCCCACATGACGTCGTGGATCTCCAGTGGGAGGGAAGACCGAAACGTCCTGCCGCTCGCGCAGCATCCTGAATTGCACTGCATCGGCCCGCCAAAGTCGTATGCTTGGCGACAAATTGAGGTAAGGAAAGAGTAAGGGCGGCGAGAAAAACGAACGCCCAAGGGCTCGTAGGCGTTCATTGCAACAGACGTGACCGAAGCCGAGATGCAGCATTTTCGGGTGGGCGAGTTTGTCGTCCGTCCCGATCTCAACGAAATCGAGGGTCCCCGCGGGACTCGCCATGTCGAGCCCAAGGTGATGGAGGTCTTGGTGTGCCTGGCTTCGCGTCCGGGTCAGGTGATGAGCCGCGACGTCCTGATGGACGCGGTCTGGCCCGATGTCAATGTGGGCGAGAAAGTCCTCACTCGGGCCGTTTCGGAGTTGCGCCGGGCCTTCCGCGACGACCCCCGCAGTCCTGCCGTCATCGAAACCATCACCAAGCGAGGCTACCGCTTAATGGCGCAGGTGCGGCCGGAAAGCGGAGAAGGGCTGCCTGACCCAGCAACTCGGACGAAGACCGCCCAACAGGCCCTGCCGGCTTGGGTGGCGCTGGCAGTTCTGGGCCTTGCCTTGGTGCTGCTGGCGACGGTGCCCTGGCTTCGTCCCGCGCCGGCAGCGGAGGCACTGGGCTGGGCCGAGTCGCCGCGTCCCGTGAGCGCGCTTCCCGGACTTGAAAGCCAGTCGGTCCTCTCTCCCGATGGCCACCTCGTGGCTTACATGGCCCAAGCCTCGCCCGATCTGGACGCCCGGTTGCATCTCTGGGACAGCCGCAGCCAAACCTCAGCTCAGGTCACCCAGGGACCAGGTTTTGACATGTCTCCGCTCTTCACCCCGGATGGAGGCGCCCTGGTCTTCCTGCGCTATACCAGCGGAAAGTGCCGGATCATGCGCGTCCGACTGGGCAGCGGCGAGGAAGAACTTGTGAGGTCCTGTCCGTCCGGCCTTCAGTCCGGCCTAGCCTGGGCGCCCGGGGGCAAAGATCTGATCGGGGTGAGCGGCCTTGGCTGCGGATCGGCGTCGCGCTTGGTACGGATCCCACTAAACGGCGCCGACCCCGAGCCGGTGACCGATCCTCCCCAAGGTTGGCTGGGCGACTCCCAGCCCCTCGTACTGAAGGACGGCTCCCTCCTTTTCCGGCGCGCTCAGGAATTGTTCAGCCAGGATCTGTGGATCAAGCCGCTGGAGGGGCCCGAGCGCCGCTTCAGCCGGCTCTCCGCCACCATCCTGGGACACACCGTCGCCCAAGACGGCTCGGTGCTGGTGTCGACTGAAAGCGACGGCCCCGGCTACCAGATCCGGCGCCTGTCTCCGGAGGGCCAGGATCTCGGCCCCGTCCGACTGCCGGGATGGAACCTCAAGTACCCCAAGATCACCGCCCAGGGGCATCTCCTCTACGAACAATGGGACTATGACACCAACCTGTGGTCGATTCCCTTGCAGCAAAAGGAGGCCGAGCCCACCCAGGTAGCGCCTTCCACTTACTGGGACTGGCACGGCGTCTACTCTCCCGACGGTGGACAGATCGCTTACGTTTCCAACCGCACGGGTTCGTTTCAGCTTTGGACGGCCACGGCCGGCGGCCAGGATGCCCGTCCGTTGACCCGGCTGGAGGCGGCCTCGGCGGCGCGTCCGGCTTGGTCGCCCAACGGCCGGAGGCTGGTCTTCGAGGCGCGCCGCGATGGAGAGTCCGACCTCTATAGCGTGCCTTCGCGCGGCGGTCCTCCCCGCCGGCTGACCTCGGACTCGGGGGACGAGCGATGGCCGGCATTTTCAGCCGACGGCCGGTGGATCTACTTCGCCACCTCCCGTACGGGCCGCAGCGAAATCTGGAAGCTCCCTTCTCAAGGGGGACCCGCCCGCCAAGTCACCACCGATGGCGGCCGACGGGCCTTGGCCTCCAGAGACGGCCGCTGGCTCTTTTTTTCCAACGACGAGGGGATCTTCCGCCAACCGGTGGGCGGCGGCAAGGCCCGCAAAGTCGCTCAAATCCCCCAATGGGCCCTGCACGGCGGGTGGACGCTGACTCCCCACAGCATTTATGTGTTCCGGTCCGACCCTAAGAACCAATCCGTGGTTTTGTTTCAGGCGCCGCTTGAGCCGACCGCCCCGGCCGATGGCGGACAGGATGCACCCTGGCAGCAAGTCGCTTCTCTCAAGCGTCTCTTTTTCGGTCCCGCTCAGGCCATCAGCATATCCCCCGATGATGCCTCGTTGCTGCTGGTCCGCGTGGACCGCGCCGAATCCAACATTCAACTGCTGCCTGCGGCGCCCTAGCCGATTGGCAGACCGG
>DATIPO010000011.1:0-29552 GCA_035471925.1 Acidobacteriota bacterium
TCCTTTGAGTCCGCCGATGCGCAGCCATTCGTCGCCCCGTCCCAGATTCTTGATCTCCAGCTCCAGCCGCTGCCAGGTATGGAGGGGAACGGCGGCGTAAATGCGGATGCCCAGCAAGTCCATGCGCTGGACGTCCCGGAATGCCTTCAAATCGTCCCACGATCCCATGTGGTGGACCGAGGTGACCCCTTGTTCGGTGACATGCTTCTGAGCCGCCTCGAAGGCCCGGGTGATCTGCTCCAAGGTGGGCTCGGGGACGGCCGACCCGATGAGGTCCATGGCGTTGTCCTTGAAAATGCCCGTCGGACGGCCCTGATCATCGCGCACGATGGTTCCGCCCTCCACCTCTTCGCTTTCGGGACCCACTTCAGCCAACTCCATGGCCAGGCTGTTGGCCAACACCATGTGGCCGTCGAGGCGGTTGATCATGACGGGATTCTCGGGCGTGACCTCGTCGATCCACTCGGCTTTGGGCAGCTCTCCACCCCAGCGCTCGTGATCCCAGTCGCCTCCCAGGATCCACTCGCCGGAAGGCAGCTCCTGGGCATAGTCTGCGATGCGCTGGACGAATTCTTCAGGGGTGGCGGCGTCGCGCAACTGCACCGAGAGCAAATTGGCCCCGCCCTGCAGGAAGTGGATGTGAGAATCGATGAAGCCGGGCGTAACGAAGGTCCCCTCGGCCTCCAGGACCTGAGTCTCGTCTCCAACCAGGGCCTGGATATCCTCAGAGCTTCCCACGGCTGTGATGCGTCCGCCGGAGACGGCCAGGGCCTCAGCCCAAGGCCGCTCGGGATCGGCCGTCCAAATACGCGCATCAAGCAGGGCCAAGTCGGCCTTCTCCTTGTGCGAAGGCGCGGAGCAAGCGAAGAGGAAGAGGCTCAAGAGCACGGCGGTCATCTCCTTCAGAGGAACCCGTTTCATGGGACTCAGTATGGACCAAACGTCCTCGCGGGGCAACGGCCTCCCCCGTCCTCGGCGGAGAGTCAGGGCGGCTGCAAAAGGGTCTTCAAGCGGCCGAAGCCAGCGCACGGTCAGTGGCCGGCAAGGCGGCGCGGCGGCGGCGGGCGCTTTCCCGCTTGAAGCAGTGGCGGGCCTGGTGGAGACGCGACATGACGGTGCCGATGGGGATCTCCAGTTCCTCGGCGATTTCAGCGTAGGAATAGCCCAGGATCTCGCGCAGCAGAATGACCCGGCGGTGAGGCCGCTTGAGGCGGCTCAGCACTTCGTGCACTTCGCGACGAATCAGGCGGCGGTCGCCTGCGCCCTGCGAGCGGCCGTCGCTCAGGGCTTCCTGGACCAATTCCGGCCCGTCGAACTTGCGCCGTCTGATGAGGTCGATGGACAAGTTGCGGACGATGGAAAGCAGCCAGGGAGCAAAGCGCCTGCGCCGGTCGAACTTGTCCAAATTCTGGAAGGCCTTGATGAAAGCCTCCTGAACCACGTCGAGGGCGTCTTCGCGGTTGCGGGTGTAGGTCAGGGCCAAACCCAGGGCCTGGTCGCGGTAATGACTGAATATGGCGCCATAGGCCTCATGATGTCCCCGGAGCACTTGCTCCAAGAGAAGAGCCTCCTGGCTTTCGAAATCCTGGTTCTTGAACTGAAGGCGGACTGAAGGTTTATTTTCACGGGTCATGGGATCTCCTAAGCGAGTCTTTCGAATGCGTTGGGCGCTTTTCTGCTTCACGGGCCGGCCTCCTCTTCAGGCGACCAATGACGGGCTCCGTTGCGCAGGTTCTCCAGACGTTTCCAGTGGGCCTCGATCTGGCTCCATCCTTCATCGGTGAGGCGAACGAAAGTGGCGGGCTTCTTGCCCAAAAAGGTCTTCTCGATGTCGACCAGGCTCGACTGCTCCAGCTTGGCCAAGTGAGCCGAGAGGTTTCCCTTGGTCAGGCCCGTCAATCTCCGCAGAAAGAGGAAGTCGGCCTTCTTGCACGAACTCAGCGCCGTCAGGATGGCCAGACGGGCTGGCTCGTGAATGATCTTGTTGAGGCCGGCGATCTCGTCAAAAGGCGTCGTCATCGCTTTCCTCGTCAGGATCTGGAGGGAAACTGCGGGCAAGCATCCTGTGGTCAAGGACGCCGCCCAGGATATAGGCACCGGCCAGCATGAAATCTCCGATGGTGGGCTGGGGGGCGAAAATCTGTTCGGCAGTCACCCAGCCGGTGGCCGGCAACAGTCCCAGCAGCACGAACAGCAGCGCCAGCCATCCGTAGTGGCTGCGGCGCCCCACGGAGTGGAGGTGGATATAGAAGAAAAGTCCACCCACAACCAAAGCCACCAAATTGAAGGGCAGGTCGTAGCTGTTTTCGAGCTGCACTCCCGCGGTGATCAGGATCAGCGTCAATCCGGCGGCCAGGGCGTCCTTGACCAAGCAACTGGTCTTGCGCCTGACGCGTCCGAAGCGCGACTCGTAGTAGCGTCCGATGAGGAAGAAGAGCAGGAAGGCCGCCAGCAGGCTGGGAAAGAGCACCCACTTGTCGGTGAAGGCTTCTCCGCCCAGTCCCTTGGCCAGGAAGAAGAGACCGAAAGGCACCAGACGCAGGCCTTGGATCTGAGTATAGTTTTCGGTCACGAAGCGCAACCGCTCGATATCGTCTCGAGCAGGCACTTGCGGATGTCCGGTTTGCATCACAAACTTAACTGTACGCCCCAAACGAGTTGGTGTCAAGAACTAGTTTGCGTTACAAACCCATGCAGCTTGGACGAATGGAGGGGCCAACCGATTCACTTCCCTCTGGCATCGCTGAAGGCAAGCCATAAAGCCAGCCCAGGGTAAAGTGAAGGCGCAAAAAGCGTCTGAGCGGCACCCTGGGTAAGCTTAATACCGGCAAATAAACCCTTCAAGGGTGCAATAGCGGCACTTCGAAAATGTCTCGGTGCGTACTCTTGGGACAGCCTCTGGACGGCGCGAAATAGCTTTACGGGCCGCCGCACTGCCCTCAATGGGTCATGGCGTAGATGATGTAATTGGTGCCCAGCTTGATGGCCATTTCGGCAAAGGGGCGGGGATATTCGTCGACCTCGGCCCATTCCCAAGCGTCTCCCAGGTCAACGTTGTGGTTGATCATCACCATCAAGCGACCGCTGTCGTCTTCGATTCCCATGTAGTGGGGCTCGACGCCCCCCTTTTCGGAAAGGCTGCCGGAGTAGAGGTATTGCAGGCCGGGCACCTGAATGAGCCGGTCGATGCTGTAGAAGCAGTGGAAGATGGGGTGCTCGACGCTGAGCGGACGGGGTTCATATTCGGGGAAGACCTTCTTCATCTGGCGGTAGAAATTGCGCCATTCCCAGGACCCGTGAAAGTCGTCCACAACCAGGAATCCGCCCCGCAGCAGGTAGGTGCGCAAGGCTTCGACTTCTGGTGGAGAGAGTTCCATGTGGCCCACTTCAACGGCGTAGAGGAAGGGATAGCGGAAGATCTCGGGATCGGTCACCCGCAGGGCCCGGCCGCGGGGATGAATGAAGTTGAAGTCGTGCAGCTTGCGCAACACATAGAGGAACTGCTGATCAGCTTTGGGATAGTCCACGCTCCAGGAGGACCGCCGTCCCCAGCCGCCCCCCGAATAGATGAGGCGGGCAAAGACGAAATCATGGCTTTCTTCTTGGCCGCCGCGATCGGGAGTGTCGCTGGCGTAAGTCCAAGGCAGCGTCAGAATAAGGAGCAGCGTCGCGGTTCTAGCCATGCCTACTTTCGGTGATCTACCCAACCATTATACGTGATGCGGCGAAATGGTCGAGGGGTCACCTCAGAGCGGGCCCCGCCGGGTCCCCCGGACGCCATTGTATAATGGCTGACCGTGACCCTTGCTGCTATTCGCAACCGCCTGTTCCGATCTCGATTCTGGCTTTTTTTGTCCGTGCTCATGGCGGGATGGGCCACTCTGGCCTGTCAGAGCGAACTGCCAGCGCCCGGCCGCTTGGATGATGCCGCTTTTGAGAGGGTCTCCAGCCGCCTCAGCGAAGCTCCCGGCTATTTCGACACCGACAATCTCATATCCAACGAGACCTCCTATCAGCACGCCTTATCCGGCATCGAAAAGGGATCGGCTGAGGGGCGGATCTACCTGGGCGTGGGACCAGGACAGAATTTCACCTACATCGCCCACCTGCGTCCAAAGGCGGCCTTCATCCTGGATTTGAGACGCGACAATCTGCTCTTTCACCTCTACTGGAAGGAGCTTTTCGAGCGCTCTTCCGACCGCGTGGACTTCCTCACGCGGGCCTTGGCGCGTCCGCTGCCGGAAGATGTGGAGCGGCCGGGAGAAGAGGCGGACGCCGCCGACTTGGTCAAGCTCTTCGTGGGCTTGCCGGCCGACCAGAAACTCTACGATGAGCAGTTCAGATCGATTTTCGAATCGCTGCGATCCCGTTTTCCCGCTTTGGTCAGGGCCGTGGATGAGAACTCGCTGAGGCGCCTGAGCCGGCCCTTCATGACTCACGGCCTCAACCTGCGCTTCACCAGCCACGGGCGCCGTCCGCGGCCATTTTACCCCAACTATGCCCAATTAGTGCTGGCCACCGACCTGCAGCAGCGCCGGGGACATTTCCTGGAGCGGCGAGAGGACTTTCTGTTCCTCAAGAAGATGCAAGAGGAAAACCGCGTGATTCCCCTGATCGGAGACTTCGCCGGTCCCAATGCTCTGAAGGCTCTGGGGAACTATTTGGATGACCGTGACTTGGTGGTGAGCGCCTTCTATCTCTCCAATGTCGAATTCTATCTCTTCATCAACGGCGTCTTCGAGCAGTACGCCGAGAACTTGAGCGCGTTGCCTGTGGACGAAAAGAGCGTCCTCATCCGCACCCACTTCGGCAATGCCGGCGTCCATCCCGAGGCACGCCCGGGTCATTTCGTGACCTGCCTGCTGCAATCGGCAGCCTCCTTCGTCCGCCAGCAGCGGCGCGAACCCTACAGCAGCTATTGGGACCTGGTCAATCGCGACTACATCCCTCTCAGTGCGCAAAGCCGGGAGTAGGTCGGCGGCGGCAAGCGCAACGTCCGAAGGGCGACTAGCGGAGTTCGAGTTCAGTACCTGGGTTTTTTCAGAGAAAAGGCGGAGGCTGCTTCCACACCAAGTGATCCTGCAGGGCGGCCAGTCCCAGGCAGGGAAGGGCGCTGTAGAGGGAGGCGCGTTCGTCGTCGGGCAGTTGATAGCGGTCGAAGAGGGATTCGGCTTCGTCATAGGCCCGGTCGGCCTTTTCTTCTGAATAGCCCTTGCGCAGACGGTAGCGGCTGTCCGGATCTTTCTTGAGGCTCACCGAGCGGAGACCGCTGAAGACCAGGACGCTGTCGCCGGGAGGAGGCGAGGTCCAGCCGATGATGCGGGCCTGAGCCACGTCGGCCAAGCCGATCAGGGTCACCGCCTGCAACATGCGGTTGCGGTCTTCCTCGGCCACTGCATAGTGGGCAAAAACCGTATCCACCACTTTCCAAGCGGTCTTGAGGGTCTGAGCTGTCAGCCGGCGGGAAGTCATGAATGGGTCTGGGCTCTGGCTGCTCCCGTCATCGGCCCGGCGGGGCGCGGTTTGAATTGGAGAAGCTGCTCTTTCATTGCCAGGTACGCGGTGACTGCTTTAAACTAGCCTGCCAATCCACCTTTGGCAACTTCCCCTCGGTCTTTCTGTTTGTCAGGGTGTTTGGGGAGAGGAGAACGATTCCATGAAAATCTTGATGACGGTCCTGTCGGCCGTGGCGGTGCTGGCGACAGCATCTCTTCCGGCCCAGGACGTGGGCGTCATGCCCGACTTGAAACCGGCTGTCTATGCCTTGCAGGGAGCCACCGTCCACACGGTTTCCGGAGAGGTGCTGGAGAACGGCACCGTGCTGATCCGGGACGGTTTGATCGAAGCCGTGGGCGCCGGTCTGGAGGTGCGCGCCGAAGCGCGCCGACTGGACCTGAGCGGAATGCACGTCTATCCGGGGCTGATCGATGCGCTGACCGAGAACGGCCTCATGCGCGAAGGCCGCGAAGGCGACGACTCGGGCCGCGGTCAGAGCTCCGACAATGGCGAGGGACCCGGACTTTATTCTTACGTCCACGCCGCCGACAAGCTCGACGAGGAACTGAGTTCGAAGCTGTCGGCTTGGCGCGAGGCCGGAGTCCTGACCCTGCACGTCGCGCCCGCCGACGGCATCTTTATGGGCCAGACGGCGGTGGTGGCGCTCAACAGCAGCAATGATCCCGACCGCATGATCATCCGTTCGCCGGTGGCCATGCGCATGTCTTTCGAAGGACTGTCGGGACGCACCTATCCTGGTTCGCTGATGGGCGTGATCGCCCACATCAAGCAGACCCTGCTGGACGCCCGCCATTATGGCCAGGCTCAGCGCACCTACGGCGAGAATCCCGCAGGACTCCGGAGACCCGAGACCGACCGCGCTTTACAGGCCTTGCAGCCCTTGGTGGAGGGTCAGATGATGGCCGTCTTTCCCGCTCAACGGGCCCGCGAGATACGCCGCGTCCTGCACTTGGCCGAGGAGTTCGGCATCAAGGCCGCGGTGGCGGGCGGATTCGAGGGAGCGCGCACGGCCCAGGAGCTGGCCCAAGCCGGCGTCCCGGTGCTCTTCAGCCTTGACTTCCCCACCCAGCCCCGCGACCAGCACCCCGACGCCGAGGAGTCGCTGGCTGCCATCCGCTACCGGGTGGAGGCCCCCAGGGCCGCTTCCCAACTGGTTAAGGCGGGAGTGACCGTGGCCTTTACCAGCGGCGGTTCGCGCAATGCCCGTGATTTTCAAGAAGGGCTGCGCAAGGTCGTCGAAAACGGCCTCTCCAAAGAGGACGCCCTGCAGGCCGCCACCTTGAACGCCGCCCGCATCCTGGGCGTCGATCAGCAGTTGGGCAGCATCGAGAAGGGCAAGATCGCCAACTTGGTGGTGGCCGACGGCGACCTGTTCGAGCAGGACACCGCCCTCAAGCACGTCTTCGTGGACGGAGAAAAGTTTGACATCGCCTCCAAGCCCAAGAGAAAGGCGCCCCAAGGCGACGGCCAGCCAGTGGACTTCAGCGGACGCTGGGACGTAACCGTGATGGCCCCCGACGGCAATCAGCAGATCGAGTTCGACTTGCAGGCCTCAAGCGGAGCCCTGAGCGGCGCGGTCATCTCGCCCTCCATGGGCAGCGTGGACATCTACGACGGTTCCTATACGGGCAACGAATTCACCTTCAAGATCACCGTCGACATGGGCATGGGACCCACCGAGATCACCCTCTCGGGGACCGCCTCGGGCAACGAAATCGTAGGAATCGCCGACGTCAGCGGACTGGGTACGGCGCCGATTGAAGGCAGCAAGATCCCCTAGCGGAAGTGGAGAAGGAGAAGCGACATGAGAAGCAACCTGTTCATTATTATCTTGGTCTTGGCCCTCTTGAGCCTTCCGGCTTGGGCTTCGGACATCGTCATCCGCGATGCCTCCATCATGACCATGGGTCCACAAGGAACCATTGAGAGAGGCTCGGTGCTGATCCGCGACGGCAAGATCGCCGCCGTGGGAAGCGACATCGATGTCCCCGAGGGAGCCCAAGTGGTGGACGCCCAGGGCAAGTGGGTGACACCCGGCATCATCGACTGCCACTCCCACATCGCCCTCGATTCCATCAACGAGGGCGGCACCAACGTCTCCTCCATGACCGGCACCGAGGACGTCATCAACGCCGACAACTTCACCATCTACCGCGATTTGGCGGGAGGCGTCACCAGCGCCAACCTGCTGCACGGCAGCGCCAATCCCATCGGGGGCAAGAACCAGGTGGTCAAGCTGCGTTGGGGCAAGACGGGCGAAGAACTGAAGTTCAAAGGCGCCAAGCCGGGCATCAAATTCGCCCTGGGCGAGAACCCCAAGCGTCCCGGCATACCGCTCTACACCCGCGGACGCGACCGACGCTATCCCGCCTCCCGCATGGGGGTGGAAGACGTCATCCGCGACGCCTTCAACCGCGCTCTGGCTTACCAGGCCGAATGGGACGAGTACGAGGAGAAGAAGGCTCGGGGCGTCAGCCCGCTGATTCCGCCCCGCCGCGACTTGCAGCTTGAGCCGCTGGTCGAGGTGCTCAAGGGAGAACGGCTGGTTCATTCCCACTGCTACCGGGCCGACGAAATCCTCATGCTGATCCGCGTGGCCGAGGACTACGGTTTCACGGTCGGCACCTTCCAGCACGTCTTGGAAGGCTACAAGGTGGCCGAAGAGATCGCCGAGCACGGCGCCGGCGCGTCCACTTTTTCGGACTGGTGGGCCTATAAGGTCGAGGCCTACGATGCCATTCCCTACAACGCCGCCATCATGCACAACAAGGGCATCGTGGTTTCCATCAACTCCGACAGCGGCGAAGAAGCCCGCCACCTCAACCAGGAAGCCGCCAAGGCCATGCGCTACGGCGGACTCGACGCCGAGGACGCTCTGGCCATGGTCACCATCAATCCCGCCAAACAACTGCGCATCGACGACCGCGTGGGTTCGCTGGAAGCCGGCAAGGACGCCGACGTGGTGATCTGGAACAACTTCCCGCTCAGCGTTTACGCCATTGCCGAAGAGGTCTACATCGACGGCCAGCGGTACTTCAGCCGCGAGATGGAAGCCCAGCGCCTGGCCCAGCTCGAAGAAGAGAAGAAACGCCTTCTGGAGCAGGACAAGTCGAAGAAGGGCGACCAGCAAGAGAAGGTGGAAGATGTTGACGTCGTCCACTCCATCGAGGAAGGAGGCCGCCAATGAGAAGCCTCAGATTGATTTGGGCCGCCTTAGCGGCAATCCTCTGCGTGGCTGTTCTTCCGGCCCAGAGCTACGTCATTCAGGACGCCCGCATCGTGACCGTCTCCGGCGAGGTCATCGAGAGGGGCAGCGTTGTCATCGAGGACGGACTCATCTCGCAAGTGGGAAACCGTGTTCGAAGGCCGCGCGGGGCCACCCGCATCGACGGTCGGGGACTCACCGTCTATCCCGGAATCTTCAACGCCGACACTTCCCTGGGCTTGACCGAGATCGGACAGGTGGCGGTCACCAACGATTTTTCCGAGATGGGCGAGTATTCGCCTCAATTGCTGGCCTGGACGGCCATCCACGTGGAGAGCGAGCACATTCCCGTAGCCCGTGTGGATGGCATCACCCATGCGGTGACGCGTCCTTCGGGCGGCACTATCGCCGGCCAGGGCGCCGTGGTCCACCTCGACGGCTGGAGCCAGGAGGACATGGAAATCGAGCGCAATGGCGCCATGTACATCGAGCTTCCCGAGGTGCTTTCGCTGCGCTCCCGCCGCTTCGGACGCGGTGGAGGCGGCGCCGGCGGCTACAAGAAGGCCCAGGAGGAATTCGAGGCCAAGACAGCCGAGTTGAAGGAACTCTTCGCCCGCGTCAAGCACTATGCTCAAGAGCGCGACCAGGTGAGCGTCCCCGACCGTCAGTTAGAGGCTCTCATCCCGCTGGTCGAGGGACGCCAGTTGGCCGTCATCGAGGCCTCCTCCCACGCCGACATCAAGAACGCCGTCACCTTCGCCGAGGAGACGGGCCTGAACTACGTCATCTTGGAAGCTGACGACGCCTGGCGCATACCCGACTTTCTCAAAGAGCACGATGTGCGGGTCATCCTGGGGCCGCGCCAGTCGTTGCCCAACCGCCAGGACGATTCCAACGACATCATCTACGAGACGCCTAGGATTCTGGAAGAAGCCGGCGTCCGCTTCGCCATCGCCACGGGAGGCTCGGCCAACGCCCGCACCCTGCCTTTTGAAGTGGGCAACGCGGTCGCCTACGGGCTCTCGCCTGAGGAAGCGTTGCGCAGCATCACGCTGACTCCGGCCGAGTTCTTCGGCGTCGACGACCGCTTAGGTTCGGTAGAGGAAGGCAAAATCGCCAATCTGGTCGTCACGGATGGAGACATCTTCGAGTACCAGACCCAAATCAAGCACCTCTTCATCAAAGGCCGCGAGGTTTCTCTGGAGTCGAAACACACCCGGCTCTACGACAAATACCGAAAGGCCCGGAACTAGGGAAGTGCGACTTGGTGTGCGAAGTGGGAAGGGTGATTTCCCCCTTCCCACTTCCGACACTTCGCACTTCGAATTTCGAACCTCGCATCTCCCACTTCGAACCTCGACCTTCGCACCTCGTCTACTCTCGAGTGCGTTCCAGGCCGAGGCGGGCTTGGTCGTGACTGTTGCCGTGGTTTTCGCAGGCCAGTACGGCTTGATAGTGAGAAGCCGCCTCTCGGGGACGGTGGTAGCGCTCATGCAGGCGTCCCGCGTAGAGGTGGGCCGTCACCCTCTGGGAATGGGTGGCCCGGGGATCGGCGATGATGGCCCGCAGTTCCCGCAGCGCCGCCTGGGTCTTGCCCATCTGTTCGAACTTGGCGGCCACTTTGTAGCGGAAGGGATTGGCGTCTAACTGATCGTAGTTCTCCTGCTCCTGGTCGGCGAGTTGCAGGACCGCCCGGTAGACCTCAACCGAGCGCCCATACTCCTCCATCATCTCCAGAATCTGGGCCTGGTTGATGTGCAGGAGGAAGTTGCGGGGGTAGCGGCCGTGCATGCTGCGTGCGATCTCCAAAGCCTCCGGATAGCGCTTTTCGCGCACGAAAAGCACCATCTGCAGGACGGCGGCATCGTCGCGCACATAAGCGCCCTTCTCCTTGGCGGTATCGAGGTACTCGAAACCCCGCTTTTCGCTGCCTGAGTACCCCAGAATGCTGGCCAGCCACTTGATGTACCAAGGCAGGTTTCCCACGATGTATTCGTACAACCCCACGCTCATGTAGGCGTCGTAGTAGTCAGGATCTTCCTCCACCAGCTCGTGGTGCTGCTTGTAAGCCTTTTTGCCGAAGTCGAAGGCCTGCTTGACGCTATGGTCGATCGTGATGGCGAAAGAGGCCCGGATTCCGTAGTACGCGCCCAGAAAGTAGCGGGCGTCCTTGTTGCCGGGATTCTGCTCGAGAATGGTCTGGCTTTTCTCGCGGCTCTCCTCCAGAAAGCGGAAAAAGGCCTCGCGGTCTTTCTCGGGCATCTCGCGCTCGCCTTCTTCGGCGAAGTAGCCCGGCGCCAGGAAGAGGTCGAGATCGAGGTTCTGGCGTTGGAAGAGTTCCGCCAGCCACTTCACGGTCGCCAAGTAGAGAGGCGGCGCCGGGTGCTGTGGATGCTTTTGGCGCAATTGCAGCAATTCATCGTAGGCCTTTTGGTAGTCAAGACTGTAGATGCCCTGAAAAGCCTCGCGGGCCTCGCTCATGAAGCGTTCCTGGCGTAGGTCCTGGGCCGCGAGGTTCGAGCATAGGAGGACGGCGAGCGAGAGGATCTGAGCGACAGCGGAGAATCGGTTGGAAAAAGACATGGTCGTTTTCAGCCAATGATTGAGAGGGACTTGGGAACAGAATGTTGCCGCCTCGAGGGAAGAAGCGCCCCAGGATTTCCGGCTCGGCCTTCAGGACTAGGCAGGCCGCTAAAGCGGCTTAAGGGCGGCCGGGCAGCGAATAGGTGAAACCGGCGCCGAAGTAGAGGTGCCGGAAGTCGCCTTCCGGGCGAAGTCCGGGGACGAGTTGGCCGTTGCCGTTGCTTTGATCCTGCCGAGGCAGCCCGAAATCGGGGGCATTGACCACATAGTTGCGCACGTCGAAACGCAGGGCCCAGCGTTGGTTGAGAAACCACTTCACTCCTCCGCCGAAATTGTACATCCATTCCCAGCGGCTTCTCAGGTCGACGTTGTTCTGAAGAGCCAGCGTCTCCTGATCGGTGGACGTCTGGAAGTAGGTGGCCCCGGCGCCCACCAGGGCAAAAGGCCGCAGCCGGCCCTGGCGTCCTGCCGGATAGAGGACGGCATTGTAGGAGATGCGGTGCAGCCGCTGTTTGACGTCGAGCGCGGGAAGGGCGGAAGAGAGTCCGAAGAAGGCCGAATCGTGGTCGGAAAGCGCATACTCCAGCTCGAATCCGACGCTGCGGGCCACATGGTCGGTCACGGAGAAGGCGAAAGTGGCTCCGCCGTTGACGTCCACGTCCACATTCTTGACTCCGTCCAAGGAGGAGGTGGGGAAGGCCTCGTCGCTGGACTCGGTCCAGCCCGTGGTGAAGGAAACTTCCCATTTTTCCTGGGCCCGGCGGCGGTTCTGGGCCTGCAGCGGCAGCATCAAAAGAGTCGCCGCCAAGGCGATCGTCAAAAGGTGGCGCAAAGAATTCATAGGGTTCCGTCCCGCAAGTTTTCCATTCTACCAACCGAGATGCGCGGCTGTGAGAAAAGACGAACTCAATCTTATGTGACGGTCGATTCATTGCGGCCTCCGTTCTGGAGAGCCGCAAACAGCGTGCCAGATAGGTTTTTTGGGCGAATCAGAGTTGAACCGCCCGGTCCCAAGGGAGCTTTCGGGGGTCACATCCCCGGGGAAGGGCGGATGGGGCTGGCAGATGAGAGTGAGAAAGCTTGCATCGGCTGCAATTCAGGCTTGCGCAGGACCTCGGGAGTCACTCAGCGGTCACGGTCAGGACGACGGTCGTCGGGACGCCCCTGGAAACGATCTTGACCGTCCCGCCAGCGTTCTCGGAGCTTGTGGATGTACTCATCATACTTGTCCTTCTGCTCAGGGGTGAGCATGCTGCGGATGCTGGCGCCGATATCGCGGCGGATTTGGGCGCGCCGCTGGCGCATTTCCCGGTCCATGGCCTGCATGCGCTGCTGAGCCTGACGGAGAATGCCACCCAGTTGCGCATACTGCTGGTCGTTCAATTCCAGATGTTGGGCCAGCCGGCGCAGTTCGCCCCGCATGCCGGGTCGATGGCGACGGTCCCTCCCCTCGCCCGGGCGGTGATTGGGACCCCTTGGACCCAAGTCCCCTGGAGAGTCGAGCGGACCTCCCGTCTGAGGATCCTCCCCGGGTTGAGAGGCCTCCGGGGGAAGGTCCTGCCCAGGAGGATCCAGCAGGACATCTTCGGCAGGGGGCGGGGGAGGACGGTGCATCAAGGCGGCCACGCCTCCTCCGAAAAGCGACCCGGCCAGGAAGACGCCCACGATCCAAAGAATGGCTTTACTTCGATTGGTCATCGTCGCTTCCTTCCTGGGCGGCCAGGAGATCGAAAAGATCGGTGACGGTGGCCTCAGCGGGCTCCTGGGAGGAATCCTCCAGCATCAGTGCGAAGACCTGCGCCTCTTCGGCGCTCACATCCCAGGCTGCGGACTGGCTGGAGGACTGTTGCTGAGTCCACAGAACGCCCGCGCTGATGGCCAGGACCAAAGTGGCGAAGACCGGCAGCAGGCGCTGCGCCGCACGTTGCAGAGCCATCACGAAAGGCCCCGCAAGGCTGGGCTCGGACACGGCCAGACGGGCCACCCGCGCCGCGAAGAAGGGAGGCGCCTCGATGGAAGGCGCCTGCCGGGCCAGTCCTCTGACCACGCCGTAGGCCTCCCAATCGGCGCGGCAGCGGGAGCACTCTTCAAGGTGCCGGCGGTCGAAGGACTCATCGGGCTCCAGCTTGCTGAAATCGATGTGTTCGGTCATGGTGTGTTCCCCTCCCTGTTCGTCAGGGTCCCCCTCGTTCAGGCCGACAGCGCGTCCTGCCGGGCCAGCATCGACTTGATGCGTTTCTGCAACTTCTTCCGGGCTCGGCTGACCCTTATGCGCACAGCCACTTGCGATACCCCCATGGCATCTGCAATCTCAGCATAGTCCTGCTCCTCTAATTCTCTCAGGACAAAGGCCATGCGGTCTTTGTCGTTCAATTCGTCCAGCGCCTGGTGGAGCAGGCTGAGCGACTCGCGCGCCTCGTCTTCGGTCAGCCCGTCGCCCTCAGCCGACTTGCCGTAGAGGTAGCGGATACGGTCCTCCTGCTCCTCGCTGAAATCGGCGAAAGACCTCTCGCGCCGGACGCGGGCCCGCCGCAACTCGTCCAGGCAGGCATTGGAAGCGATTTTGCCGATCCAAGCCTTGAGCGGACGCGACGTGTCGAAGCGGTCCAGCGATCGGTAGACCTTGAGGAAAATCTCTTGAGCCAGGTCTTCAACTTCATTGCGGCCCCCCAGGTAGTGGTAGACGATGTTGAACACCAACCTCTGGTAGCGCTTGACGATCTGTTCGAACGCCTGGGCCTCTCCGGCCAAAGCCGACTCGACCAGTTCCGCGTCCGAATGAGCCATGGCTAAAGTATATACGTCGCCGGGCAGGATTGTTTCAGTTGAGGAGCCGCGTGAGGATCCGCGCGGGAGGGGCCGCAGACACAAAAAGGGGGGAGCGGAAACTCAATCCGCTCCCCCCTGGAGGTTAGGTTCGGTCGAAGCTTACAGTTGGCCTTGTTGTCCGTCGTAGAACTCGCTGGGGATGTAGTCTCGTCCCTCGGGACTGAAGATCTGCTGGTAGCCCAAGTTGACCAGGTCTCGGAAGCGCGGCGTCCCCGGCGGCAGCCCGGAGGGATTGAGGAAGTCGCCGTCGAAGGAGTACTCGTACTGGGCCGGTTCGAAGACATTGGAGGTTTTGTAGATGCCCACCGCTTGGGTGGAATAGAAGAAGCTCACGAGCGACCCCCGGTACTTGAGGGTGCTGGTTCCCCAGTCTTCCAGCAAACGCAGGAAGTTGTGGGTTCCGCCGTCGGTGCCGGTGTCATTCGATCCCCAGGCGCCCTTGGTGAAGTTGCGGTTCTTGCCAGCCGCCACGGCCATGCGGTAGCTGGTTGTCGAAGCCGTGCGCTGAGCCGGGTCGGCAGGAGCCTGGAAGCTCATCCAGTCCACCCAGGATGAGGACAGCAGTGTTACCGCGTCGGCGATGATGGCGGCCGAGACGTGGGTGCTGGAATCCGAAAATTCGATGCCCGTGAGGGCATTGTAATCGCCCTGAACATAGACCGGATTCTCACTGGCAACCGTGAAGCCGCCTCCAGCGGAGGGGAGGTTGCCCAGGGCGCCGTTGACCAGTCTCAGGCCGTGGCGGGCACCCGAAACCCGGCTGCGCTGAGCCGTCTCGCAGGAGACCCGGTGAGTGGGATCGGCCCAGGAGCCTTCGCTCAGTCCGAAGCCGAGACCCAGATTCTGGTTGCCGTAGGTCTCCAAGGCCGCATTCTCGTTGACGTCTTCCGACTCGTCATAGGCTCCATCGGGAGTGCCTGAAGCGGAGCTGGGGTTCACGACGTCCTCAAAGCCGTATTCTCCGTTGGGAATCACTTGGCCGCGCCGGTCGGAGAAATAAAAGATGTATCCGTCCTGGGTGCCGGCGCTGGTTGTGCTTCCGGTAAGGCCGATTTCGCCCGCCAGCCAGCGGCGGAGATTGTTCAAATCGACTTCGACGACATTCATGACGCCGCCCAGGGCGCAGTCGGTCGTGGACGTGCTGACGGCCCGCACTTCGCCCTCGCGGGTATCATAGAGATTGATGGGCCAGAAATTCTCTCCCTGGTTGAACTGGGACTCTGTGATGGAGACGGGCTCGCCGGTCACGGAATTGTACTTGACGGTCTGGAACTTGAGGATGGCGTCGGGATTCTCGCGGGCAATGCCCAAGTCGAGCCACTCGCCGGTCACGTCGTTGTAAGTGCCTCCCTGCAAAGCTTCCACCCGCAGGTAGCCTCCGACAAGGGGGTCGCCGCTGCTGGATCCGACCGCGGCGAAGGCTGTATCGGTAGCGCCGTAGCTGACGCCGTCGAAGTATTCGCCGTCATTGGAAAGAGCGCGCCCGTTGCCTGCCGGGAGATCGATTTCCTCGTCGTTGAGCACAACCCGGATTTGAGCCTTGGTGTAAAGACGCGAGCGGCCCAGAAGCGAAGTCGGGCTCTCGCCGCCAGGCGCCCGGCGAATGAGCTCGATTTCATCGGAGCCCTCGCTCACCAGGGGCAGTTCCAAAGGCTTGGCGCCGGTCTCGGAGTTGACGATCATTCCGTTGTAATCGGTCAGCGAGACGCTGGGCCACCGGGAATTGTCGGAGCTGTCGACCCCGTCGACCTTGCTGCCCTCGTCCAAGCCCAGCGCGCGGCATATGTCGGTGCCCACGCTCTCGGCGCAGCCGTTGGCCAGGGTGGGGACGTAAACGGCGCCCGTGTAGCCGGCGTCTTCCGTCGAAACGCTGTTGGCCAGACGCTTGCGGATGATTTCTCCGGCCGCGCTGATCTTGCTCTTGAAGACCACTTGCCCCCCAGACTCGGCGGCTAGAAAAAGGTTGCCGTTGGTGTGCACCCTGCCTTCAAAGTCGAACTGGGGATCGGGAAAGTAGCTCAAGTCATCGCTTGAGAAGATGCCAAAGCGGAAGACCGGAATCAGCGCCACTTCGATGTCGCGCACCATCTGCACTTCGGCTCCCCCGGGTCCGCGGCCTGTCACAAGCAGTTCCAGGGGGATGATGTCGGCCACCATTCCCTCGTTGGCCCCGGCGCTGATGGTGCGGACTTCGGTATCGGGATTGCCGTCTTCATCGGCGTCCAACATGCGCACGCTGTATTCTGGAAAGTCGATCCCCGACAGGTCGGGAGAGGAGGCTGCCAGCCCGAAGATCTGGTCCGCGCTGGGGGCCTGATTGTTGTCGTAGAGGGCGCTCAGGTCGGCCATCATCTTTTCCATGCCGGCCTCGGACGCATAGTAGGCTGCCGTGCCGTCAAGGTCGGTACCGCTGACGCGGGCCTCGGTCTGGACCATGTAGATCATCCCCACGGCCACAGCCGACATGACCAGCAAGAGCAGCAAGGCCGCGGGCAAAGCAAACCCTCTCTGGGCTTTTCGATTCAACTTGGCCTTCATAACTTCATTCCTCCGAACCACTCAGGGTTTCAAACAGGCCCCGCCTTCAGTGCTTTCCCTTCCCGTTCTTTCTAGCGGAAGCGGGAGACAAACGATTCGATTCTCACCTCCCGGGTCGTCCCTAGAGGCGTGGTATAGGTGATGGTGATGGTCACGCGGCGCAGATCGGCGCTGCCCCCGCCGGAGATTTCGATCTCGCGCCTGTAGTCGCTTAAGAGCCGGGTTTCATCGTCGCCCGTACCCATGGTTCCGTCGGGACCCGCCGATATCATTTTCTCCACCGCCCCGTCATCGGCCGTGTTGACCAGACCGTCGGAACCCGGCGTGGTCAGGGGCTGCAATCCCGAGAGAAAGACTCCGCCTTGGTCGACGTTGGCCAACTGCTCGAAGGTGAACTGGCGCGTGTTGCGGGCCGTGTAGAGGCTTTCCAGGGCCTCGCGGGCCTTCTGACGGGCAATCAGGTCCAAATTGGCGATCTGAGTGGCAGCGATTGCCTGAGCGAACAGCGCCAGCAAGGTCACCATTCCCACCAGCAGGATGAGGCCTGCCAGCATGACTTCGACGAGTCCGAAGCCTTCCTGCGATTTCTTTTTGCTCTTGTTGTCAGGCATCATTTCCACTCCATGCCGCCGTCGGCGTTTTCAACCAGATCCCAGGGCTTGATCCGGCCTGTCGCGCCCAAAAGGGTCACGGCTTTGCCCCGATCGGGATTGGTTTCGCTGGAGACGTAGACGATTCCATTGACGATGTTCCCGACTTGATCGCGGGCCGAACCGTCGGGACGGAAGAAGACCAGGTTGGCACCCCCGAAGTCGATGGCCTCGCCGCCCAGTCCATCGGGCGAGGCTTCTCCGGTGGGAGCGCCCGTCGGCGGCGCGAAGGTCATCCCGGCCGGCAGGAACTCGGTCTTCACGACCGTCCAGTCGCGGCTGGGCATCTCCTGGCGTTCCAGGGTGATGCTTCCATCGGCGTTGACGGTGAGGCGGTGGTTGCGGCGGAAATCGACCGCTGCCTGGCGGGCCCGCCGCAATTCCATCGTCACGAAGTCGTGAGCGGAGTTCAGGCGGGATTCGCGGATGGCGGTGTTCATCATGGGCACGGCCACCGCCGCCAGAAGCGCCACCATGGCGAAGACCGACAGTATCTCCACGAAGGAGTATCCTCTCTGACCTCGCCTTGCAGGGATTGTCTTGGTGTGTGTCATCATCTCGCACTCTTCATTGGTAGCGGTCCTTGAAGGACAGGTTGCGTCCGCTGACCGAGGTGGTCAGGGTGACGAATTGCTCGCGCTTGTCCATCCTGGAGGTGCCCGGCGAGCGGGCGGTCAGCGCGACGTTGACCTTCTGAATCAAGGCCGCGTCGGCGGCTACGTTGGTGAGACCGGCCGAAGCCGTCGAGTTCTCAGGATCGAAAATGTCGTAGGTGAACTGAAGATCGGTCACGTACTCGGCCAGAGTCTCGGCCGCATGTCCGCCGATCTGGCGCATCAGCCGGGGACGCTCGGGGTAGGTTGCCGAGTCGATGAAATAAGTCACGACGAATATGCGGAAAGCCCTGGTAGGCGGATAGGTGCCGTCAGGGCGTCCATTCCCGTCGCGATTCTGCAACGAAGCGATATTCCCGTGCGACGCCGAGGGTTGGTTGAAGTTGAGTACGTCGCTGGCCGAGAAGACGACGCGGTTCTGAACATCGGCCGCCAAGTTGGTGACCACCGCGGCGGCGTTGCCGTTGGCGTTGCTGAGCACCAGCACATCGCCGCGAAGGACCCCTTCCCCGGGCACGTTGACCGGACTACGCAGGTCAACGTCGATCTGGCTTCCCGAGGTTGTAATGTCGACCAGCGGGTACTCGTCCAGGCGCAGAGCCCGGTCGCGGTAGACCAAGGTGACGATATCGGTGGGCTCACCCGTTCCGCCCACGTCGGGATCGACCACCTGCCCCAGTCCTTCACCCGGCGTGACGGAGAAGAGCTTCTGACCCTCATAGATCCAGTCGCGGTCGGAGCCGCACGATTCGTCCAGCCCGCATCCGCGGACGGTAGAGCGGTTGCGTCCTCTCTCATTGGTGGGCAAGGCCAAGCCTCCATTGGGCATGCCGGTACCGGCTTGACTGAGGTCTGAGGCAATGAGGTTGAGCGCCACGCGGGCATTCTGCTGCATCTCGGCCCGCTGGCCTACGATGTCGCTGACGCCCATGGCTGAATTCATCAGCACCAGCGCGCCACCCGTCACGAGAAGCCCCGCGGCCAGGGCCACCATGGCCTCCACGAGACTGAAGCCGCGCATGGAATCCTTGGATTTCTGTTTAGACTGCATGAGTGATCACCCTCTCTGCGAACGCATTCCTTGCGCAGACCTCTGACCCAAATGGGAAGAAGCCTTTTCTCGCATGTACTTAGGATCGCGCTAAAGAGGAAAATTCTTTGTGAGGACGATCACAAATCGTTATTGAATCGCCTGAAGACTTGCCGCCCAGGGCAGGCCTCAATCAGAGCCGAACTCAATGCCTTGAGCCAAGGGCAATTCGGCGGACCAGTTGATGGTCGTGGTCTGGCGGCGCATGTAGGACTTCCAAGCGTCGGATCCGGCCTCGCGTCCGCCGCCGGTGTCCTTCTCGCCGCCGAAGGCTCCGCCGATCTCTGCACCGCTGGTGCCGATGTTGACGTTGGCGATGCCGCAGTCGGATCCCACCGAAGAGAGGAAGTGTTCCACCTCCTGCACTTTGTCGCTGAAGATGGCGCTGGAGAGCCCCTGCGGGACAGCGTTGTGGGCGGCGACCGCCTGCTCCAGATCATCGTACTCCATCAGGTAGAGAATGGGAGCGAAGGTTTCCTCACAGACGATGGGCAACTGCTGCGGGACCTTGACGATGGTCGGTTGGACGAATTGGGAACCTTTGTCGGGCAGCGTCCCGCCGCCGCAGAGGATCTCTCCCCCCTCTTGGCCCACGGTGTCGAGGGCGGCCTTCATGCCTTCGACGGCTTGAGGCGTGGTGAGGGGGCCCATCAAAGTGCCTTCTTCCAACGGATCGCCGATGGAGACTTGCTTGTAGGCCTCCACCAAGCGGCGGGTCAGATCTTGGGCGATGTCGCGATGCATGAAAATGCGTCGGGTGGTGGTGCAGCGCTGTCCGGCGGTCCCGACGGCGCCGAAGAGAATGGCCCGGACGGCTAATTCGAGGTTGGCGTGGCGGCTGACGATGATGGCGTTGTTGCCGCCCAGTTCAAGAATAGTGCGTCCCAGGCGGGCGGCCACGCCTTGGGCCACCTTGCGGCCGGTCCTGACCGATCCGGTGAAGCTGACCAGCGGCAGGCGCCGATCCTCGGTCATGCGGGCTCCCAGGGATCCGCCGCCGCTGACGAAGGTGAAGACGCCCTCCAGCCCATGATCGGACATGACGCGGTTGGCGATATGCTGGAGGGCCACGGCGCTCAGGGGCGTCACTTCGGAAGGCTTCCACACCATGGTGTTGCCGCAAATGGCGGCGATGGCCGAGTTCCAGCACCACACGGCCACGGGAAAGTTGAAGGCCGTGATGATTCCGGTGACGCCCATGGGATGCCACTGCTCGTACATGCGGTGGTCGGGACGTTCGGAATGCATGCTGAGTCCGTAAAGCTGGCGCGACTGCCCCACGGCGAAGTCGCAGATGTCAATCATTTCCTGCACCTCGCCCAGCCCTTCGGCGCGGATCTTGCCCATTTCAAGGGTGACCAGTTCGCCCAGCGGTTCCTTGAGTTGGCGCAGTGCGTTGCCCAGATCGCGCACCACCTCTCCCCGTTGAGGGGCGGGGAGGCGCCTCCAAGTCCGGAAGCGCTGGGCAGCCGCTTCGACAACTCGGTCATAAGTGGCGGCCGAGGACTCGATCACCGAGGCGATGCGGTCGCCAGTGGCGGGATTGTAGGAGACGATCTCTTCGCCGTCGTCCATGATCCATCCATCGGGACCGGTACAGGCCCCTGCATTGACGTCCTTGAGCTGCAATTTATTAAGAATGGCTTCAGTGCGCCGGGTCAGCACAGTCATGTCGATTTCTCCTTGTCCTTCAACAAAAGAATAGGATAGCAAGGGAACGTCGCCGGAAGGAAGGGGCATCGCCCGTCCCGGGCGCAAAGCCGCCCCGAAACGCTATTGCACGCTTTCAGCGTTAGGGATTTTGTCGCTTTGACCCAGGGTGGCGCCTTCGTCTCGCTAAGCTCGACTCCGGCTGACCCTGGGCTGGCTTATGGCTCGCCTACAGCGAGCCCCGACAGCGCCTGTTGCGTCGCATCCCCTCAGCCCTTGACCTTCGGCACGGTCGCTGGGCTGGCTTATGGCTCGCCTTCAGCGAGCCCCGACAGCGCCTGTTGCGTCACATCCCCTCAGCCCTTGACCTTCGACACAGTCGCTGGGCTGGCCTATGGCTCGCCTACAGCGAGCCCCGACTTGATTCTCGAGGCCTGGAAGAGTCTGATGCCGCACGATTGGCGCCTCCGCGTGTGAGTGGGTTCTTGGGCCTTACCTGTGAGTGGCTTCTTGGGCCTTACCTGTGAGTTGGGTCTTGGGCTTTGGGAGTTGCTTCTTGGCTTTGCCTGTGAGTGGTTGGACCTTGCGTGTGGGTCGGTTCTTGAGCCTTGCCCGTTGGTGGTTGTGAGTTGGTTCTAGGGCCTTGCCTGATCATGGGGCCTGAGAGTGAGTCGGCCTTGCGTGTGAGTCTGCAGTTGGACCTTGGGAGTCGGTGGTTGGACCTTGGGAGTTGGTAGGGAGTCGGTGGTTGGACCTTGGGAGTTGGTAGGGAGTTGGCGGTTGGACCTTGGGAGTTGGCGCTGAGCCTTGGGAGTTGCCAGGCTTCAACGAAGCCGAGCAATGACTCCATTGTGGGCCTTGATGTGTCCGCAGCGCAGCACCTCGAAACCGTGCTCGTGAGCGTAGAAGCCCAGTTGGCGGGCGTCCATCAGCTCGCGGTAGCCATAGTTCATGAGATCGGCCATGAGGACGTAGAAAGCCTTGGAGCGCAGTTGGCGGCGGGGCGTGGTCATGATGGCGTAGCCGCCCGGCTTGAGGAAGCGGCGGTGGAAGTCGAAGACGGTTTCCTTGTGGTCGTCGGGAAAATGTTCGATCAGGCCCACGCTGAGCACGATGTCGAATTCGCGCCCCAGTTTGAGGTCGCGGATGTCGCTGACTTCGAAATCGATGTTCATGTCACCGCGGTGCCAGACCTTCCAGCCTCCCGTGCGGGGATCGCGTCCCAGGAACGGGTAGCGTTCGGGGAAGCGTCCGAAGCGGTGGGTGCGGCAGAAGTCGTCGTAGTCGACCAGGACGGCCTCTCCCCCGGGATACTGGGCCAGCATCTGCATGGCTTCGTATCCGTCGGCGGCGCCCAAGAAGAGGACGCGGGGGCGTTCCACCTCCAGCCCCTCGAAAAGCGCCCGCTTGCCGCGCGGATCCCAGACGGCGTCCTCGACCCGGTGGATGTGGTTCCAGACCTTGAGGCGCAGCAATTCAGCCGCCGTTTCGCGGGCCTGGGAAAGGCGCAGACGGCCCAGGCGTCCCCAGAACCGGCGCCACAGTTCAGGCTTGCACTCGTCGGCGTCGGCCACAAAAAGGCTGTGGAAGTCGCGGTTGAAATGCTCCCACTGCACCGTGATGGGCATTTCAAGTCCCCGCTCTTCTTCCCAACGTCGGCGGCGGCTGGAATTGGCGGGAACCTGATAGGGACGGCCCACCTGCTTCCAGTCCAACTTGGCCCAGTGGGTGGAGGAGATGTCCTCGAAGACATCGGGGGGAGAAGTGCGCAGATCGGCCCGGAAGGTGGACTCCAAATAGGTCGCCTCTAATCCTGGAGGCTCGTCTTCACTCAACTCCTGGCCGGAAGGCGCCGCATCCCCGTCAGAGGCTTGCGCGGGACCCTCATCCTGTGTTGGTCCAGGTTGTTGCGGGGTCGGCTCGATTTGCGGGGGTGCGGGTTCTGCCATGGTCCTTTCAAGGTACGCCTTCCCGCCCCGCGCTGGCAAGTGATATTCAAATCATCCATGGCGGTGACTCCTGCGTTCGCTCTTTCAGTTTTCCGAGGCGGGAGCCGTGCTTTTCGAAGCTGGTGTGGGGTTCGGCTCCATGGGTTGATTCCTCGGGACGAGATGACTGCCTGCATGAGCCGCGTCAGAACCCCCGAGGCAGTCGGAATGACGTCTTCGAGCTGCGCGACTTGGACTGCTTGAGGACGCGCGGCACCTTGAATTTTCGTCTGGCCAAGCGCCCTCTTGCGATGTAAGATAGGTGAAAATGGCGCGCACATTGTTCCACGTCGACATGGATGCTTTCTACGCTTCGGTCGAGCAACGCCGCCAGCCCGAGTACAAGGGACGCCCGGTGATCGTGGGCTCCGATCCCAAAAAAGGGCAAGGACGCGGGGTGGTGGCAGCCTGCAGCTATGAGGCGCGCGAATTCGGCATCCACTCGGCCATGCCTATCTCACAGGCCTGGAGAGCCTGTCCCGATGGCGTCTACTTGCGTCCCGACTTCAAGACCTACCGCCAAGTTTCGCGGCGCATCCGCGAAGTCTTCCGCCGCTTTACGCCGCTGGTGGAGCCCATCTCCATCGACGAAGCCTTCCTTGATGTGTCGGCTGAAGTCGACGAACCGCGTCAGGCCCTGGAATTGGGCTCGCGCCTCAAGCGTGAAATTTACCAGGCCGAATGGCTGACGGCATCGGTGGGCATCGGTCCCTGCAAACTGGTGGCCAAGATCGCCTCTGACTTCCGCAAGCCCAACGGACTGCACATGGTGACTCCCGATCAGGTCCAGGACTTCCTCGATCCGCTGCCCACCAAGCGCATTTGGGGCGTGGGGCCCAAAACCGCCAAACGCCTGCAGAAGATGGGTGTGGAGACCATCCTGCAACTGCGGACGCTGGAGAAGGAACGCCTGATTGAGATGCTGGGCAAGTTCGGCGGCCAGCTCTACAAGCTCGCCCGGGGCCAGGACGCTCGTCCCGTGGTGACGCAGCATGAAACCAAGTCGGTCAGCCAGGAGACGACCTTTTCGGAGGACGTCACCGACTCAGCCGTCCTGGAAGAAACCCTGGGGAAGCTGGCCAGACAGGTCTCTGAAAGGGTCCAGAAGGCCGGACTGGAAGGCAAGACCATCACCCTCAAGCTGCGTTACGAGGACTTCACCACCATCACCCGGCAGGTCTCGAGCCGCTTCCCAACGACCGAAGCCGACATCATCATCTCCACCGCCGTCGATCTGCTGCGCCGCTACCTCGAAGAAGGACGCGCCGTGCGTCTGATCGGCGTGGGGCTCTCCAACTTCGAAACTGAAGACCCTGACCGTCCCCGTCAATTACGTCTCTTCTGAGTTGACTTTGTTGACAGTCGAAATCAAGTCTGATATATAATTCAGTTAAATTTGCTTTTTCTACTGCAGCAACTACTTTCTTTAGCTTCTTGTGTCTGCGCTCTGAGGAGCGAGGTGATTCTCGGTTCTGACGAGAGTTGATCGCAATACCGAAATATTGGGGGTAAGCATGAACAATGGAGGACAACAACCTATCGCCCTAGCGCCGGAGCAATGCGTTTGCTGCCAATACACGTTTGAAGGCGGAGGAACTGGGTGTATCGGTGGACAGTTTCCCCGCGAGAAGTGTGCGCAGACGGGCGGGATGCTGATGACAGGTCAGTTGTGCAGCGGTAACCTCTGTCAGAATAAGCAGGGGGATGAAGAGAGTTTTTTCTTCGGCTGTAGTCCTGGCGTTCCAGAAGCCATTTGCAACGCGGTCCTGCCATCCGACATACCCACGATGACCTCAATAGGGATAGTCACACTGATCGCCCTGCTGATTGTCGCTGGCGTAATCAAATTGAAAGGCCTCTTTGCCAAAAGCCTCTAGCAGCTCGTAGGCAGAAGCAAGGGAACAGCAGACAAACGCTAACCACCCTTGCCCGCAAACGACAGGGGATCGGGGTAAGCTTCGGACGAGAGGCTGCCCATGTCTGAGAAAGCGCGCGAAATTCTAGGCGAGGTCTTCGGGTTTTCCTCCTTCCGCGGACAGCAGGAGGAGATCATCGACCACTTGACCGCGGGCGGGGACGCACTGGTCCTGATGCCTACGGGAGGCGGCAAGTCGCTCTGCTACCAGCTTCCCGCTTTGATGCGTCCGGGGACGGCCGTGGTGGTCTCGCCCTTGATCGCCCTCATGGAGGACCAAGTAGCCGCCCTGCGCCAGATGGGAGTTCGGGCGGCCTTCCTCAACTCCTCGCTGAGCCGGCAAGATTCGTTTCAGGTGCAGCGCCAAGTGCGGGCGGGGCAAACCGACCTGCTTTACGTGGCACCCGAGCGCCTGCTCACCGACTCCTTCCTGGCCCTTCTGGAGGAAATCGACCTGGCCCTGTTTGCCATCGACGAGGCCCACTGCGTCTCCCAATGGGGACACGACTTTCGTCCCGAATATCTCCAGCTTGACCAGCTTCACGAGCGATTCCCCCAGGTCCCGCGCATCGCCACTACCGCCACCGCCGACGGACCCACCCGAAAGGACATCGTGGAGCGCCTCAAGCTGCAAGACGCCCGCCGTTTCGTGGCTGGATTCGACCGTCCCAACATCCGCTACAGCGTGGTGCTCAAGAACAGTCCCAAACAGCAACTGCTTCGCTTCCTGAACGGCGAGCACCCGGGCGATGCCGGCATCGTCTATTGCCTTTCCCGCCGCAGCGTGGAGGAAACCGCCGCTTGGCTGAGCGAGAAGGGCATTCGCGCCTTGCCCTACCATGCCGGACGGGGAGCCTCGGAGCGGCAGCGCAACCAGGACCTCTTCCAGCGCGAGGACGGAGTGGTGATCGTGGCCACCATCGCCTTCGGCATGGGCATCGACAAGTCCAACGTCCGCTTCGTGGCTCACCTTGACCTGCCCAAGAGCCTGGAAGCCTACTACCAGGAAACGGGACGCGCGGGACGCGACGGCCTGCCCGCCAACGCCTGGATGACCTACGGCATGGCCGACGTGGTGCGCATCCGCTCCATGCTCGAGGACTCCCAGGCCGACGACCAGCACAAGCGCATGGAAGTTCAGCGCCTCAACACCTTGCTGGCATACTGCGAGACGGCCCGCTGCCGTCGCCAGGCCTTGCTGGAATACTTCGGCGAAACCCTGTCCGAGCCTTGCGGCAACTGCGACACCTGCCTGGTGCCGGTGGAGACCTACGACGGCAGTCAGGAGGCTCAAAAGGCACTTTCCTGCGTTTACCGCACCGGACAGCGCTTTGGCGCCGCCTACCTGATCGACGTCCTGCGGGGCGCCTCCAATGAGCGCATCCCGCGCTTCGGACATGACCGACTTCCCACCTTCGGCGTGGGAGACGACCTGAGCAAGGCGGAATGGTCGTCGATCTTCCGCCAACTGGTGGCGGGAGGCCTGCTGAGGGTCGACCTTGAAGGCTACGGCGGACTGCAACTGACGTCCGCCGCGGCTGCAGTGCTGCGGGGCGAGGAGTCCTTTCAGCTTCGCCGCGATCCCTCGGGACAAGCCCGCCGAGTCCGCAGTGCGGGCGGCGGCAGCAAACCTGAAGCCAGCTTCCCTGACACTCCCCAAAACCGCTCTCTATGGGAGGCGCTGCGTGACCTGCGGCTGCGGCTGGCCCACCGCCAGGAAGTCCCGCCCTACGTCATCTTCCACGATTCGACTCTGACTGAGATGGTGGCCCGCCGTCCTGCCTCCCTGCCCGAAATGCTCACCATCACCGGCGTCGGCCAAACCAAGCTGGACAAATACGGCGAAGCCTTCCTCGACCTGCTTCAAAACGCCCCTGAGGAGGCCCTCGAAACCACCGACACCGACAATGCGGCCGAACGGCGCCCTGAAGAGAGCGAAGATAAGGAAAAAGCCCGAACCGCAAGTGAAGCACCGATGACGGCAAGTTGATTGAGTTGCGGCTTCACGCGACTTAGCAAAGTCCGGGCTCCCTGGAGGGGAGCCCTCCAGGATAAAGCGAAGGCGCGAAGCGCCGAAGCGGCACCCTGGGTGGAAAACGAGCGACAGAACTAACGCTTTTCAGGGTTTATTTACCGTTATTGAGCTTACCCAGGGTGCCGCTCGGGGCGCTTCGCGCCCTCACTTTACCCTGGGCTGGCGTATGGCTCCCCTTTCAGGGAGCCCAGACTTTGCGCTGCAAGGATCGCGCCTGTGCCTGCTCTACTGTCTCCTGGTTAACTGCCTGTGTCTGCTTTACTGCCTGGGCCTGCTTTACTCGGGACTGCACGTCTCAGGCCGTTGCTGACCGGCTTGGCCGCACTTTTGCTACAGCCTCTGTAGGGGGGGCAATAAGGCCGGGTGGTCCAGCTCCTCTAGGCAGATTCGACGACCTCGAGAAAACGATCCGCCTCTTCAGGAGTGTTGTAGTGCACCAGACCGATACGCAGCCAGCCGCCCTTGTCGGCGACGTCCAGTCGGCGGGCCGGCTCCAGAGCGTAGTAGTCGCCATCCCAAGCGAAGATGTTGTGGTGGGCCAAATAGCGGGCCAATTCCAGCGGATCCCGGTCCTGGTGGCGGAAGATGAAGGTGCACACCCGCTCGTCGAGGCGCTGCGGATCGAGGATGCCGTAGACGGTCAGCGCGGGAATCGACGTCAGCCCCTCCAGGAGCCTGCGGATCAGTCCCTTCTCCCAGGCCCCGATGAGCTTCCATGACTCAAGCAGCCGGCTTCTCCGCGAAGCCTCGGGCGGGGCGTTTCCGAAGTCGACGCTGAGCGAAGCCAGATAGTCGATGGCGGCGGTCACGCCGGCCATGGCCTCGTGATTCTGAGTGCCGGTTTCCCACTTGACGGGCAAATCGTCCGAAGCCGGACGCACTTTGTAAGCCTCCATCTGCTCGAGCAGGGCTTTCTTGCCGTAGAGCAGCCCGCTATGAGGACCGAAGAATTTGTAGGGACTGCAAGCCAAGAAATCGCAGCCCAGGGCCGCCGCGTCGAGCGGCCCGTGCGGAGCGTAGTGGACGGCATCGACGAAGCTCAGCGCGCCAGCCTGACGGGCCCAGCCGACCAGCCGCTTGACATCGTGGATCGTGCCCGAAGCATTGGATGCGTAACCGATGGCCACCACACGGGTCTTGTCGCTGATCAGGGACCCGGCTTGGTCCATGTCCAGGGTGCAGTCCTCGGGACGCAGATCGATCCAGCGCAGCACGGCCCCGGTGTCGCGGGCCAGCAGCATCCAGGGCGCCACGTTGGCGTCGTGGTCGGAGCGGGTCACCACGATCTCGTCTCCAGGACTGATGCCGTGCGCCAGCGAGCGGGTGAGGTGGAAGGTCAACGTCGTCATGTTGGCCCCATAGATCACCTCCTCGGGACGGCACCCCATGAAGTCGGCGGCAGCCCGATGGGCTTCTTCATAAACCTCTCCGGTGCGGCGGCTTGTTTCGAAAGCGCCGTCGGTGTTGGCGTTGCGCCGGCGCAGGTAATCGCTGATGGCCGCGATGACACTTTCGGGCACCTGAGTTCCGGCGGGATTGTCGAAGAAAATAGCTGGTCTTCCGCCGAAGTCCTCCTGCAAGGCCGGAAAGCGGCTGCGGATGCGATTCACGTCCCAGGCCCCTCCCCGCTTGGGCTGGGCCAACGTCCCCGTCTCTTTCATCGTTTCCTTGGTTCTCATTTCAAAAGCAGTGTAGCCGATGCCATGCCCCAGTGTTGCAACGGGGGTGTAGCGCGACGCTTCAGAATCAGCTCAAGACGACACCCTCGACACCAAGTGCCGCCGTCGTCGGGGCTCGCTGAAGGCGAGCCATAGGGCCAGCCCAGGGTAGAGCGAAGACGCGGAGCCACTGAGCAGCACCCTGGGTATCACGTCCAGCCCTAAAGAAACCCTGCAAGGGGGAAATAGCCTGACTTAACAGCAACTCCGTCAGTCGCGCACCTTGAGCAGGACGGGGCAGTGGTCGGAGCCGAAGACATCCCGGAGATGCTCGGCATGATCAATGCGGTCGAGAAAGTCGCGGTTGACGCAATGGTAGTCGAGCCGCCATCCGATGTTGCGCTGGCGGGCGTTGAAGCGGTAGGTCCACCAGGTATAGTGACCCTCCTCTCCCGGATACTGCTGACGGTAAGGGTCCGCATAACAGCGCGAGAGGAAGGTGTCCATCCAGGCCCTTTCCTCAGGCAGGAATCCCGGATTTTGCTTGTTCTGCTTCGGGTTGCGCAGGTCGATTTCCTGATGGGCAATGTTGTAGTCGCCGCACAGGACGACGTGCTTGCCCCTCTTGCGGATGCGGTCGCAAAGGCGGCGGATGGCGCGGCAAAAGCGCAGCTTGTAAGGCAGGCGGGAAAGATCGTGGCGGCTGTTGGGGAAATAGGCGTTGATGAGAGTGAAACCCGGGAATTCGGTCAGCAGCACCCGTCCCTCGCGGTCGAAGGCCTTAACGCCCAGTCCGATGCGGACGTTGAGGGGAGGCTGGCGGGAGAAAGTGGCCAGCCCGCTATAGCCGGCTCTCTCGGCGGAATGCCAGACCGAGTGGAATCCCAGAGGGTGGGTCAGTTCCTCGTCAAGCTGCTCGGGATGAGCCTTGACCTCCTGAAGGCAAAGGACGTCGGGCTCGTAGTCCTCGAACCAGTCCAGAAAACCCTGGCGCTGAGCCGAGCGGATGCCGTTGATGTTCCAAGAAACCAGTTTCATAGGTGATGTCAGCCGGCTGATTGGGAAGCGGCAAGATCGCCCTCAGGAGGGCCGCGCGGCGGTTTTGCGCAGCTTTTCGACCAACCCGGGCAACAACTCAAGCACTTGGTCGATCTCCTCCCGGGTTGTTTCGCTCCCCAGACTAAAGCGGATGGCCCCCTGCAGCACCGATTTGTCGAGCCGCATTTCCCGCAGGACGTGCGACCCCGAGTGGCTTCCCGCAGCGCAGGCGGCACCGGTAG
>DATIPO010000012.1:0-1514 GCA_035471925.1 Acidobacteriota bacterium
GGCGGCCGAGATGCCCGTCGTCACGTCGCGGCGGGCCTCGATGCTGACGCAAAAGGCGGTGGCGTGAGGGGCGCGGTTCTTGGGCGCCATCAGGGGAATGCGCAGATGATCGAGCCGTTTGGCCGTCATGGGAAGGCAAACCAGTCCGCGGGCTTGGGCGGCCATGTAATTGACGGCTTGCGGAGTGACTTTATCGGCGGCCATCATCAAGGCTCCTTCATGACGGCCCGAGGCTTCGTCGATCAAAACCACCAAACGGCCTTCGGCCACTTCTTTGGCGGCTTCTTCCACTTGGTTGAGGCTCATAACTGCCTGCTACTTGATGGGCGGCGGTCTCTTGATCCACCTGAGAGGACGCTGGTCCTCGGTATTGATGATTTCCAGCCGCTGGTTGAAATACGGAGTCTGGTAGCTCAAAATGAGCGGATTGGAGGAGTCGTCCAATACCGTCCATTCCCCGCCCCGGCTGTCCTTGACCTTCCAGGCGGGCAATTCGACATCCTCGCCGTTGAGCGTCAGCGTCACGCTGGTCCGGCCTTCGCGCTCGATCTTGTAGGGAAGATTGGAGCGCTTGATCTTGACCGACCCCTTGTCGACCATCCTGTTGAAGGCTTCTTCCGCCATCCACAGTGTCATGACGTTTTCGGAACGCATCTCAACGCCCACTTCGAAAAGTCCGCTGAAAGTAAGCTGCTCGCCCTCCGAAACGGCCTTGCGGAAGAGGTGAACCGTTCCTTGATCGTTGAGATTCTCCCACTCCAGCACGATGTCGGGCTTAAAGCGCGCCAGGCGCACCACGAAGCGGCTGCTTTCGTCGCGCACTTCATTCTGGTAGACCAGGACGCTCCTGGCGCCCAGTTCCAGCCGCCCGTCAGGAGGAAGAGCGAGGCTGATCGTCGCGGTCGCCATCGCGACCCAAAATCCGTTCCACATGCGATTGCACATACTTGCTGATGACATCTGTTTCTAGGTTGACGTGATCTCCCTGACTCAGGTTCGAAAAGGTCGTCACCTGATAGGTATGAGGAATGATGGTCACCTCAAGCCAATCCGGTCCCAATCCCGAGATCGTGAGACTGACGCCTTCGATGGTGATGCTCCCTTTGAAGACGCAGAAATCGAGGATTTCACGTCCGGCGCGGAAGCGGAAGACCCAGGAATTGCCTTCTTCGCGCAGCGAGGCCACCTGGGCGCGTCCGTCGACGTGGCCCTGCACCAGGTGGCCGCCCAGAAAGTCGGCACCGCGCAAAGCCGGCTCCAGGTTGACCTGATCGCCCTCCTTGAGGGCGCCCAGAGTGCTGCGGCGCAAGGTCTCCGGCGTAGCCGTGACTTCGAAGCCGTCGGGAGACAGGGACTCGACGGTGAGGCAAACGCCGCTCACGGATACGCTGTCGCCGATCTTGAGATCGTCCATTACTTGGCTGCAGTTGAGGCTCAAGGTCGAGCCCGCCAAGCTTTTCTCGACCGCCGCCACTTCTCCTTTTTCGCGCACGATTCCAGTAAACATCTCTAGG
>DATIPO010000013.1:0-1867 GCA_035471925.1 Acidobacteriota bacterium
ACGAGGCCGAGGCCATCCGGGACGCCGCAGGGGATAATGCCGACCAAAGCCCGCTCGTCCAGGCTGCCGAGCAAAAGGCCCAGGAAGCCGCACAGCAGGCTCAGGCAGTAGCCGGCGACCTGTCCGAGGACGACACGAGCGACAAGATTGTCGCTGCTCTCAGGGCGGCAGCAGAGCAGGCAAGCGAAGAGATCCAAGGGATCAGGACAGCGATGGGCGGGCTGGGCGCAGGCGATCAGCGCGGCGTGCTCAGTCGAGTCGCTGGAACCCCCGAGGCTATCCGCGAGGCCTTGCGCTCAGATCCGGAGCTCCGGCGCATCGCTGAGATCGCGGGACGCATGCGGATCAGTGCCAAGGCCAAGCAGCGCAACAAGGTGCGGTATGTGCCGGAGCAGATCGTGGACGTCACCCTGGGCGGCGACATCGCGCGACTCCTGCCGTCTGAGCTGATGCGGTTTGCAGACCCGACCATGGAGCTCGACCTGCTGCGCCGGCTCTCAGAAGAGAGCGCTATGGTGTACGATCTCGAGGGGTCGGAGCCTGAAGAGAAGGGCCCGATTGTGATGGCGGTTGATGCCTCGAGTTCGATGGCTGGACACCCGTTCGAGTTTGCGATGGGAGTCGCTCTGGCCCTGCTGGAGCTGGCGCTCACCCAAAAGCGGCCGTTTCTGTTCTTCACCTTCGACACCTCGCCCAACGCGGTCTTTGAGATCACGCGCCCTGGCCAACTGACGTTGGAAATGCTCCACCAAATGCTTCAGGGACAGTTCAGCGGCGGCGGCACAAACATCAAGGCAGCGGTCAGCACGGCCACAGATCAGATGGCTTGCGGAGAATTTGAAAGGGCAGACCTGGTGCTCGTGACCGATGGTTACGACGATTGGGGCGGCACCCTGGACAAATTCAAGGAGCAGGCCCCGGGCTCTTCGGCCTATGGGGTGGCGATTGGGACGCAGTTCCCGGAACAGGCTCAACGACAGCTGAACGGCTATGCCGAGCTCAGCAGTCAGGACGTGGACGGATGTCAGACGGCAAAGGTCGAGGTGGTTTTTGGGGTGTGACCCCGGCTCGGAATCTCCGGGCTGGGCAGCGAATCCAGGACCCCTGGACCGGGGTGATCCGAGAAATCGCAAAAATCGAAAGGACGGTTGACCAGGCGCTGGTAACCTATCACCATACGGGTATCGTGACCGGGTGCAAGGTGCCCCTGGATCGCGACATGAGGGTGTGGCGAGTCCGCACCAGGAAGGCAAAGGAAACGGAATGAAGGGCAAGGAAATGGCAAAAGAGGTGCTCGCGTTGATGCGCGAAGCGGTGGCTCACGCTGAGGCGGGAGCAAAGGGTTCCACTCGGGACCAGCTACTGGGCAGAGCATGGACGCGGGTGATCGCCCGGCTTGGATACCGAGCCAAGGAGCCGATCGACGACCTGATGCCCGAGGCGATCTTCCGGAGGGCAGGGCTGTGAGCAAGTTGCGCAGTTTTAGGGGATTGTCCCGGCCCGTCGCGCTTCCCCACGATTGGGAGTTGCCATGAGACTACAGGTCATCACGAACAGCGAGCTGATGGCGTTCCGCGCCTGCCCGTTCCGGCATAGCCTGGTGTACCATGACCGGCTCAGACCGCAGATTGCGGCAGCCCCGCTCCGAGCCGGGGATATGATGCACAAGGGGATCGAGGCAGGCTGGCGCGCGGCCTGGGTGGAGCCCAATGAGTCACCAGAGCAGCGCGCGGAGCGAGCCATCCCGGCGGCGCTAGACGCTATCACGACACAACACCAGGCTTTCGTTGAATCCGTGAAGGGACACGAGCGAGAGCACGAGCTACAGGACGAGGCCTTGGAGGCGTGCGAGACCATGCACTGGGCC
>DATIPO010000014.1:0-11627 GCA_035471925.1 Acidobacteriota bacterium
AGAAATCCGCATGTTCGCGGGCAATTTCGCGCCCCGCGGCTGGGCCTTCTGCGACGGGCAATTGCTGGCTGTCTCACAGAACGATGCTCTCTTCTCTCTTCTCGGGACCATTTACGGCGGAGACGGTCGGACCACCTTCGGACTGCCCGACTTGCGGGGCAGAATCCCCCTTCACGCCGGTGAAGGACCCGGTTTAAGTCCGCGCAGGCTTGGGTCCAAAGGCGGGGCCGAGAAAGTCACGCTCACTGTGAACCAGTTGCCTTCCCACAGGCACGACTTGAAGGCTTCCGCTGATCCCGCCACCGGACCCAATCCACAGGGCGAGGTACTGGCCGAGACGATAACCGACCGGGTCTACTCGGACCAGGGAAGCGACGTCAACATGGCCTCGTCCTCCATCACAAACGTCGGGGGAAGCCGAAGCCACACCAACCTCATGCCCTATCTTTGCATTCACTTCATCATCGCCCTGGTTGGAATCTATCCGTCCAGGCACTAGAGAAGGAGCGCCATGTCTGAACCATTTGTCGCAGAAATCAGAATTTTCGCGGGCAACTTTGCGCCCCGAGGTTGGGCCTTCTGTAACGGTCAACTGTTGCCTGTCTCTCAGAACACCGCACTCTTCTCGCTCATCGGCACAACCTATGGCGGAGATGGCCGGACCACAACCGCCCTACCTAACCTCGAGGGCAGAGCGCCCATGCATCCGGGTCGAGGTCCCGGTTTGACGGACCGTCGGCTGGGCCAGAGAGGCGGGGTTGAGACGGTCACGCTCAACGAAGCGCAGATGCCCAACCATACCCATACGATGCGCGCCTCTGACGGCCGCGGCCGTTCAGGAATAGCTGTGGGGAATGTCCTTGCCGAGCCCCGCGACGGATTGCTCTACCAGACCAACACGTCTGCTAACTTGGTGGATATGAGCGACTCATCCCTGTCGGATACGGGGGGATCGCAGGCTCACAACAACATGCAACCCTATCTGACAATGAACTTCATCATTGCCTTGGTCGGGTTGTATCCGTCGCGCAGCTAAGGACGGATTTCCCTCGTCTTCCGGGACCCTCATTCGAGGGTCCCTTTTTTGTTTACATTTCCCTCCGCTCAAGGTTGAAGGCCGCTCTCCCATGAGCGATTCTTGCTCAGGGCTGCGTACGTCGGAGAAGAGTTGTACACTCTCTTCGGGTTCTCAAGCCTGCTCATGAGGAAGAGAGGAATGACTTGCTGGTTCGTTTGGATTGCGCATTGGCGGATTGGGATGCTTCGCTGTTGAAATCGACAGTTGCCGGACTGACGCTATTTAAGCGGCACTTGCTGACTTGGAAGCGTGTCGAGGCCGACCGGATTCAAATCGCCGCAGGGGAGGCTGCGGACGAAATCTCTAGGCTGGCCCGCAAGATCTCCATCGAGGGACTCAAGGTCGAGGTCGCAGCAGAATTCGAGCCCGAACCCCATGGCGAGATCGTGATCGATCAGCGTGGTGATACATTGCTCGATCCCAAGATGGTTCGGCGATTGACGCGCCAAGTCCGCCTCTTGCTGGAAGGATCCAAGGGTCAATGTCCCAAAAGCCTGAGCCTGATCGACGACAGGCCAGCTCACTATCCGCCCGATGAGAAGTCGCCCTATCAGGTGGGCGTGGCCGATGATCACGACCTCCAGTACGTGGCCGGAGAGCAGGGAGACAAGAAGGGGGAGGCGCATAGGCTGGGATTGGAGGTCCATTTGCCGGACGGTCAAGCCTCTCCGCGGCGTGTCAGTATCGGACGCCACTACTGGCACCGCATCTCCTCGGCCCAGGACACTCGTCCTGCCCAGCGCAAAGTTCTGCTGGCCACCATGAAGGCCACCGACGGCATTTACGCCCGAACCAACCGGCGCGTCTCGCTGCTCATTTCGCGCCTGCTGCTGCCCACTCCGGTGACGCCCAACATGGTCACCGTAGGGACCTTCTTCGGCAGCTTGGCCGCCGGAGTCCTGTACGCTTTTGGAACCTACCCGGCCATGCTGGCGGGCGGTTTCCTGGCCTGGTTTTCCAGCATGCTTGACGGCGTCGACGGAGAACTGGCGCGGGCCAAGTTCCAGCAGTCTGACTTCGGTTGTTGGCTGGAGATGGTCTGCGACTACCTTTTCTACGTCTTTCTGTTTACCGGCATGGGCATCGGACTTTACCGCTCGACCGGCGACATCTGGTGGCTGGGTATAGGAGTCGAGTCGGTGGCGGCGGTGGTGCTGGCTTTCTGGGTCGTGGCGCTGCAACGGCGACGCTACGGAGAAGAAGGCGAAGACGTGGGCGAGTACGGCACCGCTTTCCAGAAACGGGTGGAGGCCGAGCAGGACCGCAGTCCCATGGCCTTCCTGGCGCGCAAGCTGACCTTTTTGGCCACCCGCGCCGCCATGCCCTATTACATCTTCTTCTTTACCCTGCTGGGCTTGGTCAAAGTGCTGATGGGATTGGTCTTCCTGGGCACCAACGTGGCTCTCGTCCTGGCCGCTTCGGTCACCCGCCTCTTCGGCCGCCGGACCCCCAAAGCCAGCCGCGCTTCCGATCAGCCGGCCCCCTAGGAGCTGGAGGCACTCGCCTTTCTCTCCCGAAAACGCGCTTCCGGCGAGATCGATCGGGTGGACAAAGCAAGCTCGGAGGTCCGCGGAGACCGGCAGGGTTCGAGGCGACGTGGCCACGTGGCCGCGTGCTTACAAGCATTGATGGAACCCTTCCAACCCTGGCTTCGTGCAAGAAGACAAGAGCCGAGCGGCATCGTTCCCCAAGTTTGAGGTCAGAATCATGAAGCAATGGAGCACTGCCGGAGTCCTGCTGTGCATGGCCACGGTCCTGCTGTGGGCCGGGGATTGGAGCATCGTCATTCCGCCTAAGGAGGAGCCGGGCCAGCCGATGGTGGTGGAGGGACAAGTGTTCGCTGAGGACGGTGAGACGCCGCTGCAAGGTGTCACCGTGCACGTCTATCATACCGATGTCGAAGGCTATTACTCCCCCGGTGGACGCAATGAGTCTCAGCATCGCCTCAACGGCACCATGGTGACCGACGCCGAGGGACGCTACCGCTTCAAGACCATCCGTCCGGCACCCTATCCCGGCGGAGAGATTCCCGCCCATGTCCACTATGTCATTTCAGGTCCGGGAATCGCCCGCCAGACCTTCGAGCTGAATTTCGCCGACGACTCCATTCTCAGCGAGTCCCAGCGCCGCAGGTGGACCCAGCAGGGAACCTTCTCGCGCGTCCGCCCCGCTGAGAGGGACGCCTCGGGCGTCCTGCACGTGCGCAGGGACATCCGCCTCTCGCGCTAGGGCTCACTAGGTGGCCGACAAGTTCAAGTTCTGTGGACATAGTCAGCGCCCTCCTGTTGCTCGGCGGCCCGAGGCTGCTCGCTACCGCTGGCCGAGGCGTATCGTCCACAGCCGGCGAGGCTAGAGCCCAAATCCCTGGCGCTGAGGACTAGTCGAAGCGCGTCGGAACTGTGTTGTCGCTGCTCTCAACTGCTATCAATGCGCCGCTGTTTCGTTGCAGCAGGGCCAGCGCCGACACTTGGGCGGCCACGGGGATGGCGGAAACGTGCAGGGTTCCCTGGAAGTCCTCGCCTTCACCAGTCTCGAAGAAGTCCTTGAAGAGCCTTTCCTCGGTGACAAAGGCCAGGAACTGCTCCAGCGGCGCCAGCTCAAGCAGGCGGGACGCCGTGAGCCTTCCGAATTGGGTGAACAAGCGGACTTCGATCAGGACCGCATTGTCGGCGTCTGCATTGAAGAAGGCCACGCCGGTGTTCTCGGCAGCGGTAACGCTGACGTAGAGCCGGTGCTCCGCGCCCAGCCGGCCCTGGGGCACGGACACGAAGTTGCCCAGCGCATTGAGTACGGCGGTGCCCTCCAGCTTCGAGGCTGGACCTAGCCGGCTGCGGACTTCGAGGCTGCCGCTGAGCAGCGGACCGGTTCCGTCGGTCTCGATCTCAAGCGTGCCGCGGGCGGGAATGTGGAAGTCCAAAGTACTGAAGAGCTGGTCGTCGATGGGAACTACCACTGGGCCGCCGGCAGCGTTGCGGAATAGAACCTCCCCAAATTCGTCTTGATCGAGAGGATTGTGCAGGACGATGCGGGTATTGCTTCCGCTCTCGTCCGACCCGCCGCTGAGCCAGTGGGCGAAGGCGGCAGCCGGGGAGCCGTCCGCACAGGCGGCCTGCTGCAGCCGACCGCCTTCGCTGCGCCGGATCATGGCCATGGGGACGGTCAGGTCGGGCGCGTTGGGAGGGAAGACATCTTCGAGGTAGTTGACGATCACGATGCCGACGGCGCCCGCGGCTTGGAGGTTAAAGGCCTTTTGGCTGAAAGTGCAGTTGCCGCGGTCGACCAAGGCGATCTTGCCGGCCACTTCCCCGGGGTTGACCAGAGGATCGCAGGCATCGCCGGCCATCTTGAAGTGGGGGAAGGCGAAGGGTTCGAAGGCGTTGTTGTCCACAGCGCAGGCCAGGGTGCCCGTCAAGCCGTCCTGCTCGAGAGGAGGTCCGTTCGGGCTCAGGCCGACCTGGAAGCGGTTGGGCGCCTCCAACCCGGCAACCTCAAGAAAGGGAACCCCCGGCTCCAAGAACCCTGCGGCGGCTGCGTTGGCCTTGGCTCCATTCCACACCAGCTTGGTTTCGCTGAGCGACGAGACTCGGCGTTCGCCTTCAGTCAACTGAGGCCAGGTCTCCCCGGCTGTCAGGTCAAGTAGGAAGTGGTCGAAGATCGAGGGAAGTCCTTGCCTCTGGAAACCTCCGAAGGTTGGAGTAGACATTCCCAATCCGTGCCCCAGTTCGTGGAGCGCGACGAAGACGAAGTTGAACTGTCCCTCCGGCTCGGTGCCGTCCAAGCCGTAGTAGAAGGCGGTTTCCTCACCTAGGCATCCCTCGTCGACCCGAGTAGGGAAAGTCAGTCTCATCGCCGGACCTTCCATGTCGGTTTCGAGCAGGGATTCGGCCAGTGCCGACGGATACCAGGTGTCGGCGAAGGGCAAGCCGGCGCCTCCGGTGCGGAAGAAAACAGGGGAGGCGGCACCCAGGAATCCGCATGTAAAGGGCGTCCACAGCACTTCGACATTGACATCGATGGGACTGGCCAGCGTCTCTCCCCAGATTTCCAGGGCAGCCGCGAAGGCGTTTAGACGAGCCTCTCCCAGGGTGGCGGCCGCATTGCCGGGCGCCCCCGGGAACGGCGTTGAATCCTCGAATCCGGTGCTCGGCTCGCTGATGTCGAGGATGTTGAACTGCGATTCCCCCATCTCCCAGCCAATGTCGGCCATTTGCTGGGGAGAGATGTCGAGCGGATTCGAGAGGGGATAGTGAGTGGGCCGAAAGGGCATCATGAGAAGCAGAGGAGAGGCCGACGGAACCCAGTGGTTGACCGCCGAGTCATCGAAGGGATTGGGAGCGTAGAGCAGCACTTGGCCGCCGGGTGCGGCGCCGTTCAGGCGTTCGAGGTCGATGCGGATGGTGCCCTCGGGCTGGGCCCAGCCCTGGATGAGCAGCCCTGGGATAAGGGCGGCAGCGAGTAGGAGGCCGGTCGTGGTGCTGGCGAGACTTCTCATCGGTCCCTCCCTTCCGCGTGGGCCTGACTCGACTGGGCCGTCTCCATTGCCGCTTTCCCAGAAGTGCAGAAAAACATGAGCCTGCCGTCCGGCCCCCTCCGGGCCACACCAACGTGGGAGGACTCCAGACCCGGCTCGGCGATGACGCCGCCGCCCGCCCGCCTGACCTGGGCTCCCTGACTCGGGGCGCCTGAGCCGGGGGCGGACGGCAGGCCTAAGGCGGCCCGTCGGCGGGCGGCCCCTTCAGGGGACATACGGGTGTAGGTGACGTGAGGGAGGATCCGGCGAGACTCGGTTCCCCTCTGGGGCGAGGAAGCCTCTCCGGGCAACGGCCCGGACACAGCTAAGCCAAGCGCCGCCAGAAGGGCGAGAGAGTGCAGAACGTTTCTTTTGGACATGTTGACTCCTCAAAGTTCAGACTGAACAATTGCGACAATATTAGCAGAGAGGAGTCAACACTTTTAACGTCTGCACTCGTCGTGCCTCAAGCAAGGGCGCAAATACCGCCACGGCGGAGGAGGCTCCGTTGGTGCCTCCGCCTGAGATCACCCCATTCGCTATGGCCCAGAGGGCCCCTATTCGAAGGCCCCGGTTGCGCCGCGGAAGCCGTGACGGGCCTGTTTGAGTCCCCAACTGATGACGCGCTTGGCGTTGTAGCTGTAGCCCAGGATGTAGTTGCAGGTGGAGAGGCAGTGGCTGTTGCAGGACTCCTTCATCTCGTCTAACTGCTGCTCCTCGAACTTGTGGTTGCCCACCGTCCCCCAGTCGTGGCTGGCTGAATACATGGGGAAGCAGGGGGCCAGTGTCCCGTCGGTACGGATGATGAGAGTGTTCTTTCCGGCACGGCAGGGCCAAGGCTCGACTTTGCCCCGCATGAGCTGCTTCATGTCTTCCAGGTGCTGGATGGGGTTGGCCATCTTGTATCCCTGGCGCTGCTTCTCCTTCAGTTCATCGAGAAGGGCGTCTACCTTGGGATAGTCCTCGGGACGCAGATAGGTGGAGTTGACTTCGGCCTTGTCTCCGAAGTGCTCTTGCTCGATGAGCGGCGCTTCGTTGATGTGATAGTCGGTGCCCACTTCGTTGGCCCGCCCGATTTCGGTGAGCTGGCGGGCGTCCTCGATGTTGATGCGGGTGATGTTGATGTTGAGCATCACCAGATGCCCGTAGCGGTTCTGAGTCTTGACCAGATAGTCGAAATAAGGCCGGATGGGAGTCAGCGCCTTGGGCAGGCCCGGTTTTTCGTCCACCGCGTCCACCGCCAAATTCACGGCGGCCAGTCCAGCATCGCCCAGCTTGTCGATGACTTCCGGCTTCATGAGGCGTCCGTTGGTGGGCAGGTAGACGAAGAAGCCCTTCTTGGCGGCGTAGTAAGTGACCTTGTGGATGAAGTCGGGGCGCAACAGCGGCTCGCCCCCCATCAGGGCCAGCACGCGGCAGCCGATGTCTTCCAGCCAGTCGATGGACTTGCGGGCCACCTCTTCGGTCATGCCCGGCACGGAATTCTCGAAGGCCCAGCAGTACTCGCAGGCCAGGTTGCACTTCCACTCGGTGAACAGGTACGCGATCAGCGGACGCAGTTGGTTGCGGTGCCACAGGCTCTTGACGTAAGGGACAGCCCAAGCCTTGGCCGTGCGCAGGGCATTCATGTGCTGGTATTCCTTCTTGCTGCGCATGAAGCCTTCCGGCAACTGGGGGTAGACCGGCTCGGGCAGGCCGGGACCGCTGACGTCCAGATCGACCAACGCCGACGGACGCCCCTTCATCAGCTTGTCATGAAGTTCGCCTTCCAGACGATAGCCTTTGCCGTGGGTCCCGTTGCCGTGGCCGTTGGCGGAATGCCCATTGGCGCCGCCGTTGACGTGTTTCACGCCGTCCCTTGTTTCCACGCCGCGTTTTTCCGGCGGGGATTCCTTGAGGGCTTGCTTGTCTTGCTTTTGGGAGACTGAGGACTGAGACTGGTGTTGAGCCATACCGATACCTCGATCCGAGTTTTGCGGCGGCTGTCCGCCCTCGTGCTTTCGGGGAGAATCGGCAAGCCAGCCGCTCGATGATGCTGAAACTGCTTCAGAATAGTAATACAAGAGGGTGCCGATTCCCAATTGGAATCCATAAAAAGCTGATAAAAAGTCCGAGAATCCTCTTCGATCGGTCACATTGCCGACTGTCTCCCGGTGGGTCTCTGAGGACGCAGCCGCCCATTTCGCCACCTCTTCGAACGTCGAACCTGGCAAGCCGAGTTCGGCCTTATCGTCGCGAACGTCTCAGACCGCCGAGAGCGTGGGAGCATCTGATCTTGCCGCTGAACCTTGACCGGTGGGGAAATCTGCCGGCCGCCCAGCGGCTTAGGGCTTCCACTCCATCAGGAAGTAGACGCCTTGGTCTTCGATGTGGGTGAATCCCAGGCGGCGGTAGAGGCGCATGGCGGGATTGAATTTCTCGACGTGGATGCGCACCGGCAGGTTCTTCTTTCGTCCTTCATTGAGGACACGCTCCATCAGACGGCCTCCCACTCCCTGATTGCGGAACTTGGGGAGAAGGGCGATGTCCACCAGCCGGATCTCGTCGGGACGCCGGTCGAGGTAGAGGCGTCCGGCAGCTTGGCCGTCCAGCAGGATGAGGCTGAATTCGGCCTGGGGAAAGTGCTTCATGTAGTGGCGGTGCTGCGCCTCGAACTGCTGGCCCAGGAAATCCTGCTTCTGTTTGCGGCTCCAGTCCAGCATTTTCATCTCGTAGTCACGGGTGGTGGCGTAGAGGCGGCGCAGGAAGTCGAGGTCACGGTCCTGGATGGGACGGAAGGAGATTTGCGGGGCAGGACCGTCCGGCCCGGAAGTGGTGCTGCTCGGTGAAGGGGGCTTTTTGGCCATCGATCAGATCTCCTTCAGGTCGACCCAGGTCTTCTCTTCAGAGGGCGCCTGCTGCAGCACCGCGTCGACCACTTCCTGAGCCGAGTCGCGGACGACCAGGATGCTGCGGTTCTCGGGACGAATGAAGCCTTCCTGAATGCCATGGTCGACCATTTTCATCAGCGGGTCGAAGTAGCCGGCCACATTGAGTACGCCCACCGGCTTGCGGTGAAAGCGCAACTGCGACCAGGTGATGACCTCGAAGAGCTCTTCATAGGTCCCGAATCCTCCCGGCAAGGCGATGAAGCCGTGAGAAAGCTCGGCCATCTTGGCTTTGCGGGGATGCATGCCCTCCACCAGATGCAGATGGGTCAGGCCATCGTGAGCGACTTCCTTGCGGGCCATTGACGAAGGCAGGACGCCGATTGCTTCGCCGCCCCCCTCCAGCACCGTGTCAGCCACAACCCCCATCAGTCCGATGCTGCCGCCTCCGTAAACCAGGCCGACTTTTCGGCGCAGCAACTGCTGACCCAACTGGCGGGCCGTTTGGCGATATTCCGGGTTGCCTCCGGGACTGGAGCCGCAAAAAACACAAAGTCTCATTTGTTGCCGTCCATGGGCGGAATCAAGTCGGCGGTCTCACGCTCGATTCCCACTACCTGCAAAGCGCTTCCCGAAGGTCTCAGATAGACCGTCACCGGGAGCCGGTGATGAGGATGTTCCGGGGTCTCAGTGCTGATTTCCACGGCCAGATAGGCGTCCTGCGTCCCCGAAAAGTCGGGACGCGGGACGTCCAGCGCCGGCTCCTGGGTCGAGATCGGCTCTCCCACCTCGCGGCGGGAGCCGTCGGCATTGTCATAGGTGAACCACTGGGCCCGGTAGCCTTTGGCCTGACTGAAGCCGTAGTACTGCGACAGATTGGTGAAGCGAAGCTTGCCCGCCTCCATGCGGAAGCCGTCCAGCGGATTGACCACGTTGAGGGCCCAGCGTCCGCACTTCTGCTGGCGTCCGATCAAGCTCTTGAGGAAGTACTCTTCTTCGTAGCCCCGGCTGAACTGGCCCGTTTCGACGATGGCCTGCAGCTCTTCCCGGGTGAAGCGCATGAGGACTTTCCCGGCCCAGAAGGCGTCCCGTTCGGTCAGGCGCACAAAAGCCGGGTTGGGATACTCGTTGCGCCAGGCTTGGCAGTCGAAAACCTCCGCCTCATAACGTCCCACCGCGCTGTACTCGGGAAACTCGGGCCACTCCACCTTGCGGTAGGTGGGGACATGCAGCCCGAAGCTCTTGAGATTGGTCTTGATGAGCACAGGGTCGAGCAGCCAATGGTAGCCGTTGGCCGGACTCTGCAGGGAGACCGAGGCGCTTCCAAAGGTGGATCCGAAGTCGATCAAATAGTGACGGACGTAGTGCTTGCCGCCCTCTTCCACGTAGGACGACAGGGTGTTATGGGCCCGGGTGTCGTCGTGATTGGTCCAAGCCGAGAAAACGCGCAGTCCGCGCAGTTCGCGGCGCTGTTCATGGTCGATGACGTCGTTGGGATCGTCGCTGCGGGTGCCGTAGTAGCGGAACGGTCCCAGCGGCCGTCCCTCCACGTAGCGGCTGGCCAGCACCCGGATGGTTCCGTCGGGAAGACGGGGATAGTCGTCCAGCAGCCGGTCCAGCTTGCCCTGAGTGAGTTGCTGGGTGTCGCCGAAGCGGTCCGCCAGCATGGTCCCCGGACGGATGCGCAGATTCTCGGGACGCATGCGCACGATGTAGTTTTCGGGGACGTGATAGCCTATTGCGTAAAAGATCTTAGTGGCGATGACTTCGGCGGCGGTGCTCAGTTCGGGATTGAGGGCAGGCCCGAACTTGATGACGTAGCGGTGCCCTTTGTCGTCTTCGATCTGGAAGCCCGGAGTCAGTCCTTCCGACTTGCTGCGAAAGATGGTCCAGATGACGCCCGGGTCGGGGCCGCCCGTCTGGTCGGGTCCCCGCTTCAATTCCTGCAACGACATGCGCTCCAAGCCATGGCGGTTGGCGAACCAACTGGAGTCGGGCACTTCGTCCAGGGTATTGACGTTCTCGGCCTCGCCCCAGACCTCCGATCCCAATTCGCTGAAGACGTGGGAAAAGAAATCATAAAAGGCGCTCAGTTCGATCTCGGCCGGCTGCCGCGCCACGTCGAGGCGATCATTGTCGTGCAGCAGCGGATCGTCGGGGTAGAACTTGGGACCCTGGCGTGCTTGGGCCCAAGCCGCTCCCATAAGGAGGCTGAAGATCAAAATGAGGCTGGCCAAATGCTTCATGCCGTCTTCCCCATGGTCAAAAGTCCGGTCCCGAGCCGATATGAACGCGGATTCCCTCCTGGCTGCGGGCCACGTCGAAGCGCAGCCGGAATCCGCCCGGCGTGCGGAAAACCAATCCTGCCCCGTAGCTGGCGTGGAGATCGCTGAAATCCAAGTCGCCGGCCCGGCGGAAGACCTTGCCAGCGTCGGCGAAGAGGGCCATGTCGGCAAAGGTCCAGATCTCCCAACGGTATTCCAAATTCATGGTCAGGTTGCGCGTGTCGCGGAAGCGGAATTCCTCGTAGCCGCGCAGCGAACGGGCGCCGCCGATGGTCTCCTGCATGAAGAAGGGAACGTCGGCATCGCCGTCGGCCATGGAATGGGAGGTGCGCAGATGGTAGACGATTCGGCGGCTGCGGTAGCCCAGCGGAATGCGAAGTTCGACTTCCGCGACAGCCCTGAGGAAGCTTCCCGTGCCCACCTGAGGGCCGGTGTTTCCGCGTCCGTCGAAGCGGTGCAGCGAGGAGCGGACGGCCGCGCCCACCGGCGGCTCTTCCCAGCGGTCGAAGAAGCTGACTTCAACTTGTCCCCCGTAGGTCAGATACTCAGGCTGCTCCAGGAATCCCGGCACCTGAAGCGGATCGAAAAGTTGCTCCAGACTGTCGCCATCTTCGCCCGAGCGGATGCCGCTGTTGACGAATCCAACCTCCCCGCTGAGCGTGAAAGCCCGGTGGGGCTGAAAGGAAGCTCCTGCCGAGGCGTGGCGCTGCTCCAAGCGGAAGGTGGTCTCATCTTCGTCGCGGGTGAAGTTGCCGATGCCGAAGAAATTGTGGCTGCGGTAATCGAGGTAGCCAGCCTTGACATAAGCGCGGAAGGGCGAGTCGCTGGCCGGAGCGGGGAAGAACTCCGCCATGGCCTCAAACTGCTCGTAAAGTTTGGTGGACGAG
>DATIPO010000015.1:0-1863 GCA_035471925.1 Acidobacteriota bacterium
CGACTTGACGCGAGGAAGCAATCTCCAAAATCTCGTTGAGCACCGCCTCCTGCTCCCAAATCCGGGACCTCCCTCGCAGCATCTTCCCCACATGCCAGTCCCCGGTATGCAAAAACCTCATCCTGCCAGTCTAGCGCATGCCTCCGAACGTCAAATCCAATGGTACCGGTGCGGCGTTTGTCCTCTGGACAGTCCGGTGCGCTGGCCAGGGGCGAATGAGGAAGGCCCACTTCTGCGAAACTGGCTAAGCATCAGGCCCTGTGCTAGGCTGCATTTGGCTTTAAGAGCGAGTGCTCTTCCCCATTCTGTTGCCGAAAAGAGGTGCGTGATGTTTGGACGGTGCCTTGCTGTATTGGGTTTGATCTTGACGGTCAACTGCGCTGGCGGGTCTCCGCAGGGGGACGCCCGCGTCGGAGCGGATTATCTTGATTATTCGGGCCGGGACGACTTGTTGGCGGGCGGAGTCAAGATGATTCCTGTGGAGACGCCCAAGGGGACGTTCAAGGTCTGGACCAAGCGTGTCGGAAACAATCCCTCGGTCAAGCTTCTGCTGCTGCACGGCGGTCCCGGCGCCACTCATGAGTACTTTGAGGCCTGCGACAGCTATCTGCCGAGCGCCGGGATCGAGTATTACTACTACGATCAGCTAGGCTCCTACTATAGTGACCAGCCCGACGAACCCGAACTGTGGGAGACCGCGCGTTTTGTCGAGGAAGTGGAGCAGGTGCGGCAGGCACTGGGCCTCGACCGCGACAACTTCTATCTGCTAGGGCATTCCTGGGGCGGGATACTGGCCACCGAGTACGCCTTGAAGTATCAGCAGCACCTCAAAGGACTGGTCATCTCCAACATGATGGCCAGCATGCCGGCCTATAACGAGTACGCCCAGAAGGTCCTCAAGCCGCAGATGGACCCTGATGCGCTCAAAGAGATCGAGGCTCTGGAGGCGGCGGAGAACTATGACGATCCCCGCTACATGGACCTTCTCATGGAGCATCACTACCAAGACCATGTTCTTCGCATGCCGGCCGAGGAGTGGCCCGACCCCGTCAACCGGGCCTTCCGGCACCTCAATGCGGCAATCTATGTCCCCATGCAGGGGCCCAGCGAGTTGGGCGCCAGCGGCAAGCTGCTTACCTGGGACCGCACATCGGAACTGGCCCAGATCGAAGTCCCCGTGCTGGTCATCGGCGCTCAATACGACACCATGGACCCCGAACACATGCGCTGGATGGCGGAGACTTTGCCGAAAGGACGCCTCCTCCACTGTCCCCAGGGCAGCCACATGGCCATGTATGACGACCAAAAGACCTACTTCCAGGGGCTCATCAAGTTCATTGACGACGTTGATGACGGAAGCTTCTAAGGAACGGTGGGCACCTGACCTGCGGCTACATCGAAAGGCCTTTCGGAACATGCCGAGCAACGCGGCTACGCTCGCTAGCCGAGAAGATGCATCGGGTCATCGATCAGACCCATCGCCAACCGGAGGGCTTTGGTATGAAAACCGCTTAAGCTTTGGCGTGGCGCGTTATTATCACGACGTGGTCAGCGGCGAATCCCAGCCTTCGAAGAGTCGTCGCCGGTTCCTGTAGCCGGATGACGCCACTTCACAGTTCGAGCTGGCACCTATATGACTGCGGGTGGAACGCCCACTCGATTTCGCCGACACACAGGGAGACGTCGGCCAACCCAGCAACATTTGGGAACAGATGCTCGGGACTTCGGGCGGGTCGCGGGGGTGTGCTATTCTCGGCGCGATGAGCGGGAATTGCGTGGCGGCGGTGGTGGGCGCTGAAGGTTATGGGAACGAGAATTATCTGCTGGCCGTGGAGGCGCCGGAGATGGCCGGGGAGTGCCGTC
>DATIPO010000016.1:0-25711 GCA_035471925.1 Acidobacteriota bacterium
AAGCCCTCTCGGGCGTCCTCAGCGGCGTCAAAGGCGCCGTCACCGGCCTCGACTTCGCCGTCGACTTCTTCGCCGAAGCTTAGCCCAAGCCGCCGCCTCTGACCGCCGCAAAAATACACCGCCGCCAACCCTGCTGGCGAACCTTTGCCTTGTACGTGAACCCAGGTCGGGACTCGCTGTAGCCGAGATCCTAGCCCAGCGACGGCGTCGAAAGCCAGGTCCGGGCTTTGCTGAAGGTGAGATCCTAGCCCGGCGAAAGTGTTGAAAGCAAGGTCCGGGCTCGCTGAAGGCGAGCCATAGGTCAGCCCAGGGTCAGCCGCCGTCGAGCGCAGCGAGACGAAGGCGCCACCCTGGGTTTTCGGCAAGCGAAAATCTCTGAACGCTGTAAGCGTGCAATAGCGTCCCGGGGGGAGGGGTGCCTTGCGGGGGCTGTTTAGGACCCCCGCAAGGCGTTTGCCGGATCGGTCCGAATCGAACGCCGAGCAGGCAAGTAACAGGAGAGCAACGAGACTGCCAGCATGAAAAGGGCGACTCCGGCAAAGGCCCACGGATCAAGAGAGTCGATGCCAAAAAGCACGCTCTCCATCCAGCGGGCCAAAAAGGCGGCGCTCAGCAGACCTATGACCGTTGCGGTCAAGGCCAGCTTCATGCCTTCACCCATGAGCATGGTCAGGAGGCCTCCAGGGCGGGCTCCCAGCGCCCAACGAACGCCGATTTCACGGGTGCGCCGCTGGATCGACCGCGACAGCACTCCGTAGATGCCCAGCAAGGCCAAGAAGGTGGTCAGGCCGGCGAAGGCGGTCAACAGGACCGACATGGCGCCGGCCGGACGTTCCTCCTCAGCCACGATTTGATCCATCGGCGAGACGCCGTAGACGGCGATTCCGGGGTCGAGCCGGCTCACCGCGGCGCGGGCCGGCCCGCTCAAGTCGGAAACGCCGTCGCCACGACCTCGGACCACCATCCCCAGGTTGCGGGGGGTGAACTGGAGGATCGGGAAGTAGATGTCGCTGCGGTTGGCTGAATTGGCCCCCAGACGGCCTCCCGTCCAGGCATCTTCGACCACTCCGACCACGGTGACCCAGGGATCCGGTGAGGGATTGAAGACCCATTTCAACCGCTTGCCCGCGGCCTCCTGGCGGGGCCACAGCGATTGGGCCAGCGATTCGCTGATGACCACAACGGGCAGCGAACCCGAGCGGTCGGCGGGGGAAAGCTCCCGTCCTTCCAGGGTGGCAATGCCCAGGTTGCTGAGAGCCGAGGGCGAGATGCAGTTGTAGCGGGCCAGGAAGACGGAATTCTCAGCATCGGTGTCTTTTCCCTCGGCAGCAACGCTCATGTAGTCGGAGTCATGGCCGGGCACGCTGGGAGCCCACAAGTCGACCGACGAGGCCCCCGGCAAGGATGGGCCGCTTTCCAGCAACTGGCGTGAGAGCTGAAGACGGGCGGGCAGTTGCCGGTAGCGGGGCAATGAAAGATCGAGGTAGAGCGTCAGCGCCCCCTCGGACTCCAGTCCCAACCCCGTCTGACGGAGATGCTGAAAGCTCCGCAGCATGAGTCCCGCGCCCACCAGGACGACCACTGCCAAAGCCACTTCGGCCATGACCAGCCAGCGCCCCGAACCCGCCGCCCCAGCTCCGCCGCGCGGACCGGATCGGCTCAAGGCCTGGCGGATGTCCAAGCGGATGCCCGTCCAGGCAGGAGCCAGTCCGGCGGCCAGACCCAACAGAAGCAAGAGCGACAGAGCCGCCGCCACGACTCCCGCATCGAATTGGACCTCGACCAAGCCCGGCAACTGGAATGGATTGAAGGAGAGGAGAAAGTCCAGGCTGGCCCAGGCCACCAGGATGCCGGCCGCACCCCCCGCCGCGCTCAGCGCCAGGCTTTCGCCCATCAACAGGGTCAGGATGCGCCGACGGGGCGCCCCCAGAGCCAGGCGCATGGCAAATTCAGAACGACGGCTGGCAGCGTCCACCAGCAGCAGGTTGGCGAGATTGACGCAGACAATGCCCAGCACCAGTCCGGCAGCAGCCAAAAGGACCAGCGCCCCGATGCGGACCTGGCTGAAGACGTCTTCCCGCAAGGGACGGACCAGGTAGCTCCAATCGCGATTAGCCTCGGGATAGGAGGCCGCCAGTTGGCCCGCCAAGACGTCCATCTCCTGTCGCGCCGAGTCCAAGCTGGTCGCGGCGTCCAGTCGAGCCAGGGCGCTGAAGTACTTCTTGTGCCGGCCCTCCAGAAGATCGGGAATCGTGAAGCGGGGCGCCATGGTGAGGGGCAGCCACACGTCCGTCCTTGAGGAAGTGGTGGGATCGCGGAAGCCTCTGGGCAGAACGCCCACAACCGTGACCGGCGTTTCGCCCAATTCGATGGGCTTGCCGACGATCCCGGAATCGGCGCCCAGCCGTCCGCTCCACAGACCGTGGCTGATGAGGACGGCGGGAGGCGCCTGTGGCGACCGGTCTTCCTCATCCGAAAAGGTCCGCCCCAGCGCGGCTTCCACTCCCAAGAGAGGAAAGTAGGAGGCGCTGGCGAAGGCGGCTTGGAGGCGGGAGACCTGCCCTTGACTCTCAAAGATGACGGTTGTGCCCGGTCCCGACCAAATCAGGGCCGTCCGCTGGAATGATTCGGCATTGTCGCGCCAATCGCGGTAATTGAGGTAGGAGGTGGGGGCCAGGGAAGCGCCTCGTTTGTTGGACACCTCGTAGATGCGCACCAGGCGTTCCGATTCGGGGTAAGGCAACGAACCCAGAAAGACAGCATTGGCAAGACTCAGCATGGCGACCGTGAGTCCGCTGCCCAGAGCCAAGGTCAACACCGCCACCAGGGCTAGAGCGGGCTTTCGCCGCAGCGAGCGGAGCGCGCAGACGATATCGAGACGCAAGTTTCTCATCACCAAACTCCCTCCCAGCCTGGGAACGGACTGAGGAACGCTGGGTCTGAGCCGTTCCACCAACCCGGTCTTGGTCAGGTCGACGACCGTCCTCAACCAGAGCCGGGCCGCGCCCCAAGCTCCCTCTTCTTCCCTGACCTGCCCCAGACGGTCCTGAAACGACCGTCGCAGTTCCTCGGCCCAAGTCCGGCGGAAGCGGCGCGGCAGGAGCATCAGCAGCCGTTCGAAGGCCGGGGAGCGCTTTTGCTTTTCAGACATCCCGGCCCGCCTCATGTTCCAGCAATCTGTGGGCGCTGGCGGTCTTGAGAGCCGTCTTGAGCCGGCGCGCTTCAGCCCGGGCAGCGGCGATTCCGGTCTCCGTGATCTTGAAATAACGGCGACGACCGGAAGGCGGGGCTTCGCCCTCAGGCGCATCGGCTTCGGCGATCAGTCCCCGCGAAATCATGCGTCCCAGCATGCGGTACATCGAACCGACCTCCAGCCGGACCGTGCCCTCAGACTGTTTTTCCACTTCTTTCATGATGGCGTAACCGTGCAGTTCCCCCGCTGCCAGCGCCAACAGAATTTCGAAATCGGCGGGCTTGAGGGGAAGCAACTGCTCCACGTCTTTACCAGCTTTATGCATATACGTAAATTACTAGTAAAGGGTTCCGCGAGTCAATGAAAAAAGCAACCCGAGGAGGGCGCAAACGAAAAAAGCCCCGGAGATCCGGGGCCGGGAGGGTGATGGGGCGGGGGAGGGAGATCCCCCGCCCTGTAGAAGCCGCGGGGCTAGGAACCCGCGGCGGGATGGCGGCTCATTGGCCGGTAACGGTGACGCGGTCGATGTACCAGCCGGGGAAGTCGTTGAACTGCCCATCGACCGAATCGAAGACGAAGCGCACCTGGAATTGGGTGGACGAGCCCACCGAGAACGACTCGGTCGTGAACCCGGAGGGCTCGGCGGTGGCCGAATCGATGCTGCGGATCGTGGACCAGGAAGATCCTCCGTTGGTGCTCACCTGGATGACCATCTCGTCGAATCCGCCCGCCGCGTAGTTCTCGGTGTTCCAGAAATGGAGCACGTCGAGCGTGACGCTGGAGAAGCCTGAGGTGTCGATCACCGGAGAGGTGACGGTTCCCTCGGCTGTGCCGACGTCGTAGTCGCAGTTGGGCGAGGCGCGGCTGAAGGACAGGGTAGTCGATCCGTCCACGGCGCTTACGCAGTCGCTGGCCAAGCGCCACAGATCGGTAGAGCCGCTGGTCTTGGTCCAGCCCGGGGCGCCGGTTTCGAAGCTGTCGTCGAAGACAGTGGTGGGACCGCCACCACCTCCGCCGTCCTCGAAAACCCGCACGCACTTGAAGCGGCCTTCGTTGTTGAGGGTCCCCGAGTCCTTGTCGTTGGTGAAGACCATGCGCATGGTTCCGGTATAGAAGTCACCCACCGGGATGGTGAAGGTCTGGAACGACCCCGCTCCCGAATACTGGGGAGTCCAGGTGATCCGTCCGCCGCCGGTCCAATTCTGGTTGCCCCAGAACATGAAATGGCGGGGGTCGTCATTGAGGGTGTTGTTGTCGTCAAATCCCAAGGCGTGGATCTCACCCTGCGAACTGCTGGCGAACTGGAACTCGACCACCGTGTTGGGGGTGATGTTGAAGCTCGACAGAGAGCGTCGCCAGGTGTTGCCGGTCAGGACCAGCGTATCGCCGCCGTCGGCCACCTGCACGTTGGCGGAGACGTCCTGATTGGAATAGGACTCGGTGCCGAAGGTGTTGAAGTCCAGGGCGTCCGCCGGACACTCCGAAGGAGGAGGTGGCGGCGGAGGATCGTCGCCGCAAGACGAGGGAATGTCGAAGCTGTTGGTGGCGTTGCGCGAGTTGGAGCCGCCGGAGGTGGCGTTGACGCCCAGTCCGCGCTCGGCGAAAGCTTCCCAGATGTCGCACACGTCCTCACCGTTGAAGTTGTCGGCGGCAGCTTGAAGGATGCCGTCGCGGGCTTCGGTGAAGGTGGGCGAGCAAGCCGTGAACTTGAGTCCCTCATTGACATAGAGCATGGCGCGATGGTTGCCGGCGCCGCTGGGATTGGAGAGGTCTTCAACGAAGCCGTGCTTGTTGACCAACCTCCAGTAGACCTCCCACACCGCCGCGGCCCAGACTTCGCCCACGCCGTGGGGCACTGCCATGCTGCCGATATCGGAATAGACCAGGTCATTGATGCTGTTGTTGGTGCTGTAGCGCTGGGTGCGGATGCCCGATCCGTTGGGGGATTGCCCCAGTGCGTAGGTGCCGATTCCGCGCGCGTCGGTGCCCGCGTCTCCCGTCTCGGCCGTGTAGGCCAGGGCCCACCAGTCGCTCCAGCCTTCTCCCATCTGCTGGATGTTGTTCAAGCAGGAGGAGTTGTTGGGTCCGCCCACTTGGCGGATGGAGATGCCGTGTCCGTACTCGTGGGTGATGATGCCGTTGTCCAGGTCGCCGTCGCGGCGGGGATTGGTCTGGGTCCACTCGTACATCTGCATGCGGGGACGGTTGCCGTCGGTGGGAGTGAAGAAGTTGGCGTTATTGGTTCCGCCGCCGTCCTGAGCCTCGGCCCGCACGTCGTCGCCGCCCGATCCGCCGCGTCCGAAGGTGTTGACTTGGAAGTTGCCGGCCGGCTCGGTAAAGCCGTACTTGTACTGAATGTCGTGGATGTGGTTGTTCCAGTAGAAGAGGTTGGCGATGGCCGCCGGAGTGTAGCCGGACGGCTGCAGTCCCAGATTGAGGGAGAAGTCGCACACCAGGCTGGTTCCACAGGACGGCTGCCCGCCCGGAGGCGAGTTGTTGCCGTCGCGGTCGTCATAGGCGTGGACGTTGTTTCCGCGCATGATGGTGAAGCTGCTGGAGCCGGTGTCATGCCAGTCCAGAGGCGAAGCCGTGGCATCGGCCGGATCGACCACCAGGGTGCGTCCGCCGTGACTGGGGCTTTCGGTGGGTTCGGCGTAGACCCGATAGCTGTCGCCCACGACTTGGTCGAAGCGCGTCCACACCTTGCCGTTGCGGGCGTCCACGGTGAAGTCGTAAGCATGTTGCTCATCGCTGGTCTGGAGCAGGAAATTCCACACCAGGCGAGAATTCCCGTGGCGCACGGGCAACATCATCAGGCGGGCCTCAATGGGCTCAAGGGCGATTCCGGCATGGTCGATCAGAACGGCTTGGCTGACGCCCACCGGATCGGTAAGGGCTGTTGCGGGTGCCGGAAGAGGGAGCCCGGCATGCTCCAAGGCCCGTTCTACGGCTTCCTCGGCCGAGAGGGTGGGACGAAGGGAATTGCGTCCCCGGTTGAACTCCGGCATGAAGGAATTGTTGACGCTGACGATGCGGTTGTTGCGGTTGACGTTGATCTGAAGCTGGCAGTTGTAGCCAGCTAATCCGTCCGTACGCTGGCGCAAGTAAATGTGGGTGGCGCCGGTGACCTGCGAGTAGACCGTGTCGGTGACCTCGTAGTCGTTGACGTCCTCCGGATCGAGCCCCAGAGCGTCGAGATTGGCATTGATCCAGTCAGTCGCCACCTTCATGGGCGTGCCGCGTCCCGGATCGGTGAGATAACCGCCCGCTACCCAGAGGGTCTTGGTAGCACCGGTCTTATCGTCAAAAGTGGCCCTCAGATTGGGATGCCGCTGGCGCAGACGGTCCAGGGCCGCGGTCTGAGAAGCGCGAGGCGCCTTGCTGAAGTTGGCGTTGTCGGCGGGACGGGCGTCAAAGTTGCGCCCGTTGCCCTGCTCCGAACCCTGCCCCTGAGCCAGAGCGGGAACCGCCATCTGGATCAAGGCCGCCAGCAGAGCCCCGATTAGGCCCAGTTTGAGCACGTTGCGGGTGTCAGGAGGAGAGAATCGGACAGACCTCTCCCCTGCTACTTGAAGTAGCTTTTGCATGAAAGTCCTCCTCGTTGGTAATGGGTGCACACTCTCTAGCTAAGCGAGCGCGACAATGGAGTCATCATAGCAGCTTCGGAAGGTTTTTTTGTCAATTTTTTTAGATAGACCATTGGACTCGCCCTGTGATCACTCCGGAAGCCTCCCGACGCCCCCCTAAAGGAATCTTGTTGGATACTTTATTGACTTATGAGCGCAATCAATCCTGGCACAAACGTTATGCAAGCAATAATTGCATTTGCTCTTAATCGGGCGACTTCGGATGAAGGTCAGCTCCCTGAATCTGTACCCTCGGAGCGTGAAGGCCAAACGTCGCCCCTGAAGGCTGAGGAGGGAATGTTTGTTTTGCTGCATTCCCTCTAATTCCACCCGCCGCGTGCAGCTTGGACCAGCAGGGCGTTTGAGTGGAAGGATGGCCTGCAAATGAGAAGGGACGGACGGACGGCGATGAGCGTTTCGGTCGTTTTCAAAGAGAGGAGAATGACTGTGCCGTCGGCTCTCTAGAGGGCCACCACGGCGCCGTGAGCCAAGGCGAAAAGACGCCGGCGGGGACGCGGGCGCTGGACGGCACCCCCGGTGAACCGGGAAAAGGCGGGCAAGAGCCCGCAGGCTGGATCGATGCGGAAGCAGGGCAGGCGCAGCGATTCCAGACCGCTGCGCAAACGCACCACGGGATGGACGTGGCCGCACCAAAGGAACTCCTGGCTGGCTCGGGGGGCGTGGGCGAAGGCGAAGGGGGGCTCCTCCAGGAATTCGGGGGCCAACTCGATGCCCCAGGACTCAGGCAGGCGTCTGAGATGGCGGTCATGGTTGGCGGGAACCAGCACCAAGCGGGGTTTGAGGTCACGGCGCCAGCGGGCGATACGGCGGCTGACCTGCTCGGTGATGCCTTGACGGGAGTGGACGAGGTCGCCCAGAACCAGCAGCCGCTGGGGGACGATCTGGCGGCACAATCCCTGCAAGCGGGCCAGGTCGTCGTCCAGCACGCCCCTGGGCAAACCCAGGCCTTGAAGGCGGAAGGCCTCGTCCTTTTCCCAGAGCAGGTCGGCTACGATAAGCGTCTTGCGGGCGGGCCAGTAGACGGCGCGCTGGGAGAGCAGGTAGACGTGCTGGCCGCACAGCGTGAGCAGGCGGTTGGGTCCGGCTTCGAATTCATGCATGCGGCCTTGCAGCTCCTCTTCGTCGGGCGGAACGTGGCTTGCCCCTGGGCCAAGTCGGTTGGTCAACGCAGTTCGACTTGGCACTGGGGACAGAAAAAGCCAGAACGTCCACCTAGTTTCTTCTTGACGATTTCGCTTCCGCACTGGTGGCAGGGTCGCCCGTCGCGCTGATAGACGTAGCGCCGCCAGTCCTTACGGGGACGGCCGGCATTCTTGAGCTTTTCAGCGAGTTCGGGATCGACGGTGGTTCCCTTGTAGACATAGGCGCGGCGGGGGATCTCGACAAGAGCCTGGGCGATTTCTTTCAACTTGTCTTGAGGGCAGTCACCTGGCCGCGCATCGGGGTGGATGCCGCTCACGAAGCAGATCTCCACCCGCAAGTAGTTGCCCACGCCGGCCAGGAACTCCTGGTCGAGCAGCAGGGTTGCCAGACTGCGGTTGCGGAAGTCGTCGCTTTGAAGGCGCTCCAGCACCTGTTGCCGATCGACCTTTTCGTCCAGCGGATCGGGCCCCAGCTTGCTCAGATAGTCGTGTCCGTCGAGTTCGTCATCCCGCAGGACATGGATCTCGGAGGCGCTGTAGAGCAGGGCCGAGTGATCCTGATTGCGGATAGCGAAGCGCAGTTGGCGGTTGGTGTCGGGATCGCCCCCGGCGGGACGCACGTACCACTTTCCGTAAAGCTGATTGTGGGCATAGACGTTCCAGCCGTCCTCAAAGCGCACCAGCAGGGCCTTGCCGCGGGCTTCCACGTCCCGCACTTCCAGCCCCGTCAGCTTGGCCTCGTAGTCTTTGAGCCGGTCGAGTCCGAAAAAGACGTGCTCGGCGGCCCGGCGGCCCACGGCTTCCATGATCTGGTCGGCGTCGCGTCTGACTTCAGGTCCTTCAGGCATGGTGGGATTATAGCTCCCATCGCTTCTTGAGGGCTTGAATGCCTTCCAGCAGGGTTTCGCTGGACACCCGGGCCGCCATACGGTCCACAAGCAAAGGAAAGGCCAACGGCGTGGGACGGTCAGGCTTCTGCAGGCTCAGCCGGCTGTCCTTGAGCCGGCTCAACGCTCGGGCCAGGCGGGTGCGTTGGAAGTGGGCCTCCAGCACCTCGCTGCGGGCCTGCTGGAGCAGCAGATTGTCGGGATCGTGGCGCTGGAAGACATCATAGATCAGCGAGTTCGGCCAATAGGCCGCTGGGATTTTCCCAGAGCGTAGCAATAGAGGATGGCGGCGCGTCCTGCGCGGGCGTTCTGCTGCCACCAGACCCAAATGCGCCGTGCCACCTGGGAAGCTGGGTTCCAGCGGTAGACAGGAAGCGCGAAAGGACCCGACTCAACGTGCTTCCAATCAGACCTTGACAATGAGCCGCCTCTGCGACCTTCAGGAACAAAGGCGGAATGGCTTCGGATTCAGGGCAAGGGCTGGAGTTCGATGTCGAGGTTGATGGTCTTGTTGGGGATGACTTCCATCACTGTTTCGAAGGTCTGGTGACCCGGGTATTCGATCCGCAGTTCATGCTCGCCTTCCAGCACCATGTAGCGGTCGCGGCGGGTGCTGAAGTCCCCGGCGCTGCCGATCAGCTTGCCGTCGATGTAGACCAAGGCCGTGGAGGGGCTGACCCTGAAGATGATGTTGGAGGAATTGGCGTGTACGATCTCGGTGCGCAGAGGGGACTGGGTGTAGATGGTGTAGATGCCCTGTCCCGGGCCGGGATAGTAAGAGTCGTCTTCGTAGTAATCGTCGTAGTAGTCGTAGTAAGAGTCGTCGTAGTAGCGGGCGGCGTGAGGGCGGGAGTGCAAGCCCCGGGAATAAGACCGGCCGTAGGGCGAATAGTAGCGTCCGCGATAGGCCCCGGAATCGATCCTGAAGGGCGGATAGTAGCGGGGATAGAGAAAAAAGTAATTGCGCGGCGGCATGAAGAAATAGCCCCGTTGGGCCGGCTTCTTCAGGTGGCGCTTGTTGTGGTTCTGAGCCTGAGCGACTCCCGTCAAGGTCAAAGCGACCGCCAGAGCAGCGAAGAACGTGAATGGTTTCCTCATATCGTTAGCCCTCATTGTATAGGATGCGTCCACCCCCCGCCCAGTTCAAAACCGAAAAGCTCAGGCGTGAACTAAGCCTTGTACTGGCTCAGGATGGCCTGGGCGTCCTGGCGGACCTTGTCGACGAACTCGGGAGGCGAAAGGGGACGGGCGAAGGGAGCATATTGCAGCACCACCCGGGAGGGAAACTCATAGGTTTCGCTGGAGAGCGTGAGGACGCCGCCCTCTCCCTCATCCTCCTCGCGGATAGCTTCGCCCCACTCCTCGCGGGCCCAGTCGAGAATGTCCTTGGCCAGATAGATCTCGACCTTGTGGCGGCCCATGGGGTTGAGGAAGTCGGCCTTGTAGCGCTCCAGGTCGAAGTCCTCGGGAAGCTCGAACTGCTCTTGCAGCAACTCGGCGTCGAGAATGCGCTCGAAGCGGAAGGTGCGCACGTCCTCTCGATCCTCGGCGTAACCGATCAGGTACCAGAAGCCCAGTTGCTGATGCTTGATCAGGGTGTAAGGACGCACCACCCTCCAGGAAGTCTTGTCGCGTCCCAGCGTGTAGTACTTGATGCGGATCTTGTGACGGTCCTTGACCGCTCGGGCCAGCTTGAGAAAAAGCTCCGAAACCGGCCGCCGCTCCATCAGCACCCGGTCTTCCAGGCGGGCTGAGGGGTCGGCCGAGGAGGCGATGGCGCGCTCGATTTTGTGGCGCAGGGAGTTGACGGTTTCGGGGTCGACTTCGGGATCGAGAAGCTGAAGGGAAAGCGCCAGCGCCATGGCTTCGGGACGCGTGAAGCGCACCGGCCGGTTGAGCATCTGATCGAAATCGATCCATACCCGGTTGTCCTCGTCCACGAAAATGTCGACATAGTCGTCAGGACGGAAGGGCGGCTTGCCGATCAGCAACATGAAGTCGAGTTCCCGCTCCAGTTGGCGGGGACTGAGTCCGACGGCCTTGGCCAGATCTTCGATGGGCACCCCTTCCTGGCCCTGGTGTTGCGACACGTAGGACATGATGAAGAGAATGCGGTTGATGCGCTCGGTTACGTTCATAAGAGCTGCTGCAGCAAGGAAATCAGTCGTTGGCGTGCTTGGGGCGGATCGACGATTTCGACATCGTTTTTCTGCGACAGCACCCAGCGGCAGAATCCATCCAAGTAAGTCACCCGGACCCGGAACGTCTGTGGACCGCAGGCCGAAGCCGTCACAAGCTGGGGCCCCAGTTCAGGCAGCCGGTGGGCCTCCACCCGGAGGGTCACCTCCAGCGGATCGTGGAATTCCAGCTCCCAGGGCTGCTGGTCCTTGTAGCGGGAGAGCGAGAAATCTTCGGGGATGGCGAAATCCGGCGTTCCCGGACGGCGGGGATTGATTTCCAGCTTCTGGATGCGCGAGAGTACAAAATTGCGCAGGTCCTGGCGCAATTCGTCCCAGGCCACCATGGTCCATTTTCTGTCGGAAAAGATCAGTCCGTAGGGATGCACTCTGCGGCGGGTCACTTCCTGGGTGGAAAAGGCCCTGTATTCGATCTCGACCTTCTTGCGCCGGTCCAAGGCGTCCTGGATCTCCTGCACCCATCGGGCCCGCGAACGCACCGAACGCGGATCTCCCGAGGTGATGTCGACCTCGCGCTGGGGCGGAGGCGAGGCGATGTGGTGGTTGAGGCTGATGATCTTGTGAAGCGCTTTCTGCAATTGATCGCTGTAGGGAAAGCCCTCGTTCTCCAGCACCGCGTCGGCCGCCATCATCAACAGCGAACTCTCCTGGGGAGTGAACTCCATCTCGGGCAGGAAGAGCTTCTCCTTTTCGATGAGATAGCCTTCCTTGCGCTCGGTTCCGCTGTAGTAGTCGATGGGAATGCCCAGGCTGATCAGCTCAGCCTTGTCGCGCTCGAACTTGCGCTGATTCGACTCTTCCACGCCGTGTGCGTAGTCCTCGGGGAAGTGGTTTTTGATCTGCTGCCAAGACACAGGTTCCCTGGCATTGAGCAGATAGGCGATCAAATCGAGCAGCCGTTCGGTCCGGTTCACCAAACGAAGTGTAAGGAATCGAGGTGCGCAGGGTCAATCGCGCGAGCCGCGCGAGGCCCAGTGAATTCTGTGCCTGGCATAGGAGGTATGGCTTTAGAGCAGGCAAATCACGGGGAGGGCTCAACACGACCCGCGTCCGCCGCTGGGGCTTCATTCGGCGGGCGGCTCGACGATGACGGGGCTGCGCGGACCGTCCGGCTCGCCGACCCCTTGGGGCGGGTTGTCAGGCGGGGCGCCATGAGGGAGGCGCACTTCCTCCCACTCCACCCGTCCCTGCCGAACGGCGTCGCGGACACGCCGCTCTCGGGTGGAGAGAGACGACTTCCCGCTCTTGACTTCAACGAGAACCACCCGCTCGCAGCGCGCTTGGCTGAGGCCTTCGAAGACCACGAAGTCAACGGGCGAGCCTAGAAAGCGGGCCTCGTTGGGGAGAAACCGGAATTCTGGAAGGTAAGGAGCCAGATGTTCCGCGGCCTGTCCGCGCAGGACCGATCCGCTGCGGGTGATGGCGTCCTGCCGGATGCGCCTTTCAGCTTGGCGCTTGTAAGCTTGCAGGAGGTTGTCGGCCCGCTGCTCCTCAACCTGGCGGATCGCTCGCCGCTGATTTTCCAGTTCTTCCTGCTGCCATTGATGGAAGCGGGCCCGGGCTTCCTCCCAGGCTTGGCGATGGGCCTCCCGCCGCCACTCAAGCCGCTCCCCGTCCAACCGCTCCAGCAGTCGTGAGTATCGCCAGCCCAACAATCCTAATGCCGCCACCGCCGCCGTCGCGACGGCCAGGAATAGCAAATTCGCCAGACTCATAATCCACCAAGACTACACCCCCACCGTGACACGCCAGGCAGGCAACAGGCCCGGTACGGAGAGCAGTGGAGCAGTTGTCCCGCCGCGAAGCGGAATTATTCCGAGCGCAGCGCGCGGATGGGATCGGTTTTGAGAGCGCGGCGGGCCGGCATCAGCGAAGCCAGCAGGGTGATGGTTAGCAGCAACAAAGCCACTCCCAGGAACACCTGCGGGTCCTGAGGATTGGCCCCGGGCAGCATGGGGGCGGTCGATCCGGCCAACAGCAAGCCCATGACCAAGCCGGCCGCCACTCCAGCGGCGCCCAGCCGCAAGGCTTGTCCCATCACCAGCTTCAGCAGGTTGGAGCGGCGGGCGCCCAGTGCCAGGCGGATGGCCATTTCCTTGGCCCGTGACGCCACCGAGTCGGCGGTCAGTCCGTAAAGTCCGAGTCCCGCGATGAGGGTGGCGAAGAGGGCGTAAATCAGCAACTGGCGGCTGAAGAAGCTGCTCACCCAGCGGTTGCGGAAGATGGCTTGATCCATGGTCAGGATCTCGGAAACGGGCACGCCGGGGGCAGCCGACCCGAAGGCCTGGCGCAAGTCGGACGCCAAGCGTCGGCGCTCACCCTCGGCCCGCACGACGACGTCCACCGAGCGGTCGGGCATGCGGGCGTAGGGGACGTAGAGTTGGGAATCGGGGACCATCCCTGAGACGGTCATGTCGCGTCCGTAGTCGACGTCTCCCACCACGCCCACCACTCGCAGCCAGTCGCCCTGCTGGGTGTCGCGCAGACGGCGTCCGGTGACGTCGAGTCCGCCCCAAAGGCGGCGGGCCAAAGTGGCGCTGACCATTGCCACGGCATGGCCTTGGCGGATCTCCTCGTCGGAGAAGCTGCGTCCCGCAAGCAGGGGAATGCCCATGGTGGCGATGTAGCCTCCGGCCGCGCTCTGGGCGGTGGCTCTGACCTCATCGCCTTCTTGAGGCGAACTGCCTTCGGCTTCTACGGCCCACACGCGGTAGTTCTGGCTGACGGGCAAGTCGCTCACCACGGCCGCCGAGCGGACTCCAGGCACCGATTGCAGTTGAGCGCGCAGCCGCTGGATGGCGGCGTGACGCTGCTCTCCAGTCTTGAGGTCGTCGTTGTCGAGGGAGAGCTCAGCCGTCATCAGTCCGGCGCTGTCGTAACCTCGTTCCGCCGACTGCATGGCCACGAAGCTCTTGACCATGAGCAGCGCCCCGATCAGGAGAGCGGCGGAGAGAGCCAGTTCGCCGCCCACCAGGAGTCCGCGAAGGCGGCGCGAGGCCGTCGAGCCGGCGCTGCGCTGGCCCCCCGACTTGAGGGCTTCGATGGTGTTGAGCCCGGCTTGGCGGATGACGGGAGCCAGTCCGCATACCAGTCCTGCCAGCAACGAGATGAGGAAGGTGTAGAGTCCGGCTTCAGGACTGAATCCCATGCGGAAGAGATAGGGAGGGTCGACGGGGATGTAGCTCAAAGTCCAGTCCACGCCCAGCCACCCCATGAGGGCCCCCAGCAGTCCGCCTGGGAGGGCCATGAGCAGGCCTTCCACCAAGTTCTGGCGGGCCAGCCGCAGGCGTCCCGCTCCCAGTGCCGAGCGGATGGCGGTTTCACGGCTGCGGGCCGTGGCCTGGGCCAGCATCAGGCTGGCGATGTTGGCGCAGATGACCAGCAGCACCAGCAAGACCGAGATCAGGGAGGCGGTCAAGGCCACTTTCACGGCCTCGGGAAGCCAGAAGTCTTTGAGCGGACTGACCTTCACCGTCCAGCCCCGGTTGCTGTCGGGGTACTGGGCGGCCAGGCGTCCGGCGATGGAGTCCAGTTCGGCGCCGGCTTGAGAAGGCTCCACTCCCGGCTTGAGGCGTCCGATGACGCTGAGGTAGCGGTTGCCGCGGGGAGTCACCTCGGGATCGAGTCCCAGGGGCGTCCAGATGTCGCCCCACTCGGGAAAGCGGAATCCTTCGGGCATCACGCCCACGACTTGATGGGGAAGTCCGTCCAGGCGGATGACGCCGTCCACGACGGAGGGAGCCTGATGGAAGCGCTCGCGCCATAGGCGGTGAGAGATGATAGCCACCCGGGCGGGCGCACCGGCCAGGTCTTCATCGCTGCTGAACAGGCGGCCCTGCACGGGCTGCTTGCCCAGAAGGGGGAAAAGCGAAGCCGAAACGCGCGCCCCGTCCAGCCGCACGGGATCGCTTTGGTCGTTGAAGTTGAACTTGCGGCGGTAGAAGGCGCCCATCTCCTGGAAACTGGTCTGCTGCCGCAGCCAGTCGTCGTAGTCGGCCGGCGAGGTGCCGCTGCGTCCCTCTCCCATGAGCGGCTGAGCGGAATGCAGCGCCACCAGTTGTTGGGGCTGGGTGAAGTCGAGCGGCCTGAGAATCCAGGCCTCGAACCCGGAAAACATGGCGATATTGGCCCCGATCCCCAGCGCCAACACCAAGACCACGGCAAGCGTGGCCACCGGCCTCCGCCTCCACTGCCGAAACCCGAATCTTGCCTCTTGAAGGATTCCGTTCATCATCTCTAACTCTCTACGGTTTGGGCGGGAATAAAGTTCCTGCCTGTGCCACATTGTGTTCGGTTGAGATGTTGCGGACTCAGGACAGCCGCTCCAGTTCTTTGCGTAGGCGGACTGCGGTGGATCGCATGTGCTCCTGGTCGCGGTAGGGGTTACGGGGCCAGAAGAAGCCGCGCAGGCCGTCCTTCTTGTTGCGGGGCACGATGTGGATGTGGAGATGGGGGACGCTCTGGCTGATCTTGTTGTTGATGGCCACAAAGGTGCCCTGAGCCTGCATGGCCTTCTCCACCGCACGGCATAAAAGCTGGGCATTGGAGAAAAGAGGTTCGAGCAGGTGGGAGGGCAGGTCGGCCAAAACCTCGTAGTGCTCCCGCGGCACCAGCAGGAGATGGCCGGCGAACAGCGGACGGCTGTCGAGGAAGGCGACTGAATGCTCGTCCTGGAAGACCCGGCTGGCCTCGGACTCTCCCGACACGATTTGACAAAAGGCGCATTCCGGCATGGGTTACATCTTCTCATGCTTCGCTGATATTTTCGCCTCTCGTCAGGGCCGCGCACGGCGTGGCCCGTCCCCGTCAGCCCGAGGACACACGGATGGGCGATAATGGGATCGATGAACGGTGAAGGACGGCCACGCCAGTCGGGTCCCCGTCAAGCCTTGCTGGAGGTGGCCGGGGACGATTTTGAAGTGATGCGCGGACATCCGCTGCCTTTCGGGGCCACGGTAATGCGCGACGGCGTCAACTTCGCACTCTACTCGCGGAGGGCCACAGAGGTGGTCCTGGTGCTCTTCTTGCCCGAGCGCGAGGAGTCGGTCCTGGAACTGCCCTTGGAGCCGGACGTCCACAAGACCGGCGATGTGTGGCATGCCTTCATCCGCGGCATCGATCCCGGCATCGAGTACGGATACAGGCTCGACCGCCAGCCCAATCCCGAACCCCATGTGGACCGCTTCGATTCTTCCCAGGTGCTGATCGATCCCTATACCAAAGCCCTGTCCGGCGAGTCGCGCTGGGGACAGCGACTGCACATGGAAAGCATCGACCAGCACGTCCCCCGCCGTCACTCGCTGGTCATGGACGACGAATTCGACTGGAAGCTCGACCGTCCCCTCAAGACCCACCCGGCCGACAGCGTCATCTATGAACTGCACGTGCGCGGATTCACGCGCCACCCCAGTTCGGAGACCGAGCATCCCGGGACCTACCGGGGACTGATCGAGAAGATTCCCTACCTCAAAGACCTGGGCATCACCGCCGTGGAACTCATGCCGGTGCAGGAATTCGAAGAGCGCGACAACACCTTCCGCAATCCCGAGACGGGCGAACGCCTGGTCAACTTCTGGGGATACGACCCCATGACTTTCTTCGCGCCCAACGGTTCCTACGCCGCCGACGGGCGCTTCGGTCATCAGGTGCGCGAGTTTAAGGAAATGGTGCAGGCCTTTCATGAGGCCGGAATCGAAGTGATCCTAGACGTGGTCTTCAACCACACCGGCGAAGGGGGCAAGGACGGTCCCACCTACGGCCTGCGGGGCATCGACAACCGAGCCTACTACATCGTCGATTGGGAGACCGGCGCCTACCACAACTACTCGGGCTGCGGAAACACCGTCAACTGCAACCATCCGGTGGTGCGCGACATGATTCTGCACAGTCTGCGCTACTGGGTCACCGAGATGCGCGTCGACGGCTTCCGCTTCGACTTGGCCTCCATCCTGGGGCGCGGACGGGACGGGTCGGTGCTGGCCAACCCGCCCCTGCTGGAGCGCATTGCCGCCGATCCGGTGCTGGCCGACACCAAGCTCATCGCCGAGGCCTGGGATGCCGCCGGACTCTATCAAGTCGGCTCCTTCCCGGCCTTCGAGCGCTGGGCCGAGTGGAACGGACGCTTCCGCGACGACGTGCGCCGTTTCGTCAAGTCTGACCCCGGCATGGTGCCCTCGCTGGCTCTGCGCCTCTCAGGATCACCCGACCTCTACAGCGGCGACGGGCGCTGCCCCTACCACAGCATCAACTTCGTCACCGCCCACGACGGATTCACCCTCCACGACCTGGTCTCCTACAACCACAAGCACAACTTGGCCAACGGCGAAGACAACCGCGATGGGAGCGACCAAAACTACTCCTGGAACTGCGGCGCGGAAGGGCCCTCCAACGACCTCTCCATCCTGGCCCTGCGGCGGAGGCAGATGCGCAACCTGATCACTCTGCTGATGATGTCCCAAGGCGTCCCCATGATCCTGGCGGGGGACGAAATGGCCCGCACCCAGCGCGGCAACAACAACGCCTACTGCCAGGACAACGAGATCAGTTGGGTGAACTGGGATCTGCTCGAGGAAGAGCGCGGCCTCTTCCGCTTCTTCAAGCAGCTGATCGCCTTCCGCGAGCGGCACCCGGTGCTGCGCGGACGCGGATTCGACGTCAACGGCGACGACCCCCGCCAAGTTTCCTGGCACGGACGCCAGATCGACCGTCCCGATTGGTCCCACGAGTCGCGTTCCCTGGCAATGCACCTGACGGGACGGGAGCACGGCACCGACCTCTACCTGATCGCTCACTCCCACTGGGAGGGAGCCCGTTTCCAACTCCCCGCCCCCCGCCACAGCCGTCACTGGCACCGTTTCATCGACACCGCCCTGAGCCCCCCCAACGACCTCACCCCCCTCGATTCCGCCAAGCCCCTCTCCGACCAGTCCTCCTACTGGACCTCCCCCCGCTCGGTCGTGGTCCTGGTGGGGAAATAGGCGTTCAAGGCGCAGGCGCTGCCAAGTCGCCGGGCGCCCATTGAACTTATGGGAGTGAAAGAGCTGCGGGTTTCGGGTACCGGGGGACGGGGCTTGCGATCTGAGCCGGCTATGAGGCGGTGGTTCCGCCGTGACCGTACCAAGGGACGAGCCAAAAGCCGCGGTTGCCCCACCTTTGAGCGAAAGGTGTCAGACCGGATTCGTAAGCTCCCTGACGGAGATCTGAATGCAGTTGGACCTTTTCGAATCATCGCGGATGAGACTCCGGGCGCTGCAGACGGCCCTGGAGCACGCCGATCCTGACGACGCCCAAGAGAAACTCAGTGCGCTGCAGGAGGGAGAGTCGGAGTCTTTGGACTGGGAAGTGCGACTGCTGGAATGCCTGCAATCCCGTCCATCGGCCGAGAGCCTCGATACCGGCTTCCGGTTCTGGCAGCGCATCCAAGAGGAGGAGTTCTTCTCGCGAATGCCGCGGCATTCGGTACGGGAGCTACGAAAAAACTACTTCAGACGCCTGCTGGCATCGGCCTCGCCGGGGTCAGAAGTGCTGCGCACCAGCCGAGGACTTTCACGCGGCTACTTGGTCCTGCTCTCGGGAGATGCGGTCCAAGCCCGCCGACTGCTGGAGGAGGAGTTGGACCGCTTCGGCGAAGGCGCTTCGCTGAGGATCAACCTGGCCCACGCCAACTGGCAGTGCGGCGAGCGGACGGCGGCCCGTGTTCATTTCGGACAGGCTTTGCTGTTGGGTTGGGACCAGTTGGACTCCCAGTCGATTCTTGATCCGGAACTGCTCGATTCCTTGCTCGACGCCCGCGAGCCCGACTGGGCTGTCATCGAATGTTACATCGAGCGGGCGCTTCCCATCGCCAGCTATCCTTCGCGACAGGAATTCGAGTCCTCGGTGGCCTTCCAGAAGCGCCGCGAGATCTTCGAAGCCGCGCCTCACGATTTAGCCCAGCGCCGACGTCAATTCCACCGCTGCCTGGTCATCAGCGAGAACCGCCGCTGGGCCGAGGACGAGTTGCTGGTGCAGTCTCGCAGGCGCATGAAACACCTCCACGACGGCCTCCACTTCCTCTACATGCGCTCCCTCGAATCCGGCGCTTCAGCCGCCTAGTGCGGCCCGCCAGCCAGCCCATGCCGCTAGTTGCACGCCTTCAGCGTTAGATCAATGTCACTCCCCCGACCCAGGGTGGCGCCCTCAGCTCGCAGCCCTCGACGCCGGCTGACCCTAGGCTGGCTTATCCGTCCCCAGGGACGGAGCGGCAGGTGTCCTGGCTCAGAACTTGCGACCGGCGGCACTTGTACGACCGGCGGCACTTGCTTGCGCCACACGATCACCAGGAATAGTGAACGCGGTAGGTGAGGATCCGTTCTTCGTCAGGCTCCAGGGCGACATCGAAGGTGATTGTCTGGCTCTCGATCTTTTCGTGATCGTGGCTGCTTTGAAGGATCTCCCAGTTTGTCCAGCGATAGAGGTGCTCCACGACGCGAACGGTGACAGGCTCGTCTTTGTGGTTCCTGAGACGGATTTCGAAGGCCTCATCGAGCCAGTCGCCGCGGCTGTCGACCTGGTAATCAGTGCGGCGGCGTTCCCCCATCAGGTCGAAGGCGTTTCCCGTGTAGACCCGAACCTTTTCATCCTTGGGGGTGTGGTCGATAAAGTTCTCACCGGTGAATTCCAGGCGGCCGTCATCATCGCGCCGATAGAAGCGGACGCGTCCACGGGGAAGCGCCAGTCCCAGGCCGTTCTGCCGGCTGTTTTCGAACTCGCGGAGCACCCAGACCTTCGGATTGGAGCGGACCCCGAAGTCGCGGTTCTGACGGATGTTGCGCCAATCGTAGCCGTAACGGCTCCATTCGATTATGGCGCCGTCGTAGACATATACCCTGCGTGATTCCACTCCCGTGGCGCGCAGCAATTCCAACTGCTTGACCTGCCGGTCGCGCAAAGTCGTGGAGCGATTGAGGGAGTAAAGATGATATTCGTCAAAGCTCTTCTCGGTAATCGCCTGGCTGTCGCGTAATTCGCTCCTTTCCGCGAAGCTGGCCCGAAACTGCTCCCGACCTTGAGGGCTCACTTTGCTGACGTCCCCCGCCATGAGCTTGATGTCGGCTTCAGCGAAGGTCCGTCCGCTGTCATTTTTGATGGTGACCCATCCGGTCAAGTCGATGCTGTCGTCTTTCTCAGGCGAGACCAGATTGTAAGCCGCCTCCCAGCTCATGCCGCCGGTGACGTAGCTGAGTTCGGCCTCCATCCGCCCCGGACGATCAGTCTCGATCAGCCAGTGGATCGTGGGCTTGAGGATGGTGTCTTCACTGAGGTCGGGAAACACGGGACTGCCGGGCAGCCGGAAAAGAAGGCGTCCGTCCACCTCCACGATGGGTTGTCCGGCTCCCGAGTTGACGGCGGCCATCTGGCGTTGAGCGTACTGCGATCCGTAGTTCCTCATGGCCGAGTAGTGGGGGACGTATCCGCTGCGGATGAGGCGGCCGCGGATCACCTTTTTCTCTCCCTCTTGGATCACTTCGAAGTCTAACTCGCGGCCCTCGAAAAGCGACAGAAGCAATCCTTGGGAGATCGGATCGGCCCGGTAGTTCTGCTCCAGGATGCGCAGAGTCCGGCCGCCCTCGGGATCGCGCAGGATCACCGAGTCGGGTTCCAGATGGGCTGTGATCTCGCTGAAAGAAACCTCCGTGGCGCCTTCGCCGAGTTGAAGCCGAATGCCCTCGCGGACAACGGCAAAATCCTGATTGTAGATGGTCAAAGCGGGGTCTTCCGCCCCCAGGACGAATGGTCCCAGACAGGCCAACAGCAGGGTGGGAATGGCGTGCCATTTCAATTTGAACATAAGAGATACCTCCACATGTTAAGAACTCTGGGCCAGGCGAATGGTTCTCTAGAAGTAACGCCCGACACGCCGAATCCTTAGATGAACGGTCGAGGATGTGGGGAAGTTGGAGCTAGCAAAGCCGCTCTGCTCAAGCCGCGGTGGCCTGTTCGGTTTCTTGGTTGCGGGGCCAGGCGCGGTAGACGGCACGCACCAGGGTGGCCAGCGGGACGGCGAAGAAGACGCCCCAGAATCCCCAGATGCCGCCGAAAACCAGGATGGAGATAATGATGGCCACGGGATGAAGCTGGACTACTTCGGAGAGCAGCAGGGGGGCCAGGACGTTTCCGTCAATGAGCTGGATGACAACGTAGGCGATGAGGACCGCGAGAAAGTCAGAACTGGCGCCCCATTGCAGGAAGGCCACCAGGGCCACCGGAACCGTCATCGCCGCCACCCCCACGTAGGGTACCAGCACCGAGAGTCCCACCAGGAAGCCGATCAGGACCGGTACCTCGAGTCCCAAAATGGCGAAGACAGCCGCGCTGACGCCCCAGATGATGAGGATCTCCCAGACCTTTCCGCGCAGGTAGTTGCCGATCTGCTGGTCGACATCGTTCCAGACCCGCGTCGACAGTTCCCGGTGGCGGGGCAAGAAGCGTCCCACCTCTTGCAGAATCAGGGTCTTGTCCTTGAGGAAGAAGAAGACCATGAAGGGAATCAGAAAGAGGTTTACCACCAGGGGGATGACCGAGTCGAAGGAGAGCCGGATGACCTGTTGCAGCGCGGACACGATTTCGGACCGGATCGAGTCGAGGATATTGGCCAGATCTTCTTGCGAAACCAGCGCCGGATAGTTGCGGGACAACTCCTGCAGAGCGTCCTGAAGGCGCGAAACCAAGGACGGGAGTTGCTGGGTGAACTCGGCCATCTGATCGAGCAGCACCGGAATGACGGCAAAATAGAGTCCGCCCAGGGCCACCAAAAAGAGAAGGAAGACGATGATGACCGCCAGAAGGCGCGGGATGCCTCGGTCATCGAGCTGGCAGACCAATCCCTCCAGCAAGTAGGCGACGATGATGGCGGCCACAACCGGGGCCAGAACGTTGCCCAAGAGGTAGAACACCGCCACCGTCCCCACCAGGATGATGAGAAAAAACACTACCTGGGGGTCTTCGAAATTTCGCTTCAGCCACTGCCGGATGGGCATCGGTCAATCGTCTTTCTCGTTTCCGTCGGCCCGCACATTGCCGAGGCGTTTGATGACGTCCTCAAGCAAGCCGTTACATCGTCAGATGCATCTGCCTCCAGAATGTTGATACCGCCCTTCATGGCAGGCTGCGCGGCTAGCCGCTTCGAGCGTGCTGGCCCCTTGGCCGCTCCAATCAGCCGCGCCCTCAGGACTCACTTTAGTCGCCTCCCCTGACTCCTGCCCAGGCTGTGGACTGGATCCAGCGCCGTGGCTGGTCAAGGAACCAGCACCGCCGCTCCTTCCAGATTGCCATTACGCAAGTCCTCGAGGGCTTGGTTGGCTTGGGAGAGCGGATAAATCGTCACTTCGGTGCTGACTCCGGCCTTGGGAGCCACTTGCATGAATTGGATGCCGTCTTGGCGGGTGAGGTTCGCCACCGAGGCCAGCATCCGTTCTCCCCACAAGATTTCGTAGGGAAAGGAGGGAATGTCGCTCATGTGGATGCCGCCGCAGATGACGCATCCGCCCTTGCGCACGGCTTTGAGGGCCTCGGGCACCAGCGGACCCACTGGAGCGAAAATGATGGCGGCATCGAGGTCCTCGGGAGGCCGGGTGTCGGATCCGCCGGCCCACTCGGCGCCCAAGCGGCGGGCGAACTTCTGTGCTTTCTCGTCGCCGGGACGGGTGAAGGCATAGACCTTGCGTCCTTGGTGGACGGCTACCTGGCAGATGATGTGGGCGGCGGCACCGAAGCCGTAGAGCCCCAAATGACCTGGGTCGCCACACTTGCGCAGGGAGCGGTAGCCGATGAGTCCGGCGCACAGGAGGGGGGCGGCGTGCTGATCGTCGAATTCCTCCGGGATGGGGATGCAGAAGCGAGCGTCAGCCGTCGTGTAGTCAGCAAATCCGCCATCGATCTGATAGCCGGTGAAACGGGCTTGGTCGCAAAGGTTTTCCTGGTCATCACGGCAGAAGCGGCACTCTCCGCAAGACCATCCCAGCCAGGGAACGCCCACGCGGTCGCCTGACGAGAGGTGGTCCACGTCCTCACCCGTCTCCTCAACCTCGCCCACGATCTCATGACCCAAGATCAACGGCAGTTTAGGCTCTTTCAAATCGCCGTCCAGAACGTGCAGATCGGTGCGGCAAACTGCACAAGCCCGCACCCTGAGCAACACCTCTCCCACCTCCGGCCGGGGGATGTCGAGTCGGCGCTCCTCAAGCGCCCTTCCCTGCTCTTCCAACACCATAGCCGTCATCTTGCCCATCAATCACTCTCGCTTTCAGCCCTCTGTTGCTCGAGCGCCTCGCGATAGAATTCAACGCTATTTCACGCTTTCAGCGTTCGGCTTGCTGCGCCTGAGGACCCAGGGTTGCTCCCTTGCCGCGCTTCGCTTGGCGGCGGGCTTCACCCTGGGCTGGCATATGGCTCCCTTGCAGGGAGCCCGGACTCGCATCCTCGGCACACCGCCTGAATATACCGTATCAGCAGCAGCCCATCGCCCTTACGGCGAAAGCCAGTCATGCAACCCGCGCAGCAAGGCCGGCCATGCAACCCGCGCAGCGGGGCTCAAACCCCACGGCACAGTGGGCGGCAACAGCCGAAACGAGCGCGAAGTCCGACCAACCTCCCCTCCCGGCGCAGCCGGTCATGCATGCCCCGCAGCGGGGCTCAAACCCCACGCCACAGTTGGCGGCAACAGCCGAAACGGCCGCGCAGTCCAACCAACCACCCCCCCGGCGCAGCCGGTCATGCAACCCACACAGCGGAGCTCAGGCCGGACGGCGCAGTTGGCGGCAACAGCCGAAACGACCGCGAAGTCCGACCAACCACCCCTCCCGGCGCAGCCGGTCATGCAGCCCGCGCAGCGGGGCCGGTCATGCAGGCCCCGCAGGGGCTAGCGGGAGGCGTGGAGAGCGTGTTGGAGGCAGAGGCGCAGGGGTTCGCTGCCGGCGATGAAGTACTCGGTGTAAGTTTCGCGGCAGTGGACGGAGGCCTTGTTTCCGCTGTGGCGGTCGATTTCCACGGCCACGATTCCCGGCGGAGGGGGGAAGTCTTCACCGCTGAGATGGCCCAGTCGGCGGGCCCTCTTCATGAAGTCGGTCCAGATGGGAAGGGCGGCGCGGGTGCCGCTCATGTCGAGCGGACGCGAGTCGTCGAAACCCACCCAGACGGCGCACAACAGGTCGGGCGTGTAGCCCACGAACCAGGCGTCGTCGGTACTGCCGGTCTTGCCGGCGGCGGGAAGGTCGAATCCCCGGCGGCGCACGGATTTGCCCGTCCCGTAGCTGAGCACCGAACCCAACGCCGAGTTGACGAGGAAGGCCACCTCGCCGTTGAGCACCTGGCGCGGCTCCGGTTCCGGAAGCTTCAGGGCCGCGCCGTCCTGCTCAATACGGCGGACAGCCCGCAAGGGCGTCAACCGTCCCCGATTAGCAAAGACCGAATATCCCTGAGCCAGGTCGAGCAGAGTCAATTCGAAGGTCCCCAGGGCGATGGACGGATAGGGCTCCAGCGGACGCTCGATGCCCAAACGGCGGGCCGTGTGAGCCACCTCTCCGAAGCCCACTTGCTCGGCGAGACGGACGGTCGGCACATTGAGCGACAGCGCCAAGGCGTTGCGCAGGCTGACCTGTCCCCGGTAGTGATTGGAGTAATTGCGCGGTGAGTAGGACTTGCCGTCGAAGACGAAGGTGTAGGGCTCGTCGGGCAGCATGCGGGCCAGCGTGAAGACTTGGCCGGGCGCGGCCTCGGCGGCGCTCTCAAGAGCGGCGGCGTAGACGAAGGGCTTGAATGTCGATCCAGGCTGGCGCAGGGCCTGGGAGGCGCGGTTGAACTGGCTGGACGCATACGAGCGCCCCCCGATCAGGGCCAGGATCTCGCCGTTGCGCGGATCCAAAGCCACCAGCGCGGCTTGCACTTCAGCTCCGTCCTGGGGACGCGCTTTGGCGGCGCTGGCGATCCCTTCCCGCACGGCTTCGAAGGCGGCCTTCTGCAGTTCGGGATCGAGGGTGGAGTAGACCTCCAGTGAGTCATAAGAGCCGCTGGGCAGCCACTGGCGTTCTTCCAGCCGGGCGCGCAAAAAGTCGACAAAGTAGGGAGCGTCAGAGGAATCCTGGCGGATGGCGGGCACGATCTGAGGACGCGCCTGCAGAGCCTGCTCCAGTTGGTCGTTGTCGATCAGCCCGGTTTCGCGCATCAGCTTGAGGACATGATCACGACGCTTGAGAGCCCGCTGAGGATGGCGTTGGGGCGAGTAGCGGTTGGGGGCCTGAATGATGCCCGCCAGCAGCGCCGACTCGCTCAGGGAGATTTCCTTGACGTCCTTGCCGAAATAGGCCAGCGAAGCCTGCCCGAATCCCTGAACGCCGAATGACCCGACTTGCCCCAGGTAGATCTCGTTGGCGTAAAGTTCGAAGATCCTGCGCTTGGAAAAGCGCCGTTCCAGCAGGACCGCCATGAACATCTCCTCCAGCTTGCGGCGGATGCTTTTCTCGGGTGTGAGGAAGAAGTTCTTGACGAACTGCTGAGTGAGCGTGCTCCCGCCCTGCGCCGCTTCTTGACGCAGGACGTTGATCCAGGCGGCCCGCGCGATGCCGGCCACATCGATGCCCCAGTGCTGGAAAAAGTCGCGGTCCTCGGC
>DATIPO010000017.1:0-12255 GCA_035471925.1 Acidobacteriota bacterium
TGACTGGCGGGGGCGGACGTTCGGGATTGGTAGGGAGGTTCTCGACCAGCGGCCCCGGGAGGAGGGCCGCCTGTCGCAGGGTTTATGACGAGCCTCCGCCGGTCAAGTCGAACAGCACCCGATCTTGTCCGTATTGTTGAATCATCTGCTCTATATGTTGAACCAGGATCTGGCGGCGTTTGAGCAGGCCGCGCAGCTCCTGAGGCTTGACGTAGGGTGAAAGGCGGCTCTCGATCTGCCGGGGATCAAGTTCTGTCAGCCGCTCAAAGAAACTCCGTTGCAGCGAGGTCACCTTCTCCGGCTCTCGCAACTGCCTCCAGCGTCTGAACGACCGAGTGTGATCGATCAGCCAGACTTGGCCCTGGGCGCTTAGAAGGATGTTGCCGCGGTTGCGGTCGTCGTTGTAAATGAGACTGTCGAACGCCCTCATGTTCTGCATCTGCTGGAAGAGATAGAGTCCCCGCTGCGGGCGGATGCCTTTTTCAAGGCGTTCCTTCTCGGTCATCACCCCTTCCACCCAGATCTGCAGGCTGCCGTCCTCGTCTCCGATGCGGCGTTCGACGGCTGGCGGAACGTTGTTAAGTCCCAGCAGCCGGCTCAGGTGATAGGCCGCCACTTCGAAGCGGGCATCGTCGCGGAAGTTGTAGCGAAAGCTGCCGTCTTCCATCAACACCTTGTCGCCCTCCTGGCGGACGGTGCGGAAGCAGGCATTCATGCGGATGCCGTCCTTCGCCAAAGCGACCTTCTGAGCTCCGGTAACGCCAGATCCGATGCGCTTCATGGAGACCACCTCAGCGGTTCTCAAGAAGTCCAACACCTGCTCGTCGGTCTCAAAGGGCAGCTTTTGGCCGTCAGGTCCCAGCCAAGTGCGGTGAAGAGCCCCCTGCCCAGCGGCGGACGAACTCCCATCGTCCACTCCGTTGCCGGCCCACAAGAACGCTCCGCCCGCCAGGCAGAGGATGCCCGCCAGGACTGCTTTGAAATGGCCGCGCACAGCTCCAGACTTCATCACGGCTTTTTAGAGAGCAGGTTTCGTGCCACAGCCCGCGGCCAGGGCCCTCCAAAGCAGCCAAAGCGGCGGCATTGCTGGAGGGGCCCGGTCCTGAATGAAGTAAGGCCCTCGACCGTAGTCTCCTGAGTGGCCCCGAGAAGGATTGGAAAACTAACGGATCAACGAGTTGGTCTATCCATTTGGTTAGACTTTGGCGGGGCCTTCGTTTATGATGTTTGAGCCGCCTGTCAGGGACCGGATGATGTGGAAGTGGGATGAATGACCAAGAGCAATGTCGAAGATCAAGCGCAGGGCGAGTTGCTTGAGCTGAAACCTGAAGACTCGCGCTACCTCCAGCAGGACCGGCTGATGGCTTCTCCACCGCCCATGGCCTTGATGGCCCGTGACTTGGCGGCTTTCTTCCGGGTCAGCAACGCCATCAGCGAAGTCAAGGGCCTCGAGCCTCTCAAGAAGCGCCTACTGGAGGTTGTGGGTGAAGTCGTTCCGGCCGACAGCGGCGCCATTCTTCTGGTGGGCGACGATCCTGAGCAGTTCGATTCCGTTTACGGCTGGAGGCGCGACCAGGAAGAAGGCCAGTCGGTGGCTGTCGAGCGGCGTCTAGTGAAGCAAGCCTTGCGCGAGCGCGAAGCCCTTTTGGTGCGCCTGCAGGATGGCGCGGATGCCGGCTCCAGCGTCCTTTGTCTTCCCCTGACGGCGGTGGAGCGTCCCGTGGCGGCCCTTTACTTGGCCACTGAACCGGAGGGGCAGCCGATCAGCGAAGACCAGATGCAGTTTCTCACCGCCATCTCCGGCATCTTGGCGGTGGCCCTGGAGAACGCCCGCAACATCGAGTGGCTCAAGAAAGAAAACCGGCGCTTGCGCCGGGCCACCGACATCAAGCACGACATGGTGGGTGCCAGTCCCGCCATGGAGAAGATCTACCGTTTCATTTCCAAGGTGGCGCCCACCGACTCGACTGTCCTGATCGAGGGCGAGAGCGGCACCGGGAAGGAGTTGGCGGCCCGCGCCATTCATCACAATTCGCCCCGCGCCGACAAGCCTTTCGTGGCCATCAACTGCGCCACTCTCAGCGAGGCGCTCCTGGAAAGCGAACTCTTCGGCCATGAGAAAGGCGCCTTCACTGGGGCCGTCAAGCAAAAACGCGGCAAGCTGGAGTTGGCCGACGGCGGCACTCTCTTCCTGGACGAACTGGGCGATCTGGCTCCCGGGCACCAGGCCAAGCTCCTGCGCGTGCTGCAAGAGAGCGAGTTCGAACGAGTGGGAGGCACCAGTCCCATCCACGTCGACATCCGCCTGATCGCCGCCACCAACAAGAGCTTGGAAAAGGCCATTCAGGATGGTTCTTTCCGCGAGGATCTGTACTACCGGCTCAACGTGGTCTCCTTCGCCGTGCCCCCCCTGCGCGAACGCATCGAGGACATTCCCCAACTGGCCACCCACTTCGCGGTCAAGCACGGCGCCAAGTCCAACCGCCGCGTCCTCGGCGTTTCGCCCGAGGGCGAGGAGTGCCTCATCAACTATCCCTGGCCGGGAAACGTGCGCGAGTTGGAGAACGCCATCGAGAGGGCGGTGGTGATGGGCAGCGAGGAGTTCATTCAGCCCGAGGATCTGCCCGAGCACATCCTGGAGACGGGAACGGCCCGGGGAGGCTATTCACCCCGCTACCACGAGGCCATCAAACAGTTCCGCAAGGACGTCCTGCTTAAGGCCCTGCGGCGTTCGGCCGGCAACTTCACCAAAGCCGCCCAGTCGCTGGGAATCCATCCCAACTACCTGCACCGCATGGTGACCCAGCTCGATCTGCGCGACGAGGTCGAGCGCATCGGAAACGCAGGTTGACCGCATCAGTTTGGAGAGGGAGCGTCGAGATCCGTGATGAGACGCGCCTCGCCGAAGGTCCGGTTTACATCTTCATTCAGTCGGCAACCACTCGGAGGGCGATTGTTTGATATCCACACCGGACTGCTTGATATCCAACACCGTCGTGTTAGACTTGCCTGATAGCGTGGTTTTCATTTGGGTTTCAAACTTGCAAGAGAGCAGACCGAGGAACAAATATGACGGCTGCCAATGTGCTTTTGGTTGACGACGACAAGAATTTCCTGCGTGTCCTGACCCATCACGTCCAGGAGTTCGGCCATCGTCCAGCAGCCTGCTCTTCGGGGAGAGTCGCTCTCGAGAGGCTTCATGAAGAGCCCTTCGATGTCGTGATCACTGACCTGAAGATGCCACAGATGGACGGGCTGGAGTTGTTGAAGGCCGTTCACCAGCTCGACCCGGATATTCCCGTGATCGTGCTCACCGCCCATGGATCGATTGACCAAGCCGTTTCAGCCATCAAGGCTGGAGCTTACGAGTTCTTGACCAAGCCCTTTGAGTCCGAGGAGGTGGAACTGGCGATCGACCGGGCGCTGCAGGTGGCGGGATTGGTCAAGGAAAACCGCGAGCTCTCCAAAGCCGTGGAGGAGAAGTTCGAATTCTCGGGCATCGTCGGCTCTTCAGGCAAGTTTCGCGAGATCCTGCAACTGGCAGCCCAACTAGCAGAGGTGGACACTACGGTATTGATCGAAGGCGAGAGTGGGACCGGCAAGGAATTGATCGCCAGGGCCATCCACTACAACAGCGCCCGCAAAAAGAAGCCGTTCGTCGTGGTCAACTGCGGTGCCATCCCCGAAAACCTGCTGGAGTCGGAACTGTTCGGCTATAAGAGAGGCGCCTTTACGGGCGCGGTCGCGGACAAGAGGGGAAAGCTGGAGGCGGCCCACACAGGTACCGTTTTCCTGGACGAAGTCGGTGAGCTTCCGATGAATATGCAGGTCAAGCTGTTGCGCCTGCTTCAGGAGAAAGAGGTCGATGTCATCGGGCAGACGGCGCCCCGCAGCTTGGACGTGCGGATTCTGGCGGCCACCAACCGCAGCTTGGAGCAAATGACCCGCGAAGGCGACTTCCGGGAGGACCTTTACTACCGGCTTTCGGTGGCTCCCCTCCAATTGCCGCCTCTGCGTGAGCGGCGGGAAGAGATCCCGCTGCTCATCCACCATTTCCTCGACCGCTTTAACCGCCAGTTCTCGAAGAACGCAAGCATTTCCCAGGACGCTGTCGATGCGCTTTGCCGCTACGACTGGCCCGGCAATGTTCGAGAGCTGGAGAACATCGTTCACCGGTTGGTGGTCTTCGACCGGCGGGGACGAATCGAAGCAGATGACCTTCCCTCTCAGTTCCGCCGGCCTACTCGCACCTTTGGTACGGTCGTTTTCGAGTTGCCGGAGGAGGGCTTCTCGCTGGAAGATCTAGAGCGCGACTTGCTTTGGGCAGCTCTCGACAAGCACGACTGGAATCAGAGCCAAGCGGCCCGCTACCTGGATATCTCGCGCAACACGCTCATCTACCGCATGCAAAAGTACGACCTGAGCCCAACTGACAATCCTGTCGCATCGTGAGGCCCGTTGGTAGACTGGTTCCATGCTATGGAAAAGCCTCGAAACCGGCTGTTCAAGCTGGGGTTGGTGGCCTCTGCCATCGCTCTGGTCTCCTTGCTCCACTACACCACGAGCACCGACCAGATTATCCTCCACGAGGCCTACCAACGCTTCTATTACATTCCCATCCTGCTGGCCGCTTTCTGGTACGGCCCCTGGATCGGTCTGCTCACCTCCAGCGTGGTTTGCCTTGTCTACACCTACCATATCCGTACCGATTGGGCCGAGTTTCCCATCTACACCATCAATCAATACGCCGAGATCGTGCTCTATCATGTGGTTGCACTGATCACAGGCTTTCTGTCGCGGGGAGAACGCCGCCAGCGCCGGCGGGCGGAGGCGGTGGCATCCGACCTGTCGCGGGCTTACGAGCAGTTGAGGGAAACCTCGGAGCAGTTGAGGCGGGCGGAGAGGCTGGCGGCATTGGGGGAGTTGACCGCCGGAATAGCCCACGAGATCCGCAACCCGCTGGGTTCGATGAAAGGGGCGGCGGAGATCCTGGAGAAAAAGATATCAGCCGATGATCCCGCTCAGGAGTTCGTTGCCATCATCCGCGAAGAAACTCGCCGACTCAATCAGACTCTAAGCGAGTTTCTTCAGTTTGCCCGGCCCCGCGAGCCGCGGCTGCAAACAGGTTCGCTCAACGAGGTGATCCAGGCCAGCCTCGCCCTCATTCAAGAACGATCTCAGCGCCAGGACATCGAAATCCGGGCCCAACTCGATCCCGACCTTCCCCCTCTGCAACTCGATCCCGATCAGATCAAGCAGGTCATGCTCAATGTCATGCTGAATTCGCTGGATGTCATGCCTGAAGGTGGAACCCTGGAGGTGCAATCCGGAGCCGGAGCGCACCACTCGGATGACTCGTCGTCGCAGGACGACGCGAATGCGCGCTGGGTCTACGTTGAGATCCGCGACAGCGGCCCCGGGATATCGGAAGATCTCCTGAAGCGTGTCTTCGACCCGTTTTTCACCACCAAATCCTCGGGAATGGGGTTGGGGCTGTCAATGTCTCATCGGCTGGTTGAGAATCACGGCGGCAGGATTATCCTGCGGGCCAACTCGCCCTCAGGGTTGGTGTCGAGGATCGAGCTGCCCTGCACGCCTGAGCCACCCGTCTGATTCTTCCTGAGCCGGATCGAATCTCGATCAGAGTGCGGGATTTGCTACAGCCGTGTGCTGCATTTCAATCAGACTGTCGGAATTCCAGAAGGGGCCGGCGCGGGTCACGAAATGCTTTTCCCTTTCTTTTCTTGATCCGGCAGGCGGTCAAAGCCGGGCCTGCAAGGCCTGCCCTGCAGGCCACCAGATCCAGTCATTTCAAGCATTCTCGCCCAAAGGAGGCGTTTTCTGACCGCTCGCGGAATCGCCGCGGGACTTAGCGTAGCCCCTTTTGGCATCGAACATGCGAGTTGGGAAAGCGTGTATCGAGGGCTGCGGCCCTCAAAAGTGAACACAGCGCCCCGAGGGCAAGGAGATGACGTGAATCGGGTGATGGAGGCAGGGACAGCACGTAGGACGCAGCAGTTGGCGTCGGTCGTCTTGATGGCCTTGCTGACTGCATCGCTGATTTCCTGCGCCTCCTGCAAAGAGTCGGATTTGGGTCTGATGCCCTCCGGCAGCGCCGCAGCAGCAACCGCCTCACCCTGTTGCGGTCACCAGGACATGGACTCCTGCCTGCACCTTCCCTTGGTAGCCCAAGCGGACCGTGCGGCGCCCGCTAGCGCGCCGGGTCATCTCAGTCGCACCGAGGTGTCCCAAACCGCCTGGCGGATGCCCATCGTCGGCTTGGGCTGCCGCAAGCCCGAAGCGGCGGCCATCCAAGGACTACAAGGCGAAGGTTGCGAGTCCCCGCCACTTCCCGTTCTGCGCATCTAGAGCTGTCTGAAGGCATCGAGTTGTGCCGTGATCGGGACACTCTCATTCAGGCGAGCCGATTGGCTCGCTTTCTTTCTAGTCAGCCGTAACTTCAAAGCTACAACAGCAATGTGTTTTCAGTGAGAGGGAAGACCTTGAGAAAAGCAGTAGTGCTTGTCCTTCTGGTTTTGATTCCAGCCCGGATGAGTGCCCAGCACAAGCCAAGCGGCCAGGAAGAGCCGGGATTCTTCAGTCAGAATCCCCAAGTCGAGCTCTATGTCAGGGAAGCGCTGCGGCGCAATCCCGCCCTCGCACAGGCTCTGGCCGGCTATCGGGCCGCCTTGCAGAAGGTGCCTCAGGTGACGGCTCTGCCCGACCCCATGGTCACTTTCAGCCAGTTCGTGCGCAGCGTCGAGACGAGGGTTGGTCCTCAGCTCAATTCGCTCGCCCTGAGCCAGAAGTTCCCTTGGTTCGGCAAGCTCAGCGCCAAAGGGCAGGTCGCCTTTAAAGAAGCCGCCGCCATGCATCAGGTCTATCTTGCCCGGCAGAGGGAGATCATCTCCCAAGTCAAGGCAGCCTACTACGACCTCGCCTACGTCGACCGGGCCCAGAGCATCAACCGACAGGAACAGGCCTTGCTGGAGCAGTATGAAGCCCTGGCTCAAGCCCGCTATGCTTCCGGGCAGGGACTACAGCAGGCGGTGATCAAGATCCAGGCGGAGATCACCAAGCTGGTGAACCAATTGTTGATCCTGCAACGTCAGAGGACCAGCTTGGCCTCGCGTCTCAACACATTGTTGGACCGGCAGCCCGAAAACCCGGTACCGCCCACCTTGTGGACTTCCGTGCCCGAGGTTTCCCTCGATCTGGACGAACTCTACGAGATGGGAAGGCGCCACCGTCAGGAACTGAAGGCGGCCATGGCCCGAGTCGAGGCCGGTGAAAAGAAGATTGAGCTGGCCGGCAAGAGCTTTTGGCCTGATATTACTTTGCGGGCCGGATTCACCAATCTTGGAGAGCGTAGCGACCCGGCGGCTTTAGTGATGCCCCCGTTGGACAACGGCAAAGACGCCTACAGCTTCTCCATCGGGCTCAACCTGCCCATTCACCGCAAAAAGTACCGGGCAGAGGTCATCGAGGCCACCGAAGGACTGATCGCTCGGCGCAAGGAATACCTCAATCTGCAGAACGAAGTGGAATTTGGCATCCGCGACCAAGTCATCCGGGTCGAAACGCTGCAAAGTCAGATCGATCTCTTTGAACGCATTCTGGTGCCGCAGGCCGAAGAGGCGCTGCGCTCCACCGAATCCGCCTATCAAACGGGCGAGGCAGCCGCCCTGGACCTTTTGGACAGCGAACGCGTGCTGCTGGAGGTGCGCCTGATCGAGGCGCGATATCAGGCTGACTTGCTGCGGGCGCTGTCTGATCTTGAGCGAGCGCTCGGAACCCGATTCCCGAGGTAGAAGACATCATGAAAAAGATTGTATTGATCAGCCTGTTGACCTTCGCAGCCGGGGTTGGACTGACCTTCGTGATCCTGGCCAATCCCTGGCACTGGCACTGGGTGCATGCGGTCCAGGAGCGGCTCCCGATGGCCCATCAGATGCCTGAGTCGGAGGACGAGAAAGGTCAACTCTGGACCTGCGGCATGCACCCTCAGGTGATCCGCGAGGAACCCGGCAACTGCCCCATTTGCCAGATGCCGCTGACCCCCGTCAAGGGCCAGCCGGCGCCGGCCGCCGGGAGCGCCGATTCGGGAGAGCGCAAGATCCTCTACTGGCGGGCGCCCATGGATCCCACCTACACCTCCGACAAGCCGGGCAAATCTCCCATGGGGATGGATCTGGTTCCGGTCTACGAAGGCGAAGAAGAGAGCACGGCCCCCGGAACGGTCCGCATCGATCCGACCTTCGTGCAGAACATCGGGGTTCAGTCGGTGGAAGCCAGGCGCGGCGACATTCCCTATGAGATCAGGACCGTGGGGACCTTCACCTACGACGACCGCCAGATGCACTGGGTCACCACCAAGTACGAAGGCTGGATCGAGCGGGCTGAGGTCAACTACGTCGGTGAAGCGGTGAGCAAGGGACAGGTGCTCTTTGAAATCTACAGTCCCCAGTTGGTGACCACCCAAAAGGAGTACCTGCAAGCTCTCCGCTACGCAGCCCGCTTCGAAGACGAAAACTACCCTGAAGTCCGGCAGCGCGCCCAGTCCTTGGTGGAGTCCAGCCGGCAGCGCCTGGCCTATTGGGACATCAGCCCTGAGCAGATTGAGCAATTGACGCGCAGCGGGGAGGTCCAGCGCGCGCTGAAAGTCCACTCGCCCGTCAACGGCCTGGTGGTGTCCAAGATGGCTCAGGCCTTGGAAGGCATGTATGTCAAGCCGGGCATGAATCTCTACCAGTTGGTCGACCTGTCGACTATCTGGGTGGAAGCCGAGATCTTCGAGCATCAGGTCCCCTGGCTCAAGCCGGGTCAAAGCGCGACTGTCGAGACTCCCTACCAACCGGGCCGGACTCATCGCGGCCGGGTGCGCTACGTCTTTCCCTTCTTCAATGAAAGGACGCGTACGCTCAAGGTTTCGCTGGAGCTTCCAAACCCGCGGGGAGAACTGCGCTCAGACATGTATGCCGACGTGATCTTCGACGTTCCCTCGGCCCGAAACGTGGTAACGGTGCCCGAAGAAGCAGTGATCCACAGCGGCCAGCGCAATGTCGTCGTGCTGGACCGCGGCGGCGGGACCTTTCAAGTCAGCGAAGTTCAACTCGGGCGCAACGGCAATGGCCTGTGGGAGGTCGTTGACGGCGTCGAGGAGGGCGACCGCGTCGTGATCTCCTCGCAGTTCCTCATCGATTCGGAGAGCAATCTGCGGGAGGCAATTCAAAAGCTGACCTCGCGCGGGGCCTCTGAGGCTGACATGGGGACTGGTGCGCCCATGGAACATCAAGGCGGCCAACCCATGGAAGAGCAACCCAGCCAACCTATGGAACAGCAACACTGAGACCGCAACGAACGGGACATACACGCGATGCTGGAAAAAATCATCAGTTGGTCGTTGGAGAACCGGTTCTTCGTCATTCTCGCCGCCGTCTTCGCGGTGCTGTGGGGCATCTACGCTTTACAGCAGACGCCCTTGGACGCGATTCCCGACCTCTCCGACGTGCAGGTCATCATCTACACTGAATATCCGGGCCAGTCGCCCCAGGTGGTCGAGGACCAGGTAACCTACCCCATCACGACTCAGATGCTGGCAGTGCCCTTTGCCAAAGTCGTGCGGGGCTATTCTTTTTTCGGCTTTTCTTTCGTCTACGTGATCTTCGAGGACGGCACCGACATGTACTGGGCGCGCAGCCGGGTGCTGGAGTACCTGAACTACGTTTCGGGGCGCCTTCCCCGCGGCATCACCCCGGCACTGGGCCCGGACGCGACGGGCGTGGGCTGGGCCTTCATGTACAGCCTGCAGTCAGATCGGCGTACGCTGGCCGACTTGCGCAGCCTTCAGGACTGGTTTCTCAAGTACGAACTGACCTCAGTCCCCGGCGTCTCGGAGGTGGCCAGCATCGGAGGCTTCGTCAAGCAATACCAGATCACGGTCGACCCCAACAAGCTGCGCGCCTACAACATCCCGCTATCCAAGATCCGCATGGCAGTGCAGCGCAGCAACAACGACGTGGGGGGCCGTCTGCTGGAGATGTCCGAGACCGAGTTCATGGTGCGGGGGTTGGGCTACATCGAGAACATCGAGGACGTCAAGCAAATCGCCTTGGGGGTGGACGCCGCGGGAACGCCGGTACTGGTGCGTGACGTGGCGACCGTCCATATGGGCCCCGACATCCGCCGCGGCCTGGCCGAACTCGACGGTCAGGGTGAAACCGTAGGGGGCATTGTGGTGGTCCGTTACGGGGCCAATGCCTACCAGGTCATCGAGGACGTCAAGAACAAGCTGGAGGATCTGAAACAGGGCCTTCCCGAGGACGTGGAGATTACCCCAGTCTACGACCGCACGGCCTTGATCGAACGGTCGGTCGACACCCTTCAGGAGAAGCTCTTGGAAGAAGGCCTGGCGGTGGCCCTGGTGTGCATTCTCTTCTTGCTGCACTTCCGCTCCTCTCTGGTGGCCATCATCACGTTGCCCATCGCCGTCCTCATGTCTTTCGTGATCATGTACTACCAGGGCATCAATGCCAACATCATGTCGCTGGGCGGAATCGCTATCGCCATCGGGGCCATGGTAGACGCCGCCATCATCATGATCGAGAACGCCCACAAACACCTGGAGCGCTTCCAGGGACGCAAAAAGCACTGGACGATCATCCGCGACGCCTCCATCGAGGTCGGCCCCACATTGTTTTACGCCTTGCTGGTCATCACCGTTTCCTTCATTCCCGTATTCACCCTGGAAGCCCAGGAAGGCCGCCTGTTCAAGCCCTTGGCCTTTACCAAGACTTATTCAATGGCCGCCGCCTCGCTTCTGGCTGTGACCGTAGTTCCGGTGCTGATGGGGTACTGGATTCGGGGACGCATCCGGTCGGAAGAGCGCAACCCCGTCAGCCGCCTGCTGATCCGCATCTACGATCCCATTCTTCATTTTCTGCTGCGCTGGAAGTGGACGGTGCTGGTCGTCGCCGTGCTGCTGGTGGCGGTGACCTGGGTTCCTTATTCCCAATTGGGGTCCGAGTTCATGCCTCCGCTGTGGGAAGGCGATCTGCTCTACATGCCGACAACGTTCCCGGGCGTTTCGATCACCAAGGCCAGGCAGATCCTGCAGCAGACCGACAAGATCTTGGCCACCTTTCCCGAAGTTGAGCGGGTTTTCGGCAAAATCGGCCGGGCCGACACGGCCACGGACCCGGCCCCCTTGAGCATGATTGAGACCACCATCACGCTCAAACCCCCAGACCAGTGGCGGGAAGGCATGACTAAGGACGCCCTGATATCTGAGATGAACCAGGCGATCCAGTTTCCGGGCCTGACTAATGCCTGGACCATGCCCATCAAGACCCGCATCGACATGCTCTCGACCGGCATCAAAACGCCGGTTGGCATCAAGCTTTCCGGTTCCGACTTGGGGGTGCTGGAGGACTTGGGCAAGGAGGTCGAGGCCGTCGTCCGCCGGGTCCCAGGCACACTCTCGGTCTTTTCCGAGAGGGTGATGGGGGGCCGCTATTTGGATTTCCATATCAAGCGTGATGCCATCGCTCGCTACGGACTCACGGTGGGCGACGTGCAGGACGTCATCCAGTCGGCTATCGGGGGCATGAACTTGACCACCACCGTGGAGGGTCTGGAGCGCTATCCGGTCAATCTCCGCTACAGTCGCGAGTTGCGGGACAGTCTGCCGGCCCTGCGGGAAATTTTGGTTCCGACGCCCTCCGGCATGCAGATTCCCCTAGGCCAGTTGGCCGAGATGGAGTTCAAGCTGGGACCGCCTTCCATCAAGACCGAAGGGTCGCGCCCCAACGCTTGGATTTACGTCGACTTGGCCGGCATCGATGTGGGGACCTATGTTCAAATGGCTCAAAACGCGGTCCGTGAGGAAATCGAGATGCCCGCCGGCTATAACATCGCCTGGAGCGGCCAGTACGAGTACCTGCTGCGCGCCCAACAGAGGCTGATGTACGTTATTCCGATGACCTTGATGATCATCTTCGTGATCATCTACCTGAACACCCGTTCCGTCTTCGAAACCTTGATCGTGTTTCTCTCGGTGCCCTGCTCGCTGGTGGGCGCCTTCTGGCTGCTCTACATGCTCGATTACAACATGAGCATCGCCGTCTGGGTGGGCCTGATCGCCCTGGCCGGACTGGCGGCCGAGACCGGTGTCGTGATGCTGCTCTACCTCGACGTGGCCTATCGGGAAGCCGTCTCGGCGGGGCGCATGCGTCACCGCAAGGATCTGGTGGATGC
>DATIPO010000018.1:0-26766 GCA_035471925.1 Acidobacteriota bacterium
TCGTCTCGCCAGACACTTTTTTGGAACTAGGGAGGGCCGTAGGGCGTTAAAGATCCTGTATCGTTCAGGAGTTGGAAGGGATTTCTATGAGCAGCGCCTCCATTGCCCAAGCCTTCGTCGGAATCGGCGACAATGCTCTGGTGTCGGCCTATCTTGAGGGCGACGAAGACGCCTTCGAGGCTCTCGTCAGCCGCTATCAAGACAAGTTGGTGAACTACATCAACACCCTCATTCACGACTACGACCTCTCAGTCGATCTGGCTCAAGAGGCTTTTATCCGCGTCTACAAGAACGCCGACCGCTATGAGGGCAAGTATCAGTTCTCCACCTGGATCTACCGCATCGCCACCAACTTGGCGATTGACGAGATCCGGCGCCGTGAGCGCAAGGGGCGCTTCTTCATCTACAACGTCATGGCGGCTTTCCAGAAAGAGGACCGCGAATTCCCTCTGCCGGACAATCGCCAGTGTCCGGAAAAGTCGCTGGGACGCCAGGAGCGTTTGGGCAAGCTGCAGATCGCTATCGATTCCCTGCCGGAAAAATACCGGCTTCCCTTCCTTCTCAAAGAAGTTCAGGAACTTTCCTACGAAGAGACGAGCAAGGTGCTCAAGATTTCGTTGGGAACCGTGAAGTCACGCATCCATCGAGCCAAGATGCTGCTGCGTGAAAAATTGACTGGTGTGCTATGACTTGCAATGAGGTAGAAGCGCTTCTGCTGGAAGACCGCCGAGCCTGCCATGAGGAGGAAGTCAGACGGCACTTGAAGGTCTGCCCGGCGTGCCGATCTCTGTCTCAAGAACTGGAAGACATCGAGGATCTCAGCTACAAGCTTGGACGCACCGAAAGGGCGCCTCAGGATTTTTCTGACTGCTTGTTGGAAAAAGCCGCTTCCATCCGCGCCTCGCGGTCCAGGTCTGTTTTCTCTTTGACGGCTAAGCCGCTGGCCCTTTTAGCGGCCTGCTTCTTGATCGTGGTCGGGGCGGCCTGGATTCAGCAGGAAAGCGCTCAGGGCCTGACTCCGGGCTTGGCTCAAGAGGGAGGCGATTTCGTTCCCAGCAGCCTTTCCGCTCCGGGCAACGGCATCCGCAGTCTTGGACATGAGACCCAAGCAGGATATGTCGACGTCTACTTCCAGCGCCCCTCCCAGGAGCCGCAAATCGTGCGTCTGCCTGATACCATTCAAGTCAAGGGCCGGCAGGTCAACTACGCCCGCGCCCATTCCTACTGAGACTTGAAGAGCCCCTCAAGAGGATTGCCATCGATGCCGAGACTCCTTCACATTTCTGCCGTCGCGGTTTTGCTGGCGGCGGGACTGTGCCCCAACTCGGCTCCTTTGCTGGGGCAGAACGAGTTCCAAGGACTCATCGCTGAATCCGCCGACGAGAACTTCCGCCACGGCTTGGTGCGGGTGTTGCTGACCGACGTGCGCCGCGGAGTGATGTACCGCGACCGCTACATCCCCGAAGTCGAGGTGCGTCATGAAGCCTCCATGTGGGGAGCTGTCCTCGATTCTCAAGGCAATGTGCTGGTTGTGCTGGACGGGTTCACCGTCCACGACAAGAAACTGCAGGGCATCGAGGCTTGGCTGGAGACCTCTGATGGACGAAAGCTCAAGGCTTCGGTGGCGGGAGCCGACTTGCGGCTCGATCTTCTACTTTTGCGCTCGCCACAGTTGGGTCAAACCCACTTGCCGCTGGGCAAATCTCTGCAATCCGAGCGGCTGCATTTCGTGGCTCCCTCGCCTCAGGGCTGGGCCGTGCGCACACCCCACTTCATCCGCATCCAACCCGTCCAGCGCCTGCCCGAATGGGAGCTCGAGGTCAACGCCAGCAATGAAGCCGTTCCCGGCGGCGGACTCAGGGGCACCTACATCCTCGACGGAAGAGGCGACATCGCCGGCATCATCACCCGTCACAAGCGCTATTTCCGCCGCGACGGCCAGGACGAAGGGATTGCCGTCTATTACGCCCTGCCCTCCGAGACGCTGCGCGACTCGCTGCAACGCATCAAGAAGGAAAAACTGGTATCGGCGGGCTGGGTCGGTGTCGACTTGGCCGAGATCCCCAAGAAGGGGATCGTCATCACCAACGTCTGGCCCGGCACGCCAGCCCAACGCGCCGGACTGCAAGTCGAGGACATCATCCGCCAGGTCGACGGCTGGAAGCCCGACAACATCTTCGAGCTGGGCGGCTACATCCGCTGGAAGTCCCCCGGGCAAACCATCACGCTGTCCGTCGAACGCATGAAAGCTCGGCGCACGCTGCGCGTTCAGTTGGGGGAACGCTATCAGCCCAGCGTGTGGGCCATCCGCGTGCCCGACGAGTGGGATGGACAGGAAGTCTCTCCCGAAAAGCTGCGGCTGGAACGCCAGCCCCTCATTCTGCCTCTCGACTTGGGGCTGGAGCTGGAGGCCCTCAACAAGCATTGGGCCGCCAAACTCAAGTTCCCCGGCAAGTTAGGCGTCATGGTGTCCAACCTGGTGGAAGGCGCGCCGGCCGAGGAGTACTTCCAAGTAGGGGACATCATCACCCAGGTCAACGGCCAGCCGGTTTGCTGCCTCAAGGAACTGCGCAAAGTCCTGGCTGCCAGCCCTGATCCCAAAGTCGAAGTCAAGCTCTTCCGCGACGGCGAGTACATGCACGTGGCCCTCAACCTGCGCCGCTGACTTTCCGCCTCCCGCCGACCCTCTGCCTGCACCGTGGGCGTCTTCCTTCACCGCTGTGCTCCGGGCTTGAACTCCGGGGCCCATTCCAGACACAATAGAGGTTTCGGCCATGAAGCAAATTGCCATCAGGGGCGCTCGCCAGCATAACCTCAAGAACATCGACCTCGATTTGCCCCGCGATTCCATCGTGGTGGTCACCGGACTGAGCGGATCGGGTAAGTCTTCTCTGGCTTTCGACACCGTTTACGCCGAGGGGCAGCGGCGCTACATCGAGTCGCTTTCCAGCTACGCCCGCCAGTTCCTGGAGCAGATGGAAAAGCCCGACGTGGACTCCATTGAGGGACTGTCGCCCGCCATCTCGATCGAGCAGAAGACCACCAGCCGCAACGCCCGCTCCACGGTGGGAACCATCACCGAGATCTACGACTACTTTCGTTTGTTGTTCTCCTCGGTGGGCGATCCCCACTGTCCCAACTGCGACAAGCCGGTCGCCCGCCAGACCGCCGCCCAGATCGTGGACCGCATCTTCGACCTGCCCGAGGCCGCCCGCATCCAGATCCTGGCGCCCGTGGTACGCGAGCGCAAGGGCGAATTCAAGAAGCTCTTCGAGAAGTTCCACAAGGCCGGCTACATCCGCGCCCGGGTGGACGGCGAGCTGCATTTCCTGGAAGATCCGCCCGACCTCAACAAGCGCAAGAACCACACCGTGGAGATCGTGGTCGACCGGGTGCTGGTGCGCGATGAAGACCGCTCCCGCATCGAGAACTCGGTGCGCCACGCCCTCGACATGACTCAGGGTCTGGTGGCCGTCGACCACCTGGACGGCGACGAGACCCTCTATTCCGAGAAACAGGCCTGCGTGGACTGCGGCATCAACGTGCCCGTGTTCGAGCCGCGCAGCTTTTCCTTCAACAGCCGCTTCGGAGCCTGCCCCGCCTGCGACGGGCTAGGCGTGGAACGCCAAGTCAACCTCGACCGCCTCATTGAAGAGCCCAACCAGCCCTGCGACAAGTTGGAACTGGCTCTCAACGCCAACGATTTGCACCACCTCCTGCGCCACACGCTGCCGGCCTTGCTGCGCCACTTCGGCTTGGCCGAAAACACTCCCTTCGCCGACCTGCCCGAGAAGGTGCGGGACGCCCTGCGCAACGGTCTCAAAGAGCCCATTGAGATCCGCTACGGCAAAATGAAGTTCGAGTCGGAATTCGAAGGCCTCAACGAATGGTTTCAGGAACGTCTCGACTCCACCACCAGCGAGAAGCGGCGCCGGACCCTGCTGGAGTTCATGAGCGACGGTAATTGCGTGGCCTGCGGAGGAAGCCGCTTGCGTCCCGAAAGCCGCGCCGTGCGCGTCAATGGACTGTCGGTGGGCGAGTACACCCACATGCCTCTGGACGCCTGCCTCAAGGCTGTCCAAGACATCTCCCTGGATGAGCGCCAGGAAGCCCTGGCGGCCCAAATCCTGGACGAGATCGCCAGCCGCCTGCGCTTCATGCTCAACGTGGGCCTCAACTACCTCACGCTGGATCGCCGGGCCTCCACCCTCTCGGGCGGCGAGTCGCAGCGCATCCGCTTGGCCACCCAGGTGGGATCGCGTCTCAGGGGCGTCCTCTACGTGCTCGACGAGCCCTCCATCGGGCTCCATCCGCGCGACACCCGGGGACTCCTGGAGACCCTGGCCGACCTGCGCGACCTGGGAAATACGATTTTGATCGTCGAGCACGACGAAGAAACCATCCGTTTCGCTGATCACGTGGTCGATCTGGGACCTGGCGCCGGCACTCACGGCGGACAAGTGGTGGGAGCGGGGACGGTCCGCCAACTGACCGACAAAGAGGGCTCGCTGACCGGAGACTACCTCTCGGGACGCAGGCAGATCCCGGTGCCCGACAATCCCCGCAAGGGCAGCCGCAAGCTCCTCAAGGTCCTGGGTGCCCGCCATAACAATCTTCAGGACATCGACGTAGAGTTCCCGCTGGGACGCCTCATTGCCGTCACCGGCGTGTCGGGGTCGGGCAAGTCTTCGTTGGTCGACGAGGTGCTCTACCGGGCCATCTCGCGCCAGCTCTACAAGTCGGTGCTGGAACCCGGGCGCCACCGCGAGATCCGCGGACTCCAGCATATCGACAAGGTCATCGAAATCGACCAAGCTCCCATCGGACGCACTCCCCGCTCCAACCCGGCCACCTACACGGGTCTCTTTACCCCCATCCGCGAGCTCTTCGCCTCCCTGCCCGAATCGCGCATGCGCGGCTACAAGCCGGGACGCTTCAGCTTCAACGTCAAGGGCGGGCGCTGCGAAACCTGCCGGGGCGACGGCAAGCGCAAGATCGAGATGAATTTCCTGCCCGACGTCTACGTCGACTGCGAGACCTGCGACGGCAAGCGCTACAACCGTGAGACCCTGTCCATCCGCTTCAAGGGACACAGCATTTCGGACGTCCTGGAGATGACGGTTGAAGAAGCCTATCCGGAGCTCGAGAACATCCCCCGCATCCAGACACGGCTCAAGACTCTTCTCGACGTAGGACTGGGCTACCTCAAGCTGGGGCAAAGCGCCGTCACCATTTCGGGGGGCGAGGCCCAGCGCGTCAAGTTGGCCCGCGAGCTGAGCAAGCGCTCCACCGGCAAGACCCTCTACATCCTCGACGAGCCCACCACCGGACTGCATTTTGAAGACGTCCGCAAGCTGCTTCAGATCCTTCACGAACTGGTCGATTACGGCAACACGGTGATCGTCATCGAGCACAATCTCGAGGTGGTCAAGTCGGCCGACTGGATCATCGACCTGGGACCCGAGGGCGGGGCCCAGGGGGGACATGTGGTGTGTGAAGGTCCGCCCGCGCGGGTGGCCAAGGACAAGAAGTCCTATACGGGACAGGCCCTTCAAGCCGTGCTTTCGTGAGATCTGACGATCTAGTATTCTCTTTCTGCATGTCGAAGTATGAGCAGTTCCGCCTGGAGAAGCTGGATGATTACCCGCTGGACTCGCGCCGGAGCAAAGTCAGCCAGGACAGCTTCGCCCGTCCCCTGAGCCGGAGCGGCAACGGGGGCCGGGACGGAGACAGCCCGGCCCTGGCCGACTTCTTTGCTTCGCTGCCCCGCATCCTGGCCGTCAACGAACTCTTCGACCTGGCCCAAGCCCTTTACCGGGGGCGCGGCCGCGGACGAGGCCTGATCTGGGGCTTCGGAGGCCACGTCATCAAGGTAGGTCTGGCACCCGTCCTGATCGATCTGCTGGAGCGGGGATATGTGACGGCCTTGGCCACCAACGGAGCCGGCATCATCCACGACTTCGAGATCGGCTTGGTCGGCCACACCTCGGAAGAGGTTGAAAAGGAATTGGAGACGGGTGCCTTCGGCATGGCCCGCGAGACGGGCGAGATGCTCAACCAGTGCATCCGCCAAGGAAACGCGGCCGGGCTGGGACTGGGCGAATCGGTGGGCAAGATGCTGGATGAACAGGAGCCCCGCTACGGCGACAAGAGCCTCCTCCTGCAAGCCTATCGGCGCGATGTTCCCGTCACCGTCCACGTGGCCATTGGGACCGATATCATCCACAATCATCCGCTGGTGTCGGGGGCGGCGCTGGGCGAATCTTCGCTCAGGGACTTCCGCATCCTGACCCGGGCCGTTGCCGACTTGGACGACGGCGGTGTTTATGTCAATGTGGGATCGGCGGTGCTGCTGCCCGAGGTCTTCCTCAAATGCGTCAGCGTCGTCCGCAATGCAGGTCATTCGCTGCAAGGGTTCACCACCGCCAATATGGACTTCATCCAGCACTACCGTCCCACCGTCAACGTAGTGGGGCGTCCCGTTCAAGGGCATGGCCGGGGCATCGCCCTGACCGGACATCATGAGATCATGCTTCCCTTGCTGGCGGCCCTTTTGACGGTGTTGGAGGAGGGCCAGGGCCAGCTTCCTGAGCAGCATTGAAGACACACACCCGAGACAAGGACTATGCAACTCTACGAAAACGTTCTTCAGCTTATCGGCAACACGCCCCTGATCAAGCTCAACAAGATCAGCCGCGGACTCAAAGCCACCATCTACGGCAAGTCTGAGCACCTCAATCCGGGGGGAAGCGTCAAGGACCGCATCGCCCTCTCCATCATCGAAGCCGCCGAGAAAGAAGGGAAGCTCAAGCCAGGCGGCACCATCGTGGAGGCCACCGGGGGCAATACGGGATTCGCCGCCGCCATGGTGGCCGCCTACAAGGGCTATCGGGCCGTCTTCACCATGCCCGACAAGATGAGCCAAGAGAAGGTGCGCTTTCTCAAGTCCTTCGGCTGCCAGGTCATCATTACGCCTTCCGCCGTCCCGCCCGAGTCGCCCGAGTACTACCTCAATGCCGCCAAGAGGGTAGCCGAGGAGACCCCCAATTCGCTCTTCATCAACCAGTTCTTCAACCCGGTCAACCCCGAGAGCCACTACCGCACCACCGGACGCGAACTGTGGGAGCAGACCGAGGGCAAGATCGACTACTTCGTGGCCGGGATGGGGACCGGAGGAACCGTCTCGGGCGTGGGGCGCTATCTCAAGGAAAAGAATCCCAACGTGAAGATCGTGGTGGCCGATCCCGAGGGCTCCATCGTCAAGGACTACTACTACACCAAGCGCATCATCGAGGCTCGTCCCTGGAAGGTGGAGGGCATCGGCGAGGACATGATTCCGCCCAACCACCATTACCAGTACGTCGACGACGTCATCCAGGTCAGCGACAAGGAAAGCTTCAATCTGGCCCGGCGGCTGGCCCGCGAAGAGGGCATTCTGGTAGGGGGCAGCAGCGGAACGGCTTTGGCGGCGGCTCTCAAGGTGGCCCGCAAGCTCAACGAAGACAAGATGATCGTGTCGATTCTGTGCGATTCCGGCGACCGCTACCTGAGCAAGTGCCACTCCGACGAGTGGATGAAGGAAAACCAGTTTCTCGAGGACGAAAAGCCCGAATCGGCCGAGGTCGACCGGGTGCTGACCCGCAAGAGCACCAAGCTGCCTTCGCTGGTCTACGTCGAGCCCTCCGCCAAGGTCTCTGAAGTGATGCGGCTGATGAGCGAGCATGCCATCACCCAGGTGCCGGTGCTGCAGGGCAACAATTCGTTGGGCAAGGTGACCGAATCGGGGCTGACCCGGCGCGTCCTGGAAGAGCCCGAGATCATGGAAAAGCCGGTCTCAGAGGTGATGGAAGACTCGCTGCCCATCATCGACGCCCATTCCAGCGTGGCCGAGGTCATGTCGGTCTTGAGGGAACGTGAGATTCCCGCCGTCCTGGTCAAGCGCCACGATGTCTTGACGGGCATCGTCTCCCGCTCCGACATGATCGAGTACCTGGCTCACAAGTAAGGAGAACAGCATGGCTGAGCACGTTATTCCAGAGGAATTTCTCGACCTCTTCGACAAGAGGGCCTTTGCCCACTTCGTCACCTTGATGCCCGACGGAAGCCCCCAAAGCACGCCGGTGTGGTGTGATTGGGACGGCAGCCGCGTCCTCATCAATTCGGCACGCGGACGCCAGAAAGACAAAAACATCGAGAGCGAGAGGCGGGTGGCTCTGTCGATCCTCGATCCCGAAAATCCCTACCGCTACCTGGAAGTCCGCGGCAAGGTGGAAGAAATCACCGAGGACGGGGCCGCCGATCACATCGACAAGATGGCCAAGAAATACCTGGGCAAAGACAAGTACCCCTATTCTCAGCCCGGCGAGGTGCGAGTGCTCTACAAGATCCGCCCCGAGCACACCACCCATATGGGTTAAGGGATGGCTGATGGGCTTCGAACAACCGCTATTGCACCCCTTTGGGGTTCTTTCTGAGGTGCCTGACCGACCCAGGGTGCCGCTGCGCCGCTTGGCGGCTCCGCTTTACCCTGGGCTAGCCTATGGCTCGCTTTCAGCGAGCCCCGACTCGGCATCGATCACCGCTGCGAGGCCAGCCTATGGTCCGCCTTCAGCGAGCCCCGACTCGGCGTCGATCACCGCTGCGAGGCCAGCCTGTGGTCCGCCTTCAGCGAGCCCCGACTCGGTGCTGATCACCGCCGGGGGGCTAGCGAGCGGCTTCGCCATACCCAGGCAGGATTTCAGCGGGCATTGGTGGCGCGTGTCGTCCTCAGACTGCGTTTATGGAAGGGCGCATAACCATAATTGATGGTGTACTAATGAGGACATGGGTGACTGGAGTGTGGTCGCTGCTTTGGGTGCTTGCTTGGATGAGTGCAGGCGGGGGTCCGGCTGCGCTTGTGGCCCAGGAACGATCTGAGCAGTCCGTGGCTGAGAGAACTCAGCACGAGCAGCCTTCGACCGAGGGCGTCCAGCAAGAGGAAGCTGCGGCTGGGGGAACTCGGCAGGGGCAGCCTTCCATCGAGAGTGTCCAGCAAGAGGAAACTGCATTTGAGGAGGCTCAGCAGGAGCAGCCTTCCGTCGAGGGGGTTCAGCAAGAGGAAGCTGCGGTCGAGGAGGCTCAGGGGGAGGAGCCTGCGGCAGAACAGCCCTATGAGAAGCAGGTGGTGCTGGAGACGGGGCGGGGAGAGATTGTCTTAGAACTTTACCCCCAGGCGGCTCCCCGACATGTGGAGGCCTTTGTAAAGCGGGTTGAAGGGGGTTTTTACGACGGGACCGCTATTCATCGCGCCATCCCATACGGAATCGTCCAGGGAGGCGATCCCCTCAGCCGCGACCCTGCCAATCGCGAACAGTACGGTACGGGCGGGCTCAACGAACTGGCCAGGGAAGACAGTCCCGTCTCCCACACCCGGGGGACCCTTTCCGCCGTCCTTATTCCGGGGCGTCCTGACAGCGCCGGGTCTCAATTCTTCATCTGCGTCACCGACCAGACTCAGCTTGACGGACAGTTCACAGCATTCGGCCGGGTGGTGGAAGGCATCGAAGTGACCGAGGAGATCTCACAAATCCCCACCGATGACAGTCAACTGCTGACCGAACGAGTGGAGATCGAAAGGGCTTACCTGCGCGATCCCCCGCCTCCCGAGGTGATCCCTTTCGTCGACACGCCGGTGGAGCAACTGAAGGGTTACGGCGCCGTCATTCACACCTCCTATGGAGACATCGAAATCGAGCTCTTCCCCGAGGACGCTCCGCGCCACGTGCGCCAATTCCTGCGTTTCGCCCAGTTGGGACTCTATGACCAGACCCTCTTCCACCGCGTTGTCCCGGGTTTCGTCGTTCAAGGAGGAAGCATCGAGAACCGCCAGCCGCCTGTGGCCGACAAGTATCGCCCGCTTCTCCAGTCCCTGCCTTTGGAGCTGAATGATCATCAGCATTTCAAGGGAACCGTATCGATGGCCCGCTCGGAGGAACCCGACAGCGCCGTCGATTCTTTCTTCATCTCGCTGGGCCGCCACGAATACCTGGACGACACCTACACCGTCTTCGGCCAGGTCACTTCAGGCATCGAAGTGGTCGACGAGATCGCTTCGGTCCGCCTCGACGGCGAAGCCCCGGTAACCCCCATTCCCATCACCATCGAAGTCCTCCTGCCCCCCGACCGCTGAACCTCGAATCCCCGCTGCCCAGCCACTAGTCGTCTAGGCCCAAGAGACCACGACCGGAAGTCCATTCCGGGCTCGCTGTAAGCGAGCCATATGCCAGCCCAGGTTCAGCCGCGGTGAGCGAAAGCGAATCGCGGGCACCACCCCGGGTACGAATTCGGGGACAGAAAAAACCCTGCAAGGGCGAAATAAGATCTCAGTCTGTGGGCGCTTCTGCTTGGCGTTTCTCGACGTACTCCAGGGCACCCTCGACAGACTTTTCGATGAAGGGGGTGTATCCGCGCATGTAGCGGAGGATCTCCTGGCGGTCGTCGATAAAGACGTTGGTGGGAAGGGAGCTGACGTTGTAACGGCGCTGCACCGAGAATTTGCCGTCGCGCAGGACCGGGAAGTCGAATTCGTTCTCCAGCAGAAATTCTTCCACGGGAGCCATCCCGTCGTCGACGTTGATGGCCAGCACGGTAAAGCCCCGCTCTCCGTACTTCTTGTGGAGGGCGTTGAGATGCGGCAGCTCGATGCGGCAGGGTCCGCACCAGGTGGCCCAGAAGTTGACCAGCACGACCTTGTTTTCGGCCACTACCTCGGAGAGGGTGACCGGATCTCCGTAAAGCTGGGGCAAAGTGAAATTGGGGGCGAATTGGTTGGAAGAGGACCCGACGGCAGACGGTTCTCCATCAGAACCGCCGCAGGACGCCAAGCCGGGAGCCGCAAGCAGCAGCGCCAAAGCTAACAGGACAGGCTTCTTCATACTGTTTACTCGCGGGAAGTCGGCGTGATCTTGAAGGTCATGCGCTGGCCGTCGCGCACAATCGTGATGTCCACCGTCTCACCGATCTTCAGCGCGTCAATGGCGTAGGTGTAGTCGTAGATGTTTTCGATGGTGCGCCCTGCCAACTCCACCACGAGGTCGCCCGCCTGCAGTCCGGCTTGGTCGGAGGGTGATCCCTTGGAGACGCCGGAGAGCTGCAACCCCTTGACGTCGCCTGGGGCGTAATCGGGGATAGTGCCCAGGTAAGCCCGGAGTCCGGCGCGCGCGCCTTTGTCTTCGGGTTCTTCCATGGCCACGTAGTCGGGGGACTCCTCGCGCTGCACCAGGTCACGCACCACCAGCGCCATGAAGCGCGAGATGCTGCGCATCCCCGCGTAGTTGAGCTTGTCGGCCGTGTCGCGAGGGGTGTGGTAGTCCTCGTGGGCTCCCGTGAAGGCGCTCAGGATCGGCACTTTCTTGAGGTAGAAGGAGGTGGCGTCGGTGGGCAGATAACTGTCGTCCTGAGGACTCAGCGAGAGGCCAACCGGGACGTTGCGCCGTTCCACGATCCCGTTCCAAACGCTGCTCGAGCCGATGCCCTGGAGGACGAGCTCCTCCCGCAGGCGTCCGATCATGTCGAGATTAAGATAGGACGTGACCTGAGGCTTGAGGTCGTTGTCCTGGTCTTGGTCGAATTCGTTGACGTAGTGGCTCGATCCCAGCAGTCCCAGCTCTTCCCCTGACCAAGCCGCGAAGAGGACGTCCCGCCGGGCCTTCAGATTGCCCGAGGCCTTCTGCTCGGCCAGGTACTGGGCGATCTCCAGCATTCCGGCCACCCCCGAGGCGTTGTCGTCGGCCCCGTTGTGGATCTGGCCTTTCTCGCCGGCCCGTGCCAGCGATCCGCTGGCCTCGCCGTGGCCCAGGTGGTCCATGTGGGCACCGACGGCCACGGCCTCTCCCACCGGCTCATCCCCAGCCGGCATGAGAGCCAGCACGTTGCGTCCCACCGACTTGTTGTATTTGAGGTCGATGTGGGCCGAGACCGAAGACGAAGGGATGGCGAATCCCATCATCTGGTCTCCGCCGTCCAGGTCCTTCTGAAGGCTCTCAAGATCTTTGTCGGCCGACCCCAGAAGCTGGGCCGCGAAGGTGTCGCTGATGGAAACAGCCGCCACCGAAGTGCCCGACATGGAGGCGTCGAAGCTCAAGTCGACCAGTTGATCCTTGACCTGCGAGGTGGGTCCGCTGGCTACCAGGATGCCTTTGGCTCCTCGGTCGCGAGCCACCATGGCCTTGTAGCGCAGGCTGGCGTGGCGAGCCAGGTGCTGGCGCCTCTCCGAGGAGATGTCCTCAGGCATATAGCGCAGCATCAGCACCCACTTGTCTTGGACGTCGAGGTGGACGTAGGAATCGTATTCCTCCTGTCCCGGGGCCTCGGGCGCCACGATTCCGTAGCCAGCGAAAACCACTTCAGCTTCTTCGATGGCTCCCGTCTTGGAGAAGGACAGGGGGCGCCAGTCCTGGTCGATGACCGGCGTATGCTCTTGGTCGCCCACCTTGATGCGCAGACGGCTGTCCTTTCCGACTTCAACGCCCGACGTGAACTCGAAGTCGTGAAAGTAAGTGCCCTCTTCGCCGGCGGGCAGGAGTCCCAAGGAGGCGAAGACACGGGCGATGTAGTCTCCGGCCATCCGTTCGCCGGCGGTGCCCGTGAGGCGTCCTTCAAGGCGGTCCGCGGCCAGGAATGCGACGTGTTGGCGCAGGTCTTCGACGGCAATGCCCGATTGGGTGGCGGGCAAGTCGAGAGGCATTTCGGCGTCCGCGCCCGACATCCCCAACCCCAGCAGTTCAAGGGCTTTTTCGTGGTTCCAATCGGCCAGGAAGATCTGCGACTGGTCGTCCGGCGTGCGGTTGCTGGTCCAGGCCAGGCGCTGTCCATCCGGCGAGAAGGTGGCCAGCCCGTCGAAGCCGTCGGTGTGGGTGACGCGGACCGGTTCGCTCTTGCCCTCGGCGTCCACCAGGTAGAGCTCGAAGTTGCCGAAGCCGTGCTTGTTGGTGGCGAAGATCAAGTAGTCTCCCGAGGGATGGAAGAAGGGGGCCCAGGACATGGCTCCCATTCGGGTAATGGCTTTCTGCCCGCTTCCATCAGGATTCATGGTGTAGATCTCGGCCGTCACTCCGTCCTCTGAAAAGCGCCTCCAGGTGATCTTGCTTCCGTCATGGCTGAAAAAGGGTCCGCCGTCATAGCCTCGAACGTCGGTCAGGCGGCGCACGTTGGAACCGTCGGCGTTCATCAGGTAGAGATCCATGAATACCGACTTGTCGATCTTGAGCAGCTCCTGGTCCTCGGGTGAGAGTTCTTGGCTGTAGGCGTGGCGGTTGGAGGCGAAGACCACCTGCCGTCCGTCGGGGGAGAGGCTGCCTTCGGCGTCATACCCGCGGGCTCGTGTCAGTCGGCGGACGTCTCCGCCCCGAGGATCGGCACTGTAGATTTCAAAGTGCTCGTCATAGTCCCAGGAATAGCGCCGCTCTTGCCCCGACTCACGAAACCCGATCTCTTCCTTCTGCTTTTCCAAGGCCTCGGGGTCGTCATGGGTCGAAGCGAAGAAGACGCGCTGTCCGCTGGGATGGATCCAGCCGCATGTGGTCTTGCCGGTCCCCGGCGAAATCCTGAAGGTGTCGCCCGTCTCCAGGTCCATGAGATAGATCTGGTAGAAGGGATTTCCGGGTTCGCGTTCGCTCTGAAACACCATTTTGGTGCCGCTGCGGTCGAAGTAGCCTTCGCCCGAACGCCGCCCTTCGAAAGTCAACTGGCGGGTGTTGGAAAGCAGGACCGCCTCGCCTTCGTCGGTTGCTTTCTCAGAGGCGTCGGGCGCAACCGACATAGCGCCGCAGATCAAGAGCACAAGCCAAGCCGCGGACCGCATCCATCTGGGGCGGATGAGTGCCCTCCTCAGCCGCCATAACGCCGGCTGGTCGCCGGCACGAGCTCGGCCACGGACGGGCCTCTCCGCCGGCGATGGAGTGTCATTCAAGAAAGAAGTGTGTGTGGCCCGGCCAGTACTGGCTGCGACCGGATGATCGGTGACTTGCATAGCCTGTAAAATGTACCGCGAGGGCGCTTTCGGGTCAAGCCTGGCAGCTCTTGCCAAGGACGCGTTGCGAACTGCCTTAAGGCTATGAAAACAAGGACTTTAACTGCCATGAGGGAAGGATCATGACGCCTCAGCGCTATCGCCGGATTCGTCATGTTCTCGACCGCCGCCAGCCCGATCTGACCATCATCTTCGAGAATCTCAGCAAGCCCCGCAATTTCTCGGCTTTGTTGAGAACCTGCGACGCGGTGGGCATCGGAGAGGCTTTCGCGGTGTGGCCGCAGGGAGAAATCGGCATCTCTCCCTCCATCTCAGGAAGCACGGCAGAGTGGGTCGAAGCCCGCACTTTTCCCTCCGTTGAAGCAGCAGTCGAGGAAGCACGGCGGCGGGAGATGCAGGTTGTGGCCGCTCATCTGGCAGAACCGGCGATCGACTTCCGTCAAGTCGACTACACGCGTCCCACCGCGCTCCTGTTGGGCCAGGAACTGCAAGGCGTGACTGAGGAGATGGCCCATTTGACCGGCCAGTTCGTGACCGTCCCCATGGTGGGAATGGGCGATTCCCTCAACGTCTCTGCTGCCGCTGCCGTCATCCTCTATGAAGCCCAGCGCCAGCGCCAGAGGGCCGGCTTCTATGATCAGCCCCGCCTTTCTCCCCAGCAATACCAGCGCATGCTCTTCCGCTGGGGCTACCCCGAGATCGAAGAATATTGCCGCCGCAAAGGCATCCCCTACCCTGAACTGCGCGACGACGGACAGATCGTCGACTGGAATGAACGCGAGTAAGGCTAAGTGGCCCGCAGGTTCACAAACGAGTCAAGCTTCGGCGCCCGGGTCCTTTGCCCATAGGCTCACGGCGCTGTCAGCCTGGCTGACGACTTCCGGCAATCATGGGTGTTGGGCCGGACTTCGCTTTGTCGGGCGAAGCGGGGACGAGGGCTGATAGAATCGGGGCGTGACTTTGTGGGCGCTTATCCTGACCTTGTCGATGGCCAACTCGGGTCCGGTGCGTTTGGTGGACGTGACGGCCGAAAGCGGCATCACCTTCGAGCATCAGTCCTCCCCCGAAAAGAAGTACATCGTGGAGTCGATGAGCGGCGGGGTCGTGATCTTCGATTTTGACGGCGACGGGCTGCAGGACCTCTACTTCGTCAATTCGCTGACCGTCGACAATGTCGACCCCTCCTCGGCACCCAGCCATCTCTACCGCAACCTGGGCGGGATGAAATTCGAGAAAGTCCCTGCCTCGGCGGGCGTGGATGAACCCGGATGGGGTATGGGCGGCTGCGCAGGCGACTACGACGGAGACGGGGACTTCGATCTCTATGTGACTGCCTTGGGCGACAACAAGCTTTACCGCAACCAGGGTAACGGCACCTTCAGGGATGTCACCGCGCAGGCCAAGACCAACGATGTCCGCTGGTCGGCCGGCTGCGCCTTCGGCGACTACGACGGCGACGGACGCCTCGATCTGTACGTCTCCAACTACGTCGATTTCTCTCTGGAAAGCCTGCCCGAATTCGGCAAGGGCGCACTCTGCCAGTACCAGGGGATTCCCGTCCAATGCGGCCCCCGCGGACTGCCGGGCGCCGGTGATTCGCTCTTTCGCAACAAGGGCGACGGCTCCTTCGAGGATGTTTCCGAAAGAGCCGGCGTCCATGATCCCGACGGCTACTACGGGCTGGGCGTGGTTTGGACAGACTTCGATTTGGACGGAAAGCTCGACCTTTTTGTGGCCAACGACGGACGTCCCAACTACCTCTACCGCAACCGCGGCGACGGCACCTTTGAGGACTTCGGCTTCCTCTCGGGAAGCGCCGTGGGCGAGGACGGCAGCGAACAAGCCTGCATGGGAGTGGCCATCGGCGATTTCAACGGTGACCAGCGCTTCGACCTCTACGCCACCAATTTCTCCAACGAATACAACGTCCTCTACCGAAATGACGGCGAGTGGCTGGTGACCGACTATTCCTACGCCAGCCGGACGGCCGAGGCCAGTTTCGCCCACGTGGGTTGGGGCACCTTCTTCTTCGACCTCGACAACGACGGCGACCTCGACCTCTTCACCGTTAATGGTCACGTCTATCCCCAAGTCGACTCTGCCGACATTGGACTGGAATACGCTCAGCCCAAGCTGCTCTATCTCAACCAAGGCGACGGCACTTTCCAGGAAATCAGCGCTCAGATGCCGCCGCTGAGCGAAAAGCGGGCCAGCCGCGGAGCGGCCTACGGCGACCTCGACAACGACGGCGACCTCGACATCGTAGTCAACGACCTCGACGGTCCTCCCATGCTGCTGCGGAATGACGGGGGGAATGCCGGCAATTGGCTCAGGGTCAAGCTCAAGGGTCCGTCGGGCAACCGCTTCGGACTCAACGCCCGGGTCAAGCTCAAGGCCGGCGACAAGGTGCAGTTGCGCGAGGTCCGCTCAGGCGGCAGCTACCTTTCCCAGCACGATCTGCGCGTCCACTTCGGCTTGGGCCAAGCGAAGTCTGTCGAGTGGGTCGAGGTCACCTGGCCCGACGGCAAAATCACCCGCCTCGAGTCCCCCGAAATCAACACCCAGGTGCTTGTCGAGTACGAGTAGCAGATTGACATATAGACATACCCAAGGTATGCTTTTGTGCATGCGCACGACTGTTCGATTAGATGAATCGCTGATGAAGCGTGCCAAACGCAAAGCCGCTGAAGAAGGAACTACATTTACGGCCTTGGTCGAAGAGGGCTTGAGGGTCGTGCTCGCCGAGCCCTCTGACTCAGACGAGGAACGTCGCCCGGTGCCTATTTCCAAGCGTCAAGGGGGGATCCGGCCGGGAGTGGACCTCAATTCCAACGCGGCCTTGCAGGATCTGCTCGAGGAAAACGGAGAATGGTCCTAGCCGACGTCAACGTGCTCGTCAATGCGTTCCGTTCAGATGCCCCGGAACATAAGGTCTGCAGAGAATGGCTGGATGACGTCAGCGGCGGAGATGCCCGCTTCGGAATCTCGACCAGCGTTCTCAGCGGCGTCATCCGAGTCGTCACCCATCGAAAGATCTTTGAAGACCCCAATACCACTCGGGAAGCATTGGAGTACTGTTCAGCTCTCATCGACCAGCCCCACAGCATAGTTCTCCATCCTGGCCGACGACACTGGAAGATTTTTCGTCGTCTTTGTCTTGAGGCCGAAGCTAGAGGAAACCTCGTTCCCGACGCTTGGCATGCGGCTCTCGCCATCGAGCATGGCTGCCGATGGATAACGCTTGATCGGGACTTCGCCAAGTTCGCGGGCTTGGACTGGGCAACGCCATAACAGTCACTCGTCGGTGACGCAGCCCAGGGACGCTGACTTGACCAAGCGGATGTACTTGGCCAAGGTGCCGCGGTTGGCTTGGTAGGGGGGCATGGTCCAGGCTTGGCGGCGGCGCTCCCATTCGGCGTCGTCGACGTCGGCTTCCAAGATCCGCTGCCGGGCGTCGATGCGGATGCGGTCGCCGTTCCGCAGCAGTGCCAGCGGACCCCCTTCCTGAGCCTCGGGGGTGATGTGGCCCACGATGAAGCCGTGGGATCCGCCCGAGAAGCGTCCGTCTGTGAGCAGGGCCACGTCCTTGCCGAAACCGGCGCCCATCAGAGCGGCGGTGGGCTTGAGCATTTCAGGCATCCCCGGACCGCCTTTGGGGCCTTCGTAGCGGATGACGATGACCTGCCCGGCCTGGATCCGCCCTTGGTCCAAGGCCTCGAACATGGCCTCTTCGCGGTCGAAACAGACCGCCTCGCCTTGGAAGGTCTCACCCTCTTTGCCGGTAATCTTAGCCACCGCGCCGTCGGGGGCCAGATTGCCGTAGAGGATCTCGATGTGGCCGGTTTCCTTCAAGGGCGTCTCCACGGCCCTCACGACTTTTTGACCTGAACTCAGTCGGGGCAGCGAATCGAGGTTCTCAGCGATGGTCTGGCCCGTGACGGTAAGGCAGTCGCCGTTGAGCATCCCCTTTTCCAGCATGTATTTCATGACTCCGGGCACCCCGCCCACCTTATGCAGGTCTTCCATCACGTAGCGTCCGCTGGGTTTGAGGTCGGCCAGGAAAGGGACGCGGTCGCTGATGCGTTGAAAATCGTCCAGCTCAAGCTCGACCCCAGCAGCCCTCGCCATGGCGATCAAGTGCAGGACAGCATTCGTCGACCCTCCCAGGACCACCACTAGCGCAATGGCGTTCTCGAAGGCCGCCCGGGTGAGAATGTCGCGGGGCTTGATGTCTTCTTCCAGCAGTCGGCGGACGGCGGCTCCCGCCTGGCGGCATTCCCTCATCTTGCCCTGGTCCTCGGCGGGGGTGGAGGAACTGTAGGGCAGCGTCATGCCCAGGGCCTCGATGGCTGAAGCCATGGTGTTGGCCGTATACATGCCTCCGCAGGCGCCGGCGCCGGGACAGGCGGCCTCCACCACTTGCTGGCGTTCTTCATCAGACATCGTCCCCGACAAGTACTCGCCGTAGCTCTGGTAGGCCGAAACGATGTCCACCGCCTGATCGTCGAGGCAGCCGGGCTTAATGGTGCCGCCGTAGACCATCAGCGAAGGACGGTTGAGGCGGGCCATAGCGATGAGGCAGCCCGGCATATTCTTGTCGCAGCCAGGGATGGAGATGTTGGCGTCGTACCATTGGGCCGACATCACGGTCTCGATCGAGTCGGCGATCAGGTCGCGCGACTGCAAGGAAAAGCTCATCCCGTCGGTACCCATGGAGATGCCGTCGCTGACGCCGATGGCATTGAAGCGCAGGCCCACCAGTCCCGCCTCGGCAACGCCCTTTTTGACCTCAGCGGCCAGGTCGTTGAGGTGCATGTTGCAGGGATTGCCTTCGTACCACATCGACGAGATCCCCACCTGGGGCTTGTCCATGTCCTCGCGAGTGAGTCCGGTGGCGTAAAGCATGGCCTGGGATCCGCCCTGAGAACGAGGCTGAGTAATGCGCGCACTGTACTTGTTCAGCTTTTTGGTCATGCCCCGATCTTAGCGCCGTTGCGTCTGCCGTGCGAGCGCCGCCGGTCCGGCCCCTTCCTTGGCGCTTGGAGGTCTGTCCTGATCGCGCTTCTTGGCCCCACCTGGTGCGGGCCAGACAACCGAACGACTGGAGGGCCCCGATCCGAGGCGGGCCAAGAGAGAAGGCTGCTTCTTGCGCGAGAGCACCGGACCTGCCGCCACGCTGATCGGGCTATGCATGATGAGGGAAAGCCTCGATCCGAAAGGGTTAGAATGAGCAGCCATGAAGGTGCATCTCGTGGACGGGACTTATGAGCTGTTTCGGCATTACTTCGCCGCACCCAAGCAGCAGAATTCCCAGGGACAGGAAGTGGGAGCCACAATCAGTCTGATCCGCTCCTTGGCCAAGATGCTGCGCGAGGAGGGCGCCACGCACGTCGGATGCGCTTTCGATCACGTCATTGAGTCCTTCCGCAACGATCTCTTCTATGGCTACAAGACGGGCGAGGGCGTCGACCAAGCCCTGCTCAGCCAGTTCGAGCTGGCCGAGGATGCTGCGCGCGCTTTAGGCCTCGTCGTGTGGCCCGGCGTCAAATTTGAAGCCGATGACTTGCTGGCCAGCGCGGCTCTCCTCTATAGCCAAGACGACGAGGTGGAGCAAATCCTGCTCTGCTCACCCGACAAGGACCTTGCCCAATGCGTCCGCAGGGAAAGGATCGTCTGCCTTGACCGCCGCCGCGGCACGATCCTCGACGAAGAGGGAGTGCGCGAGAAATTCGGCGTGGGTCCCGAGAGCATTCCCGACTTCCTGGCGCTGATGGGCGACAGCGCCGACGGCATACCCGGCATCCCCCGCTGGGGCCAGAAGTCGGCCGCCACCGTCTTGTCCCGCTATCGGCACTTGGAAGAGATCCCCGACGATCCCCACCAATGGGATGTCAAGGTCCGCGGCGCGGCAGCTCTGGCCGATAACTTGGCGGCCCAACGCCAGGACGCTCTGCTCTACAAGAAGCTGGCCACCCTGCGCACCGACGCCCCCATCCAAGAGTCCTTGCAGGACCTGCACTGGAAGGGAGCCCGCCGCCACGCCATGGAGACGCTCTTGCAAGACCTCCAATCCCCCCGCATCCAAGACCTCATCCCGCGCTGGCAGCGTGATGAATAGAGAATCAAGCTGCCCTCTGTGATTGGACGTAGCGTTGCGCTCCCAAACTCATAATAACGGGCGATCTTATTTGAGGCTGTGGGAGCGTTGAATGAACGATCCCGAGCGCGGTCAAAAGGCCTCCGCGTTTTTGACTCGGCGCCTGCCTCTTCTTGCAAGCGAAGGCTCAACTGTTCCCTCATTGGCCTTCCTCGCTTGCAACTTTTGGGGGAGATGGTGCATCCTAGAAGATCGACCCTGAAGCGGGATCCCGCTTCGGGGCAGGTCTTTGACAAGTGGGGGCGACTTGGCTTCGACGGAAGCAGTTGAGGTCGCAGATGCAGGTCGAGGCTCCGCAACCTCGCCAAAAGCGGAAAAACGTATAATTGCCAACGATCAAATGGCTCTCGCTGCGTAATAACCACCGCAGCCGTCCTACTCAATTTTCCCGCAGGTTGGGATAGGGCGACGATTATGTGGGATTTTCGATGGCTTTGCTCTCTCTCAGGGGGCCGTCGAGAGATTTGCTGAGAGGGCGTTCGGCAGGTTTGTTTGCCGGTTTCAATCGCCGGCCGGACGTAATGAATGAAACCGGATAAGCTTGTAGATTCTGCTGCTGAAGGCTTTCGGACGTGGGTTCGATTCCCACCGCCTCCACCATCGTCCGCTCACTTCGTGAGCTGCGCCATCTTTTAATCCACTCCAACATTTCCAATCGGCTGGGCAAGCGAAGGAGCGTGCCCTCCCTAGCCTTGGCCTGGAGCTTGCTGCGTCTAATCGCTCCCCCAGAATCACTCATACTTGAGCGCTTGCAGGGGGTCGACGCGCATGGCGCGCATGGCTGGAAAGGCACAGGCCGCGGCAGCGGTCAGCGTCAGGATGAGGCTGACAGCCAAGAAGACGGGGAAGTCGAAAGCCCCCACTCCGAAGAGGAAGTTGGCGAAAAGGCTGCCCACGCCCACCGAAGCCAGGGCGCCCACCGCCAGTCCGATCAGCGCAAGCACCAAGCCTTGAGCGAGCACCAGGCGCAGCACGTCGGGACGCTTGGCGCCCAAGGCCAGCCGGATGCCCAGTTCATGGCGGCGGCGGCTGACCCAGAAGGCCATGACGCCATAGAGTCCGACGGCGGAGAGGGTCAGCGCCAGGGCGGCAAAGAGCCCCAGCATCCAGGCTCCGGCCCGGGCGGGGAAGAGCGCCACGGCGACATTTTCGTGCATGGTGCGCACCTGAAAGACGGGCAGGTTAGGATCGATTTCGCGCACTTGAGAGCGCAGCGGAGCCGCCAAATCGGCCGACGATCCGCCCGCCGAGTGCAAGACTACGGTCATATCGTTCTGGTGAAGCTGGTCGAAGGCGAAGTACATGTAGGGCCGGGGCGCTTCGCCCAGGCTTTGCAGCTTGACGTTGGAGGCCACGCCGATAACCTGCCGTTCGGCACCCCCTGCGTTGACGACCCGGCCTAACGGATCGCCCTCCCCCATGTAGCGCTTGGCGAAGGCTTCGTCAATGATGATGACGGGAGTGGATTCGTCGGTATCGCGCGAGTCGAAGGCCCGTCCTCGGAGGATCTCGATATCCATGGCCTGGAAGTAGCCGGGAGTGACGACGTTGTAGTCGATCGACATGCTCTCGTCAGGAGAGGGCTCGTAGCCGGGGACGCTGGTGCCCCATTGCTGTCCGCCGAAGCCGGTGAAGGAGGGCATGTTGACCAGGGCCGCCTGGGCCACTCCGGGAAGAGCCCGGAGACGGGGCAGCAAGGTCTGGTAGAACTGGTGGGATTCCTCTTCTGAATAGCCATTCATGCTGGGATCGAGTGCGCCTAGCAGCACGCCCTGGGTGCGGAAGCCGGGAGAGATCTGCTCGGCATTGCTGAGCGACCGCAGGAAGAGGCCGGCAGAGATCATCAGCACCAGCGAAAGCGCCACTTGTCCGGCTACCAGAAGCTTGGCGAAGCTGAAGCGGCGTCCGCGCCCACCCACTTCTTCGCCTTTGAGGGCCGGAACCATGTCGGTGCGCGAAGCCTGCAGGGCCGGGATGAGTCCGAAGACGAAGCCGGTCAGGGTGGCGGCGGCCACCGTGAAGGCCAACACCCGCCAGTCGATGGGAAACTCGAAGGAAACGGGCAAGGGCAAAGGCGGTTCGATGCTGGCCAGCAACCGGCTTGAGATCCAGGCCAAGCCCACTCCCACCAAGCCTCCCATGAGCGCCAGAACCACGCTCTCGGTCAGCAACTGGCGGACCAGCCGCAGGCGTCCGGCGCCGATGGCCAAGCGGACGCTGATCTCACGCCGCCTGGAAGCCGCCCGCGCCATCAGCAGGTTGGCCACATTGGCGCAGGCGATAAGCAGGACCAATGCCACGACCCCCAGCAGCAGCGCCGAAAAAGCCTTGGCGGCTCCGCGGAACTGGGGCGGCAAGTTGGCTTCGCTCTGAGGAATCAGCAGAGGTGAGGCGTTCTCGTTGGAGTTCGGATATTCCTGGGCCAGCCTTTGGCCCACGACTGCCGCGGCAGCCTTGGCCTTGGTCAGGCTGAGTCCCTCTTTGAGACGGGCCGTGACCTGCAAAAAGCGCGATCCGCGGCTTTCAAGGCCGCTCCCTCCAGGCAAGGCCTGCTCAATCATCATCAGGGGAATGTAAAAGTCGGGATCGAGTCCCAGAAGAAGTCCCTTGAATCCTTGGGGGGCCACTCCGATGACGGTGTAGGGGGAACCGTTGATGACAACGTTCTTACCCACCACCGAGTCGTCGCCCGCGAAGCGCTGCTGCCACAACCTGTAGCCCATCACGGCCACCGGATGGGTGCCAGGCGTGACCGTTTCTTCGGGCAAGTAGAAGCGTCCGGTATGAGGCCGGACTCCCAGCACCTCGAAGAAGTTTCCTGAAACCAAGTCGCCCACCCGCAGCTCTGGCTCGCCCTCCAGGGTGACGCTGAGGGGCAGCGGACGGTGGGCCGCCACGCCCTCGAAGATCTCGCTTTCGGCGTCGTAGTCGCGGTAGTCAGGGTAGGAAAAAGAAGCGTAGGGGAAATCCTTGGAGAGGCTGGTGTACATCTTGACCAGCCGATCAGGCTGTTCGACCGGCAGGGGCCTGAAAAAGAAGGTGTTGACCAAGCTGAAAATGGAGCTGTTGGCTCCGATGCCCAATCCCAGGCAAAGCACGGCGATAGCCGTGAATCCGGGACGTTTGGCCAACACTCGCGTGGCGAAACGGATGTCTTGAGATAGCCTCTCCATGGCGGTTTTCCTCTCTCGTGCTGTGGGGTGCTGTTAGCCGGCTGCCGCGAAAGTGGCTTCCTCGGCGACTTTTCCGTCGAAGAGGTGAATGTTGCGTTGGGCATAGTCGGCGTAACGCGGGTCGTGAGTCACCATGCAGATGGTGGCGCCTTCGTCGTGCAGTTCTTGCAGCAGGTCCATCACTGCGGCCCCGTTCTTGGAGTCGAGGTTTCCAGTGGGCTCGTCAGCCAGCAGGATGGAGGGGCGTCCCACAAGCGCCCGGGCCACGGCGACACGCTGTTGCTGTCCGCCTGAAAGCTGGGACGGGTAGTGCTTTTGGCGATGGGCCATGCCCACCCGCTGAAGGGCCTTCTCGACGGCCGCTTTGCGTTCCGAAGAGGGCATGCGGCGATAGGTCAGCGGCAATTCCACATTCTCGTATACCGTCAGGTCGCCTATGAGGTTGAAGTTCTGAAAGATGAATCCGACCTCGCGGTTGCGGATGCGGGCCCGGTCGGAAAGGCTCAGGTCGTGGACCTCGGACTGGTTGAGCCAGTATTCGCCTTCGGTGGGAGTGTCCAACAGACCCAGAATCGAAAGCAGCGTCGACTTGCCGCAGCCGGAGGGGCCCGTTACGGCCACGAATTCGCCTTCCTGGATGTCAAGCTGGATGCCCGAGAGGGCGTGGGTCTCGACTTCGTCGGTAAAAAAGACTTTGGTTACGCCTTGAAGCTGTAGAAGCGGTCGTTCGCTCATCGCTGTACTCCTGTGAAAAAAGTTGGGAACCGGACTTTAGACCTGATCAGAGCCGATTTGGTTGCTTTGCTCCCCCAAAATCGTCTGGCGGTAGTGTTGCTCTCCTCTTTAGTCTTGACGGTCCCCCTTGGCAATGGTTAACGGGAGGCAGAGGGAAAAAGTTCACTGGGCAGCGTCCTTCGCTTGGCGAGGGGCGATGTTTCGCTTGCCTGGGCCAGCGGCTATACTCGGAAACCACGACGAAGGAGGAAAAACCTACGATGGCTTATCGGATTGTTGTATTAGCGTGGTTGAGCGGATGGTTCTTGACTTTGGCATCCCAGGCCCCGGCCCTGAGGGCCCAAGGCCAGGAGAGCAGGCCCGGAGTGGCGGAGCAGACGGCGGGCCTGCAAAAGCTGGAAGGCTTTTTTGACTTTCACTGGGACGAGGTCCACGGAAAGCTCTGGCTGGAGATCGCCCCCGAACAGGTGGGAAGCGATTTTCTCTACGTGGAATCGCTCAGTTCGGGGCTGGGTTCCAATCCGGTGGGCCTGGACCGCGGCCAGTTGGGAGGCGAGCGAGTGGTGCGCTTCGAGGTGATGGGACCCAAGGTGCTGCTCGTACAGCCCAATCTGCGCTATCGGGCCATGACCGGCAACCAAGCCGAACGCCAAGCGGTGGAGCAGTCCTTCGCCAAGTCGGTGCTGTGGGGAACCACTGCCGCGGCCCGCGACGACGACGGACGGCTGCTGCTTGACCTGACGCCGTTTCTGCTGCGCGACGCCCACGACGTGACGGGACGCTTGCGCCAGTCCAGGCAGGGCAACTACCGCCTCGACCAGTCGCGAAGCGCTCTCAACCGCGCCCGCACCAAGAATTTTCCCGACAACAGCGAGTTCGACGCCCTCCTGACTTTTGCCACCGACGGTGATCCAGGACGCCTGGTCTCGGAGGTCACGCCCACGGCCGAGGCCCTGTCGCTGCACCAGCACTACTCCTTTATCCGCTTGCCCGACGAGGGCTACCGGCCGCGCCTCCACGACCCGCGGGCCGCCACCATTTCCATGACCCTGGCCGACTACGCCGCGCCCCTTGACGCCCCTCTGGAGAAGCGATGGGTGCGTCGCCATCGTCTCCTCAAGAAGAATCCTCAGGCCGTGGTTTCGGAACCCGTCGAGCCCATCGTCTACTACGTTGACCGGGGAGCGCCCGAGGACATCCAGCAAGCCCTGATCGAGGGGGCAAGCTGGTGGGACCAAGCCTTCCAGGCGGCGGGCTTCAGGAACGCCTTCCGAGTCGAGGTCTTGCCCGAGGACGCCGATCCCATGGACGTCCGCTACAACGTCATTCAGTGGGTGCACCGCTCCACAAGGGGCTGGTCTTACGGCAGCTCGGTCAGCGATCCCCGCACCGGAGAGATTCTCAAAGGCCACGTGACGCTGGGCTCCCTGAGGGTACGTCAGGACCGCCTCATTTTCGAGGGGCTGATGCCGGAAACGGCTTCGTCCTCTGTCCGCTGCCAGGCCGGATTGTCGCCATCGCTGGAATTCCTGGCCCAGCTCGATCCTCAAAGCGAACCGGTGGACGTGGCACTGGCCCGCATCCGCCAGCTTTCGGCCCATGAGGTGGGACATACCCTGGGCTTCGCCCATAACTTCGCCGCCAGCACCTATGCCGGCCGGGCTTCGGTCATGGACTACCCGGCTCCCATGGTGCAGGTGCGCGATGACGGGACGCTGGACTTTTCCCAGGCCTACGCGGTGGGCATCGGTGAATGGGACAAGGTGTCGGTCAGCTATGCCTACAGTCACTTCCCCGAGGCTGCCGACGAAGCGGTCGAGTTGGAGAACATCATTCAGCAAGCCCTCAGCAAGGACTATCTCTTCATCAGCGACGCTGACGCCCGTCCGCCATCGGCTGCCCATCCGCTGGCCAATCTGTGGGACAACGGCAGCGATCCGGTGGAGGAGCTCGAGCAAATCATGCGCGTTCGGGCCATCGCGCTGGAAAGCTTCGGGCCCGGTAACCTCGAAGAGGGCCGTCCGCTGGCCCTGTTGCAGAATACCCTGGTCCCCGTCTTTCTCTATCACCGCTACCAACTCGATGCCGCCGCCAAAGTCCTGGGAGGCGCCTATTACACCTACGCCCTCAAGGGGGACGGCCAGACGGGACTGAGGTGGGTGCCGGCTCAAGAGCAGCGCCGCGCCCTGGACGCCCTGGTAGCCACCCTGCAGCCTTCGGCCTTGACGCTCGATGCCTCTCTGCTGGAGCATCTGCCGCCCCTCCCGCTGGGATATTCTGACGGACGCGAGCGTTTCGACGGACGCAGCGGACGCTTCTTCGACCCGGTTGCGGCGGCCCGCATCGCCGCCGACATGACCCTCTCGGGCATGCTGCAATACCAGCGCGCCGCGCGGCTGGAGGCATCCCATGCCCGCGACTCGCAAAACCCCGGACTAGGTGAGGTTGCGGACGCCGTTTTTGAATCCACCTGGCAAGCCCAGGCACCCGCCGATTCCTGGCAGAAAGAGGTCAAGCGGGAAGTCGAGCAGGCGACTGTCGATCATCTTATCCAACTGGCTTCCAACAACCGGGCAGCACCCTCGGTTCTGGCCGTGGCCACAGCCAAGTTGGAGGAGTGGCGGGACGCGTTGCGGGAATCAGCCCAGGGCCTCCCGATGGCTGACGTGGCCCATCGCCGCTTCGCCGCCCAG
>DATIPO010000019.1:0-23991 GCA_035471925.1 Acidobacteriota bacterium
CCTCGGTTGCGACGCCTTGCCATCACGGCGCCTGCGGCCCCTCGGGACGACAACCTGTGAGGAATGCGGCTGGAAGGCAATCACGTTCAATGTCACTCCGGGCTCGCTGAAGGCGAGCCATAAGCTTAGCCCAGGGTAAAGCGAGGGCGCGAAGCGTCCGAGCGGCACCCTGGGTAATATTAGTACCTCGAAATGAACCCTGAAAGGGTGGAATAGCTGTACTTCGACGATGTCGCGGTGCGCACTTTTGCGACACCCTTTGAAAGCGTGACAGAGCGATGGGTTTCTGCGCCCAGGTTCAAAGATTTAGCGGCCTGCCGGCCGCTGCAGGGCCACGCCGGCCACGTAGCTGCCCAGGCAGGCGTTGGAACGGAAGTGGTAGAGCCAGTGGTCGACCGAGGGGGCGTCGATGAGGGTGAAGTCGGCTTCCTTGCCGGGCTCCAGGCTGCCCAGGCGGTCCTCCAGGTCGAGGGCGCGGGCGGCGTAGAGGGTGACGCCTTTGAGCACCTCGGAAGGCGTCATGCGCTGGCGGGTGCAGGCCAGCATCATGGCCAGGGGCAGGTGGAAACTGGGTGCCGATCCGGGATTGAAATCGGTCGCCACGGCCACCGCCACTCCCGCTTCAATGAGGTCGCGGGCGGGCATGAAGGGCTGGTCGAGATAAAGTGAGGCCAAAGGGAGGCTGACGGCCACGACCCCGGCGTTAGCCATGTCCTCGATGCCCTGGCGGGAGATCTGTTCCAGATGGTCGGCGGAGACGGCTCCCATCTCAGCAGCCAGGGACGCCCCGCCGGTGTCGCTGAGTTGGTCGGCATGCAGCTTGGGCTTGAGTCCGTGGCGCAGTCCGGCTTCCAAGATCTGGCGGGCTTCATCGATGGTGAAGGCGGTGTCTTCCACGAAGACATCGCAAAAGCCGGCCAGGCCCTCTTCGGCCACCTGGGGAATCATCTCTTCGATGATCAGGCGGACGTAGCGCTGGCGGTCGCCGCTCATTTCCGGAGGCAGGGTATGAGCTCCCAAGAAGGTGGGGATGACGCGCAGGGGATGGGTATGAGCGAGGCGCTCATACACCTTGAGGAGCTTGTGCTCATTCTCCCAATCGAGTCCGTAACCGCTCTTGCACTCAACCGTGGTGACGCCCAGACGGGTGATCTGGTCGAGGAATCCGTCGCAGCGTCCCAGCAGGTCGCGGGAGGAGATGGCGCGGGTCTCGCGTACGGTGCGGGCGATGCCGCCCCCGGCGCGGGCGATGTCGAGATAGGAGGTTCCGGCGATGCGTTGGGCGAATTCGTCGGCCCGCCAACCGCCGAAGGCCAGGTGGGTGTGGCAGTCGATCAGTCCGGGGACGACCAGAGCCCCGCGGGCATCGTGGAGGGGTTCGTCGCGATACCGCGAAGGGACTTCCGTGCGCCGTCCCACCCAGGAAATGAGGTCGCCTTCCCAGACCAGGGCCGCGTCCTCGATCAGGTGTATTTCTGACTGCCCGCCTTCTTCGCGGCAGGCGGCCAGGGCTTCGATGTTGCTGAGTACCGGCATAGTTCGAACCTAACATTCCATCGAGCCCAGCAGTCAAGACAGCAGCGCGCCCCGAAGCTTTGCCGCTTCAGATCATGGGCAGGTCGACGCCGCGCTCGCGGGCGGTGTCGATGGCCTCTTGGTAGCCGGCGTCGGCGTGGCGCATGACGCCGCTTCCCGGGTCAGCGGTGAGGACGCGGCGCAGGCGGCGGTCGGCCATTTCGCTTCCGTCGGCCACGCACACCATTCCGGCGTGGATGGAGTAGCCGATGCCCACGCCTCCGCCATGGTGCAGCGAAACCCAACTGGCCCCGCAGGCGGTGTTGAGCATGGCGTTGAGCAGAGGCCAATCGGCAATGGCGTCGGAGCCGTCCTTCATGCTCTCGGTCTCACGGTTGGGAGAGGCCACCGATCCGGTGTCGAGGTGATCGCGTCCGATGACGATGGGGGCTTCCACTTTGCCCTTCTTGACCAGCCAGTTGAACTTATCGCCCATCTCGGCCCGTTCGCCGTATTCCAGCCAGCAGATGCGCGAAGGCAGTCCCTGAAAATGAACCTGCTCGCGGGCCTTGCGGATCCAGCGTCCCAGCGCTTCCTTGTCGGGAAAGGTCTCCAGGACGGCCTCGTCGGTGGCGGCAATGTCAGAGGGCAGCCCCGACAACGCGGCCCAGCGGAAAGGCCCCGCACCCCGGCAAAACAGGGGACGGATGAACTCAGGCACGAATCCCGGGATCTCGAAAGCCTCCTTCATGCCGCGGCGGTCGGCCACCTGTCCACGCAGGTTGTTGCCGTAGTCGAAAGTGACGGCGCCCGCGGCTTTCAGCGCCAGCATGGCCTCGACGTGCTTCTGCATGGAGTCGAGCACGGCGTTCTGGTAGCCTTGGGGATCCTCCTCGCGGGCTTTGGCGGCCTCCTCGGGAGTGTGGCCCAAGGGAATGTAGCCGCGATCCAGGTCGTGGGCCGAGGTCTGGTCTGTGAGGACGTCGGGAACCACCCCGCGCCGCACCAGTTCGGGCAGGACGTCGGCGATATTGCCCAGCAGTCCCACCGAGAGCGGCCGCTTCTCCTGACAGGCCTTGTGGAGCTTCTCCAAGGCTTGGTCCAAATCGCGCGACATCTCGTCGCAGTAACCCGTCTCCACCCGCCGCCGGATGCGCGACTCGTCCACCTCGACGGCCAGGCAGGCGGCCTGATTCATAGTGGCCGCCAACGGCTGGGCCCCTCCCATGCCGCCCAGTCCGGCGGTGACCAGGAGGCGTCCCGCCAAGTCGCCGCCGAAATGCTGGCGTGCGCATTCGGCAAAGGTTTCGTAGGTGCCCTGCAAAATGCCCTGGGTGCCGATGTAGATCCAGGATCCGGCCGTCATCTGCCCGTACATGGTGAGTCCCATTTGGTCGAGGCGGCGGAACTCCTCCCAGGTGGCCCAGCGGGGTACGAGATGGGCGTTGGCGATGAGGACGCGCGGCGCCTCCTCGTGGGTCTTGAAGACACCCACGGGCTTGCCGCTTTGAACCAGCAGCGTCTCGTCATTCTCCAGCCGTCTGAGGGTGGCCACGATGGCGTGGAAGCACTCCCAGTTGCGGGCCGCCTTGCCGCCGCCTCCGTAGACGATCAGTTCCGCAGGATTCTCGGCCACCTCGGGATCGAGGTTGTTCATGAGCATGCGCAGAGCGGCTTCCTGGTGCCAGCCCTTGCAGGACAACTCGGTGCCGCGGGGCGCGCGGATGTTTGCGGGAACAGTCGAAGAAGCCATGTCATACCTCCGTCCTTCATCATACAACTCCAGACCCCTTGGTACGACATCGCGGACCCTGCCTTCAAAGCCTGAATCCGCTAGAATGTGCCGCAATGAACACCATCGAACGGGTGTTGCGCCTGCATGAGATCGAGCTTTTCCGCTTGGCGGCCACCGACCATCTGGGAGAACTGGCGGCGGTATGCCAGGAGCTGACGCTGGATGCGGGCGAGATCCTCTTCGAGGTCGACGAGCCCAGCACTCACCTCAACATCCTCATCGAAGGCAAGATGCAGCTTGCCAACGGCGGCAGGGAGGGGCACCGGCAGGTGGTGGAACTGGCCTCCCTCGATCCCTGGGCCTTTTTCGCCCAAAGCCGCCACAGCCTGACCGCCCAAGCCCTGGAAGAATGCAAGCTCTTCCGCATCTCCTACGAAGACTTGGTGGACATCCTTACTGCCGAACCCGACCTCTGTCTGGCGCTCCTGCGCCACTTGGCCCGCCAACAGTCCCCTCCCTGCCCCAAGGGCCCGGCCAGCTAGCATTTTGCATAGGTTTTCGTAACGAGGCCGCGATAGCGCCGTCCTGGTGGGGCGTCGCGACCGAGGGCCGCACGGCCGTACCGAGCTGCTGCTGCGAACAGGCCGAACGAACGCAGCAAGAGCGGGGCTAGCCCGGTCATAAGTTCTGAGCCAGGGCTAGTCTTTGATGTCCCTGAAAGCGTTGCACCAGTTGCCGCAGTAAAAGGTCTATGCAGAACGCCAGCTAAGCTGCTTCCCACTGGTCGAGGACCCAAGCGGCTGTTTCGCGGACTCGGGGATGGACGTCGTTGAGGGCTTGGCGCACCCGGCTCTCGAATTGGGCCGGCTCGCGGTGGACCAGCGCCGCCAATATGCACACCTTGAGCCAGGGATCGCGTTCGAAGAGCCCCTCGGAGAGGATGCGCGCCGGGTCGGAGGGCAGCGAGAAAAGACGGCGCCCGGTGGCCACCACCAGCCGAGGTTCGTCGTGGATGAAGATGGGCAGCAGCGTTGTGCGGAGTTCTCCGGGCATGCGCGAGTCGATCAGTTCCACGGCGTTGGCCCGCAGTTCGCTGCGGTCGGAAGTGTAGCCGACATAGGAGAAATAGGCGTCCCCGGCGGGAAAGAAAAGTCCCAGCGCCCGGAAGATCTTCTCGATGGTCCACTCCATGCGCTGGTGGACGGTGTCGGAAAGCAGCTTGCTGCCCGCATCGCGCGCCTCGCCCACGGCTGATGACAGGTTGAGCAGCTGGTAATACTGGCGGGCCCAAAGCTGAAGGACGGGCAGGAAGGACGCCTGATTGTAGGAAAGATCGCTCTCGTCGCGGATCTTGTTGAGTCCCTTGAGAGCCCGGTAGGAGACGGTCACGTCAGGCAGGTAGAGCGCCGCCACCAGCCCGGCCCGGGATGCGTGGGTATTGATCTGAGTCAGGACGTAGGGTATCTCGCGTTTGATGTCGGGATCAACATTACGTTCGATCAGAAGCTTTTGCAGGCGCTCCACCACTTCGTCGCCATAGCAGCTCAGAGCCTTGCGGGCGCTGACCCGCGACCAATTGTCGGCCAAGCGCGCCACCAGCAGATCCACGGCCTGGGGATCGCGCAATTGGCCGATGGCCTCCATAGCCGCCCGGGCCCGCACGCTGCGTTCCTGGCGGGCCCACTTCAGGAGCTGCCTCGCGAAGGCCGGATTGCGGCTCTTGCCCATCAAACGGGCCAGGGCCACCGCCTCAGGGCGGGAAGCGTCGCGGCACCAGCGCAGGACCCGTTCCGGATGCAGATAGCGGGCCGGACGGCTTACGTAGCGGTTGAGGTACTCCAGATAGTTCAGCGGCGGAATGGCATCGCCGGTAAGGGCTTGGTTGAGCCGCTTGCTGTAGGTGTCGGGCTCATAACGGATCATGACGGCCAAGGCAGCCGCCGCCACCGAACGCTTGGGTGACTCCAGGAGCGGCTCGACCTGGCTGAGCCAGTTAGGGGACTCGCTGGGATAAAGGCTCTGCAGCAGCGTGTCGCCCGACATGGTGTAGGCTCCGCTGCCGTTGTCGGAATCGGGCGACTGGCCGGCCAGTTGGCTGAGGGCGAACTCCAGCTTGGACGGGTTGCGGCTGCTGAGCGCCCGCAGCAAAGTCCGCTGAGCCACGGCCTCACCGCTGCGGAAGGCTTCACGCGAACCGGGATCGGCCTTGATCTCCAGGCTCTGACGCAAGGCTTTGAGGTAGCCGTCGTGGACCCGCAGCGTCAGCAGAAGCCAGAGCAGCGCTCCCGCCGCCACCAGGACCCCGACCACCGCCGGTCCCGCGCCCAGGTAGATCACAACCACCAGGAATCCCGCCGCTGCCAGGGCGTCCCCCAGGCGCGAAGCCGCCAAGTCGATGACTCCCTTGGCCGCCACCGTGTGAGGTCCTGATACGGGCATGAAGAGGATCTCGGCGCTGGTGCGGTAAATGGAGTTGCGCAGGCTGCCGTCCACCAGGCGCAGCGACACGGTGGCCCAAAAGGCCGAAGTGATCATCAGCGCCAGCGACCCGCCCAGCAAGGAAGCGGGTAGAACTGGCAGCGAGGCGCGCATGCCGAAGCGGCGCAGGATGCGTCCGGTGGCGAAGAGCTGCAGCAAGGCCGAGAGGGCGAAAGCCGTCCCCAGCACGGCCCCGAAAAAGCGGGCGATATCCTGCTCGGCACCGGGAAAGGCGCGGTCCAACTCCCACTTGTACTGAAGGTCGATGATGGATGTCACCAGTCCCGTCATCAGCATGCAGGCGGCCAGCAGGCGCAGATAGCGCGACTGGAAGAGGTCGCGCATCCCCTGCACGGTTCCACCCCGGCTGCGCACGCGACGCTCCCCGGAAGCGGGATCGCGCTCTTTCAAAACTGTCCTGTTGGTGCGCTGGACGAGCACCAACAGGCCCAGCATCAGCCCCAAGAGAGCCGCCACCTGCAGCATCATGCTCTCGCTGGAAAACCAGCGGGCGCCGAAGAGGGCAAAGTAGCCGCCGAAGACGCCTCCGGCGATCCCGCCCGCACCCAACAGGCTGAAAAGCCGCTTGGCCTGACGCGTGGTATAGAGATTGTAGGAAATGACCCAGCCCAGCATGGGCAACAAGACACTGACAATTCCGCCCCACAAATAAAAGATGGGATAGACCCAGTTCATCCCCGCTTGGGAGAGCAGGCTGAAGGCCACCAGATTGAGGAAAAGGACGGACAGCGTCAGACCGTTGATCCAAACGTTGGAAAAGCGGCTGCCCAAACGACGGTAAATCAGGACCACCGGTCCCGCCAACAGCGCCAGAAACAGAGAAATCAGGGGCAGCCGCCAGTCGAACCCCACACGTCCCAGGTAAAGGGCATTCTGAAGGGCCTTGATCAGGTTGACCGAGGCCATGGCCAGGAAGAAATAGACGGCCATCAAGGCCACCGAGGACGCCTCCTCGCGCCGCACCTGCAAAACCCTGCCCAGAAAATCCATTTCGACTCCGCGGAGTCAGCCACCGAAACTGCCCCTGCTACCGACTCGGGCCCCGTTCTGAAAGACCTGCAAGTCTACTACACTGTGCTAGCATGAGTCTGCCATGAAAAACCTCCTGCTAGCCGCATCCGTGCTGGGGTTTCTAGGCGTCGCGGCAGGCGCCTTCGGAGCTCACGGACTGAAGAGCCGCCTGTCCCAGGAGATGATGGACATCTTCGAGACCGCCGTGCGCTACCATCTGATCCACGTGCTGGCCATCCTGGCCTCGGCCTGGGTGCTGGACCGTCTGCAACAGCCTTCCGCTCTGTGGGCCGGCTGGCTTTTCGTGGCGGGAATCGTCATCTTCTCGGGGTCCCTCTACATCCTGACTTTGACCGGGACCCGTTGGCTGGGCGCTGTGACTCCCATTGGAGGCCTGGCCTTCCTGGGCGGATGGCTGTGCCTGGGCTGGACCGCCCTGCGCTGACCAGCACTCCCCAAGACGCTCATTCGGAGACGTTTTTCGACCAGCGGCCCCCTTCCCGCCGCTCTGAAGCTGCACCACCCTGCCCAAACCTGCACAGTGTCGCGTCAAAGGACGATCCACGCTATGCTATGACGCCATGGCGTCCAGCGATCATACGGAAGGCGGCAATCCGATACAGCGGCTTCTCTCCCGCCTCTTGAGTCCCATCACCGAGGTCAGACCTCATGAGGCCTTTACGGCCTTGCTCATGATGCTCAATATTTTCCTCATCATGGCGGCCTACTACATCATCAAGCCCGCCCGGGAAGCCTACATGTCGCTGGAATCGGGCGGCGCCGAACTGGCCAGCTATGCTTCCGCCGCCATGGCCGTTCTCCTTCTCCCCATTCTGCGCGGCTATGACCGGGTCTCGGAAAAGTACGCGCGCCGGCGCCTCATCACCATCGTCACCCTGGTGTTCATCTCCAACTTGGCCATCTTCTACTACTTGTCGCTCGTCGAGATGAACCACCTGGGCATCGTCTTCTTTGTCTGGGTGGGGATCTTCAACTACATGGTGGTGGCCCAATTCTGGGGATTCGCCAACGACGTTTACCACGAGGCGCAAGGTGAACGCCTTTTCCCCCTGATCATGATCGGACAGACGACGGGTGCCATCCTGGGTCCCCGGGTTGCTTCCTGGTCGATCGAGTGGACTGGCGACACCAGCTTCATGCTGCTGGTGGCGGGCGCATTGCTGGGACTCTCGATTGCCATCACGCTTTGGGTCGACTTCCGGGCCCGATCAGAAGCCGCCTTGAGCCTGAGGCGTTCCCAACCAGACGATCAAGCCGCCTTGGCCGCCGAAGAGAAGAAGGCCGAGAAACCCCTCAAGGCCACCGCCGGCTTCCGGCTTATTTGGGAGCACCGCTATCTGCTTCTGATGGCCTGCCTGATCTTGCTGCTCAACTTGGTCAACACGACCGGCGAGTATATCTTGCGCAGCGTGGTCTACGCCGAGGCCGAAGCAGCCAATCAGGCCCGCGACGTCTTCGCCGGACTCTTCTATTCCGACTTCTTCTTCTGGGTCAACGTCGTGGCCTCGCTCATCCAGGTCTTCCTGGTATCGCGAATCTTCAAGTACCTGGGAGTGCGCAAGTCAGTCTACATCCTGCCCATCATCTCGCTCATCGCCTACGGCAGCATCGCCCTGGTACCCGTGCTGACGGTCATCATGGTGGTCAAGATCGCCGAGAACGGCACCGACTATTCCCTCATGAACACTCTGCGGGCCGCCTTGTACCTGCCCACGACGCGGGAAATGAAATACAAGGCCAAGATGGCCATCGACACCTTTTTCGTGCGGGCCGGCGATGTCATTTCGGCTGGATTCGTGGCCCTGGGAAGCGAGGTCCTCAACTTCGGCCCTCAGGGCTTCTCGGTGGTGGTCTTCTGCGTGGTGCTGGTGTGGCTGTGGCTGGTCCGCCTGCTGACCCGCGAGCACCGCAGGATTTCCGGTGACGACGGCGCCGATCAGGTTACCTAGTGGTTTGTCAGCTTTGAGATGGTGGCTTCCAGGGCGACCGATTGTGGTCAAGATCAAGGCGCCCCGACGAAGGCTAGTCGAAGCTAGGTCGAGGAGGTGCAACGCCGAGATCGGCCGCAAGGGCCTCCCAGAAGCTACAAGTCAAGGCTGAGGAGCGATTGGTGCACAGCCAAAAGGCTTTTGAGCTGGCCCCTGACGCTCGGTCAAGCTTTGGCAGGCTGTGCCAATGGATAACGGCAGTAGAGATCTTTCGTCTCCCGGCGGCGCCCTCGCCTGACAGCGGGTTGGGCGCCCTCCGCAGGGCATGGCGAAGGGAGGCTCACGCCCCCCATTTTGATCTCGTCGCCGCCCCTTTCGATTGGCACGTGTCGTGCTTCCTACCCACTTCGACGGTTAAAAGCCCTCGATTTCAGCCCTAAAGAGGCCTTCCAAAGCTGCCGAAATGGACTTTAGAGGCGAAAAATCAAGGCAAAAATCGAAGCAGCGTCAAAAAATTGACACTTGCGAATTGGAGCATTTTCATGAGCAGCACAGCCAAAGCCGCCAAAACGTGGAACGGGAACGCCCATTCCCGTCCTCGGGTAATCCAAACCCCGTCCAAACCCCTTCGCCTGGTCCGAAATGAAGTGTTGCCTCTGACCGAAGAGGCCCTTCGTCCTCAAGAGCCAGCCCCGCAAGGAGATCCTCTCGAGCGTCCGGTAGCCAATTTCTGCGGACTCTGCGGAAACAAGATCGAGGGCACGGTCATCAGCGAGCACCGCTCCAGCGGTTGCAACCTCAAGCCTCAGATCTGGCATTATCATCAGGTCTGCTTCAAGCAGTTGGAGCGCATGCGCCGCCACGACAGCGATTGCTGGGCCGAGTCCAAGCCCACCAATCCCGAAACCCGTTACGGCGCGGTCGATGCCGCTTCTTCCTACGGCGAAAGCACCGCGAGTTCATTCTTCGGCCACTAGTGGCTTGTCAGCCTTGAAATTGTAACTTCTGAGCGGCCCTTGCGGCCGATCTCGGCGTTGCTCCTTCTCGACGCAGCTTCGACTATGCCTTCGTCGGCGCGCTTGATCTCGACCCCAATCGCTCGCCCCTAAGCCACAATCTCAAAGCTGAGAAACCTCTAGGTGGCCGGCTAGACACGCCCAATCAAGTTTCATCTGCCATGGCCAGTTGTTTGCAGGCTTTCGGCGGCATGGGGCTGCGCTACTCTGAAACTCGTTCTGGGCCGGCACCGCCGGTCCCCCGAGGCGCGGAGCGACCGCTTTGCGCCCCGTTTCTTTTTGCCCGCCTTGATCAGGATATCGCTGACCCACCGATAAAGTCTGCGGGTCCGCGGGCCGATATGGCCTGTGTTTGGGGCGCGATCCGCCCGGGCCCGATTTCCAGGCGTTCGCACCTCACAGATGCATTCAGGCGGTGCCCATGCTCCAAGAAATCAAGCGCTTCATCGAAGGTCTGGAAGAACTGCCAGCCGTCTCCCCGGTCGGCCTGAAACTCATCTCGCTGGCTTCCCATCAAGAGGTCGGCTTAAGAGAGGTTTCCGACATCCTGCGAGCCGACCAGTCGCTGGCCTCCAAGATCCTCCGCTTGGCCAATTCACCCGCCTTCGGATTCTCGGGAAGGGTCACGAGCATCGACCGCGCCTGCACCCTTCTGGGACTGGACCTGGTGCGCAGCGCGGCCTTATCGGTGATCGTCGTCGACATCTTTTGCGACCAAGATGACGGCCACATGCCGCTGGACGAATTCTGGCGCCACAGCATGACTTGCGCCTTGGCCAGCGAGGCCTTGGCCGAGCGCTTGGGACACAAGGATAAGAAGGAAGCGTTCCTGGCCGGACTGCTCCACGACATCGGAAAACTGGTGTTGCTCAAGTGGAACCGTCAAAAGTATGACGCTGTTCTGGCGGAAGCCCTTGAGTGCGAGGAGCCTCTTTTGGCCGTCGAGGAGCGCCTGCTGGGCGCAGGTCACACCTGGGTGGCCAAGACGCTGATGGAGCACTGGCACTTTCCTGACGCCATCCGCAACGCCGCTTGGCTGCATCATCAGCCAGCCAACCATTTCGGGGAAGATGCCCATCTGCACACGGCCTTCATCGTGGGCTGCGCCGATAGCCTGTGTCACCATTTTCGTTTCGGATCCAGCGGCAACGCCGTCACCCTCTTCGATTTGGAGGATCTGAGCGCGCGCACCCAACTCAGCGTGCGCGAACTGGTCGACATTTCCTCTGATGTACTGCGCAACTACGATCAAGTAGCCTCTGAGTTCGATTGGCAGGGGGGAGATTCAGCCCAGCTTTACATGACCGCCTTGACACGGGCCAACCGTGAACTGACCCGCATCCACATGGACCTGCAGACCCGCAACAGCGAATTACTGCGCCGCCAGCAGGTCATGGAATCGGTTCAAATGCTTCAGGAGACGGTGAATCCGCCTTCCTCTTCCTTAGCCGCTTTGGAGACGGCTGTCGAGTTGCTCAAGAAAGTGATGCGCACCAGGCGCTTGGCGGCCTTGGCCCCGCAGCCGGACCACCCGGGCTTCCAGGGGTGGCTTTTAAGCCATGAGGCGAAATCGCCCCAGCCCCTCTGTTTCGATCTCACCAAGGCCGACGCCGGCCAAGATGTGACCCGTCTTCCCCAGCGCCAGCAGGTCGCCTTGATTATCCGCGGGCTGGAGGCTATGGAGGAAGATTCGGGAGCCGCTCAAGAACTGCGCGCGGCCCTGCGTTCGCCTGACCTGCTGGTCGTGCCGTTGATGTCGGGACAGCGCATTCTGGGCCAGGTTTTCGCCGACCTCGACCTTCAGTCCGAGCGAGAGGGACGGGCCGAGGCCACCGCCATGCTGCAACAGTTCGCGCACAGCATGGCCATCTGCCTGGAACGCATCATCATGTTCGAAGAGATCGACCGTCAGGCTGAACGGCTGGCCCGACTGTCGCGCCAGCAGGAGAGCGTCCGCATCAAGCTCTCTCAGAGCGAACGCCTGGCTTCGGTGGGCCGGCTGGCCGCCGGAGCGGCTCACGAAATCAACAATCCCCTCACTATCATCTCAGCCCAGACGCAGCTTCTGCGGTCCCAAGGCCCCTCGGAAAAGCAACAAAAGGCCTTGGACAACATTTTGCTGCAATCAGAGCGCATCGCCAAGATCGTCCGCGACCTGATGGGCCTGGCGCGTCCGGCTCGGCCGCAGGCCAAGCCGGTGGCGGTGAAGGAAGTTCTGGAGCAGACCCTGCAATCGCTGCAAGAGCGCCTTGAGAAAAGCGGCGTCGACGTGGAAAGCGACTTCCAGAAGGTCGAGCCGGTGCGGGCCGATCCCCTTCAACTAGAACAGGTTTTCGTCAATCTGACGGTCAATGCCATTCAAGCCATGGAGCAAGGCGGACGGCTGACGGTCCGCCTCAGGCCCGACCGCAAGAACAAGGGCGTGCGGATCGACTTTGTCGATACTGGCCACGGAATCGCCGACGATCACTTGCAGTCCATCTTTGATCCCTTCTTCAGCACCAAGAACGAGGGCCAGGGAGTGGGGCTGGGACTGGCCATTTGCCATTCCATCGTGCAGGCCCACAACGGCGAGCTTCAGGTTGCGAGCAAGGTGGGCGAAGGCACCACGTTTACCATCAGGCTGCCTCTCAACGGGGTGACCAGCCGTTCCTCATCTCAGGCCGAGGGCAAGACCGCCAACCTGCGCCCCATCTGGGGGAAACGCGGCCGAGTCTTAGTGGTGGACCGCGAGGCGACTCTGGGACGCATCCTGTCGGAGGCTCTGCGCACCCACGGATTCCGTGCCGACACGGCCTCCGACAGCGAGCAGGCCCAACAGATGGCGGACGAAACCGACTACGCGGCGGCCGTGGTGGACATCCGCCTGACCGGCTCTTGCGACCCCCAGTTGATCAAGGCGCTGCACGAAATCCGGCCCGAGATGAAGATCCTGGCCACCAGCGGCAGCACCGACGAGAGAGAGTTCAAGTCGGTCCGCTCGCTTACGGCGGCCCGCCTGCGCAAGCCCTTCCCGCCCGACCGTTTGGTAGAAGTGCTACACAAGGCTCTTTGCTACAAAAAGACTACCCCAGTTCCCTTCCCCGAGCGCCACGCGTCAGCCTAACAAGGGCAATTTATCCTTTTGACGCGATTAACCGATAAGATAGATAAGTGACTTGAAATCCGGGCCGACTGCGTCTGCCCACGCTATGACAAAACGATGCGATGATGCGTATTTCGGCGACCATCCTGATATTGGGCTGGCTTTCGACCCATCTCTTGCCGGCGCAGTCGACCCCTACGCGGCGCTCGGCTCCTCAGTCAGCCTCCGGGAATGAGGTGCGTCCCCCTGAGGTCTTCGCCCGCGTTCAGCATCTGCAGCACCAACTGGAGTTGATCCGTCAGCACCTGCAGGCCCCGAAACCTTCAGGTCCTCCGGTCCTGCAGGTGGTCGAAGCGGCTCCGCGCGAGGTTTACTTTCAGGCTCTGACGCTGCTGCGCAAGGCCGATCGGATGGCCTTCGAGCAGGTTCGGCGCCGTTACGGAACATTCGAGCATGCCCCCTCGGGCGACCTGACCCCTAGCGATGTCCTCCAGGTAGTCGAAGCCATCTGCGCACGCCTCCAGGAGATCATCGAGCACCTGGGAATCGACCCGGACTCAACGTCCCCACCGCTGAGCGACGGGAGTAAGAAGCCGACTGAAGTCTTCCACGCCATCGTCGACGCCAACCGCCAGCTCAACCTGATGCTCAAGGAGCAGTTCTCTGCCGGCGACGTCTACCAGCAGGTCACTTTGGCCGTAGGCTACGGAGCCCGTCTGCTTTCGCTCTATCCCCAGGCTGACCGCATTCCGCCTCCACCGGAGTTGCCGGCCAACCTGGAGGCCGGCGATGTTTTCCGCCAACTGGTGGAGTGCTTCTCCTTGGTGCGGCGGACAGCCGTGCATTGGGAACTGGACACGTTGGAATTGTCGGACCGGCTCAATCCCGTACAAGCCGAGCCTTCCGATGTCTACGACTTGGCTTCGGTATTGGTGTCCGAACTGGCTTACCTGTGCTCGCGCCATCCTCAGCTAAAGCCTCCCCGGGCCGTCCATGACTTGGGAGAGAAGACTCCTTCCGAGCTTTATCAGCGGTCGGGCGTGCTGCTGGAGCAGTTGAAGCAATTAAACCAGTTGACGGCGCCGTCTCCCGCCGCGGCGGAGGGAGGCTCATGATCTCTTTGCTGGAGTTGCTGCGCGCCAAGGGTCTCAAAGCCAAGCTCCTGCGTTCTCATTTGGGCGTGGCGACGGTAGGCGCGGCGCTGCTGCTGGTGGCGCTGGCGACGAGCTTTTACGCCGCCCATAGGGCAGAGGAACTGGCTGGATCGGTAGCGCCCGCCGAACAAACCGCGATGCGGGTGCTGGTGGGCGTGGAACGCTCTTTCTCGGCCCTCAGAGGATGGGTGGCCTTCGGGTCGGAGAACTTCGCCGCCAAGCGCCGTCAGAGTTGGCGCGAAGACATCTATCCTGGACTGGAGAGGCTCAAGCAGCTGAGTCACGGTGACGATCAATCGCTGCGCTTTTTGGATGACCTGACCGTCTTGCTCAAAGATATGGACGAATCCCAGTGGTGGGTGGCGGACATCGCTCAGGCTCCAGGAAACGAACCCGCCCGGGTGCTGCTGCGCAAGCAGTTCGCGCCCATCGCGGAGGGACTGGACCAGCACTTCGACGCCATGCTGCAGGAAGCCGAGGAAAACCTCTCCGATCGGCGCTACCCGCGCACCCTGCATCCGGTCAGCACTTGCCGCTATCACTTCGGACAGGTGGTCTCGCTTTTTGCCGCCTATACCGACAGCAACCAGGAAGAGACCCGCCGTTCCCTGGAACGGGAAGAGGCGGCCGTGACCGCGTGCCTCTCCTCGCTGCGCGAGAGCGCCTCTCTGCCGCGCGAGTTTCAGATTCTGGCCCGTTGGATGTCGGACGAATACGAGGTGCTGCGCCGCATTCTGATGGAGGGCATGGAAGTCCGCGACAGCAACAGATGGAACCAAGCCCAGTATCTGATGTCGTCCGAGACCCTGCGGCTGGCCGAGCGGGTGGAGAGCATCCTTTCCGAGTTCGCCGAGCAGCGACGCCAGGACATGGAGCAGAGCGCCGCAGCCATGCGCAACATCAGCCAAGCTTCAGCGGTGCTCTTGCTGGCCATCATCCTGGCCATGATGGTGCTGGCCACGCGCATGTCCAACAAGGCCGCGGCCCGTCTGTCGCGTCCCGTGCTTCGCCTGTCGCAGGCCGCCCGCGACTTGGCTTCGGGACGCCTTCAAAAGGATGTCCCGGTTCAAGAAGAAGACGAGATCGGCGAACTCACGCGCTCTTTCAACAGCATGCGCAGCAGTCTCCAGCAGACCCAGAACCGCCTGCGCCAGGCCAAGGAGGAAGCCGAGGCAGCAGCCCAGGCCAAGAGCGAATTTCTGGCCAACATGAGCCACGAGATCCGCACCCCCATGAACGGCATCATCGGCATGACCGAACTGGCACTCGAGACACCGCTCAACGACGACCAGCAGATCTACCTCGAATCAGTCAAGAATTCAGCCGACGCCCTGCTCAGCATCATAAACGACATCCTCGACTTCTCTAAGATCGAGGCCGGACGGCTGGAACTCGATCCCATTGACTTCAACCTCCATCGCCTGGTCTCGGACACGCTCAAGATCATGGCCCTCAGAGCCCACAACAAGGGGCTGGAACTGGCTTGCGACATCGATCGCGAGGTGCCCGACCGGCTTCACGGCGATCCGGGACGCCTGCGCCAAATCCTCATCAACCTGGTGGGCAACGCCATCAAGTTCACGGAAAAGGGCGAAGTGGTGCTGACAGCCCAATTGAAAAGGAAGTGGAAGAGCAACTTCCTGCTGCTCTTTCAGGTGCGCGACACCGGCATCGGCATTTCTCACGACAAACAGGCCACCATCTTCGATGCCTTTTCCCAGGCCGACAGCTCGACCAGCAAACGCTACGGCGGCACCGGACTGGGGTTGTCGATTTGCTCCCAACTGGTGGATATGATGGGCGGGCGGATCTGGGTGGAAAGCCGCCAAGGCCAGGGCAGCGTCTTTTCTTTCACGGCCCGCTTCGATTACGCCGAGACTCGCAGTGAAGAGCTGCATGAAGAAGACGCCAGACTGGAGGGCCAGCGGGTGCTGATCGTTGACGACAGTCCCACCAACCGGCGCATCCTCAGAGACACTTGCCGGGCCTGGGGCATGCGAGCCGGTTGCGCCGAGAGTTCGGCCCAGGCCAAGGAGGTTCTCAGGCAAGCCCACGAGAAAGGGGACGCTTTCGCCCTGGCTCTGCTGGACATCGAGATGCCCTTCGTGGACGGTTTCAGCCTGGCCACCGAGATCAAAGAGGACGATGATCTCTCCTCCACCCGTTTGATCGCCCTCTGCTCTTCAGGCCGCGTTGGAGACTCGCGCCGCTGCCGCGAGGTGGGTATCGAAGCCTATCTGCCCAAGCCGGTGGTGCGCAACGACCTGCACGATGCCTTGTGCGGACTCGTGCTGCGCTCAAGCCAGGACCAATCCCAAAAGGGCCAACTCATCACCCAGCACAATCTGGCCGAAAACCGCATGCAGAGAGGCGCCCGCATTCTGGTGGCAGAAGACAACCGCGTCAACCAGCGCCTTGCAGTGCGGCTGCTGGAAAAAGAGGGACACCGGGTTTCGGTGGCCGAAAACGGCAAAGAAGCCTTGAAACTGGTGGAGAAGGAGTCCTTCGACCTCATCTTGATGGACGTGCAAATGCCCGAAATGGGCGGGATTGAAGCCACCGCCGCCATCCGCGAACTGGAGACCGAAAAAGGCGGCCACGTGCCCATCGTGGCCCTTACCGCCCATGCCGTCAAAGGCTACCGCGAACGTTGTCTGGAAGCCGGCATGGACGCCTATCTGACCAAGCCCATCCGCTCCAAGGAACTGATCTCAACCGTGGCGGGCCTGCTGGAAGGGATGTCGACCGGCCTGCGCCATCTGGCCTCCTGACCGGAAGCCGTCTGAAGCTCGCCTGACCAAGTTTGAAGCTCAAGGCCGGAAAAGGCCGTTGCCCGCCTGCGCTATAATGGAGTCATTGTGACCTTGCGCGCGTTCATCCTTTGCTTCCTCCTGATGCCTGCGCTGGCCGCCCAGTCGGTCCAGGACTACGCGCAGCAAGCCCGCCAGATGAACAGCGACGGCGAGCCGGTGGCTGCCCTGAAGGTGCTTCGCCAAGGACTGGCCGCTTATCCCGACGATTTGCAGTTGTTGGAGCAATGCGGCGTGCTTCTCCTCGATTTGGGGCAAGCTTCAGCGGCCGCTCAACTCTTCCAGAGAGCGCTCCAACTCGATCCCCAGCAGTCGCGCTACCTGCGGCGCTTGGCCGAGGCCCGGCTGATGCTGGGCGATCTGGAGGAGGCCCGCGAACTCCTGCAAAAAGTGGTGGAGGGCGAAAACAGCTCGGCTTCGGCCCACCGCAACCTGGCCTATTCGCTGCTCATGCAGGGAGAGGAAGGCAAGGCCCTGAAGCAGATCAGGCTGGCCGTCGACAAAGACCCCTCCAACGCCAATTACCGGCGTTTTTATGCCCAGATCCTGGACCAGAGAGGCGATTCCGAAAGCAGCCTGCGTCAACTCAAGATTGCCTTCCGGCTGGCGCCCCGCGATGCTCGCCTCATGCATCAGATTTCCTCGCGCCTGGAATCTGACGGACGCTACGGCGGAGCCATGGAGTTCATCGAACTGGCTCTGGAGGCCGACGGCGAAAACCCGCTCTATCACCGCAAAGCAGCCCTGCTCTACGATCGCCTGGGCCAGACCGAAAGGGCCATTCGACACGCCAATCTGGAGCGGCGCCTGGGCCAAGCATTCGAAGACTACCAGCGAGCAGTGGAAATCGTCTCGCAAGGACGCAACGGCGAAGCCATCGCATTTCTGGAAGAATCCCTGGCCGAAGTCCCCGAGTTTCTCACCGGCCGTCTCTACTTGGCCGGCCTCTACCAGAAGCGCGGACGTTCCGAAAGGGCTCTGGAACTCTATCAGGAGGTTCTGAAAGCCAATCCGGCCGAGCCTATGGCCCGCGAACAAAGCGCCTGGCTGCGCATGGAGGCCGGCGATTCGCAGGGAGCCGTGGAAATGCTGCGGACCGGTGAGCAGAGTCCCAACAGCGACTTCTTCGAGGGCTACCGGCTGCTTCAAGAGCAGGACTGGGACGGCGCCATCGAGGTTTTCCAACAACTGCGCCGGCGTTACCCGCTCAACAGCGACTTGCTGCAGCTCATCTCCTTTGCTTTGGAAGCCAAGGGCAAACGCCGCCAGGCCGAGGACTATCTGGAAAAAGCCGAAACCTTGCAACCCGATTCCCAGGACATCCGAGAGCAGCAGCGGGAAGTGCGCTTCAGGGCCGCCGACCAGGCCATGCGCAAGGGACGGGTGGACGAGGCCGCCCAACTCTTTGAGGCGCTGGCCGCCGCTCCTGATTCCCGTGCCGAGGACTTCTTCAACGCCGCTTGGTGCCGTCAACGGATGGGTCATCTCGACGCGGCCATCGGCCACTACCGCAACGGTCTCCGCATGCAGCCTGAGGCCCGCTGGGCACGCCTCAATCTGGCAACCAGCCTCTACTTGCGCATGCGCTACGCCGAGTCGCTCACCGAGTGGGAACGTTTGGTGCGGAGCGACAGCCCCTCGGTCGTCCATTTTCAGATGGGGATGTGCTACAGCCACCTCAGCCGGCTGGCCGAAGCCGAGGTGGCCTTCACTCGGGCCCAGAAGCTGGGCGATCACAGTCCGGCACTTCTCTACAACCTGGGTTTGACGCGCTTCCGCCTGGGACGCATGCAGCAGGGAATCGCCCTTATCCGAGCCTCGGCCCGATTCGGCTACGGTCCCGCCGTTTCTTTCAACCGCCGTATCGGGAACCGCCGTATCGGGAATCGCCGAATCGAGAAGTAGCCGGGCAGCCCGCAACCCGCACCCGCCGCCGTGGAAGACCAGCAGTTCCCTGCTCTGGCCGCAAGTCCTTGCCCGTGGGCGCGGGGAACGCGGGTTAGAATCTTCGGATCAGCTTGTCGCTCTCTTCGCACAACTTGCGCAGGGAGCGGCAGAGTACGGTGACGGAAGGCTTGTTCAGGTCTGTCACGCTGACCACGTTGCGTTCGTCGATGAAGAAGAAGGCCGTGATGCGCTGGGTGAGAATTCTGCTCAGTTCCTTGGCAACCGCCAGGAAGGCAGAGAAGACACGGCGCGGATCCTCAGACTCGAGGACCGGCAGGCGCATCGTCAGGCGGGTCTTGGGCCCTTCCCGAAAGCGGGTTTCGAAGAGCTTCTTCAGATCGCCGGAGAGGTCTTTGACGTCGTCGAGATAGCGGCGCATCTCGCGCTTGTTCCCCTCGGCCAGCACCCTTCGCCCCTGACTCAGCTTCTTTTCCAGGCGCCGGTTGAGGTCCAGCACCTCCAGACTGCGCTCCATGACCCATTTGGGGCTGGGACGTCCCAACAGGAAGCGGGAATCGACGTGAGTGGAGAAGATCTTCTGGAATTTCTCCACCAAGTGAAGGTCGAGGTCGTCAGACCTCTCTGGAATCTCAACGCCTCGGCGCAGTGCTTCCTGGCGGTAGCTGGAAAAATCAACTCCGTGGAGCCAATGATCTTTAGGAAAGGGGGGACCCTGCCGGCTCGCGGGATCTTCAGCGAGCGCGGACGTCAAAAAGAAGATGAAGCCGCACAGGCTCAGGGCCGACCATTTCATCCAGTCATCACTCCTCGGTCCGATGACGCGTCAGAGGGGGTAGCTGCCCTCTTTTGTATCGCTGCTGCCGCGACTCTGTCAACCTGCCTTGGTCGGCAGGTTCGTTCGAGATCTTCGCATATCCGAACGTCGAACTTGCTGAAGGCCAAGGGTGGACGGGTCAGAAGTAGAGCATCCAATAGATGAGGACGCCGGTGACCGAGACGTAGAGCCAAAGGGGCAGGGTGATCTTGGCGATTCGGCGGTGCTTGTCGACCTGCATCGTCCAACCCCGGTAGAGAGTCAACAGAGCCAGCGGAAGGATGAGGGCAGCCAGCACGATGTGGGTGAGGAGAATGACCAGGTAGAGCCCCCTCCAATCGCCATCATAATGCGCCGGACCGCTCTTGAACCAGTGATAGACCACGTAGGTGACCAGGAACATCGAAGAGCTGGCGAAGGCGCTCAGCATCACCGTACGGTGGGCCTGAATGTTGCGGCGGCGGATCAGCAGGTAGCCCGTCACCAGCAGCAGCGCCGTAATGCTGTTGAGGGTGGCGTTGACGGTGGGCAGGAAGGAGACATCCAGGGCTCCGCGCGTCCCCTGGGGGCGGGGCCCCAGGATGAGAAAAGCCACCGCGGCCGCGATCACCGCCGAGACGATGTAGATGATGCGGATCCAAAAGCGCTCCTGTGCGGGCTGTTGCATGGCCGGTCAGTTTAGCAGGTTCCTCGGCGGGTCCGCTCCTGGTAAGGTAGCGGCATGTCGAATGCCTCCACTACCCCCGTCCGCCGCCAAGCGTGGGCGGCGCTGGACCAGCATCGCCGCCACATCGGCGACGCTCACATGCGCCAGATGTTTGAGGACGATCCGAACCGCTTTGAACGCTTTTCCCTGGAGGACTGCGGCATCCTCCTCGACTACTCCAAGAACCGCATCACCTCCGAGACCCTGCGACTCCTGCTCGACTTGGCCCGCGGGTCTCAGGTGGAAAGCTGGCGCCAGCGCATGTTCGCCGGCCGTCCCATCAACTTCACCGAAGGACGCGCCGTGCTGCACGTGGCCCTGCGCAACCGCTCGGGACGCTCCTTCGAGGTAGACGGCCAGGATGTGATGCCCCAGGTGCAGGCCGTCTTGGAGCAGATGGGGCGTTTTTGCGAGGCGGTGCGCAGCAGACGCTGGAAGGGCCATTCGGGCAAGAGCATCCGCGAGGTGGTCAACCTGGGCATCGGCGGATCCGACCTGGGGCCCGCCATGGTCTGTCAGGCGCTGAAGCCTTACGCCGACGGTCCGCGCGTCCACTTCGTCTCCAATGTGGACGGAACCCACATCACCGAGACCTTGAAGGATCTCGATCCCGAGCGGACCCTGTTCATCGTCTCCTCCAAGAGCTTCACGACTCAGGAAACCCTGGCCAACGCCCGCGCGGCCCGGGCTTGGTTGCTCGACCGCATGGGAGACGAAAGCGCCATCGCCAGCCACTTCGCCGCCGTTTCCACTCATGAAGAAGCGGTGCGCGATTTCGGCATCGACCCGGCCAACATGTTCGAGTTCTGGGACTGGGTGGGGGGACGCTTTTCGCTCTGGTCGGCCATCGGACTTTCCATCGCCCTGTCGCTGGGCATGGACCGTTTCCAGCAGCTTTTGGAGGGGGCCCACCGCATGGATGAGCACTTCCGCACCCGTCCGCTGGATCGGAACATGCCCGTGATCCTGGCTCTGCTGGGCGTCTGGTACCGCAACTTCCTGGGAGCTGCCAGCTACGCCGTCGTGCCTTATGACCAATACCTGCGGCGCCTGCCCGCCTACCTGCAGCAGTTGGACATGGAAAGCAACGGCAAGCGCATCGACCGCCGGGGCTGTCGCGTGAAATGGGACACCGGCCCGGTGGTATGGGGCGAGCCGGGCACCAACGGACAGCACGCCTTTTTCCAGCTCCTCCACCAAGGGAGCCAATGGGTGCCGGCCGACTTCATCCTGGCCGCCCGCAGCCATAATCCGGTGGGCGAACAGCACCGCATGCTGCTGGCCAACGGGGTGGCTCAGACGGAGGCGCTGATGCGGGGCAAGAGCGAGCAGGAAGTCCGCCGCGAGATGGAAGAACAGGGCCTGGACCGAGAGCGCCTCGAAGCGCTGCTGCCTCACCGCGTCTTCCCCGGCAACCGCCCGACCAACACCCTGTTGGTCGACCGCATCACCCCCGAAACGCTGGGCGCGCTGCTGGCCCTCTACGAGCACAAGATTTTCGTGCAGGGCATCATCTGGGACATCAATTCCTTCGACCAGTGGGGCGTGGAGTTGGGGAAACAATTAGCCTCCACCGTCTTGGAGGAACTGCGGGGACGCCCTGCACCGCGGCAGCACGATGGTTCGACTCGAGCCCTCATCGACCGCCTCAGGAAAGGATTTTCGTCCTCTTAGGGTGATTTTCGCTGCTTCTTTATTTCTTCTTCACAGGCGGATGCTTTTATAGAGGCTCAACAACAACCCTTCCTTGCTGTTGTTGAGTTCGGACCTTGTGAGCGCAGAGAGGGCCGGTTCCTTCCCCAGGTTCCGGCCTTCTCACTTTTGTCCCTCCCGCGCCAATCGGACCTTATGCTTTCCCGGCCACCCGCGTCCGATATAATCACGCCTGACAGACAAGAAAATGACCCAAGACCAAGGAGATCTGTTCTCTATGACCATCGAATACATTCAGGCCCGCGAAATCCTAGACTCGCGGGGGAATCCCACCGTTGAAGTTGAAGTCGTGCTGGAAGACGGCGCACACGGATCGGCCATCGTTCCCTCGGGCGCTTCCACCGGCGAACACGAAGCGGTGGAATTGCGCGACGGAGACGAAAACCGCTACTTGGGCAAGGGCGTCCTCAAGGCGGTGGAGAACGTCAACACGATCATTGCCGAAGAACTCGACGACGAAGACGCCTACGATCAAACCGCCATCGATCAACGCCTGATCGACCTCGACGGCACCCCCAACAAGGGACGTTTGGGCGCCAACGCCATCCTGGGCGTTTCGCTGGCTGTGGCCAAGGCCTCGGCGGCCTCCTTCGGACTGCCGCTTTACCGCTACCTGGGCGGCATCCGGGCCCGCGTCCTGCCTACACCCATGATGAACGTCCTCAACGGCGGAGCCCACGCCGACTGGAATATCGACTTCCAGGAGTTCATGATCATTCCCGTGGGCTCTGACACCTTCGCCGACGCCCTGCGCTGCGGAGTGGAGGTCTTCCATCACCTCAAAAAGGTGCTCAAGCAGGACGGCCACATCATCTCGGTGGGCGACGAAGGAGGATTCGCGCCCAAGGTCAAAGGCAACGAAGAGGCCCTCAAGTACGTCCTGCGGGCTATCGAGAGCGCCGGATACCAGGCCGGCGAAGACCTGCTCATCGGACTCGACGTGGCCGCCAGCGAGTTCTGCCAGGACGGCCGCTACCACCTTCGCTCCGAGAACCGCGAGCTGTCCTCGGACGAACTGACCGACTTTTACCGGGAACTGTGCGGCAAATATCCCATCGCCTCCATCGAGGACGGACTGGACGAGAACGACTGGGAGGGATGGGCCAAGCTGACCGAGCGATTGGGCGACAGCGTCCAACTCGTGGGTGACGACCTGTTCGTCACCAACGTCGAGCGTCTTCAGGACGGTATCGAGAAGGAGGTGGCCAACTCGATCCTTATCAAGCTCAACCAAATCGGTACGCTGACCGAAACGCTGCAAGCCATCGATCTGGCCAAGCGCTACGGATACACCGCCGTCATCTCGCATCGTTCGGGAGAGACCGAAGACACCACCATCGCCGACGTGGCCGTGGCGTCCAACGCGGGCCAAATCAAGACCGGTTCGGCCTCACGGACCGATCGGGTAGCCAAATACAACCAACTCCTGCGCATCGAAGAAGAACTGGCCGAAGCCGCCCTCTTCCTCGGCGACGAAGCCCTCAACTATGCCGGCTGAGGCCCAGGAGCCAGGCCTAGGAGGCCCAGGTTCGAATTGCGATATGCGAAGTTCGAAGTCGCCCAGAGTAGAGAGAGTCGCCAGCCCAGCGACTGCGCTGGGAAGCCAAGCCGCAGGGAAGCCAAGTCGCGGCTGGCTGAAACGCGAGCCATAAGCCAACTCCCTTCTTCGCCAAGGCTGCAAAGGGCTGAGCAGGGACGGACGGGAACTCGGCGCGCTGCGAGCCATAAGCCAAACTTTCTTCGCCGAGGCTCGAAGGCGTGACCGGGGCCGGTGCTGATGACGAGTTCCGGGCTCGCTGAAAGCGAGCCATAAGCCAGCCCAGGGTCAGCCGCCGTCGAGCGCAGCGAGACGACGGCGCCACCCTGGGTAGGGGCGGCTCAGACTTCGAACGCTGAAAGCGTGCAATAGCGCTTCGGTCCGCCTCAAGGGCCCAAAAACGATGCCATGGAGGGCAGGCCGCCCATGCACGAAATCGAAAGGAAATTCCTGGTCGCTTCAGATGAATGGCGCGTGCAGGTTGACTCATCGACCTCCATCCGCCAAGGCTACCTGACCGAGTCCACCGATGTGAGCGT
>DATIPO010000020.1:0-3947 GCA_035471925.1 Acidobacteriota bacterium
GTAGGCTTCCACGGTGAGTCCGATTCCGCCCTTGTTGCGCTCGAAGGGGGAGTCGAGGTGGGGCAGCGGCTGAGGATCCCCGGCGGGACGTTTGAGGGCTTCCATCCGATAGGGCTCCAGGGCGTCCAGCGTTACCACCCAGGGGGAAACGGTGGTGGCAAAGCTCTTGGCGAGAAAGGGCCCCAGCGGCTGATATTCCCATTTTTGAATGTCGCGGGCCGACCAGTCGTTGACCAGGCACAGGCCGAAGATGTGGTCCTGAGCCCGGTCGATGGGGATGGGAGCGCCCAGGTCATTGCCGGGCCCCACGTAGAATCCCACCTCCAACTCGTAGTCGAGCAGCTTGCTGGGTCCATAGACCGGGGCCTCGGCGTCGTCGGCCTTCGTCTGTCCTTGGGGACGCTTGACCGGAGTCCCGCTGGCCACCAGCGAGGAGGCCCGTCCGTGATAGCCCACCGGGATGTGCTTGTAGTTGGGCAGCAGCGGATTGTCCGGACGGAACATGCTGCCCACGTTGGTGGCATGGTGGACCGAGGCGTAAAAGTCGGTGTAGTCGCCTGAGTTGGCCGGCAGTCCCATCTCGGCGGCCTCTTGGGGGACCAGCACCCGGGAAGCGTGAGCTGCGGCCGGGCCGCCGTCCCGCAACAGGCGGCTCAACTCTGAGCGCAGGGCCTTCCACTGGGGACGCCCCAACGACATCAGGGCGTTGAGGCTGGAAAACCGGCAAGCCTGCACCGCGGCGGCGGCCGAGTCTTGAAAGAGGTCCGCTTGAGCAGCGGCCGTGATGTCGAAGATCTGGTCTCCGATGGCGGCTCCGACGCGGGGAGCTTCGTCGGCCGCCTGCCGCCGGAACACGCCCAGGGGCAGGTTCTGGATGGGGAAGTCGCCGGACGGGTTGTTGGCCGAGTCCACCCAGCTTTTCAGTTGAGGTTGGTGGGTTTCGTTGAGTTGGCTCATAGCAAATCCAGTTCTTTCAGATCGTCGATGGGTTCTTGAAAGGAGCAGGAGCCGAAGGAGTGGGCGAAGCGGCGACGGCAGGCGGCGGCCTCGGCGCAGGTGACGCGGATGCCGCGCCAGGTGATGCCGTCTTCCTCGTTGCGCAGGGCGGCCGGGTTGGTTTCCATCAGCAATTCCAGGGTGCGCCGTTGCCCGGCTTTTCCCGAGTGCACCCAGCAGGCGGCCAGGAAGGCGTTCAGGAATCCGTGCATGTAGGCCTGGGGCGCGTCTTGCTCGTAGGTCAGCGGACGGCGTGAGCGCAGCGGGTGATGCAGTCCGGCCGTCATCTTGAAGGGGACCCCGGCCTGGTGGCAGGCGTGCATGAAGTGGGCCACTTGCTCGGGGGACGGGATCAGGTCGGGAGTAATGCCTCCGCTGCGGATCTTGGCGCAGGCCCGCGCTCCGTCCAGATGAGAGAGCATCTCGGCCAGTCCCTCATCGGCGGCCAGCTCGAAATAGACGGGCATGCCGTCGGTCAGGGCCGAGAGGATCTCTCGCACCCGCTCGGGGGTCCCCGCTTTGGCTTCGGCGGCCTCCACTCGAGCCCGTCCTCCCCATCGCTGGCGAAAATCGTCAATGCGCCGCGCATCGCCTTGTGCGTCCTCGCCGATCAGCACCGAGAGACGCCAGGGCTTTTCAGTCTCTTCCCACATCTCCTGGGCCTCTTCGGCCAAGCTCTCGAGGCGGGCGGCGGGAACGATGAGGCGGGCCAGCATCCAGGAGTGGGGGGAGTGCCGGTACGCGGCGTAGTTCTTCACCGTCGAAGCCATGTCAAGTCCCGCGGGGGGGAAGAGTCCGGCGTAATCGATGATCTCTGTGAGCAGTGTTCTCAGGCATTTCTTCATGATCGTAGGGGGCTTCAGCGCTGATCGGCTTGGGTCTCAGGAAAAGTCAGATCTTGGGCCTGCAAGCTTCGTTCCCACAGCAGTTCGCCCTGGCTGGAGAGGGCTTGCAGGGTCAGGGTGCGGTCCTCGGCGGGTCCTGAGAAGCGAAGGAGTCCGAAGTTCTTCTGGACCAGCAGAGTGCCCTCCACCCTCAGTCGGTTTTCTTCCTCCAACACCCAGTCGGAGTCGGCTAGTCCCGAAGTCAGGGGCGAACTGGTGTAGTCGTAGAGGGGGTAGGCGCCCGGGCGCGGCAGCCGCGAAAGCTCGGTGAAATGGCGGTCGCCGGAAAGGAAGATCAGCCCCTCGATGCGCCGTTGACGCAGCGCATCCAGCAGGCGGCCGCGCTCGAAGGGAAAGCGGGCGTAGGTTTCATGTTGGGCCACGGGGTTGAGCACTTGTCCGCCCACCGCCACGATCTTGAAGGTACCTTCACTGGAGGTCAAGGCATCGATCAGCCAGCTCAACTGTCCTGCACCCAGCATGACTTTGTCTTCCAGTGGAGGCGCTTCAGTGGGTGAACGATACCAGCGGTTGTCGAGCAGGAAGAAATCGGCATCGCCCCAGGAGAACCGCGTGAAGGTTCCGGGCAGCGAGGGCAGTCCGTAGGTGGGATTGCCCCAGAAACTGCGGAAGGCCTCCAGAGCCGCCTGCTTGTGGACGTAGGAGCGGTCGGAGTTGTTGGGTCCGTAGTCGTGATCATCCCAGATGGCGTAGTTGTGGACGTTGCCCAGCAGGGCTTGCAGTTGAGGGGTGGCCCGGGCGTGGCTGTAGCGGTAGAAGATGCCGTCGCGGCTGTCCCAGTCGACTTCCCTCAGGTAGACGTTGTCGCCCATCCAGATCATCAGGTCGGGGCGCGTCCGCAAGATGTTGGGGAAGATTTCAAAGCCCTGTCCGTAGGGCTCTCCAGGGCGGTCGTAAGGCTCTTCGTTGGTGTAGGTGCAGGATCCGAAGGCCACCGTGAAATCGGGCGGATCGGTCCGCCATTGCCAAAGGGGCTGAGTCTGGAAGCGCAGTGGATACCCGAGATCCACTTTGCTTCCGTTGAGCCTGACTTCGTACTGGTAGCGGACGCCCGGCTCCAGACGGGTGGCGCGCAGGCGGGCGGTGAAATCGTCCTGCGGCCCCGTGGTGACGCGGGCCGTGGTCTGGCGAAGCGCCGGCTTGCCTTCCGGCCAGTATCGGAACTGCACCGATGCTGCCCGGGTGGTCTGTGCCCACAGCAGCACTTCGCGCGGCGTGGAATAGCCCAGCATGGGCCCTGACGCCAGCAGTCCCGAGCGGTCGATGGCGTCCCCTCGGCAGGAAACGGCCGTCAGCAGAAGCCCCAAAAAGACGGTCAATCGCCTCATGGTCCACATCCTACCATCTGCGCCAGCCGTCAAAGAACGGCTGGCGCGTCAGACCGGACTTCCGCTGCCGTGGGGCCGCTGGCACTTCCGGGCTCAGCGCTCGTAGGACTCACGGCGGGCCGCAGTGCTGAGGGGGATGAGGTAGTCGAGGGCCCGGGGGACGACCTTCTGGCGCGCCGCCTGCAAGCTCTGCTCGCCGGCGTAGCTGACCGCCGACTGAAGGTGGCCGCGGATGCGCTTAAGGACGTCGGCCAAGGGGCCTTTGTAGGGGACCTGCATCTCCTGTCCCTCGGCCGGGGTCTCCAGGGCGTCCTTGAGCTCGTCGGGATTCTCGGCGTCGTAAAGGGACTCGAAGACGGCTTGAGGCGAGGTCATGCCGCGGTAGATCTTCTTCTTGGTGTGGGTGGAGGGGTCTTCGATGACGTGTCCTGGAGCCTCATCGGTTCCCGAAAGGGCGCTTCCCAGCATCACGCTGGAGGCGCCGGCCATCAACGCCAGAAAGATGTCCTTGTCGTGCGTCACGCCTCCGTCGGCGATGATGGGGATTTCCTCCTCCAACGCGCACCAGGCCTCGCGAACGGCCTGCAACTGGGGGACGCCGGCCGCGGTCTCTAAACGGGTGCGGCAGCCGCGTCCCGGACCCACGCCCACCTTGACGGCGTCGGCCCCCAGATCCTTCAAGAAGCGGGCTCCTTCGAAAGTGGCCACATTGCCGCAA
>DATIPO010000021.1:0-59415 GCA_035471925.1 Acidobacteriota bacterium
GCGTCGGCCACCACGACGCTGCCCCTGACCCTGATGTCCGGCACCCTCAACGCCCGGGTGCAAGCTGAGGGGCGAAGCAGGAGCGAGAAGAGCAACACGCCCAACGCCCTGCGCCTGACCGTGACTCCTCGATACTTCGAAACCCTCGACATCGAGATCCTGGAGGGCCGCGCCCTGAACCGGCAGGACAACCGCGATTCTTTCCCTGCGGCGGTGATCAGCCAGTCGACCGCCCGCCGCTTCTGGCCCGACTCCAACCCGATCGGGAAGCGTTTCCGGCTGGCGGGCCAGAATGCCGGCGGCAGTTTTGAATCGAATCCTCAGGGAGACGGCGGGGCATCATCGGCGGACGGCCGCGCGGAAGCAAACTCCGGCTCCACGGAGGCGCTGCCCCCAAGCTTGGGTCGCGCCAAGACCAACGGCGGCTGGTGGACCGTCGTCGGCGTCTGCGAAGACGTCCAGAACTACCGCCACTCCATCCGCTATGCCGACTTCTCGGTGGCCCAGATATTCCTGCCCTTGGAACAGAGTCCCGTCCACTCGACGGCCCTGGTGATGCGGACCCAAGTCGATCCGCTGAGCATCGTCCAACCCGCCCGCCACGCCATCCGCGAACTCGATGCAGGACTGCCGCTTGAGGACGTCCTAAGCATGCAACAGGTCATCGCCCGCATCGACACCCAAAACACCTTTATCGTGGGTCTTCTCAGCGGATTAGCCGGAATCGCCTTGCTGCTGGCCGCCATTGGGATTTACGGAGTCATCTCCTACTCCATCGGCCGCCGCTCCCACGAGATCGGAGTTCGCATGGCGCTGGGGGCAAGCCGGCGCGACATCCTGCTGTTGGTGGCGCGCAAAGGCTTCCTCCTGGCGGCCCTGGGGATCCCCTTCGGCCTGGCGGCTTCCTACGCCTTGGTGCGCCTGCTCTCGGCCCAGCTTGAGGGCCTCAGCGCCGGCGGGGCCATGGGCCTCACCACTTTCGCCGCCGTAGCGTTGCTGCTGCTGGCCGTGGCCCAGTTGGCCACCCTCGTCCCGGCCCACCGCGCCTCCCGCATCAACCCCCTCAACGCCTTGCGCCATGATTGACGGATCGCGGACACCTGCTCCACTGCGGTTACCTTAACAGGGGCTTACTGGGGCGAGTCGAGTGCTTTGAGTTCCAGGCCGACGGCGGCGATGGCTTCGATCGCCGGAAGAAGCCTGCGGCCCAGCTCGGTGAGGCTGTATTCCACCGTGGGAGGAGAGGTGGGCTTGACTTGGCGGCAGACCACGCCGTCCTTCTCCATCCGCCGCAAGCGAGCAGTCAGGGTCTTGGCCGAGATCCCAGCAAGATCGCTTTTGAGTTCCATGAACCGCCGGGGATTTACCCGCAGATACCAGATGATGTTGGGCGTCCAGGCCCCGCCCACCAGCTTCATGCAGGCATCGAGGGGACAACCCGAAGGGGGAGGAGCCACCCGGCTCTTACGGTGAGGAATCATCACTTGCTCTCCTGGGCCACTAGATGGCCAATAATTTCCCACAGACGTTTCGGCGACGAGATCAATCGCCCATGCGAGGCGCCATGAGCCAACTCGCTACCTCTAGCAAATCATCTAAGTCCATTTCTTGAGATGAGAGCCGACGCCGGTTAGATTCTTCTCCGCCCCAAACACTGCCCTGACAGCCTGCCAGAGGTTACCAAATGGCAACCAGCAATGTGGAAACCAATCCTTGACCGGCCACATCCCAGCTTCCGTCAGCGAACGACACTTGCATTGCAAAGGAGCGAATAACCATGAACGAGAACCACAAAACAGCCATCGTGACGGGTGCTTCCAGCGGCATCGGACTGGGAATCACCCAAGCCCTGCTGGACCGCGGCTACCGCGTAGTCGCCAACTCGCGGCGCATTTCCCGGGCGGGAACCCTGAGGGCTTCAGAAAGCCTCGTGCTGGTGGACGGCGACGTTTCCCAGTCCGAGACGGGCGCCGAATTGGTCGATACCGCAGTGCGTAACTTCGGATCGGTCAGTCTGCTGGTCAACAATGCCGGAGTCTTTATCCCCAAGCCTTTTACGGAATACACGGAGCAAGACTTCCAGACCCTGCTGGATACCAACCTGGCGGGCTTTTTTCGCCTCACCCAGCCGGCGGTGGCCCAGATGATCAGCCAGAAATCGGGACACATTGTCAACATCTCCACAACTTTGGCCGTACAACCCCTGGCGGCGGTGCCGGCGGCGCTTCCCATCCTCACCAAGGGAGGGCTCAACGCGATCACCCGCGCCTTGGCCATCGAACTGGCCGGGCAGGGCATCCGCGTCAACGCCATCGGCGCCGGCATCATCGACACACCGATGCACGACCCGGCCAACCACGAATTCCTCAAGACCCTTCATCCCATTCAACGGCTGGGAGAGGTGTCAGAGATCGCCGAGGCTGTTATTTATCTGACCGAGGCTTCCTTCGTCAGCGGAGAAGTCCTTCATGTCGACGGAGGCGCACATGCAGGGCGCTGGTAACTATCCTTCCGAGCGCAACTGGCTTGATCGCTTGAGGAAACTCGGCTTTGAGCTGCCCCATCCGCCCGCGCCCCTGGGCAGCTATACTGCCGCGGTGCAAGCGGGCGAACTGCTCTTCTTGAGCGGGATGCTTCCCCTCATCGACGGCAAACCCGCCGTTACAGGACGGGTGGGTCGGGAGCTATCGGTCGAGCAGGGGCGCGGAGCGGCTCTCGTTGCCGCCCTCAACGCCTTGGCCGCAGCCAGTCATCGCCTGGGCGACCCGGACCGCCTTGTCTCTGTGGTCCGCCTGGGAGTCTCGGTGGCTGCGGCCCCGGACTTCAGCCAGCACGCCGCCATCGCTGAGGGGGCCTCCAGGCTCCTTGCCCAGATTTTCGGCGAAGTTCCGGGCCACACCCGTCTAGCTTTCGGTGTTGAGAGCCTGCCCTTAGGAGTGCCGGTGCTCTTGGAGCTCATTCTCGCCGTTACCAAGCAGAGTACGGCGACTGATGGCAGAACCGAAGCGACCTGATCTCGCTTTGGTCGGGCCAAGGCGCTGCCCTCCTCCGCTACCGCCGGGCCGCCGACCTCATACATTCCCTGATTTCCGACATCGAGGGCAATTTTGCGAGTGGCACAGGAGGCTAGGCGACTGATGATGGCGGGACGCTGATGACGCCGTTGCATCGGGTCAGGCTGGTGACCCATGGGCGTGGAAGGGTGTCAACAATTGGATTCGGCAGCGTACCTGCCGCTTACTCGTCGAAGGCGTTGGGGAAGCCTTCTCCGCGGGTGAAGTCGATCATGTCGTCGACCTTTTCTTTGAGGGAGGCCTTGTAGGCTTGCAGCTTGGCGGCCAAGGACTGGTCGCTGGTGGCGAGGATCTGCAGGGCCAACAAGGCGGCGTTCTTGGAGGCGTCCACAGCCACCGTGGCGACGGGCACACCCGAGGGCATTTGCAGAATGCTGAGGACGGAATCCCAGCCGTCGATGGAATTGGAGGACTTGACCGGGACACCGATCACGGGGAGGGTGGTGACGGCGGCCAGCATGCCCGGCAGATGGGCCGCTCCGCCGGCGCCTGCGATGATGGCCTTGAGCCCCCGCTCCCGGGCCGTGCCGCCGTAGTGCATGAGGCGCTCCGGCGTCCGGTGAGCCGAAACGATGGTCAACTCGAAGGGCACCTCGAAGTCCCTCAGAGTCTCGGCCGCGGCCTTCATGACCCGCAGGTCGGACCGGCTGCCCATGACGATTCCTACTTGAGGAGCGCTCGTGCTGCTTTCACTCATCGGCCCTATCCTAGACTGCCTCTGCCAGCCCGTCTAGTTACAGCGAGGCGCCTCCGCCGCAACCGAGCCCCCGCAGACGTACTGCAGGGTGCGTTGAGCGGGCCGTCCGAGCGCAACGCCGTCAGCGCGGATGGATGCGGCAACGTAGCAGACCGCCCGTGAGGAAGACGGGCTTGACTCGTGTTCGAACTTGTTTCGCTGCCGAGTGGTCCTCGTGCAGCGCGATCAGATCGAGAGCTGGGCTGGGCGAACATCGCTACTCGAAGCGGAGGACTTCGAGCGGATCCAGGCGCAGGGCCGGCCAAGAAGCGGCTAGGGCGGCTCCAACCGCCACCACCACCAACACCAGGGGAAACAGGACAAAGGCCACAAAATTCAAGGACTCGAGGCCGTAAAGCAGCGGCTGCAGGACGCGCATGAGCAGATAGGCCACGCCGTATCCTGCGGCTAAGCCAGCCAACAGAGGCCACAAGCTGGACTTGAGTGCCAGCCAAACGGCCGCCCAAGGCGAACCGCCCAAGGCCATGCGAATCCCCATTTCGGGCAGACGCTGGACCACCGAATCGGAGATCACAGCATAGAGTCCCAGGGCGGCCAGGAGCAGGGCCAGCAGGCTGAACAGCCCCACAAGTTCGGCCGCCAGACGGGGTTGGGAAAGAGCCCGGTTGACGAGCGAGCGCATCGGGGTGACGGTATAGATCAGGACGGAGGGATCGATCCGGCTCACCTCCGAACGGACCGCAGCCACCAAGTCGAGGGCCTCGTCGCCCCTCAGATGGAGGACGGCGCGGGGCTCGTACTGCTGCAATATCGGCAGGTAAAAGTAAGGCTCGGGCTGGTCGTCGAGGCCGTGCCGCTTGACGGTCCTGGCCACCCCGATCACGGTGTGGTCAGCGGAACCGATCCTCATGCTGGCGCCGACTGCCTCCTGGCCTGGAAAGAGCCGCGAGGCCATGACATCGTTGATCACCACCACCCGCGGCCCAGCCGAGGCATCGGCCAAAGTAAAACCCCGCCCCTGGCTCAAGGGAATGCCCAGCGTCTTGAAATAGTCGGGTCCGACGACGTTGAAAGCCAACCACTCGGTGTCGGGACGATGGCTGACCGCCACTTCGGCGATACGCCCCTCCGACTGGGTCTCCAGCGGGACGTTGAGAGCCAGGCTGGCCGAGTCGATGCCGGGCATCCTCTGAGTCCGCCTCAGGACCTCTTCCCAAAAGGCTTTCCCGCGGGCGGGTTCATACTCGAGTTGCGACAGATCAAGGCGGAGATTGACGATGCCCTGGCTCTGAAAGCCTAAATCGAGTTCCCTGAGTCCCTGGAAAGTCTGGATCAGCAGACCCGCGCCGATCAGCAAGACCAGCGACATGGCGATCTGGATGCCGATGAAGAACCGGCTCAAGCCACGGCCCCGCCCACCGCTGCCGCGTGCCTGGCACAGTATCGAAGAAGGCGTCAGTTGAGACATGTTGCGGGCCGTGAAGAGTCCGATGAGAACGGCCCCCAATAAAGTCAAGCCCAGCGCGAATCCAAACACCCGCGCGTCGATGGCGATGTCAGCGGGCAAGGTCAGGACCTCACCGATTCTCACGCCCGCCACCGCCCGAGTGGTCACGGCGGCGAACCACAAGGCCAGTCCGCATCCTAGGGCCGAAGTAATGAGCGCGTCGGTCAGGTAACGGCGGAGGATGTCGGGACGGCTGGCTCCGTGGGCCAAGCGGATGGCGACCTCAGTCTGACGGTCGGAATCGCGGATGAGATAGAGATTGGCCACGTTGGCGCAGGCCGTGAGGAAGACCAGTCCGGCTAACCCCAGCAGGACAGCCAGAGGATCGACCGCCTTCTGCCGCTCGCCCGGGCGGAAGCCGATTCCTTCGGTGATCTGAAAACCCGTCGGGCCGCGCGGATGCACCTCTTGCAGCTCTTGAACGGCGCTTTCCAAGCCAATCCGGGCTTGCTGAAAATCGGCCCCGGTTCTGAGTCGTCCCACCATCCAGAACAGCCAGTTGGCGTTGGCGTCGGAGAGCCGCTCGGGCTCCATCGACAGCAGCAAGGGAGCCGCTTCGAGGGGAAGCCAGAGGTCGGATTGCTCGCCCAGCAAGGCGCCCCTGAATCCTCCCCGGGGCACTCCCACAACCTCGAACGGTTGGCCGTTTAGAGTCAGGGTGCGTCCGGAGATTTCGGGGTCCTGGCCGAACAGGCTGCGCCAAAGCCCCTCAGAGACGACCACCATGTTGCGGTTGGCGGCGTCCCGGCCTCCAAAATCGAGCTGCCCGATCAAGGGACCGACTTCCAGTGTCTCGAAGAAGTTCTGAGAAACGAAGCTGGCTTGCAGCGCCAGGCGGTTGTTGGCGTTCTCGAAGTTGATGGAACCCGTGTGGAAGACGGCCAGTCCCGAAAAGACGTTGAGCCGCTCGTTCAGCGCCTGATAATAGGGATAAGAAAAGGCGGGACTCAGCGGCATGGGCATGCCCGGATACTGGACCGGACTGGTGGTCAGCGTAGCCAGACGTTGTGGATCGCTGACTCCAGGCATCGGCTTGAGCAGGACAGCATTGACGATGCTGAAAACCGCCACATTGACGCCGATGCCCAAAGAAAGGGAGAGGAGCACTGCCAGGGTCAGCCCGGGCCTCCTGATCTTGCTCCTCACAACCTCTCGAATTTCGCGGACGTTCATTCGCATTCCCTCCCGATCCGGGGACCGCAGCAGTTTAGCCGTCTCTTGAGAAAAAAGCAAACAGCGCAATGTGCCTGCTAAAAGGTGGGGGCCTTGACGCCATTCGAAGCGCCGATCAAGGGCTGCCGTTCAGAACAAAGGCAAGCCTTCTTCCTGCCAAGCATCCACTCCGCCGCGAAACCACAACAGGTTCCTGTATCCCATGCCTGCAGCCCAGGCGGCCGCCCTCCAACTGCGGATGCACTCGTGTCCGTAGCAGTAGAAAACGATGGGCTGATCTGGGGCCAAGCCGGGCCAGTGTTCTTCGGCGACTTGCAGGAACTGGTCCTGAAAGTCTGGAGCAGGCAGGACCACCGCTCCTGGCAAGTGGCGGGTGTTGAAGTCCCAGGTCTCGCGAAGGTCCAGGAACATGAACCCGGCAGGAACGCGGTCATGATCCAGTCCTGGATTCTCCTGAGCCAAGAGGGCCTTCATTTCATGGGTCCCGATGATGCGGACGGTAGGATTCTGGGCCTGGGCTCGCCACTCCTTCCACCCTCCCGAGAGCACGCTGACCTCGACCCCGGCCAGCCGCAACAGAAAATAAGTCAGGCCAGCCACTTCATCGCCCTCGCTTCGGCCCACCAAGACAAAGTCCGCGGCCGGATGAACCGCATCGCTGGCTCGGATCCTGACGTCCCTCAGGCGCTGACGTACATGGGCCGGATCAGGCCACGGCGAGTCCCCAAGCAGGACTTGAGGATCGGCGGGGATGCTGCGCGGAATGTGACCCGATGCGAAGTCGGCAGGCGCCTCGAAGTCGGCTTCCCAGCCTGAGCGCAGGTCCAGGACCACTAGGCCGGTCTTGCCCAGACGGCTTCTGAGCCGCGACGAATCGATGACCGCCGCAACGGTTTCGGTCTGTAGCGGATCACCATCGGAATGCGCTTCAGCGGTCGGAGATCGCCCTCCGGAGCGGGCCTCCCCTGCGTTCGCCGAGGTCTGCCCGCCATCACCATCCGACAAGGCATCGAAGGGGACACCTAAGACCTTGACTGGGCCGATCGCGGCCCACTCCAGGGCCCAGAACAGGGTGCCCAGCGAAGCCAGACTTTCTCGGTCGCCATACAGGATCAGCCGCGGCTGCCCGCTGATCCCGGCCTCGGCAAGCGATTGGCGAAGCTGACTGCGGTCGGAGAAGCGCAAACTGGAGACGGATAGCGCCATTGCCCCGGGCCAGTGCCCTTTGCGGTACGAAGCCGCGGGCCGTGTGTCGATCACAAGGCAATGAGGCGAGAGACAGGAGGCCAGTTGGGAAGGCGGCAGGAGCAAATCGGCGCGGACCGGATGAGTTTGGGGAGGCCGACTTAAGGGAGGCACGACCTCTTGGGCCCGCAACGGGATGCCCTCCGGCGTCCACAAGAAGGCGGCGAAGAGAAGCGCGAGGGTTCGTAAGAGGTGACGCATTCGCGCCCGGGCAAGGACCGCGGCGGGTCGGCCCCGGCCGGAAGACAGCCCGCCAACTGAGAACGGCGTTTGGCGATGAAAGAGGGTGTGATTCTTCATCTGAGCTGCAATCCCGGCCGAAGCCTTCCACGCGCATGGGGTTGGACTTACTCGATGGGCTTCAGCCACATGAAGAAGTAGGCATCTTTGACTTTGACTTCTTCGCCGTTGATGGACACCACGTCCGAAACGCTGACGGTGGCGCTGTGGTCGGAGTCGAGCCAATTGTCCAGGCTGATGTCGCCCTTGTTGGGCCACACCTGCATCCAGCCGGTGGGATTGCTGGCATCGCCTTTGGGGGCGATCACGACGCCGTTTTCGAGGCGGACGCCGTTTCCAGACCAAGTAACGTCATAGATCACGTCGTTTTCCAGAGTGATGCGGGTCGCGGCCGGGGTCTTTTCGACTTCCTTGAGATGGAATCTCTGGCAAGTGGGCGGATAGTGGGCATAGTCGCAGGTCTTGGGGCCAACCGTATCGGCCTCCAGTTGCATCTCCAGGAAGATTTCACCGGTCAGGTCGTCGACGCTGATCAGGTCGGTTCCGCTGGCGAAGGCCAGAGCTGAAAAGAGGAAAAGAGATCCGACGAGGATCATAGACAAAGCTTGATGCTTCTTCATTTTTGCATACTCCTTGAAGCGAGCTAGTTAATGCCACGTGAATGGCGTTGTTGAGGTGTTGACTTTTTATAGCAGGCCCAAAAATGGGCTGTCAATGACAAAATGCATTTTCTCAAATGTTTATTTTCAAGAAAAACATCAAGAAATGTATGAGTTTAACAACCTATTTTGCTTCAGGAAGACAACTTGAGGTCCAGGTTGAATGGCTGCTCAAGCAGGATTCCATGCGCTCGGAATTCCTCTGCCTGCAAGAAGGCGCCCCCAATGTCCGTTCAGGCAACGACCTTGAGGGTCTTCTTCACGTAGCGGGCCTTCTCTTTGGCGCGGGAAAGCACCGGATCGACGACGGTAATGTGGCCCATCTTGCGGTAGGGACGAGTGTAGAACTTCCCGTAGAGGTGCAGGTGCAGGCCCTCCACCGCGAGCACTTCGCGCATTCCCTGATAGCGGGTGCGGCCATCATGACCCGGCTCTCCCAGCAGGTTGACCATGACGGCGGGGGCCAATGCGTGAGTGCTGCCCAGCGGGAGGTCGAAGATGGCGCGCAAGTGCTGTTCGAACTGAGAAGTCAGATTAGCCTCAATAGTGTGGTGTCCGCTGTTGTGTTTGCGGGGGGCCAGTTCATTGACCAGAATGCGGCCGTCGCGGTCGAGGAACATCTCCACCGCCAGCAATCCCTCGATTTCCAGCTTCTCGGCTACCCTGCAGGCGATGCGGGTGGCTTCGCGGGCCGTTTCCTCGTCGAGTTCAGCGGGGGAGAAAAGGAATTCCACCAAGTGCTCGTCGGGATGGAACTCAAGTTCGACCACAGGAAAGGCTCGCACCTGGCGCGACGGGTTGCGGGCCACGATGACGGAGATCTCCTTGAGGAAGTCGACCTCGCGTTCAAGTACCGAGGGCGCGTCGAAAGCCTGCGGGAAATCGCCGGCGTTGCTCAGGCGCTGAACGCCGCGCCCATCATAACCAGCCCGGCGCAGCTTGAGGAAACCCGGAAGGAATTCACTATGGCGGGAGAGGTCGCTGCGGCCGTCCACCAAGACAAACTCCGAAGTGGGGATGTCGTGTTCCTGGAAGAACTGTTTTTGCAGTCCCTTGTCCTGAATCAGCCGGAGGACGGCGGATTGGGGGCGCACCAGGCGTCCTTCCTGCTCCAGCGCTTTCAGGGCGTCGCAGTTGACGTTCTCGATCTCGATGGTGAGGAGGTCGACTTGGCGTCCGAATTCCAACACCCGATCGTAGTCGGTCAGGTCTCCAGCCTGGAATTGGGTGGCGAAGCGGCTGCAGGGGGCTTTGGGATCGGGATCCATGACGGCGCAGGCGATGTTGAAGTCCATAGCCGAGCGGATGAGCATCTTGCCCAACTGCCCCCCGCCCAATATCCCCAGCTTGAAGCCCCGATAGAAGTCTTTCATCGTCCAGGCCGATTATAGGGTCGTTCAGGCCCAGGGCAAAGCAGGATGGGAAAACGGGTCGGCCCGGCTGGATGCTCCACCGCGAGACTTGGTCAGGCGTGAATCCTCACCGGCAAGCAGGAAGCCCCGAGGTGCTGCAATAAAGTATATGCTGAGTTCAAAAAGAATATGTGCATTCTATACCATAGAACTGCGCTGAGAATCTTGTTCGAATTTGAAGGACTAGTATTTTCCTAGGCCGCCTTCGGGCGATAGGTTCCTGTCTTAGGTGGGGGATACTGGGATGGGATGCAGTGCAAATTCTGCGGTGCCGCTTGAATTGCGGAGACGGGTGCTGAGGCACATGCCGTTCTTGAACGGTCAAAAGCGCGGGGCTAGTGCATGAACCATCATTTGATAGGCGAGGAGAATGAGACCTACAGGCGCGTCAAAAGGTTCATAGCCGACTTCAGAAGGACTCCCGAATCGAAGATCACCCCAGAATCACGCATTCCACAGGACTTGGGGATCGATGGCGACGATGCCTCCGAGTTCTTGGGGGCATTCATGGAGGGATTCGAGGTCGACATGTCGGACTTCGAATTCTCCAAGTATTTCCAGCCGGAAGGCTGCAATCCTTTCTTCTTTGTCTACAGCTTGTTTTTCAAAAGGGACAATCTTCGCTCCACGCCCTTGACCGTGGGGGATCTGGTCCGCTCAGCGGAACAACACCGATGGGTCGAACCGGAGGCGGAGCCGACCGCTTTTTGGGAGCGCACATCGAGATAGCATGAGCCGCCTTCCGGCTGATCCGGATTTTAAGCGGCCGGAGGTGGGCAAGGGGATTGCGAAGGATGTCGGTGAAGCGAAACTGGCCACTTGGCAGCCAGAGCAAGGCTCTGCTGGAGGCGATCAAAGCCTGGACCAAGGAATTACATCCCGGTACCGTCGAGGTCATGGAAAGAAGTGTGCCGGTAAGTGACGACGAGCCGCTCAATATGGTCCTTGAGCTGCGTCCTACTAAACCTGGGGCCTGTCCAATTACGCTGATGGTTGATGAGAGTTGGGCCACAGGCACTGAACTCGACGACTGGGCTCACATCGCACGGATGGCGCAATTGTCCGTCAGGTCTGGGCAGGGGAATCGAGTTGGTCTTTACGTCGAGCCAACGTCTCTGCCGGTGAAGCGGATTCTCAGGGTCGGCAGCAAGGCGCTATAGTTGAGGCATGGGCCGTCTGCCGCGGGATGTGGATTTTTCGCGATTTCCTCTTAAGGATGCCGTGCGCCTGCTGGGCGGCCTGGGCCTGCAGGTCTGGAGGCACGTGTTGAGAGAGGACTCGCCCAGGACTGCCGAAAGCGCCGAGGAGGGGGACCGCGATGGGCGCCAAACTGAGATCTTGAGGGTGCGGCTGTCGGATGGGCAGAAACGGTTTTTGCAGAGAGCTGCCGGAGGCCTCGAGCCGGAGGCCGGTGGGGAGCGGCGGCGCATGGGCCGGTGGAAACGCTTTGGCAGGCTGTTCCGATGGCCGCGGCGCCGCGAACCGGGGGGAGAGCAAGGCAGCGCCAAGCACTCAAGCGAATCTGAGCCGCCGCTAAGCGGGTCAACCGGGCAAGTGTCTGCTAGCACAGGCCAAGCGGCCCCATATTTGGCAACCTTGCGGCGGGCGTTGAAGACGGAAATGGGAGAAGACGAATGGCGCCGGGAGATCCTGGGAAAAATGTGGGACGAGTTGGACGGGCGTCCGGGCGGGACCATTCCCGATGTTTTGTGGGAGCTGGCGGGAGAGGCAGCTTTCACCGACTCCCAGTTTCAGCGGCGGGCGGCTGAAACCGCCCTCGAGCACCTCAAGCAGAAGCTCTTTCTCGTTGATGACTTGGCACCTTTGCGCTTTCATCCCAACGCCTTCTGGCTCCTGCTGGCCATGGCCGAGCTGGAGGCGCCTAGGCTGCAGCGGTTGGCCCGCCGCAAGGCGCTGGAGGGGGGCTGGGTGGGCGAGTGGGAAGCCTGGCTGATCCGCCTGCTGCAGCGCAGCCATCCCGATTGGCTGGGCAAACTCAGCGTCCCCTTGCGCCAGCGGCTGGACGCGGCAGCCGAACAGGTGCGGGAGGCGGCAGCGGAACAGGTGCGGGAGGCGGCCGCGATCAAGCTCCCGAGTCTGCATTGAAGGTCCCATCGGGGGGATGGGGTAGAATCTGGGCGTGTTTAATGCGCAGACGCTTCTGAAACTGGCGCGGCGGCATGAGGAAGGGCTGGGAAAGCTGGCTCAACTGGAAGGACGCCTCAAAGGCCGCTTTATCGAACTCGATGAAGCTATCCGGGGACTGGTCCTGGCCGTGGCCTCGGGCGAGCCTCTGCTTCTGGTGGGGCCTCCGGGGACGGCCAAGTCTCGGCTCATCCGCGCCCTGTGCGAACTGGTGGGGCTGCTCGATCCTCAAAACCGCACCCAGGCTGGAGAGTATTTCGAGTACCTTCTGACGCCCTTCACCGAGCCGGGGGAGCTGTTCGGCTTTTACGACGTGGGCAAGGCCATGCGCGAGCAGACCCTGCAGCGCGATGAGGAAGGGATGATGCAGAAAGCCCGCGTGGTCTATCTGGACGAGGTCTTCAACGGCTCCAGCGCCATCCTCAACTCGATTCTGACCTTTCTCAACGAGCGCATCTTCCATGACCGCGGACGCCGGCGCGAGGTCAACATGGAGGTGCTTTTCGCCTCCACCAACGAGGTGCCCCAATCGGCCGAGTTGCAGGCCGTATTCGACCGCTTCCTGCTGCGCTCGCACGTCCACAATGTGCTGGCCCGTCCTCAGCCCATCGGACGGCTGCTGGAGGCGGGCTGGGTTGAGACCTACGCGCCCCATGGAGCCGTGGCCTCGTTCAAAGGAGTGCTGGAGGACATGAGGCGGCTGCGCCACGACTTGTCCCAGGCCACCGATGAAGGCGCCCTGCGTCCTGACCGCGAGCACGCCTTTTACCGCCACCTGGCCCAGTTCGTCGAGGACGCCCGCGAGTACGGACTCTCTCAGATGTCCAACCGGCGGCTGGTCAAGATGAGCTACATCATGTTGCTGCACCGCATCTACGAAGCCGTCCGCGGGGGCGAGGTCGAGGAGTCGGAAGGGCTGCATCTGCGCTCCGAGGAACTGACGCTGTTCTTCCGCTATTTCCTCGATTTTCCCGATCCTGAGCGTTCCAAGACCATGCAGCGCGCCGCCGCCCGCTGGGACGGCGCCTCATAGTCCGGCGAAGGGAGACCGTGGCTGAGCTGAGGATCAAGTTGATCGCGCCCAAGCTGTGGCGCAAGTGGTTGTCCAAAGCCGAGGACTCGATGACCGAGGAAGCGGCGCGCCGCTTCCTGCATTCGGCGCTCTCCGCCCTCCACAACCGCCACGTGGGAGTGACCGTGCCCCTGGTGGCTGAACTGGCCGATGCCTGCCTGCGTCCCGGGACGGCTCTCCGGGGTCCTTGGGCGGACGTCCAGCGCCGGCTGGAAGCGGAATTGCGGCGTCGTCCTCGAGACGCAGGACCCCGGGGACGTTCTTCGACTTCCCGAGGGACCCCCTTGTTGTTTCACGCCGCGCCGTCCTACGTGGTGCTGCGCCTTGCCCTGCCCTTGGCGGAAAAGGCCTGCCGCGACATGGGCGTGAGCTACGTGTTCGGCCAGGACGAGAGGGTGCGTCCGCCCATCGCGCCGCCCTACTCGCGCTACCAGGCGCGCTTGCGGGAGCGGTTGTCGGAGATGGCGTCCGAGGACGACCCTTCGATGGCGCTTTTCTGGAAAGAAGCGGCTTGGACGCTGGCCGGACTCTCGGGACGCCCGGCTCCGCTGCGGACGGCTGCGGCCCAGCTCTCCCAGGTCGATCCCGAGGCGCTGGCTCTGCTGCTTCGTCTCACTCCGCCCTTGCCGGCACCCCAGCCTGCGCCCCAACGGCATCCCCGCCCGGCGCGCGCCTCGTCGCCCTACCGTCCGGCGCTGCACCGGCGCGAGGGGGGCGTGGAGGGCGTCCACATCACGCGCCGCCAAGAGGAGATCGACAGCATCCTCATCAGCGAATACGCCAATCCGCCGCTGCTGCTGACCGAACGCGTGCTCAACACCGGCTATCTGGCGCTGCACCGTCCCCCTCAGCGGGAAACGCTGCGCGACGTGCTGGTTGCCGGTTTCATGCCCGATGCCCTGCGGGGGACGCTCAGCGGAGACTTCCTCAAAGCTTGCTGGTTCGAATGCATGAACCGGCTGGCCCTGCTGCTCTGGCAAGGCGGACTGCGGATGAGCGAATTCCGCTGGACGGAGGGCGATGCCCGGGGCGGCGCCCGCAGGCACTCCTACCGGCTGGAGGCACTGCCCGAGTCGATGCCCGAGCATGCGGCGGACTCCCCGTCGCTCTTCCGCCACGCCTTCCTGACGGCGCTGGACTGGCTGCCATCGTTCCTCGATACGCGCAACGTCATGCGTCCCCTGCGGGGATTGTCGCTGCGCGAGGCGGGAGGCAGCGATGCCTCGTCCCTGGGGCGCTGGGTCTGCGCCGCCTGGAAACAGCAGCAATCGCGTCCGCTGTGGATGCGGGGAAGCGGCCGACTGGGCGGGTCTACTGGCGGAGCGTCCGCTGGGGGAGCAGGACGCGCAAGAGGCGGTTTCGCCCGGGCTTCCCGTCCAGGGCGGCACTCCGCCCCGGCCTTCGGCTCGTCCAGCGGGATGAGCGGCGGATCTGCCGCCGAGTCCGCCAGGGGCCGCTATTCGAGGCGGGCCTCCGAAACCTGGACGACAGCCGCCAGCCGAACGACGGGCGGGCGGCACCCTTCCCCAGCCTCCGACTTCGGAGTCGTCCACTTGATGATCATGCTCCCTGCCCGCCTGCTGCCCCAGGACGCCGCAGCCGGATCCGACACCTCTTCGGCGGTGGGACGCCTCTTCGCCGAGTTGGGACTGGAGCGGCGTCCCGGCCAAAGCGCCAGCGTCCTGTGGACGCCCCAGCACATGGACGACCTCCAATCCTGGCGGCTGCAACTGCGGGGACGCCTCCCCGAACGCCTCTTCCCAAGTTACGGCGTGTCGGAAGACTCCGGCCCCAGCTCGACCTCTGCCCAGGATCGATCGGGCGCGCCTCCTCCCGCCCTCCTCAGCCAGGAACGCATCGCCGCCCGCCTCATTGAGGCCTGGCTGGGCCTGCTGCGAAGGGAGGTGGGACGTGCCGGCTGAAGTGCTCCTTCTGGACGACCTGACGCCTTCCGAGGCCTTGGCACTGTTGGATGAAGCCGAGCTGGAGGCCGGGTCTTTGACGGCGCTGCGCATGAGCGTGGCAACCTCGGCGGCCTTCGGAGCCGCCGTCACCCTGGCGTTCCCGCTGCAACAAGCCTCCTCGCCCGGCTTGCAGCGCTTGGCGCATGGCTATCAACGTCGCCAACCGCGCGGCCCGCGCCGCGAATCCGCCGCCTCCGGCGCCCTTCCCATGACGCAGGCGCTGCCTTGGCTGCTGCTCAACGCCGACACCCAAGCCGTTGAACCAGCCGACGCACTCGACGACGAGTTCCTGCTGGCCGCTCACGATTTCTCGCCCGACGCGCTGGCCCGGCTTTTCGACTCCGCCGCCCTGCACGCCACTTCGGTGCGGGTGGCGGCCGGGGAGTCGGCCGCCGGGACCCATCACCTCTTTCACCTGCGGGCCGACCGGCGTCGCCGCTCCTCGGTGGCTTCGGCGCTCTCAGGCGAGGCTTTCGAGCAAGCCGTCCCCCTGGCGGGCTATGAGACCGAAGACGAGGGACGCGTCTTCCTTCCCCTGGCCGCACGCGTCGGTCACGACGACCTGCAAAGCTTCGCCCGGCTCCTCAAGCGTCTCCTTGAAGCACTCCCCGAAAATGGGGGCGTGGGAGACGGAAGTCCTCCACCATCTTCGTCGGGTCAAGGCACCCAGTCCGACCGCAGCGAGTCGCCTCTGGAAGCAATGCAATCCAAAGGAACACAGCCAGGCCGCGCAGCGGAGGCAGCCGTCCGTCCCGGCACCCGCCTGCGCCCCCCCGCCTCGTTGCGGATAGCCGTGATGCCCGCCCCCTCGGCAGCCGATGAGGACGTCCCAGACCGCTACCTGGTTCTCGATCTGTCGCGGCTTCGCTTCCGCTCCTCCCTGACTCTTGCCCCGCCCCAAGCCTTCGGCGCCCGCTTCCGCCTTCTTCGCCTGAGCGACAGCGGACCCGCCATGCGCCGCCTGGAAGCCCTGCTGCGCGAGCAGGCCCCCGAGTCCGGCTACCGGCTGGAACTGACCGAGACGCCGCTGCGCGAGCCCTCCGAGGTGGAACGCATCCGCCTGCGGGAGCGCCAAGCCGAACTCGAATACCAACTGGCGCTGCTCGACTCCATCTCGGCACCCCAACTGCGCCTGCTGCGCTTCGATCCCGACCAACTGCCCGCGCTGGCCGAGGTGCTGCGCGCCTTTCCCCGCAGCGTCCTGCGCTCGGGCGCTCTGCAGTACGCCTTCCAGGCCGTCGAGAACGAGCCCCTGGGACGCCACTACCTGCTCATCGACTCCAATCAGGCCTCCATGAGCGAGCTCGATCCCCTGCTGCTGTGGGAGCGCCCCGAGCGTCCGCCCATGCGTTTTTGGATGGATCCCAGCTTCGCCCGCGACTACGCCTCGGAACAAACGCTCGACCATCTGGTCTTCGTCCCCGAAGGCACAGCCCTCTTCCCTCCCCTGCACAGTTGGGAGCGCCAAGGCATGGACGCTTATTTGCGCCGCCTGCTGCGCCACATGCTGCCGCGGGACCGCGAAGGAGCCGGCGGATCCGCATCTCACGACCTGCCGGAGCAGCCGCTTCTTCTCTTCGAGGGCCCCGCAGGTCCACGCCAGACTCTGCAAACCGCGGCCCTCGACCGGGCCTCCTTCACCTCTTTGGAGGTCCGCTTGGGTTGGCTCAACGACAACCTCACCCTCCACCGCCAGCTCGCCGAACAGGAGAAACGACTGACCCAACTTGCCCAAGACGCCTGGCAATCGCGTCTCTTCGACCAATTGCGCGAACAGGCCCGCCAAGCCCGCCAAGACTTCGAGGACTCAGCCCAACAGACCCGCGGCCGCGTGACCTCGCTTCTCGACGAACTGACCGACGAACTCTCTCGCGAAATCGACTCCACCGTCACCCGCACCCACGCCACCGCAGAGGAGGTCCGACGCCTCAATCGACGCCTCGAGGCTTTGGTCAAGACCCGTGAGGAGATGGAGGAGACATCCGACGAGATCGACCGCCTTCAGCGCCAGATCCTGGCCGAGGCCGCTCAACTCAAACGCACCCTCGACACGTTGGAAGAGTCCACTGTCGCGCCCCTGCTGCAGCGCGCCGAATCCACCCGCCGCTCCATCCAAAAACGCCTCCAGGACCAAATCGACTCCCTCCAACAGACCCGACGCAGGCTCCTCGACGCCCTAAAAAAGCCTCAGTAGCTAGAGGTTGCGGCTTGGTTGAGCATCGAGAAGGCCGGCCCCGTCTCAGAAACGACCTTCTCGTCAAACGAGCCCGCATTCTCACAGATGGTCTACTGGACTACGGGCCGCATCTATCCGCGCTGACGGCGTCGCGCCATCGAAACAACACGAATACAAGGGCAAGGCGAACCGTATGCGCTCCCAGATGATGAATAGCGAAACGAATCCGGGAGACAACGTGCAGAGAAGACGAGGCCTGATAATCGTGTGCGTTGTCCTGACGGGGTTGGCAGGCGCGCTGAACTTGCTGGATTTCTTTGTCGAAGCTTGGGAGGGAGGGGTCAGCGGCGACCTCATCAAGCCCATGGGCTTGGCCATCATGTTCGGCGGGCTCGCAGTCAGCGCCTACAACAAGAAACTGGCTGCGCATTGATCAGAAAACACTTCCGCCGTTAGTCGCGAGTGATACAGCCAAGACAAAGCTCGGAAATCCCCGATCATGAACCTCAATCCTGCACTGGGTCAGACCGACCGCATTGCCAGCGTTGCCGCGGGCGTCCTGCTCATCGTTTACGCCTCCCTGGCAGACTTCGACAAAGCCGCGGTCTGGGCTGGCCTCATGATCGTCGGAGCGGTGTTTGTGATCGGCGGTATTGCGGGAACCTGACTCTTTCGCAAGCTGCTCAGTTTGGGCAGGAAGAGCGATTGAGGGTGGACGACAAGAAAGTTAGACTAAAATAGGCACTATGAATGCCCTGAGCCAGGCTGCCCATGAGCTGGATTCCTGCCGCGACATCCAATCCGGCTGGAAGCACCTGCGATCACGGCTTCAAGAGGATCGCGTCCTGCCCTTGAAGAGGAATCTTCAGTCTCTGCGCAACGCCCGTCCCCACCCGGACACCGACGACCTGGAAGACGAACTCCGACACCTCCGCCGTCTCCCCAGCAAACTTCGCCCCCGCCTCTGGCGCTACCGTGCCGCCAACACCCTCTTGGCCCTAACCTCCCGCCTCCTCCGCCGGTCTGGAAACTGAGGACTTCACACCCGCACTTTTCTAACACCTCGCTTCCCCCAAAGGCGATTTACTTCCCATTCTCGGCTAGCTGGAATCGAAATATTGCAATTAGCATTGCCATAAATAATGGACTCTCGGTTGGGCGTCGATAAGTGGAGGCAGGAGGATTGAATATGGAAAGCTCCGCCGCCAGCGTCGCACACCTCGAGGAAGGCGAAGAGAACTCTCGGCCCGTGCCACGGCTGGAGACAGAGTCCGCCATCGAGAAGCTCAAGCGCCGATTCCCCAACCGCCGCTTTGCGTGCTGGTGCGGCTCAAGGCCCGATACGGACTCGTCCACCGACGAGGAACCGCCCGCCGCCATGCGCCTGTTGGCGGCTGAGGTTGGAACCGTCGCCGACATCATGGCTTCGCCGGTCATCACCGTGGGACTCGACGTCGAAACCCATGAAATCATTGAGCTGATGGAGGCCCACGACATCCGCCACCTGCCCGTGCTGATCGAGGGCCACCTCCGGGGCATTGTTTCTGACCGCGACGTGCTGACTTCCATGAGCCCCTTCCTGGGCAAGATGGCCGAGCGCGCCGCCGACACGGCCACTCTGCATAATAAGGCCCACCAGTTGATGACTCGGGAAGTCATCACCATCCATCCCGGCGCTTCCCTGTGCCAAGCCTCCACACTCATGGAAGGCAACCGCATTCACTGCCTGCCGGTTCTGGAGGGCGAGGAACTCGTGGGCATCATCACGGCTACTGACCTGCTGTCCGCCCTCAGTGTCTGCGAAATCAGCGGCCGTCCAGACCTTCCCGTTTAACCCTCACCGTCCCAGACAGTTTGGGTGAATTGACTCAGGCAGTGGTGCGTATACATGTGGTGAGGCGCAAAAAGGACGTGATTCACTGGCCCCGTAATTGCATTCCACAAAGCGCCGAAAGGAGCATCCGCCATGACGTTCGTGCCCGTCCCAGTCATCGTTCCCCATAAGCGTCCCTCACCGGAGGCCAGAGAACTGTCCCAGCGTCTGACCTCGGTGATTGAGGAGTTTCAGCGCGGCCATCCCGGCCTGGATGCCTCTCACGTCGAACAAGCCCTTGAAATGACCCGCGGCCAAGTGGGCAAGTCATGCTCGGCCAGCCGGAAGGTGCTGCTGCTGGTCGGACTGGCACTATTGGTTGGGGGCATGGCCGCCGTTCTCTACAGCAAAGCGCCAATTGCCACCATGACTCTGCCGGGAATGATCGCGGCTGTTCTGGTGCTGGCCTTCCTGGTCATGCTGATCGTCAGGCACGGGGGCTGACTCCAATCAGTAGTCGGACCGATCATCGAGCCGATTGGCACAGCAACCAAGTGTCGCCAAGGTTGTTCGTCCGTCAAACTGAGCGGCAATCCCGCTTTTTTCCAGACTCTTAGGAAGAGACCTGCCCGCGCCTCCGTCATAAGAGACAGGACGTCCCCGTTTGCCCTCTCCAGCCCCCAAAAGGGGGTTGACCCGAGCAACGGTGGAAGTGTATCTTCAACAATGTTTAAACAACCGCCGGGATCTAGCTTCAAAAGGATGGCCTGTATGAAAAGAGTCCAAACCAGAGTGATGAGAAGCGCGGGAACATGGGCCGACAAGCCCACTCGAGCCCTATGCCTCGCCCTCCTGTTCATCGTCTTCATCGCCGCGACATTGGCAGCGAGTGCGGAGCCGGCCCAGGACGTGACCGTCTATCCGCCCCAAGCCGGCAACGACGAAAGGATCTCGACGCGCCAGCTTCATTGGTATGAGAACGCCAGTCCCGGCCAATTCGCCATCAATTACAATCCAGTGCCCTGGAAAGCCGAATACGCGGAGCAGTTCGATGAGCTCACCTTGGGGAAGTACTTTCGGCTGGGTCAGGAATTCTGGACGATCCTCGACACCAACATTCCGCTCACCATCAGCGGACTGGAGGTTCCGGTGGGCGAGCACTACTTGGCCGTGCGGCGCTCGCAGGACGGCCAAAAGTGGGAACTGGTCCTCTTTGATGCCGCCAGCATCCGGGCCAAACGCCTGCCGGCTGGATTTCTGCATCGGGGGACGGCGGAAGGCATGAAGGTTTTCGGGGCCGCCTTGCTGCGCCATCAGCCGCTGGACGAACCCGCCGAGAAGCTGACCATCGTCCTTTCCAGCAAACCCGATGATCTTAAGGCCGGGCTGGCGGGGGAGGCCGCCAAGCATGACACGGTCTTGCTCATCGATTTCGGTCCCCACCGGCTGAGCGCTCCGATTGAGGGGCACTGGGCCTATCCCGAGAACGAATTCCCGCCTCACCGATCCATCGCCGAACGGGCCTCGACGCGGCGCTACTACTACCGGCCGGGAGTGTTCTTGGGGCAATCTGTCATCAACTACAACTTGGTGGAGTGGCGTCCCGAGCACGCCGAGAAGTTCGACGAGTTGACCAAGGGCAGCTACTGGCGCCTAGGACGCAATTTCTGGACGGTCCTGGATACAAGCACGGCAGTGGAGATCAGCGGAACGGAAATCCCCGCCGGCTACTACTACCTGCTGGTCCACCGATCGCAGGACGGATCGCAGTGGGCGTTGCACGTGCTCGACCCCGAACCCGTGCGTGAAAAGCACCTCGACAGCGCCCAGGCCCGGCCCGAGTACGGACTGGAGATGCCTGTCCTTTACCGCGCCCCCTTGCATTTCGAGCAGGGTCAGGACGTGAGCGAGAGGCTTCGCGTGGTGCTTTCGTCCGAGAGCGCGGACGAACCCACCCGCGTCTCTTTGGAGATCGCTTTCGGTCCTTATCGTCTGACGGCCGCGGCGCGGCCCATTTTCGCGCAGGAGTGACGCGCGCGTCCGCGGACCGCTCTGAAAGCGGTAAGATGTCGGCATGTTGGATCTGCGTTCAGCGTCGTTGCAGCCGATCGAGCGGGTGGGCACTCCGGGCTGGAAGACGCTGCTGCGGCGCTGGGCGGCGGCGGCTTTGACTTTGGCCGTCTCCTCCGCTCTGATTTGGGTGATCGCCACGCGGGCGGCCGATCCCCAAGGGCCCGGACGCATTCTCTACGCCCTCCACGACTATCTCTATCTTCCCCTCAAGGGCTATTTGTGGCAATGGGCCTATCCCTGGTCGCTGGCCCTTTGGGTGCCCCTCATCTTGCTGGGCCTGATCTGGGGACTCTTCTATCTCTCGGGACATTCGCTGGCCTCGGCCGCACAGGCTTCCCTGCTGAGCCGGATGCTGGGCCGTCCCACAACCCGTAGCTGGCTGCTGCGGGCGTCCCGGGCGGGCTTGCCCTCCGGCCTGCTGCTTGAGGCTGCGGCCTTCAAATTGGACGTGGCCAAATCGGCCTTTCGAAGGGGAGAGACCGCAGCATTGGCGGAAGTGACGGCCGAATTGGCGTCCTTGCGAGAAGGTCCCGACCTGCAACTGCAAGCCGCCGTGGATTGGGCCGAATCGCTGGCCGTCACTCAGATCGCAAGACTGGAAACGCCGAAGGCTTCGTCTGACCGGCAGGTCTCAGAGGGCGCCGTCCGCCAGCCTGGAGGCTCACCTCCGGACCCGGCGGCAACTGCGCTGGAGCAGGCCTTTCGCTGGATCTCGCTGCCTTCTGACGCTGACGAAGCGCCCCGCCGCAACGTCTTCTCCTGGAGGTCCCTGGCCCGCGATCTGCGCGATGCCGGCGCTCCCGAGGGAGCTTTTCCCGAGGACGAGTCGCGGCTGCCTTCCGGGACGCTGCGGCGCGTCCGCCTCAACCGCCTGGGCGAATCGGTGGAGCAACGGCGACGCCTGTTGGAAGAGGAACTGCGTCGGCTGGAACTGGAGCGTCGTCAAGACCGCTTGGCGCTCATGGCCCGCCGCCAGCGTCCCCTGGGACTGCCGGTGGCACAGCTTCCCGCTGCCGGACGCCTGACGGCCTCCCTGGCTTTCCTTTACGCCATCCAATCCCGCCAGCCCGAAGCGGCCCTGCTGTGGGTCGACTTGCTGGAGGGCCTGCATCTGGCTCTAGGACTGGCGCCGGCCCAGACCCACGGCGAATACGCTTTGCTGGTGCGCGATCTGCCATCGGCTCTGCACTACCGGCTGGCCGCAAAGCTGGCACGGGCCCGCCAGGAGTCGCGCGAGTCCGCTTGGAAAGCCCAACCCCGCCGAAGCGACGACCTGCTGGCCGAGCCCGACTTCCTCCCCGCCCGCCGCCGCATCGCCTCCCTGCAATTGGCCGCCGGCCAGGAGTGACCCGAGCAGCGGCGGGAGGGCCAGTTGGAGAAAATGGCCAAAAACAAGGTTGAACGGAGGAAGTGGCCATGGAGACGGCCTGACGAAGTGGAGGAGCGCTTTCTCGAGTTTTGGAAACGACTCGGGCCGCGGACCGACATTGGGCAACGGCGAGTTTCCCGAACGGGATAAGATAGAGGGCATGGCGCGATGGGACGATGCTGGGCGAGGACTGAGAGAACGTGCCGAAGCACGCTTGCGCCAGCGGGCCGGACGGATGCCGCTAAGCCAGCGGCTGGATGCCTCCCTGGCCTTGCTGTGGGGCGGAACACTGGGAGCCATGGGACTGTTCGTCCTGGCGCTGGTGGTGGTCGCCGAATTGGGACAATGGTCGGCGGAGCCTGGGGCGCGTCCGCTGGCAGACGCCCGCATTCTCGAGAACCTGCGCAATTCCTCGAAGAAGCCCTTCGTGGACGCCGTTTGGCAGGCCGGGGAAGAGCGGCTTTACGTGGCCCAGCAGGATTGGACCCTGCACCGCTACGACCCCGATACCCGCTTGTGGTCGACCGAGCGTCCGCTGGAGGCGGCGGATCCGGGAGGCGGTTCGCCGCTGGCGCTGCTGGATCCCGGCTGCGGCACGATGGCCGATCCGCTGAGCCCATTGTCCAGGCTGGGACTGGCGGGCCCCGAGGCGGCGCTTTTGGCTTCCAGCCGAGAGGATTGCCCCGATCCCACGGCCGTTTATGCACTCAGCGAAGACGGCGCACTATTGCGGCGGCAATCGGCGGGACCGCCGTCGTCGCTTTGGACTTCTCCCTGGCGGGTCATCATGGCCGACAATGCCTTCCTGGGAGCCTCCGGCGCCCCCGTCGAACAGGACTCGCTGACCACCGCCGCCGTCTCCCCTGACGGACGCCTGCTGGCCTTGGGTTCCAGCGACGGACTCGGTCTTTACGACACCCGCGCCCGCCGCTGGATCGACAACAGCGCCCTCCATCAGGCCTTGGGCGAAAAGAGCATCACCCATCTTGCGTTCTGGCGCGGACGCCTGTGGATCGGCAACCGCCGCGGACTCACCCCGCTCGATCCCGCGGACGACCCGCCGGTTCCGGCGGTTGAGGAACGCCTCAATGGCCGCGTCATGGACTTGGATGTCGAACCTGCCTCCGACCCTGATGGCCGAGGGGCCCAAGAGGCCTTGTGGCTGCTGCAGGAACGCCGCTGTCTGTCGGGTGCCTCCGTCCCCGCCGAGGCACCACAGGAGAATCCCGAGCCCCAGGACGCGCCAGCCTTCCCCGACCAGTCAGCGGGGCAATGCCTCCGGCTCCTGCGCCTGGACGCGCCTGATCAACCACCGGTCGTCCTCATCGATGAGAGGTCGCGTTTCCCCGGCCTCAACCTCGACGACCTGCACTTCGTGCGACAGCGCGACGACCTGCTGGTTGCAGCCGGACGAGCCGGCATCTACGCCTACGATCTGAACCGGCGAAACTGGAAGGGACTCTTTCCGCGGGCCGTGACTTCCCTGCTGCCCATGCCGGGCGAAAGCGGCTTTTACTTCGGATATACCGGGGGAGTGGGCGTCGAATCGGGCGGCGAGGTTTCGACTTGGCCGCTGGGTGAGGACGCCGAGATCATCGCCCTGCGCTTCGGTGAGGGAGCGGAGGTCCTGGCCTTGGCCGGCAACGGCAGCCTCTTCTCCTTCGACGGAGCCGAGGCCCCCGTCACCTTGCGTGAGTCGACCCGCTCGGCGCTGGCGGCGGACGGCTCGGCCAGAGGCCTGATGGCTGGCTTGAGTTCGGGCAGCGCAATCCCCTTCCAGGACGCCGTAGGGCTGCGGGACGCCGTGTTCCTGGCCGGCGATGGGGGCGCGCTGCTGCACAACGTGGTGACCCGCCAATACGTCGACATTCCCGCCGACAAGGTGCCGGACTGGATGCGCACGCCTGGACGGCGCTTTTTCGCCTCCGACCGCTACCTCTACGTCCTCTCGCCCCGCTACGCCGGACGCTCCATCGCCTACATCCTGCCCCGCTACCGCATTGAGGAAGGCGACCTGGAGTCGTATCTCGAACCCGTCACGCTGCGGGCGCCGGTGGGACCCGTGCGCGACTGGGACGGTCGCGGCATCGGACTCATCGACGCAGCCGGGAACGCGCTGCGCCTCCATCCGGGGGGACGGGAGCGCTTCAACGGACTGCCCCAGCCCGGACTCGACGGCCTGCCCCTGCTAGACGCCGCCGCCCTAGACAGCCGCCTCACCTTGCTGACTTCGGCCGGACTCCAGACTTACGACACCGAAAACCGCTCCTGGAGCGGCTTCATCGATCCGCCGCTGGACTCTCCCGCACGCCAAGCCGCCTACTACAATGACCAGCTCCTGGTCCTGCATGCCGACGGACGCTTGGGCCGCACGACCTCCACCGCTCACGTCATCGGCGATCAGCGGGGCTTCGCGATGGACGACCAGGAACTGAGCGACGTCCATCAGCAAGGACGCCTCCTCTACCTGGCGGGAGACGGCGCGGTGGAAGCCTACGATCCGCTGCTGCGCCGTATCATCGCCCGCTGGCGTCCCGGTCGGGGCGGAGAGGTCGAGGTTCTGGGGCTTTCCGACAACCGTCCCGTCAGCCTCGGCCGTGGCGATGTTCACATCGGCAACGAGCGCCTTGAGACCGGTCCCGGGCGGGTCCTTTCAGCCACACTGGAAAACGGCCGGCTGTGGATGTTGAGCGAGCAGCAGGGAAGGCGCTTTGTGCGCAGCCAGTCCCCCGCCGCGGAGGCCTCAGGCGTTCCGCCCTCCTGCTATTTCCGGCGTCCCTCGGCGGGAGGCGAGGTGGGCCGCCTGCTGGATGCGGCCCGCCTGCCCAACGGAGCGCTGGCTGTAGCCACCGACGCGGGCATCCGCTTTTACCATCCGGCCGTCCGCTCGTGGACCGATCCGCCGCAGGCGCTGCGCGACTTTCGAGCCCGACGCGTGACCGCCGTGGGCCGCCAACTGCTGGCTTGGACCGGCTCGGAGGCGCCCATCCGGCTGGCCATCGTCTCCCAGGACGCGCTCCTTTGGCCCGACTCCTGCTCTCCAGGATCCGCCGCCCTGCGTCCCAGTGCCTCCATCGAATGGCGGGAGGCGGTTGACCTGGCCCTGTCGCCAGACGGCAACCAAGCCGCCTGGCTGCTTGCCGACCAGTCGGTGGAAGAACTCTCCGGCGGGCAAATCCGCACCAGGTTGGACCCCAGGTCCGGCGTACGAGGACTAGGCTCCCAAGTCACGAGAGAGCAGAGTCCTAGTGACGCCAACCCGACTGCCCAGTCGGCGGGCATTCCGTCGTGGGATCAACTGGCAGGCATCTACGACCGGACTCAAGCGCCCGTTCCCTACTTGATCTTCGCTGAAACCGCCGGCTCTCAGCCCGTGCCCTCGGGCGGCGCCTCTCGATCGGAGAGGGCCAGCCCGAGACAGCCCGCCTCCCCCGGCCTGCAAGCCGGCACGGGACGCCTGTGGATCTACCGCCTCGACCGCCGTTCGTGGATCGCCGTCGAACTCAGCGGACTGGTAGACGAGAGCATGGCCCATCTCAATCTGGTGCGCGACGCTGCTTCTGAAATCGTCACCGTCCGCAGCGATGGAGGAGCCATCTACCGGGGCGTCCTGCAGCCCCTGGCCCCGGACCGGAGGGCCGCCTCGGTCCTCCCTCTGCGCCTGCTTTACCCTGCCTCGCGGCCGCTCTCCCAGGCCGCCCCTCCCCTGGATGTGCAGGGCTCCGGCAACCTGTGGACCTTCGTGCTGCCGCAAGGCGTCTTCCACTACAACGCTTTGCAGCGCCGCTGGCTGCCCACCGCCCTGCGTTTGCCGGCACGCGATCCGACTCTGCAACTGCGGCGGGTGGGTCAACGGCTGGTAGCGGTGGCCGATTCGGGCGACACCTGGTACGTGGCCGACGATGGATCGGACACGCCTCTCTCCTGGACCCGCCGACAAGGTCCCGGTGCCTTGACCGAACTGGAGAGCCCTCCTGCGCTGGTAACCGACTGGCTGCGCTGGGACCGTGCGGGCGACCGCTTCATGCTCACGACCCCGGACGGCGTGCAGGACCTGCCCGCCTCACAGTCGCTGAACTCCGCGGGGACCCGTTACTTCTTCGAAGAGGTCCAAGCCCTGCTGGCCCCCGACGCTCAAACGCTCTACGCCGCCAACGAGTTTGGACTCTGGATGCATCCCCAACCCCAACTGGGGCTGGGTGACTCAGGCGTCATTTTCCGATCCGTGACGCTGGGCGAAACCGTCTCCTCCCACGGTTCCAGGCTGGTTGGCTCAAGCCTCACTTTCGATGCCGCCAGCGGGCAGATCCAGGCCACCCAGGCGTCCGCCGACGGCAGCCCATCGGTCGGGGACGGGCCATCTGGGGCTGGTGCCGGCAAGACAATGACCTTGGGGGGCGTCTCGCGGGGAGTCGCTTTGGGACCGCTTGTCCTCAGCCCGGCGTCCACGGGTGGGGGGCTGACCCTGGGCACTTCCCAGGGCGCCGCCCTCGTCCAAGAGCGGGGCTTTCCCTGGGACGCGGTGCGCCGCCAAGTCGCTTACGACGACTCGGGCAACTTGATTCTGCTCACCGACAACGGTCCTCAACCGGCGGGGGGATTTGACCCCGTGAATCGTCCGACCGAGCGGCGGCCCGATCCCGTCCTGGTCTCCGACGACACTTGGACTTGGCGGCGCACCGGTTCATCCGCCATCGAAATCCGCACCGCCGACGGACGCCTCGTGCAACACGGCTCCAGTCCGGGCGGGCGAGGATACAGCTTGGACGCCGACCGCCTTACCGATGCGGCCTACCATCAAGGCCACCTGTGGCTGCTTTCCTCAGCGGGCCTGCACAAGGCCACTCTTCCCTCCGCGGGCCTTCGCTGGCAAAACGTCGAGGACAGCAACCTGTCGCAGGTCCAACGGCTTCGCCGCCAACGCACGCCGGGGGGACCAGCACTGTTGGCCTATTTTGACGATTCCTTGCTGCAATTCAGGGGCGGTCAATGGCAGGAGCCCTCCTCCGCCGTCCTGGCGGGACTGCTCATCGACACCCCGCGCCTGCGCTTCCAGCGTCCGCCCGCCAGGACCACGGGCTCAACCTCCCAGGGCCAGGATTCGCGCACCGGGATCATCAAATTCTTGCGCATCGAAAGCGCCTCGGGGGCGGCCGAGTGGGTGGCCTTCAGTTGGCAGCGCGGACGCTTTCCTTTCGACGTCGTGACCTCCATGGCGGCCCATAACGGACGTTTGCTGCTGGGCACCCTGGCCGGACTTCAGATCTACAGCGGCTACGCCGACGGCGGGATCGAGGCCATCGACCACATCTACTCACTGGGCATCTCCCCGGCTCAAGGGCTGCGAGTCGAGCACATCACGGTTCCACCCGACCAGCCCTCTCAGGCCTTGGCCCAGGGCGGAGACTTCTGTCTCAGCCTGCCCTCCGGCGGCACCCCGCGCACCTGCACCCATCCGCCTCCCGGAGCATCCCTGCGCGCCGACACTCCCCTGTGGCGGTGGACGGCCTCAGGCGGACGTGTCCAGGGCCGCTACAAGCTCAGCCCGGCGCCAGGCACTCGTCCTCGACCGGGTTCGACGCCGAACTCCGGCAGCGGATCGCCGTCCAGCGCGAGGCAGGGCAACGATGACGATTCGGGAAGCGGTGCAGGTCCAGGCAGAAATGGCGCCAGCCAGGTGTCCAACGCTGCACCATCGGCTCCTGCTGGACCCCGCGTCACCATCCGCTCTGGACGCCTGCCCCACGACCGGCTGGTTGATCTGGCCTCCTTCAACGCAACCTCCTTTTTTCTCTGGGACGACGGACGGGTCAGCCTCCACCCCCGCGGCGGCGGACGCCTGCAAGACATGCGCCTCTATGGCGGTTTCCCGGTGCCTCCCCGCGGATTTGCGCTCGTTCACGAACAAACCGCCGAAGACCCGCCTCCAGTGCCCACCGGTCTTTACCTCCGCCTCAGCGACGGAGGCGCCCTGCACTGGCAGGCCGCATCGCAGTCCTGGCGTCCTCTAGACGCCAACCTGGCAGACCAACTTGATCGCCTGCTGCGCACCCGGCCCATCTTCCGTCAAGGACGCCTGCGCTTGGTCGAAGCCCAAGGCGGCAACCGCACTGCCCGCAGTGCAGCTGCCGGTTCCTCCGCCGGACCTTTCCGCTTCGAGCACCGCACGCCCCAAGGTTCTTGGGAGCCCCTAGTCTGGCGCAACGGACGCCTGCAAATCGACATCTGGAATGACTTCGTCCCCTATGGAGGCCAATTATGGGCCGCCACACCGGCTGGACTGGCGGCCTTCCGCCGCGGCCCTCAGGCGGTGCGCCTCGATCCCGCCAGCTTCCGCCTCATCCGCGGACCGCTGGACGCCGACGGAAACCTCCTGCCGGTCAGCGACATGCAATCCGACGGAGCGGCCCTGATGCTGCGCTGCAATTCCGACAGCCGCCAGCTTTTCCTGGCCAACCTCGATCAACTGGCCGACCCGCGCGTCTTCACGCCCCTCGAGGGAAACGACCCCTTCGCCCAGCAGACGCTGGTGCAAACCGACTACTGGCAATGGCGCCGAGAAGGCCGGCGCGACGGATCGCCGGGCGTCCTGCGCTTCACCTACAAGGGCCGCGAGTCCGACCTGTCAGCCGGGCGTTTCGCCTTCGACACCCTGACTTCGCTGGCTTTCTTCCGACCCGGTCAAATCGAAACCGCCACCCAGTCCGCCGGCTGGCTTCGTTATCCCCGACGGCATGACTCCGCGACCCAGCCCCCAAATGGAGCAAGGGAAGGAGACACAGGACCAACCCCGGACCTTGGACCCTTCCACCCCGCCAACCTGATCCGCCCCCGGGAAACCGCCTTCGATCCTGCCCGCATCCAGCGCCTTCACTTAGGGCGGGCCCTCGACCAGCCTGCTCTCTGCCTCATCGACGCCGAGGGACGTTCCTGGCGGCTCCTGCCCGAGGCCGAACCTACCCAGGTCGCGTCCTGCCCCGCTCACTTGGCCCAAGACTCCCTCTGGACCTACTCGCTCACCCCTTCAGGCCTGCAAGCCGAAACCGACGCTGTCCCCTTCCCCGTCCAGCGCCGTCTGGCCGCCGGCCGCTTCCACGACGCCATCGCCCTCACCCCGCTCCGGGCCCTGGCCCCCACAGCCGTCACTTCACCTAGTGCTTCGTCTTCAGGCGCTCTCCCCGGCCTGGACCTCCCCCCCAACAGCCGCTACCTTATTCTGACCCCTGCAGGAATCCTGGTCCTCGACGCCCAATTCAACTCCACCCAGCTCATCACCTCCGACTGGACCCGCTACCAGTCCCTCAAGGAAGCCCTCTCCCGCACCCGCGTTTCCCAGCCCGCCTCTCTCCCCGGCCTTCCCCCCGACTTTAACCTCATCCGCACTCTAACCACCCCCACCCACACCTACGTCCTTGGCCGGTCTGAGGTCTTGGAACGCCCCAACCCGAAACCGTAAAGGCGAGAACGGCGAGGCCCTCCAGATGTCGCGCACCGTGCCGTCCGGCACCTATCCCCCCCAGAACGTGGGAGTGCTCGTCAATTGGACCAGGGGGCCAGCGCGAGAATGGCAGTCAGTATCGCACGCTGAAGAATGCGGGTTAGCTTTGGGCTGGGTTCAGACAATCGCCAGCTCGATAATGCCCCATGGGGGGGGTCGTTTCAGTGTTCATCATCAGCTACCGCGCCGCCGCACGCAAGACCGAAGCATTGTCATTGAAAATGGCTTCGTCGTATCCTATCAGAATGCGATGGTTTCCCGTCCCGGCTTTATCCTATCGACCAGCTTGACTGAATCAGAATTGGAGAACGACATGGCGCAGAAAAAAAATCCCAGGCTATTGCGGGCAGCCTCTTATTTCCCTGTGGCGGACGTTCGGAAGTCCATGGACCACTACCGGCAGGTGCTGGGATTCGGCATTGACTACTCGGCTGGAGATCCCCCCGAGTTTGCCATCTGCAGCCGTGACGGCCTCAGCATCATGCTTCGCCGGGTCGAAGAGCCCGAGCGCATTCGCCCCAACGAAGCTCAGGGAGGCACCTGGGATGTTTTCTTCTGGGTCGACGATGCCAGGGCGCTCCACGCCCAACTGTCCCAAGCGGGTGCCGAAGTCGTCTACGGACCCGTCGAACAGGAGGCCTACCAGATGCTTGAGTTCGCGGTGCGCGACTGCGACGGGCATGTGCTGGGTTTCGGACAAGCGCTTTAGAGAACAAAACTCCCGGAAAGCCATCTGCGGAAGGTGGGATGGTGCTCCGACCAAGCTGACCAAGCCGATTCGGCCCACTGGCGGACGAGGCGCGCATGCTCCTGAGCGTCCTGGGCCGGATGGATGTCGGCGATGGTCATAGGCCCCATGGATGTCGGCGGCGTCAGCCACACGAAACGCTCCTTATCCAGCGCGGCCTTCTGGATGATTTGAGTGGCTTGGTTCAGATCGATGTCTTGCTCGAAGATCGCGCACAGGCTGATCGCGTGGAGGGCGACTGAACGGATGCATTGATCCGAGGGCTGTCCGGGGTGCTGGATCGCATAGGCGTCGACCGTGAGACGGTGGACTTTTCGATACTTGAGATCGCTGTACTCGCGGGCCAGCACCTCTCCGAAGCAGGCCCAGCAGGCTGGTGACGATTCCATATAGCGATGAGTCGGGCCATCCAGGTCGGGAAAGCGGCCTCCACATCCGACACAGGCGACGGTCTTTGCTTCACTCACGGCTTCGCTCCTGGACAGCGGACTTCCCTTAGTGCGCTCGACTCGGCTGATTGAAGGCCGGGACAGCATTCAGATCGGAATCAATCTGACAATTCGCGGGCGATTATACAGCGCCTCCCAGAGGTAAGGGTCCGGGCCAACAGAAGCTACTCCCAGCGCAGGGCCGTTGTGGGGGGGACGCGGGTGGCGCGGCGGGCGGGGAGGTAGGTGGCGGCCAAGGCCACCAGGATGAACACGATCGGTACCGCCAAGAAGGTGAGCCAGTCGTCGCTTGCCACCCCGGCGATGAGGCCCGAAAGCAGGCGTACGGCGGCCGCGGCGCCGGCCAATCCGAGGGCCACCCCCAGCAGGACGGCCTTCATCCACTGTCCGATCACCAAGCCGAGGATCTCTGCGTGTCCCGCCCCTAAAGCCATGCGGATGCCAATTTCGCGGGTACGCCCGGTCACCAGGTAGGAGATCACCCCATAGATTCCAACCGCTGAAAGGAGCAGGGCCATGGCCGCCAAAGTCGACATCAGGACCATGTTGAACTCGCGCTCCCCCAGCGTCCTGGCCACGTTGTCGCTCAGAGGACGGATATCGGACGCCGGCTGATTGGGATCGACGGACCAGATCTGCTCCTGAACGGCCTGAGCCAGCGAGCCCGAAGGCGTTTCGGACCGAACCGCCAGGCTAAGCGGGAGGAGTTGGATCAGCATGGGCGCGAAGCCCTCGGATACCTGCGACAAAGGCACGTAGATCACGGGCGGTGCGGGTTGGTCGAGCCCGTCAAGGCGGACGCTTCCCACTACTCCGACGATGGTGCGGGGTTGGGCGTCGGCCAACTCGGGGACCTCGGGCATGCCGATGTGGACGCGCTGGCCCAGCGGATCCTGCTCGGGCCAATAGAGCCGGGCTGCCTCCTCGTTGATGACGGCCACCAACTGCGATCCATGGCGGTCGGACTCGCTCAGCCGGCGCCCTCGCCGCAGGGGGATGCTCAAAACCTCGAAGTAGCCTTCGGTGACGGGACGGTAATAGGCGCTGCCGATGCCTTCGTCAGTGCCCGGCTTGCGGCGTCCCTCGATGACGAAAGGCAGGTCCGGGCCCGGCTCCATCGGCAAGGGAATGGAGGCTGCCGATTGGCTGACTCCGGCAATACCGGCGATCTTGGGCAGAAGTTGGCCGGTCAGGCGTTCCAGGTCTTGGCTGCTGGAGTAGCGTTCCCCGCTCAGGGAAAGCTTGAAGGTCAGCACGCCGGACGGCTCAAAGCCCGGATCGACGCTGCTCAGGACGGCGAAGTTGCGCAGCAGCAGCGAAGCTCCAATCATCAGCAACACGGCCAAGGCGATCTCACTCACCACCAAGGCAACTCGGAAGCGTCCGCCCGACTTGCCGCCCGTGGTGCGCAGCGATCCCTTCTGCAAGGACTCGTTGAGATCCAGGCGGCTAGCCTGAAAAGCGGGAGCCAACCCGAACAGAACCCCGGTCAGAATCGACAGCAGCAGGGTGAACAGCAACACGGGGGCATCCAGCCCGACCTCCTGCAAGCGGGGCACCTCCAGCGGACTGAGGGAGAGCAAGGGACCCAGCGAGGCGGCGCAGAGCGCCACTCCCAGTACTCCGCCCAGCAGCGAGAGGACCACCGATTCGGTCAGCAGTTGCCGGAAGATGCGGCGCGAACGGGCCCCCAAGGCGCGGCGGATGGCGATCTCCTTGCGCCGTCCCGTCGAGCGCGCCAACTGCAGGTTGGCCACGTTGGCGCAGGCGATCATCAGCACCAGTCCCACTGCGGCCAGCAGCAGCAACAGTGATGGACGCAAGTCGCCGTAAAGAAACTCTTGGAGTTGCTGCGCCGTGGTCGTGTCGCCGGGCGAAACCGCCCAGTCGGGATGGGCCGCGTAGAACTGGCGTGCCAAGAGGTCTAATTCTGCACGGGCCTCGCTCAATCCGGAGCCTTCGCCAAGTCGGGCGGTGGCATAGATGTAGTTCGCCCGGCTTTGGTCGGAAGGATCATACTGTCCGGGCGTCCACAGCTCGGCGTGAGCCGGATAACGGAAACCGCGCGCAGCGACCCCCACAACCACATAGGGGGCTTCGTTGAGGATAATCGACTGCCCGATCACCGATCGGTCGCCTCCGAAGCGTCTTTGCCAGAGGCCATGGCTCAAAATCACGGTCTTGGCGGCCCCCGGCTGGTCGTCCTGAGGCTGGAAGTCACGTCCCAGCGCGGGAGGCGACTTGAAGACCCTGAAGAACTCTTGCGTCACCTTGACGCCCGTCAACCGCTCAGGAGACCCCTCTCCGGTCAGGTTGAAGCCGGTGCCAAGCTGTTCATAGGCAGCGATGCGCTTCAGCGTCCGGCTGTTGGCTTTCCAATGAAAGAAGAACGGCACCGAAACCCAAGGATTGTTGCCCCGCGGATGCCCGCGCATCACCTGCACCAACTCCTGCGAATCGGGGTAAGGCAGGGGCTGGAGCACCACCCCGTTGACTACGCTGAAGATGGCCGTATTGCCCCCGATCCCTAAGGCCAAAGCCAGTATGGCGATCAGGCTGACCCAGCGATTCTTGTTGAGGACCCGTAATGCGAAGCGGAAATCTTGTCCCAGTTGACCCATAGGGGCCTCCTTGCGGTCGTGCGCGGTTGCTCCCCGGCGATGGCGCACTTGTAAGTGATGTCCGCGCCAACTCAACTGCGTGAGCGTACGGTAGTATCCGCTCTGGCACTGGGCCGACCTCGAATTCCGGTTCTCGACTTGGAAGAGTTCCTCGAAATCGAGGTCCAGGGCTTCCAGCAGGCGGCGGCGGACTTTGCGTCCCGGATAAAGACGGCGCCCGTTGACCATCTGCGAGAGATAGGACTTGCTCAGGCCCAGGCGCAGGGCCCAGGCGTTCTGACTCAAGCGGCTCTCCCTCAAGGCTCGGGCCAACCGTCGGGGCCTGATCCTGATCCGGGCTTCGTTATTCACCGTGGTCCTTTGGGTGCGCATCCGTCAACCAGTGACCGTAGGAAAGCGTTCGCACGCGAACACATTACGGATTTGGACGGGCGCGACGAGCTCATCCACCGCGCGCAGCCGACTCTCACTTAACGGTACGAACGGAAAACAGCCCGTCAGGGTTCAGCTTGGCCCACTTGCGGGCTGGAAAGGACTGCACGATAATGAGGCCGCTCCAGGAGACGCGATGAGAATCGACCTTACCCCCCGCCAGCAATCGACCATTGCCGTAGCCGCCACCTTGCTGGCCGTCGTTGTCATTCTGTGCGCCATCGCCGGGTTGCTGTGGCTGATCGGCATCTTCTTTTCCGCCTTCTCCCACGTCTTCCTGCCTCTGGCGGTGGCCGGAATCATCGCCTTGGTCATCAAGCCCCTTTACGACTGGTGTACCGATCGGCTCAAGCTGCCGCCGGTGGCAGCTTTGGCGGTCATGCTGCTGGCGGCGCTGGTGCCTCTGGTGTTGATCGGATGGTTTTTCGGCGCCATCGTGGTGCGGCAGTCGTCGGAACTGATCCAGAAACTGCCCGAGTTGTGGGAACAGATCCTGGCTGAAGCGCGTCAGCATTTGCCCCTTATCCAAGACTTGTGGGACCGCTACGGAGAGCAAGTGACCGAGGCCCTTCAAGGACGGGGGGAAGCCTTTCTCTCGGCCCTGCAATACCTGGGCGGACGCTTCGCCGCGACGGGGGGAGACATCTTCAGCGTCTTCGGACGCCTGGCGGCTTGGGTGGTTTTGCCGGTCTACGTTGCCTTCTTCCTGCTCATGGATCCGCAAAAGCCGCAGGGCTGGTCGGAATCAGCCCTTCCCTTCCTCAAGCCTGAGACCCGCGAAGACATCACCTACCTGGTGCGCGAATTCGTCAACATCATCGTGGCCTTCTTCCGCGGACAGCTCCTCATCGCCTTTCTGCAGGGGGTGCTCTTCGCCATCGGATTCAGCATCGTCGGCTTGCGCTACGGAGCCGTGCTGGGGTTGGCCCTGGGACTGCTCAACATCATCCCCTACCTGGGCAGCATCCTGGGACTGGGCGTGGCGATCCCTCTGGCTTTTTGGCAGGACGGAGGCGGTTTTCCGCTGGCAGTGGGAGTGCTGGTGGTCTTCACGGTGGTGCAGATGATCGAGGGCTATGTCCTGACGCCCAAGATCATGGGCGACCGCACGGGACTGCATCCCATGGTCATCATGGTGGCCGTCTTCTTCTGGGGCTCCGCCCTCAACGGCATCCTGGGAATGCTGTTGGCCATCCCCCTGACCGCCTTCTTCGTTGTCTTCTGGCGTCTGGCCCGAGACAAATACTTCACCGAACTGGTGTGATTCGGCACTCGGCGACTGGTCCCATCATTCAGCCGCCACTTGTGTGCTCCGAAACAGAGATCGCCAAGCCGTCTGGATCGGCATATTGAGCAATCCGAGACCCGGAAACCACCTTCGGCTCCTCAAGGCAAACAACGCCCTGGGTGACCATCCTCTTATGAAATGAATCCAAGTCGGGGACACCCAAGCCCGGCCTGCAGGTTCCCGGCGCCTTATCCTGGGCAATGCCATGAAGACCGTCCGGCTTCCTGCCCAGATGCAGTGCCAAAGTTGCGCCTTCGGTAGCGAATTCTGTCCAATGTGAAGACTGGAAGCGGAGGGGCAACCCCAGCAGGTCGCGATAGAAGGCAACGGATTTGTCCATCTCGCTGACAAAGACGATGGCGTAATTAACCCTCATAAGCAACTTCCTTGAAGACTCAACACGCGGCGTTCAGTCGCGCAAGACAGCGTACTGAGCCGCCGAGCCGTGACGGCGGAAAGGTATCACATTCTAATTGTTGCTTCCCGTACAGAGTCCAACCGCCCATGGTTATCTCGGCTTCCAACCCACGGTGACGGGCGTTGCCGCTCAGATTCGTGGGGCCGGGCAGACCGGCACGCGCACACCCCCCCTTAGAGTGCTTTGGCCATCAAATCGGCCAGGAGTTTGTTGAAGCGGCTGGGGTCGGGGAGTTCGCTGCCTTGGGAAATGAGGCCGTAACCCAACAGCAGGTCGGCATAGTCGTTGAGGACGGGGTCGTCCTTGTCCTTGGCCAAGTGGTCTTTGAGGGACGTGATGACGGGGTGCTTGGGATTGATCTCCAGGATGGGCTTGATGCCGGGGGCCGCCATCTGGGCCTTCTCCATCAGGCGCTGAAAATGGGGGCTGGGATCGTTTTCGCCGCCCACCAGGCATGCCGGTGATTCGGTCAGCCGCTTGGAGAGGCGCACTTCTCGCACCTTGTCTTCCAGCTTTTTCTGAAGGGCCTCCGTGAGGTCCTTGAAGGTGGAGCGTTCTTCTTCCTCCTGCTTCTTGGCTTCCTCGTCCTTCTCCTCGTCGCCGGGAAGGTCGAACTCGCCCTTGGCAGCCGACCTGAGCGGCTTGTCTTTGACTTCACTGAGCTGCTGGGTGAGGAGTTCGTCCACCGGTTCGGTCAGGAAGAGCACCTCGATTCCCTTCTCGCGGAAAGACTCCAAGTGGGGTGAATTCTCGACCAGGGCCCGAGACTCGCCCTGAAGATAGTAGATGGCCTTCTGATCGTCCTTCATGCGCTCGACGTACTCGTCGAAGGTGGTGAGCTTTTCGGGATCGTGGGAAGACTCGAACATCAGCAGCGGCAGCAGGCGCTTCTTGTTGTCGGGATCTTGCCCAATGCCCTCCTTGAGGATGGCGCCGAACTGCGTGTAGAACTTGAGGTAGTCGTCTTCCTGCTCGCGCTGCATCTTGCGCAGGCCGTCCAGCACCTTGCGCGTCAGCCAGCGGCGGATCTGCAGGACGTGGCGGTCGTTTTGCAGGCGCTGACGCGAGATATTGAGGGGAAAGTCGGAGCTGTCGACCACGCCCTTGAGGAAGCGCAGGTAGCGGGGCAGCAGCTCGCGGCAGGAATCCATGATGTTGACCCGTCGGGCGTATAGCTGCAATCCGTAGTCGGCGTCGGGGAAGAAGAGGTCGAAAGGCGCCCGCGAAGGGATGTAAAGCAAGGCCTGGTATTCGCGCACGCCCTCGGCTCTGAAAGTGAGTTTGGCCAGGGGATCTTCCCAGTCGTGGGCGATGTGCTTGTAGAACTCGTTGTATTCCTCTTCCTTGACCTCGCTCTGGGGACGCGCCCACAGGGGCTTCATGGAATTGAGGGTCTTATCCTCAATGACCGTCTCGGTCTTGCCGTCCTCCTTGGGCTGGCCCTCCTCGTCCTTCTCGCGTACCTGGCGCTTCTGACGCATTTTGATGGGATAAGCCACGAAGTCGGAATAGCGCTTGATCAGCCGCTCCAGCAGGAAGTCCTGGCTGAAGTCCTCCAGTCCTTCGTCGGGATCCGCGGGCTTCAGGTGCAGCGTGATCGAGGTGCCCCGCTGCTCGCGCTGGACGGTCTCGACGGTGTAGGTGCCGTCAGCCTGCGACACCCAACGCGTCCCCGTCTTTTGATCGGCTCGGCGGGTTTGGACTTCCACCTGATCGGCCACCATGAAGGCTGAGTAGAACCCCACGCCGAACTGTCCGATCAACTGGGCCGCCTGATCGCTGCTCTTGGCCCGCTTGAGCTTCTCGATGACGTCGCGGGTCCCGCTCTTGGCGATGGTTCCCAGGTTCTCGATGACTTCTTTGCGGCTCATCCCGATGCCGTTGTCGGAGATGGTCAGCGTCTTGGCGTCGGCGTCGGGATCGAGCCTGATCTCAAGCTCGTCGTCGGGCTCCAGCAGTTCCGGCTTCTTGAGGGCTTCGAAGCGCAGCCGGTCGAGCGCGTCCGAGGCGTTGGAGATCAACTCGCGCAGAAAGATCTCCTTGTCGGTGTAAAGGGAATGGATGACGATATTGAGAAGCTGCTTGGTTTCAGCTTGAAATTCATAAGTCTCAGTCTTGACGGCCATAAGAACCTTCCTACTCGGCGATATCTAAGGGAATCCTGAACGGGCGCATCACCCATTGTCTGTCTTCAGTGATGCACACCAACGACATTCAAAGAAAAAGACGCCATCGCCGTCTTGTCAAGTTTTTTCAAACCGACAGTGCGGCGCGACCTAACCTTATCAAGTTCTCAGGGTTTTGGGATTCGTCTCGCCGCGCGCCATCAGCGCATCTCTCGCAGACCGGACTGAATGCGTTGCACCACCTCGGGGAGCGAGGGTGCGTCCACCGAGCAGAAGGCGATGCGCAGGAAGTTGGGAGCAATGGACACGACCCCGGTGTCCTGATGCTCGAGCAAGTGGAGGCGGGCGGCGTTGGAATCGAGTTCACTATCGGCAGGGAGTTCGAGCAGGGAGAAGCATCCGCTGTTGAAGGGCATGGAGCGAATCAGTTCGCGGTCGGCGTCCTGCAAGGCCTGCTTGAGGGCCTTGTAGCGGTCTTCCAGACAGCGGCGGACAGCCTCAACTTCCAACTCGATGTCAGGATGCTGCAGAGCCTGCAGGAGCAGGATTTGGCTGGTGGCCGAGGGCGATCCCATTCCCGAGCGGACCAGCGATTTGACCTTGCTTTCCAGAGCTTGAAAAGCGGGGGAGCCAGGATCAAGCGCGAAAGTGATGAAGCCCACCCGTCCGCCGAAGAAGCTGAACTCCTTGGTGGCGCCATCGACCTTGACCGGGACCAAGTTTTCGTGACAGCCGATCAGCTCCCAGAAGAGCGAGGCGCTGGGGACGTCCTCTTCGTAGACCAGCCCTGCGTAGGCGTCGTCGCAGATCACCACCAGGGGGCGCTCGTCTGCAATGTCGTGCAGCGCTCGCAGCAGAGACTGGCGCTCCTGCCGGTCGGGCGAGTAGCCGCCGGGATTGGAGGGCAGGTTGAGGATGGCTATGGCGGGACGTCCCGGCTCGGCGCCCTCAAGGCACTCGGCCAGCGCCCGGGGATTGTAGCGTCCCCCGCGGTAGAAGGGAGCGGTCAGCACTTTGGCGCCGCGACGCATGGTGAAGGTCTGACGGTAATTGCCCCAGAAAGGCGCCGGAACAGCCACCGGCGTCCCCTCGCTGGCGAAGAGCTCGGCCGCCAAGCTGAGGCCGTGAGTCAGCCCTCCCGCCAGCAGCGGCAGCGAGGAGGGAATGCTGTCGTCCACCTGGCGGCGCTGCCACTTCCTCCAGGCTTTGCGGACTTCCGGGCGTCCCGAGGGCGGCGAGTAGAGCATGGCCCGGTTTCGGTCCTGGCGGTTGAGCCCCTGAAGCGCCGCCGCAATGGAGGGCAGGGCCAAGATCTCTCCGTGCCCGTTGGTGATCTGTCCGATGGTGGCGTTGAAGGCCTTGCCGCGGGCCTGCTCAGCCTGGACGGGAATGTCGGGCGGAAAGAAAGCCGCCCTTCCCAGCGGGGACAAACATTGAAAGAGAACGGGCGCCTCGCGCTCCAAAACCGCATTGAGATCATCTACCGTGTGAGCCATTGGCAGCCGATTGTACACAATGCCCGCAGTCCCAGAAAGCCGTCCTTCTCCCCCGGCCGTCAAGCCCGCCAGCCCAGTCAGCCCAAAGCCGCCCACAGCATCGGACGGGGCCACTGATCACCGTGATCGGCATTTTCCTTATCATGATGATAAAGTGTCGGGCTTCGGACGATTGTTGAACCACCACGAGGAGCGAGCATATGGCACGGGAACGGGCGCTTTCCCTGATTCAACCGACCGGCAAGGGCCAACTGCATATCGGCAACTACTTCGGAGCCATCCGCAACTGGGTCAAGCTGCAAGAGCACTACGATTGCATTTTCGGGGCGGTCGACTATCACGCCATTACGGTGGAGTTCGATCCCAAGAATCTGCAGCAGCAATCACTGGACATCATCACCGACCTGATCGCCTGCGGCATCGATCCCCAGCGCTCCACGGTCATGGTCCAATCGCACGTGCCCGAGCACACCGAGCTGTGCTGGATCTTCAACTGCATCGCTGCCTACGGCGACGTCCAGCGCATGACCCAGTTCAAGGACAAAGCTGAACAGCAAGCCTACGTCACCGTGGGACTGTTCGACTACCCCGTCCTGCAGGCCGCCGACATTCTCATCTACAAGGCTAAGGCCGTCCCCGTGGGACAGGATCAGGACCAGCACCTGGAACTGACCCGGGGCATCGCCCAGAAGTTCAACAACCGCTTCGGCGAGGTTTTTCCCATTCCCTACACGGGGCGCAAGCTGCGCCAGAAACACGACTTACGGGGCGCCAAGATCGTCTCGCCGGCCGATCCCGACAAGAAGATGAGCAAGAGCTTGGGAGACAAACACTGCCTTTTCCTGATGGAAGACGAGAAAAAGCTTCACAAGAAGATCCGCTCGGCGGTCACCGACATGGGGCCAGCCGACGTCTCCGGCGAAAAGTCACCCGGTGTGGCCAATCTCTTCCATCTGCTGGAACTGACCGCTCCTCAGTCGGTTGTGGACGAGTTCGAGTCCGAGTACCGCAACGAGACGCTCAAATACGTCAAGCTCAAGGACGCTGTCTACGAGCATCTGATGGCCGAACTGCGTCCGGTGCGCGAGCGCAAGAAAGAACTGGAGAGCGATCCTGAGACGATCCGCGGAATCGTCCGCGAGGGCAGCGCCAAGGCCCGGCAGATGGCTTCTGAAACGCTGCAGGAGGTCCGCAGGCTGCTGGGCGTGGGTCCCTTGTAGGTCCGCGCGTCAACAGTTTTGAGCCAGAGTCTTACTAAGTTCGAGGTGCAATAGGCGAAGTTCCAAAAAACCCCGAAGAAGTGCCATTCGCCAGCTCAGGGCGGATCCCTGGGTACCGGGGGTTAATCAGAATTCAGTTGGGATGCGGCTGGGCTCAGGACTTTTGACGCGTGGCATTAGGCTTGACTTGCAGACGGGGCGGCTGAATTGACACCATAGAGAACGGTATCCCGGTCGGACACCCAGCGCTGCGGCAGGTGGCGCGGATGTCACCGACGACCGGATCAGCTTGAGCCAACTAACGCAGAGAGGATAGAGCAACGATGAGGAAAAAATACCTCGGGATATTAGTCGCCTTGTTGGCGGGAATCAGCCTTGGGCTTTGGTTGGGGGCGCAGCAGGGAACAGTGACCCAGCAAGCCACTGGCGAGGATCAGCTTCCCTCAGCGCTGTTGGGCCAGGCTCCACCCCTGCAGGGCGACCCGGTGGCCTACTATCCGGATGACCCTAAGAGTCTGGGATATCTGGCGGTACCCGACGAAGACGGTCCTCACGGAGCGGTCATCCTCATCCACGAGTGGAACGGACTGGTGGACCGCGTCCGCCAAGTGGCCGACGCGCTGGCAGCAGAAGGCTACGTGGCCCTGGCCGCCGATCTCTACTCGGGACGCACGGGCAGCAGCCGCGAGGAGAACATGGCACTGGTGCGAGAAGCCCGCGGAAATCCTGAGAAGCTGATCGCCAACCTGGATGCCGCAGCCAAGTTCCTGCGCGAGCGCGACGACGTTTCAGGCAAGATCGCCGCTATGGGATGGTGTTTTGGCGGCGGCGTGGCCCTCAGCTACGCGCTGGGAGGCGAGAACCACGAGGGAACCGCCATCTTCTACGGCCGGCTGCTGACCGATCCTGAAGAATTGCGGGTCCTCAACCATGAGGTGTACGGCACCTTCGCCGCCAACGACGGCGGCATCCCGCCCGAAGAGGTCAACAAATTCGTGGACGCACTGCGCCAGATCGGCATCGACAACGACGTCCACATCTACGACGACGTCGGCCACGGATTCTGGCTCCACACCGACCAAGACCCGGAAACCCGCCAGAAACCCGCCCTCGACGCCTGGCAGCGCCTCAAAGCCTACCTCAAACGCACCATTGGCTAAGGCAGGCTGGAGGTTGAATTCAAGTCGGGGCTCGTGAAGGCGAGCCATAGGCCAACCCAGGGTAGAGCGAGGACGCGAAGCGACCGAGCGGCACCTTGGGAGCCGAAAGCAACTCAGCAGGAGCCCTGACAGGGTGGAATAGCGACAGTTGCAGGCCGACAACTTTTCCTCTGTCAACGCGCCGCTTGACGGTAGCGCCGCAGGAGGTAGAGAAAGGCCAAGTTGATGGCCAGGACTTGGAGGCTTTCGGCAACCGTCCACCAACCGGGCATGCCTGAAGCGCGGTCAATGAAGAAGATGGTGACGGCGAAAGTGCATCCCGCCCAGGCCATGTAGCGGATGAGGGGCGCGAAGCGGCCAATATCGGTGGACGCCAGCCACAAAACGCCTCCATGGATGGCGTAAAGCGCCGAAGCCGAGCGGGCCAGATAGATGGTGATCGGCTCGCTGGGAAAATGCCCCAATCCTAGTCCTTGATGGACTTGATTCATCCACTGGGCAGGCATCAGCACGGCGCCCACCGCCAGCAGCATCACTGATCCGCCAAAGCGCAGAAGTCCGCGCAGCCAGCGGGCGTAGATCCGGGCCGCGGCTTGGGCGGACGGCTCCTCGACCACGTCCGCCTCTCTGCCGGAAGGCGTCCAAGCAGGGACGCGCGCTGGATTTGCAGTCGGTTCAGTTCTCGGCATGGTGCGATTCCACGAGACAGCCCGATCCAATGGAAGCGGCCCAAGACGTCCTCGTCCGGGTCGACTCAAAAGGACGCTTCAGTGTACGCAAGCGCCCTCCGGGAGTTCAAATTTCCCGCCCTCCACGCGGTCGCGATGTGAATTCCCGGATCGAGCAGGTCGTCCGATGCCTTAATGACGCAAGGCCGCTGCCTGGTTCAGCCCACCCGCGCCCCAGCCGGGATTCTGTGCGAGAATCGGGGGCCATGGGAGCAGCCAGGGGTTGGAAGTTTTGGGTCGCGACCTGCTTGGGGATGGGGATGTCCCCCGTGGCCCCGGGCACTTTAGGCGCCCTGGCGGGAGTCGCCGTCTTCGCCGCGGCGCGGCTGTGGGCCCCGACCGGCTGGATGACGCCCATCCTGGCGGCCGCGTTGGCGCTGGCCTGCTGGCTCAATCACGTCCTCACGCCTTGGGCCGTGGCACGCTGGAAAAACAAAGATCCCAGCCAGTTCGTCCTCGACGAGGTGGCCGGCTACCTGATGACCGTCCTGCTCTTCCGCGGCGGACCTGATCTCGCCGCCACCCTGTTGCTGACCTTCGCAGTCACCCGCTTGGCGGACATCATCAAGATCCCGCCAGCCCGCCAGTTCGAGGATCTGCCCGGTTCCTGGGGCATCCTCCTCGACGATCTCATGTCCTCGGTCTACGCCGCCGCACTGCTGTGGATCCTGCGCTGGTACTGGCCGGACCTCTTTGCCTGAGCCCGTGGCGGCACCCACCTAATCCGCTCTAACACCGGGTTGCGCGAAATCCGCACATAACACCCTCGAAAGCCCGTTTTTCCACCCTTTTCGGGGTTTCTCTAGTGGTGGGCGGCACCGCGCGGCTGGTCGTCGACCTGGGCGAGCCCATTTCGATGACCCGGTTGTAGTCCTTGAGGGCTTCCACGGCGTTTCCCTTGCCCAGGGTGATGCTCGGACCCGCTTGGCGCCTTAGCACTACTCTGAGCTGGACTGAGGTTCGCCTACAGCGAGCCCGGATCCGGGTTAAACACCGTCGATCGGCGGTTTTCTGCAACTCATCGAGGAGAACGTTACGCCGCTCAGCGGCGATCGAAGTACAGGGCAGCGGCACGGGCCGGGATGGTCACTGTCATCTTGGAATCCCGAGTCGTCGCCTGGGGGGCGGATTGGAGTTCGTCAGCCAGCGTCAGACCGTCGGGGAGTCCGGTAGAGTGGACTTTGAAGGTGACCGTCTTGTCCTGGTCAGCATTGTTGAAGACTGCAACGGCGATACCTTGGCCCGAAACGCGGGCGAAGGCGTAGAGTTCGTCGCCCACGTGCAGGTGGATCATCTCGCCATGGCGCAGGGCATGGGTGCTCCGGCGCAGGTGAGTCAGGCGGCGGACGTGGGCAAAGACGTCCTGCTCCCGCTGGGTGCGTCCCGCCTGGGTGAAGGCATCGCGCTGGTCGGACGGCCATCCTCCCGGAAAATCGCGTCGGTTGTCAGGATCGCCTCCGCCTTCCATGGCGATCTCGGTGCCGTAGTAGATGAGAGGGATGCCGCGGGCCGCGAAAATCAGCGAGTAGGCCAGCTTGAGTCCCTCCAAGTCGGCTCCGGGCTCGCTGATGAAGCGCGCAGTGTCGTGCAGATCAATGAAAGTCACCAGAACGTCGGGATCGGTGTAGAGATGGTCGTGGGCGAAGATCCTGGCAATGGATCGCATCGACTCACGCTTGGTGAAGGCCTTCTGCACGCCGTAGTAGAGCGGAAAGTCGAAAAGCGTGTCGAGGCGGGTGTCGACGCCGTCATAACGCGACTGTCCGCCTTGAAAGAAGGCGACTAGCGAAGGGTTGCCCTCGAAGAACTCACCCACCACGTTAATCCGCGGATATTCGCGCTTGATGGCCGTCATCCAGTCCCTCCAAAACCAGCGGGGGACGTAGGGCAGAGTGTCCTGGCGGATGGCGTCGAGTCCGCTGATGCCGATCCACCACAGGGTGTTCTGGATGATGTAGCGGGCCGTTTCGGCATCACCCTGGTTCATGTCGGGGAGGATGTCGATGAACCAGCCGTCCAGAGTGGGCTTCTGCACCGCTTCGGAGGCGTGGGGATCAGCCAGCGTCCAGGTTTGCCACTCGTTGGGCAGGTGATCGTCCTGGGTGCCGTTGTACCAGGTAGGCGTGGGCGAGTCGGTGACCCAGGGATGGTAGGGCCCGCTGTGGTTGGCCACTTGGTCCTGAATGATCTTGATGTCGAGTCGGTGGGCTTCGTCCACCAGCTTGCGCAACAGCGCCAAGTCGCCAAAGTGCTCCTCGACGGCGTAAAAGTCCACCGCCCCATAGCCGTGATAGTCGGTGATGGCTTGATTGTCGTAGGTCTCGCGCTGGTTGAGATGGTTGACGTTGTCGTACCAGGGATTCATCCAGATGGCGGTCACGCCCAGATCCTTGAGATAGGGCAGACGGTCGATGACGCCTTGGAGGTCGCCCCCGTGATAGTAGCGGGCCTTGGATCGGTCAAGCAGTCCCGGCGACTCGGCTGGATTGTCGTTGGAAGGGTCTCCGTTGGCGAAACGGTCAGGCATGAGCAAGTAGATCACGTCGTCGCCGTCGATTCCCTGAAAGCGTCCCTGACGAGAGAGGGGCTGCAGGATCTCAAACTCGGCTTGGGCCGAGCCCTGTGGGCTTTCTATCTGCAGCGTACGCGTCCCCGGCTGGGCTTGGGGATCGATGTGGAGGTCGGCGAAGAGATAGGTCCCGGCTGCATTGACGCGGGTCAGACCGATGGAGACGTCCTGGCCGCGGGACGATACCTGGGCGCCCGCAAAGCCTTCACCGCGGATCAGCAGCCGCACTGGATTGATGGAGTGTCCCGGCCACCAGTTTGGAGGCTCGACTTTTTCCACCGCGGGCTGAGCCATCGCAACGGTTGCGCCCAGTCCCAGGCACAGGGCCAAAACAACTGCACGAGACACACGGACCGCCGCAAGCAGATCGTTCATAGGACTCTTTCCCTGGATTGTCTGAGTGTCGGAAGAAGAACTGACATCATACATGTTTCGGGTGGCAACCACCAACTGCTGCGCAACTCCCAACTGCTGCGCAACTCCCAACTTCCAAAGGCCAACTCCCAAGGGGTGGGTATTCCTGAGCGGCCTGACCATACGCGACCGCCGGCCATTCAAGAGAAGGAAAGTCTTGTGAGTTGGTTCTTGGGCCTTGGGAGTTGCACGCCAGGCGCCAGCTTAGCGTTCGTAGAGCCGGCACAGCTCGGCCAGCTTCTCGCTGATCGACTCATCAAGCGCTCCGGACCGCAAGCGCCAGGTCCAGTTGTCCTGGCCTTTTCCAGGAGTGTTCATGCGGGCTTCGCTGCCCAGGCCCAGAAGGTCCTGGACGGGGATCATGGCCAAGTCGGCCACCGACGACAAGATGGCGCGGATATAGTCCCAGTGCACGTCAACATCATCGCGGATGTTGAGGTAGCGTCGGGCAAAGTCTTTTTCCTTGCGGGCCTGGTCTTCATCGCGGGTGCTGGCGCCCACGCCCCCGGACCACCATCCCTGCACGGTATCGTTGTCGTGGGTCCCGGTGTAGACCACCAGGTTGCGCGGGTAGCGGTGGGGTTGGAAGTCGCTGGCCTTCATGTCGGTTCCGAAGGCAAACTGGAGGATGGCCATGCCAGGGAATCCGAAACGCCCGCGCAGAGCTTCCACCTCGTCGGTGATCACCCCCAGATTCTCGGCCACGATGCGTGGATCGCCCAGCTTCTCCTGAACTTTTTCGAAGAAGGTCTCGCGCGGGCCCGGACGCCATTCGCCGTTGATGGCCGTCTCTTCCTGAGATGGAACCGCCCAGAAGGCCTCGAAGCCTCGGAAATGGTCGAGGCGCACGATGTCGACCAGGGAAAACTCGGAACGCAGACGGTCAATCCACCACTTGTACCCGCGTTCCTCCATCACTTCCCAGCGATAGAGCGGATTGCCCCAAAGCTGGCCGGTGGCGCTGAAATAATCGGGCGGCACTCCCGCCACCTCGGTAGCATGTCCTTTGGCGTCCAGTTGGAAGAGCTCCTGATGGGCCCATACGTCGGAGCTGTCATGAGCCACGAAGATGGGAATGTCGCCCATGATCTGCACCTCGCAGCCCAGGCAGTAGGCCTTCAGATCGTCCCACTGGCGGCGAAAGAAGTACTGGCACAATTTGTGGAAGCTGACGCGGTGGGCGTAGCTGGCCCGGGCTTGACGCAGAGCCTCGGGTTCGCGCCGCACCAACTCGGCTTCCCAATCCATCCAGGCCTTCTTGTCGCGCTCTTCCTTGATGGCCCGATAGAGGGCGTAGTCGTCCAGCCAATGGGCGTTGAACTGGCAGAAACTCTCGAAGCGCCGGGTCTCCTCGTCATCGCCCCGCTCGAGGAAGCGGTGGAAAGCCTTCTCCAGGGCCGCTTCCTTAAAGGGGAGGACCTGCCCGAAGTCGACCTTGGAGGCGGGAAAGCGGGGGACTTCACCGATCTCCTCGGAGGCCAGAAAGCCGTCCTCGACAAGCTTTTCCAGGCTGATCAGCATAGCGTTGCCGGCGAAGGACGAGACACATTGGTAGGGCGAGTCGCCGTACCCCGTGGGACGCAAGGGCAAAACCTGCCAGACCTTTTGTCCGGCCGCGGCCATGAAGTCGGCGAAACGCCGGGCCTCCGGACCCAGGTCGCCGATGCCGTGGGCCGACGGCAAGGAGGTGATGTGGCAGAGCAATCCGCTGCTTCTAGCAATCATACGGGGCGGATTCTAGCACGAACCCGCTCCATCCCAGCCAGGCGTCAGAGAACAAGGTCAAGCGGGGGAGGCCGGGGAGGCCAGGACGAAGCCCAATTGTTGCAGGGCCAACAAAAGCGCTCGGCAGAGATGACAGGATGCAGGCGAGATTGGCATAATGACTTTTCTATGACGACCACAGTGACCGACCGCGTCAAAGAATACTACGGCAAGGTTCTGCAAGGCTCGAAGGACCTCAAGACCAACGCCTGCACCAGCGGCGGCCGCCTGCCCGCCCACGTCCAGGCGGCTCTCAATGAAGTGCACGAGGAAGTTCGCCAGCGCTACTACGGGTGCGGATTCGTGGTCCCCGATGTGCTTGAAGGCACCCGCATCCTCGATCTGGGCTCGGGCTCGGGACGCGACTGCTACGTCCTCTCTCGACTGGTGGGCGAGTCGGGCTCGGTGGTCGGCGTCGAGATGACGGATCAGCAAATCGAAGTCGCCCGCCGTCATGTCGACTACCACGCACAAAAGTTCGGCTACGCGCGTCCCAACGTGGAGTTCCGCCAGGGATACATCGAGCGGCTGGACGAGTTGGGGCTGGAGGAAAACAGCTTCGACCTCATCGTCTCCAACTGCGTCATCAACCTCTCGCCCGACAAACAGGCTGTCCTGGAGCAAGCCTACCGCCTGCTCAAGCCGGGCGGCGAACTTTATTTCTCCGACGTCTACGCCGACCGGCGCGTGCCGGAGGAGCTGGTCGACGACCCCGTCCTCTATGGCGAATGCTTGAGCGGAGCCTTCTACTGGAACGACTTTCTCACCCTCAGCCGCCAAACCGGCTTCCAGGATCCCCGTCTGGTAGAGGACCATCCCATCAGCGTCGACAATCAGGACATCGCCGACCGCATCGGGCACATCAGCTTCTTCTCGGCCACCTACCGACTTTTCAAAATCGAAGGACTGGAGAGCGCCTGCGAAGACTACGGTCAGGCTGTGATCTACCAGGGAACGATTCCGCACTGCCCGCAGGTCTGGGTGCTGGACAAGCATCATCGCATCGACCGCGGCAAGGTCTTTCCCGTCTGCGGGAACACCTTCCGCATGCTTTCCGAAACCCGCTTCAAGCCGCATTTTGATTTCCTGGGCGACTGGAGCACCCATTACGGCATCTTCGAAGGATGCGGAACCCAACTTCCCTTTGACGCCGACTTGGAAGGGCGCGCCCAAGCCACCAGCGGCTGCTGCTAAGTCTGCTGCGGAGCGAGGAGCAATATGGCGACCCGGCCAGCACCCCCACACGACGACTGGCGCTTCACCTCCAAGGGAGATCCTCGCGGCTACATCCAGCCCGAGGTTCTGCGCGAGTTGTGGTTCCACACCGGAACGGCCTGCAACCTGTCCTGTCCCTTCTGCCTGGAGGGCTCCAGGCCCGGCGACAACCGTCTCAACCTGATTCGCTTCCAGGATGCCAAGCCTCTCATCGACGAGGCCCTCGACCTGGATGTCCAGCAGTTCTCCTTCACCGGAGGGGAGCCCTTCGTCTGCAAAGACATCATCAGCATCCTCGACTATGCCCTGAGGCACCGCCCGTGTCTGGTCTTGACCAACGGCACCGACCCCCTCCTCCGCCGCTTTGAAGACATTCAACCCTTGGCGCAAGCCCCCCATCCGCTCTCCTTCCGCGTCAGCCTCGACTATCCCGACGCAGCCCGCCATGACCAGGGACGCGGAGAGGGCAGCTTCCAACAATCGATCCAAGGCATGAAGGCAATCCTTGAGACCGGCTTCCCGCTATCGGTGGCCCGCCAAATGGAAAAGGGCGAAGACCGCCAGGGCGTCGAGGAGCGATTTGCCCGCATTCTCCAAGCGCACGGACTCCCCGGCGACCTGCGCTTGGTGGCCTTCCCCGACTTCTATTCCCCCGGCGCCCATCCCGAAGGCATTCCCGACATCACCGAGGACTGCATGACCCGCTATCAGGACGCCGAGTCGCGCTCCCGCTTCATGTGCGCATTCTCAAAGATGGCCGTGAAGCAAGATGGAAAGATGCGGATCTACGCCTGCACCTTGGTGGATGACGATCCCGATTACGACCAGGGTTCGACGTTGCGCCGAGCTGTTCAGCAACGGGTCATGCTCAAGCATCACCGCTGCTTCAGTTGCTTTTCCCACGGCGCTTCCTGCTCCGAGATCTAGACGCATTCCTCACGGGTTGTCGAGAGGGGCCGCAGGTGCCGTGATGACAAGGCACCGTGGCCGAGACCCGCGCAAACGTCCTGCAGGGTCCGTTGAGCAGGCCGACCAAGCGCAACGCAGTCGGCACGGATGGATGCGGCACCCGAGCAGACCACGTGTTAGAAAATTGCGGGCGAGGGAGCGGCTCCTTACCGCCAAGAGCCGCGAGAAGGCTGATCATGTTGGGCCGAGTTGACTTATGTGGAGCTGTCGGCAAGCTGCTGGCCCCAGGCGCCAGCGACGTCACTCTAGGCGCAAAGACGCAAAGCCAAAGCATGTGATTACTTCGCACTGCATTGGCCGATGCTGAACGAACCTAACCTTCATTGGCTCGGGCTGTTGCGTGCTTTGCGCCTATGCGCCCAGCGTGACGATACTACCCAGAAAAGACTGTCGAAATGCACTTGCAAAAACCCTATCATCGCAGGCAGAACGGGGAAAGGCTGAATCCGAAGGGTAGAAAGCAGGCGGCCTTTCTCACTCTGGGATCTTTTTGTCGCCTAGACTTGGTCAAGCCAGGAGCATGATCACTTGGAGCCGGGTCCTGAAGGGGGCTTGGAGGGTTGGGAGGGAACCTTGATGGCGGGGGTGACCTTCTCGCCCCGCCGCAGTTTCTCGGCCTCTTCGGGGGACAGTCCCATGAGGGCTCGTGTGCCTGGGCTGAGGTGGTTATAAAGGATCTCCACCGCTATGACCTGGCCCGAGGCGAAATGCAGGTGCAGCCGCGATCTCAGCTCCTTGGATACTTCCTCACCCACATAGCGGACGACGAGACGGGCGCTTTCTCCCGCCCCAATGGCCTGCGGCGACTCGACGATCTCGAAGCGTCGAGCATCCATCTCCACCCGTTGCAGAATCTGCTCCTCCTCAAGTCCGTTGAGAATGATCAGGACGCCCTGGGACGCGGCGCTGAGAAAGTGGATCTTGAGCAGGCGGGGCAGCACTTCCAAGCGCCCCTGCTGAGGCTCGGGAGGGCCCGTCGAGCGGTAGGAATCGCGCAGTCGTGCAGCGCGGTCGTCGATGTGCACCTTCCAGCCTTCGTCGTTCCTGACCCAATGCTGGCGCACGGTCCGCTCGAAGGTGCCGGCTGGCAAGTCGCGGGGCGTGACCACGCTGACGCGGCAACCACCTTCTGCAAGCGGCTCCACGTCTTCCAGCCTCCAGTCCCGCAGTGGGGGTTGCACTTGACTCAGGAAGGCCTTCCAGCTCTCCCTGTCCACCCATTGCAAAGCCTCATCGCGGTCGCCTTTGCGCAGGTGCTCCCAATATGAGGCGACCGCCTGCAGCAACTGCGGCGACTCGCACTCCTTGGCGGACAACTCAGATCCCGGGATCACGGGCAACCAGAAGGCAAAAAGGATAACGCTATTCAGCATGGAGAAGAAAAAGGAGGATGGATAAAGAAAGCCTGTCCGCCCCAAGAACGGGCGGACAGGCTGGAGAGAATTCGCCAAGCGTGGCTTAGTTGTCGGGCTCCAGCGGGATTCCGGCGTTGGAGTCCTGCAAGAAGGTTGCGGAGCCGATGTCGGGCTGCATGACCGTGGCTTGGGTAAAGGAGGCGAAGTCGGTCACGTTGGCCGTTCCCTGCACGCCTTCAAAATTGGCCACGATCCACAGATAGCCGGCCAATCCGCTTCCGGGATCCAGACCGAAGTTGACGGCGAACTGGCTGAAATTGGCGGCCGTCATAAGTTCGCTCATCAGCACGCGGTAGGTCTGTCCCGGCTCCAATTCACCCATCGAATTGAGTCCGACTCCTGGAGAACCGGCCGTGGTTTCGTACATCAAGATGTTCCCGGATTGATGGACGAAATAGAATTCCAGCGTTCCGCTGGGATTGCCCTGTGGGAACCCGGCTTCGATACCTTCGGGGGCCCGAAGGGTATTGGAGACGGAGAAGGCCGTGTCTACCGTGTCTGGAATCCAGTTGACGAAGGTGGCGAAAATGGCCCTCTGTCCGCTGGTGCTGGCCTCTTGGCGCATGATGATCTGATCGGTCTGCGCCATCAAGTCTCCGGCCGCAATCAAGGTCAAAATCGCTATGATTCCGATCGTGGTAATCTTTTTCATTCTTATTCCTTTCCCCTGCAAGTGCTAAGTCTCGGTGTGTCGGGTGAGGAGGCTTCGCATGGAAGGCCACGTTGGCCGACCTGGCTTCCCCGGCACATTGCTGTGTCTAGCATACCTGCCGCGCTGCGGTCAAGGTCTTGTCCTCAGCATATCCCAATGCTGCGGCACGCGTCCGGGCGGCCATGCGAGAATGAAAGACATGCGCTTTGTCGACCTGGGCCGGATGTCCTTCCGCGAGGCCCACCAGCGCCAGGAGGAAGCGGTGGCAGCCATTGCCGCCGGCGAGATGGAGGAAACCGTCCACTTGGTGGAACATCCTCACACCTTCACCGTAGGACGCGCCGGCGATGCCGCCAACCTGCTGGCGCGTGAGGATTGGGAGGGCAATCCCATCGACTTGGTGCGCATCTCGAGGGGCGGAGACGTCACCTACCACGGACCCGGCCAACTGGTCGGCTATCCCCACCTCGACCTGCGCCGCCGGGGACGCGACGTCCACCGCTATCTGCGCGATCTGGAACAGGCCCTCATCAATGCCGCCTCGGCACTGGGCCTGGAAGGGTACCGGCGCCAGGGCTACACGGGCGTATGGACCGAGCAAGGCAAGCTGGCTTCCATCGGAGTGGGCGTCCGCCGCTGGGTCACCTTCCACGGATTCGCCCTCAACGTCTCCACCGACCTGCGCTACTTCGAACTCATGAACCCCTGCGGCCTCCCCGACTGCCCCATGACCTCCCTGACCCGCCTGCTGGCGGCCAGCGGAGAGGATTCCGCCCTCCGCGACGATTCTTTTCCGCTGGACAGGGCCAAAGAACTCGTCAAACAGGCGCTCCTTCAAGTCTTCTCCCCGGCCACGAAGACAACGACGACCTAGATCCACCCAACATGGCTAGCTGGGGCCGACCTATCGGCTCCTCCTTCGCTCAGGCTCCGAAGACAGACAGCGACTCTGTCGAAAGGTCGAGTCCGCCCTGCAACCGCGAAGAGGTTCGAACGTGGGTTTCCTGAAGCCAGACCATAGGCTTCTCCTCCTTCGCCAAGGCTCCGGAGGAGGGCAGCGACTCCGTCGAAGGTCAGGTCGGGGCTCGCCGAAGGTGAGCCACAGGCTCCTCCTTCGCCAAGGCTGCGGAGACGGGCAGCGACTCCCTTGAAGGTCAAGTCCGGGCTCGCTGAAGGCGAGCCATTCGTTAGCCCAGGGTAGAGCGAAGCCGCGCAGCGGCCGAGCGGCACCCTGGGTTACGGTTGACACAAAAACGAACCCTGAAAGGGTGCAATAGCGGCTGTCTTAGCAGGCAGCCCGGACTCGATAGTGGAGGATGGCATGGCCGCTTTCGAAGACCTTGCTGTCCCTCAAATCCAGGACCCTGGGACGGATGCCTTGGCCGAAGAGCGGAATGCCGGCACCGAAGAGCACGGGATTGAGCTTGATGATCAGGCCATCGATGAGTCCGGCTTCCAGCAACGTGGCGGCTAACTCGGCGCCCCCGCAAAGCCAGATAGCCTTCCCCATTTCTTTCTTCACATCCCTGACCACGTCGACAGCCTTGTGGCGGACCACTTCAACGTTGGGATCCGGGCTTTCTGGGTAGCTGCGCGAGAACACGTACTGGTCGAGCGTCGGGTAAGGATTGCTGAAGCCCGCGTCAAGACCCACTTCATACGTCTTGCGTCCCATCAGGACGGCATCGAACCGCTTATGCTCTTCACGGCTGAATTCACCTTCTCGGAGGTGGGCGGGGAAGGTTTCGGGATAGGCCCGCAGGAGCTCCGCACCGTACCGGTCGTCCCAAGGGAAATCCCCCAGAGATCCGTCCTCGCGGGCAATGAAACCGTCCAACGTGGAGGCCACGTAGTAGATCAGCTCTCTCATCCGGCCATCTTGCCATCCAGACGTCCCGGGTGCCAGAGGACTCACAATACTGAGAGGCCTGGCCATGCCAGGACGGCCTTCACCTTGCTGCTCAAGGTGTTCTGGACCCTGGCTCGCTGAGCCTTGGCTACGGGCTTTTGCTCAGCCCTCTATACTAAAAGCAGCATGAGCGGAAAGTACGAGAGCAAGGCCTCTTATCAGAAATGGGGCCAAGATTTAGATCCCATGTCCATCGATCAGATGGACAAGGCTTGCCGGCTGCCGGTTTCCGTCCGCGGAGCCCTGATGCCCGACTGCCACGTCGGCTACGGACTCCCCATCGGCGGCGTTCTGGCCACCGACAACGCCGTCATCCCCTACGCCGTGGGGGTCGATATCGCCTGCCGCATGCGCCTGAGCGTCCTCGACTTGTCGACGAGGCTCTTGGACAAACCACGCAAGCTGGAACGCCTCAAGCGCGCCATCGAAGCCGAGACCCGCTTCGGCGTGGGCGCCACCTTCGAGAAAGGCAAGCGCCGCGACCATGGGGTCATGGACGAGGACTGGAACATCTCCAAAGTCACCCGCGAAAACAAGGACAAAGCCTGGGCCCAACTGGGAACCTCGGGCAGCGGCAATCATTTCGTGGAATTCGGACTGCTGACCTTGGAAGAACCCGATTTGGGTCTGGAGGCCGGACAATACCTGGCTTTTCTTTCCCACAGCGGCAGCCGCGGGCCCGGCGCCCTGACGGCTGGACACTATAGCCGCCTGGCCCGCGACCTGCATCCCGAACTGCCCAAGGAACTCGCTCACCTCTCCTGGCTTGACCTGGACAGCGCGCAAGGAAGGGAGTACTGGGAAGCCATGCAGCTTATGGGCAAGTATGCCTCGGCCAACCATGCTTGCATCCACCGGCACGTGTTGGAACATCTGGGCGCCGAAGCCATCGCGGACGTGGAAAACCATCACAATTTCGCCTGGCTGGAGGAGCATGACGGCAAGACCGTGGTCGTCCACCGCAAGGGCGCCACACCAGCGGGCGAGGGCGTGCTGGGCGTCATCCCCGGCTCGATGGCCTCGCCGGGATTCGTCGTGCGCGGAAAAGGCAACGAAGCCGCCCTCCAATCAGCCGCCCACGGGGCGGGGCGCGTCATGAGCCGCACCTTGGCCAAGAAGAAGCTGCGCTGGCGCGACGCCAAAGACCTGCTCAACCAGAAGGGCGTCACCCTGATCAGCGCCGGCCTCGACGAAGTCCCCATGGTCTACAAAAACATCGAACAGGTCATGGAGGCCCAGTCCGACCTGGTCCAAGTCGTCGCCCGCTTCGATCCCAAACTCGTCAAAATGTCCCCCGGCGGCCCCGCCGAGGACTAGGGCTTGCATCCCAACCCACCTAGACATTCTGAAGATCGCATGCTAAGTTGCTTGGAGAAATAGAAACGATAATCTCTATTAGAAAAGGTAGCAAAGAATGAAACTTAAAGTTAGTGCGTCTCTTTTCTGTCGAGCGTTTCTTCTACTACTTCTCACAGCCATGGTCTCTGTGGCCGTCATCAGGCTCTCGGAGAGTCCAGCCAAAGCTTCAGGTTGTGAGGTGATTAGCACCCAGAGCAGATGCGAATTCTGTATTAGGGTAGTCTGCGATGGACAAGTAATTGAGAACTCCTGCACACCGGTCGGTGCATGCTGAGTTGGACCTATCTTGCGTAGCGCAGCAGGGGGCACGACGTGAGGTGAAAATAAGGTATAATACCCCCTGCCATGAGACCGATCAAGGGACGCGGGGCGGTGTCGAACGTGACCAGCCGCTTCCACAAGCAGAGCATTTCGCCCTTCGACGATGGGTGGGGGACGATTGAGGAGGAGCCGGGGCGGCCTGAGACTGAAGTGCGGATGGAGAAGGTCAGGCGCATCATCACCACGAATCAGTCCCCGGATATTCCCTTTGACCAGTCGATCAATCCTTATCAGGGGTGCGAGCACGGGTGCATTTACTGCTTTGCGCGTCCCACTCATGCCTACTGGGATCTGTCGCCGGGACTGGACTTCGAGACCAAGATCTTCGCCAAACCCCAAGCGCCAGAGAGGCTGAGGGAGGAGCTTCGCAAGCCCGGCTATCGCTGCAAGGTGATGGCCATGGGATCGAATACCGATCCTTATCAGCCTGCTGAAGCCAAGCTGGAGATCACCAGGGGCATTCTGAAAGTGCTGTGGGAGTTTCGCCATCCGGTCAGCATCGTGACCAAATCGAACATGGTCTTGCGCGATCTCGACGTGCTGGTTCCCATGGCCGAAGAGGGGCTGGCGTCGGTCTACATCTCCGTAACCAGTTTGGATCACAAGCTGGCCCGTGTGATGGAGCCGCGGGCCGCCACCCCGCAGCGTCGGTTGCAGGCCGTCAAGGCACTGTCCGAGGCCGGGGTCCCGGTGGCGGTGCTGGCTTCTCCCATCATTCCCTGCCTCAATGACGAAGACCTGGAAGCCATCCTGGAGGCCGCGGCTGAGGCAGGTGCCGAGCGAGCCAACTACCTGTTGCTGCGGCTCCCTCACGAGGTTAAAGATCTGTTCGTGGAATGGCTTCAGGGCCACTTTCCGAATCGTGCCTCCAAGGTGCTCAACAAGCTGCTCGACCTGCGCGGCGGACGACTCAACGACCCCCGCTTCGGATCCCGCATGCGCGGTGAAGGACGCTACGCCGAACTGCTCAAACGGCGCTTCGAGATCGCCTCCAAACGCCTGGGACTCAATGACGGGAAGCGTGCGCTGGACACGACCCGATTCCGCGTCCCGATCGAGTCGGGCGACCAACGCAGCCTGTTCGACTAGGCGGTCGCCAATCGGCTCGCTCGATTGGGGCGCCTTCCAGCATCGGTTATCTGTTTGACCCATGTTTAGGCCTCTTTGAGTTCAGTCAGTTGCAACGTATTCGAGGACCGTGCCATGCTGCCTAGGATGGTCGAGGCGACTGCGCTGGTCTTGGCGGGTGGACAATCGCGGCGGATGGGGCGCGACAAGCGCTTTTTGCGGGTGGAGGGAGAAACCCTCCTCCAACGCACCTTCGATCTGGCGAGGGCCGCCTGCAAGGAAGTCCAAGTCCTGATCTCGCAGTCCGATGAAAAAGCGCGCATCCTGGAGGCGCTGGAGATCGAGAGTCCCTCAGGCGTCGGGAAACCGCCCATCTTGACGGACCAAAGTCCAGGAAGCGGCCCCTTGACGGCCGTCCTGGAGGCGGCGGCTCAGTGCCGGACGCAGTGGGTGCTGGTTCTGGCGGTCGATTATCCCGCGCTGACCTCCGGCTTTCTCCAAGGACTGCTGAAGCGCGCTCAAGCGCTCGATCAAGACGAGTTCGCACTGGTGCCTCGATGCCAGGGCCAGCTCCAATACGCCTGCGCTCTCTACCGCCGACAAGCCTTGATTGGGCTCGCCCAGGAGTCCGACCCGCCCACCTCGTTCCGCTCCTGGTTGAGCGGCGCCGAGGGACTCGTAGCGTGGACCGAGGCTGAATGGACGCGCTTTGCTCCCTCCGGCGCCCTCGTCAACTGGAACCGTCCAGCGGATTGGAACGGCCCTGGCGCTTAGGGCAGCAGCCGTGACTTATGAGCTCGCCCCTGGCGCTATTCCACGCTTACAGCGTTATGGATTTGGCGTTTTCAATACCCAGGGTTCCGCTTTGTCGCTTGGCGACTGCGTTCCACCCTGGGCTGGCATATGGCTCGCCTTCAGCGAGCCCGGACCGACCTGCCACAAGTAGCTGCACATTCGTAACCTGGGCGGCATCCTTGACCACAGGATACAAGTTCTGAGCCAGTGCCCTTCCCGTCCATGCGAGGGACGTATAGGTGTCGCTCGCCTTCAGCGAGCCCGGACTAAGATGGGCGGGAGTGGAGGAAGTCGAAGCGGGCGCAGATTCCGTCAATCGGGAAATGGCGATACCATGGGAAGTATGAGTTGGCGCAAGTGGCTTTTGATCGCAGTGGGGATTTTGCTCCTGATGGTGCTGGGAGGCGGGCTTTATCTTCGTTCCTGGATCAACAGCGATGCCGGCGGCCAGATCGTGGCTGTCTTGGAGGAACGTCTCCAGGTGCCGGTCACGGCCGAAAGCGTGGACTTCGAGTTGGGGAACCTTCTTCTCATGTCGCCCACGGCCACGATCAAGGGTCTCACAATCGGCAATCCAGAGGGATTTTTGTCTCCCTATCTGCTCAAGGCCGAGGAGGTGTCGGCGCAAGTGCGGCTGCAGCCGGCGCTCTTGGATCGGCGACTGGAGATCCCTGACTTTGCGATCTTTTCTCCTGACGTGAAGCTGGAACGCGACGAGCAGGGACGCTCCAACCTGCAGATTGTGCTGGAGCGGGCATCTCAGTCCGATGATTCCAACCCTGCTGCGGCGGAAGCAGGTGGCTCCGGCTGGACTCTGGCCATCGAGCGGCTGGCGTTGGACTCCGGATCATTCGAGTTCATCACCCGCCGGTCCGGGGCGGCCCAGACCACCTCGGCTGACGACATCAACCTGCTCATCGCGGACTTCTCGCCCGATCAGTCGAGTCCGCTCCAGTTCTCGGCTCGGCTCTTCGGCGGCCAGCGCTCGAAAGTTGACCTTGACGGTCACGCGGGACCCTTTGACGAAGGACGTTTTCCCATCGAGGGCCAACTCGTCATCGACGCTGCCCTTCAAGAGATGGACCGGGAGGCCCGAACCGCCCTGTTGGGCAATTTCCTGGCCGAACCCGGCCAAGACAGCCTGATCCACCTGCGAGTACATTTGCAGGGCGACGCTGCACAGTCGCTGCAAGGAGAGGGTCGCCTTGAACTCAGCGACTTTTACTTGGGCAAAAGCGAGGACAATCGGCTGGCCGCACAAGGAGACCTTCCCATCCGGCTGACGGCCCGCAACCTGCTCGATTCCCCCCAGGCCACGCTGCGGGTGCCGGACGGCTCCTTGAACTTGGGAGACGGCTCCTGGTCAGGGCAGATCGAGATGGAAATCACGCAGGGGGAACTGAAGGGCAACAGCCGGGGCTCGATCAGCAACATCGACATCAACCGCTTCCTGAGCGCCTTCACCGAGTCCGAGGACAAGGTCTTCGGGACCCTCATTGTCCCCGAATATACCTTGCGCTTCAGCGGATCGAATGCTGAGCAAATCACCGATTCCTTGCAGGGCCAGGGCCAGTTCCTGGTGGAATCAGGACGCATTGCGGCCTTCGGCATCATCGACCGCATGCGGCGCGCCCTCGATCGTCAGCAAGCCCAATCCGAGACCGTCACCGAGTTCAGCGAAATCGCCTCGCCTTTCCAGATCGACAAGCGCCGCTTCTCCACGCCCGACCTGAGGCTGACCTCCTCGGCGATCACCCTAACGGCCCAAGGCAGCCTGGGATTCGACCGCTCGCTCGACTACCAGGCCCAAGCCGACCTGCAAGGTGGCCTGGAATCGCTGCTGGGGCCCCAGGGAGCCGCGCTGGCCCGCTTTCTCCCCGAAGGCAAGATCCCAGTGAGGATCACCGGCACCTTCGACGAGCCCCACATGCGTCCCGACCTTAGCGGCAGCGGACAAGGCGCGATCCTCGGCATTCTCGACAAACTCCTCAAACCCAAAGAGGAGGATGAACAGAAACCGCCTCCCGGCGGGGATCGCTAATGCAACTGCCTCATAACGCCAACGTGTGTCGCTATTCCACGCTTACAGCGTTTCTCGGATGTGCTCGGTCAAAACCCAGGGTGGCGCCGTCGGCTCGCTGCGCTCTCCGACGACTGACCCT
>DATIPO010000022.1:0-3171 GCA_035471925.1 Acidobacteriota bacterium
TTTCGTGCGGATTCAGCTGCCTGAAGAGGGTCAAGAGGTGACGCGCCAGAACTTCCGTTTTGCGCTGAACAAGGACAAGCTGAAGAAGGCGGAACTGCGAGACGGGCACTACCTGTTGCGGTCTAATCTGGTGAGCGAGGATGCGGCCGTGTTGTGGGAGCGCTACGTGCAGCTGACCCAGATCGAGGCGGCCTTCAAAGCGCTGAAGAGCGAGCTGGGCCTGCGGCCCATTTACCACCAGCGGGAGCATCGCGTGGAAGCCCACATTCTGGTGGCCTTCCTGGCCTATTGCCTGCTGGTCACTCTGAAGAACCGGCTGCAAGCGCTCGCTCCGGGGCTGACGCCGCAAGCGGTGCTGGAGAAACTGGCCGGCATGGAGATGCTCGATGTTTGCTTTCCGACCACCGACGGACGGCGCCTGGTGATGCCCCGCTACACGCAGCCGGAGCCGGATCAGCGGTTGCTGTTGCACCGGCTTAAGCTTTCCTTGCCGCCGCAACCGCCTCCCCGGCTCGAAGTCCGAGCGCCCGATTTCGCGGCCGAAGCCCTCCGTTTGTAGTGAAGACCTTTTGAATGCCCCCACTGAAAAATAAGCAGTTAACCCCGCCCGTGGTCGCTTATTGCGAAAGTTGGGCTAGCCCATGTTTGCATATTGGAGCCGATTTTGATCCTTCCTCTGTCTGTAAGTAGCTGAAAAGACGACGCCAGCTTCTCGGGGACCCCAAAAACGTAGTGACAATATTTTCTTGTTGATTTGTAATATATTTTCTTATTTATCAGATTAGTTGCCGTATAATCGTAGTGTATTCATTCGCCCGTGTTCCTGCGCGCCCACAAGTCCGGCAAACACACCTACCTGCGCCTGGTCGAATCCTATCGCCTCCACGGCCAACCCCGCCAGCGGGTCATCGCCCACTTGGGCCGCCAGGACCTGCTAGCGCCCCATCTGGACTCGCTGGTGCGCCTGTTGCAAGCCGAGCAATCCGCGCCCCGCTGGGTGAGCAGCGAGGAAGTCGCAGCGCCGCAAGCTTGGAGCTGGGGGCCGGTCTGCGCCGCCCGCCACTTGTTCGACGAGCTGGCTTTGGGGTCGATCCTCGACGGCATCTCGGCCACCCGGCGCCACGGCCAGCCGCTCTCTGAGCGAGTATTTGTGCTGCTGGCGAATCGGCTCACGCGGCCGGGCAGCGAACACGCCCTGGCTCAGTGGCTGGAGGATTTCTATGTTCCCACGGCCGCCGGCAGCCGTTGGCAGCCGCAGTGGAAACAAGCCCGCCGTGTGAAAGTGGCCTTCGAGCAGCTGCGGCTGTGGTACCAGACGCTGGACGATCTGCTGGCGAACAAAGCGTCGATCGAAACGGCGCTGTGGCGGCAGTTGCGCGACCTGTTCAGTTTGGCTCCCGAGTTGGTTTTCTATGATTTGACTTCGACCTACTTTGAGGGCCAGGGGCCGGCCCAGTTGGGACGCTTCGGCTACAGCCGCGACTCGCAACCGCGCAAGCGGCAAGTTCTGGTGGGAGTGGTGATGATGCAGGGCTGGCCGATTGCCCACCACGTCTTTGCCGGCAACCGCCTCGACCACACGACCTTGTTGGAAGTAGTCGAAGATCTGCGGAGTCGCTTTGGGCTCCAGCGCGTGGTCTGGGTGGGCGACCGCGGCATGGTGACGCTGGGCAACCTGGACGAGTTGCGCCAAGCCGGGCAAGGGTATCTGCTGGGCCTGCAACGCAGGAATCGCCAAGACGTTGCCGACTACATCGAGGAGGCCTTGACCCGGGACGAATGGCAAGAGTGTGAGGTGGGCATCACGGCTTCCGAGAAAGCGCAGCCGTTGCGTACGCGGGTGCAGGAGGTGGCGGGCAAGCGGGAGGGAGTGCGGGTGTTCGTGGTCGACAGCGAGGAGCGCGAGCAGTATGAGCGGCAGCGGCGCGAGCAGGCCCGCGAGCAGGTGCGCACACAACTGGAGCGTCTGAAGCAGCGGGTGGCCGCCGGCAAGCTCAAGGCCCCGGAGAAGATCGGCGCCGCGGCGGCGGCGATCCTCGGGCGGCATCACGGTCAGCGCTACTTTCAATGGGAGTTGCGGCAAGGCCAGTTCCACTACGCCGCGCATGAAGTGAACTTCCCCCGCGAGCAGTTGTTGGAAGGCAAGTATCTGATTCAGACCGAAGACAGGGATCTGACGCCGCGGGAAGCGGTGGCGGCCTACAAAGAACTCAACGAAGTCGAACGCGGGTTTGCGCAGTTGAAGGGTCTGCTGGAGGTGCGGCCGGTCTATCACCGCCGCGACGAGCGGGTGCGCGCGCATGTCTTCGTGGCAGCGCTGGCGCTTTTGCTCGACCGCGCTCTGGAGAAGAAGCTGCGGGCAACTGGCAGCAGGTTGTCCTCGGCGGCGGCCTGGCGGGCCTTGGAGACCGTGCGGCTCGTCGAGCTGGAACTCGGCGAGCGACACAAACGCTGTGTGACTCGCGGTAGCCGCCAAGCCGCGGAAGTGCTGCGCGTGCTGGGCCTGTCGCAAAAACTTGATCCGCCGACCGCACCTGAGGGCTGGCCAACCATCATGTAGTGACCAAAATCAAAAACCGCCCCCGCGCTTTCAATCACTTAGCACACCTAAGCGCAAACATAGGCTAGGCAGCATGCCTTCGAACGAGACGCAGCATTTTCTCATCGAAGGATGAGCCTGGAGAAGCGGGGGCTGTTGAGTCGCTGGGGCTCCTTTCTGGTTTTTTGGTTTTGGGAAGGCAAGAATCGTCGTCGGGGCTGTGGGAATGTGGGAATCGCGCAGCGATTTCCAAGGGCGGTGGGAAACCGAGGGAAACCTGCCGTTTGGTTTTCCTGGTTTTCCACGGCCCGTCATTTCCACAGCCCTTTCCTCTGTTCAGCCTTGCCTCTTCGCGGACGTAAGACCGGCAAATAGCTTGCTCTTGGCTTGTTGCATCTTCCGCGCCGCCGCGGTGTCGCTTTCGGTTTGGGCCCTGCGCTGCAGAGCCCCGATCGTCTGTCCCGGCTTGAGATAGCGGGCGGCGTTGGGCAACTTCTGGAACGTTTCCCAAGGGGTGGCGTAGTGGCGATACACCCGCTTCTGCTTGCCTTGGGCGTTGGTCTTCAGTTCGGGTTGCCCGCAGAGTTCCGCAACATAGTTTCTGTAAATTTGTTTGTTCCCACGTTGTCCTC
>DATIPO010000023.1:0-2688 GCA_035471925.1 Acidobacteriota bacterium
GACGCTGTCAATCCACTGGACGCTGTCAATCCACTGCACGCTGTCGGAATCAAACAGTCCCTGCCCCCAGTGATCTGGCGACTGGAAGAGATTGAGCCAGCGGGCGGACCCATCCCAGCTCAGCTTGTCGGCCCACGCTGACGTCCTGGGCGCGTCATCACCGACCAAGTCGGTCACGATCAGGCGCGTACCCCAGATGAAGGCCCCGCCTGCCCAGACACGCTCTCCATTGGAGAGGTTCCAGAAAGGGGCGACAGGCTGTCGGAAAACACCTTCGGGAAGGGCCAGCGACTGGGCGGCGCGGGCGGCGATCATAGTGTTGAGGCCCCCGTTACCGGACTCCAGCAAATCGAACTCCGGGCTCTCCATCTTGACGGCCGTCGCCAGCAGAAGGACTTTGACGGCAATCGGGTTCAAGTCCGGATTGGCCTCTAGTATCTGTGCAATGCTGCCCGAGACGAAGGGGGTAGCCATGCTGGAGCCGCTCATGCGCAGGTAGTCCGTTCCATGAATGCGATCGGGCAGGACCTGCTCCAAGTGGCTGCCCCGAGCCAGAGTCGAAATGACCCGGCGGCCGGGAGCAATGAGGTCAGGCTTGAGCAGTCCGTCCACTGTAGGTCCCCGGGAACCGAACACGGTGGGACGGTCGTCTCGATGAGTCAGGGTGCCGTTGGTGTCCGAGGGCCCCACGGTAATCACGGAGGGCTCAAGTCCCGGGCTGGTGATCGCCCCGTAGACGACCGGATAATCGGGAATCGATCCGAAGTTTCCAGCGGAGACCACGGTGGCGATCCCGGCCCGAACCATGGCCCTGGCAGCCAAGCAGAGAGGATCCTGATCGGCCGGCTGCAACGGCGGTGCGCCCAGCGACAGGTTGGCGACGCGGACGTTGAATTCGTCCTTGTGATCGATCACCCACTGCATGGCGGCCACCAGATTGTCGATTTGACCGAATCCATCTTCACCCACGACCCGGACGTCGAGGAGATCGGCCTGAGGGGCCACTCCCCGGTAAAAGCCACTTGACGCCATCCCGTTTCCGGCCACGATGCCGGCAACGTGAGTGCCGTGACCGTGAGGATCGAAGCCGCCCGGGCCCGTGCGGACTTCACCCGACTGAGTGAAATCAACGCTCCCTAAGATCCGGCCGGCGAGGTCTTGGTGAAAGGCGATGCCCGAGTCAAAGACGGCCACGGTGACGCCGCGGCCCGTCAAGCCCGTGCGGTCGGCGCCCACGCTCTGCACCATGTGGTTCAAAGTGGGCCGGGTTTCGTCTCGGACCCGGCCAGGGTCTTCGGCGCGGGTGGAACGCACCGTGGCGTTGAGAGCCACAAAGTGGACGTCTTGGGACCGCTCCAGCGCCCGCAATTGGCGCTCGTCGAGGCGAGCCTGGTAACCGTTGATCAAGGGCAGGGCGCGGGCCCGCGGCGGCAGGCTGCGAATCCGGACGCCCGGTTTGTTCATGACGATCACGTCCACGGCCGCCCGCTGGCCGCTGCGTAAACGCAAAGCCTCCAGTTGGGCGAATACAAAAGGTGAGATCTTGATGTCGGACTCGCCAGATGGCCGGGCCTCCTCGCCTTGAAAGGCCAAGATCGGCATCAGCAGAAAGAATCCGACAATCGTGAATCCGATTGACAGTTTCAATATCCAGTCGTTTTTCATGGTGAATCGAACCTCTGAAAGAATCGGGATCAAAACGCCTTGCTGCGCAGAGCGGTTTCCTCCCAGATTAAAGTCTTGGGGCCCCTCTTAGGTGGCTCGGATCTCTGCCCGCTCCACCTTCAAGCGAAGAGCAGGTAAAATCCGACAACAACGCAAACTGCGAGTGCGGCCTTGTGTCTAAAAGTACTGATTGTCATGGCTTTTCCTCCCTTGTAGTTCTGTTCCGATCACAAACTCCCCCTGGACTTGCCGACCTGCCTGAGCGGGCTCGCGCATCGTCGTAGTGCCCGGATGCCGCGTGCCCCTGCGGGAACCCTGCACAATTCCAGGGTCGCTCTAACGGCGCTCAAGCCTCTGCGAGGCCGGTCAGCGCAGCCAAGGGCGCAACAGTACTGTCCAAATCAAGCTGATGCCAAACGTGTGCCTCTTCAGTGCGCCGGCCTCCAGACGGTCGAAAGACCCCAGGTTGGCCAGCTACGAATTCCAAAGTCGATTGGGAAGGGATATGGGAGAACTGCCAGCCGCGGAAAAAGCCAACGACCGGAAATGCCATGCCAAGCGCACTTGCCATGTCAACAGAAGTCCACAGAGTCCTCTTCTGTCAATCGCCTTTGCGCTTCGCTTCGAACCAGGCATGGTAGGAAGAACGAGCGAAACGGAGTGCCCAATGTGTCAACGTCGGCTGAACGACCGGGTTTGGCATGGAAGACCGTTCAACCTGCCCTAGAGTATAGCCTACAAGTCCGACAAAAGCAAACATAACTGCGAATTGCATTGACCACAAAAAAGTGGCATCGACTCCTGTCCAGACTGTCAAAGCTGCCCATAGGGCTGTGCCCAGCAGTGGATACAATACCTCCACCGCTGGGGCGGATGGTAGCACAAAACCAACGTCATGTGTACTAAATTTTTCATTTGACGCGGCCCCAGACCACATATTTCCTCGCAATTAGCCTTGAAAGTCCCCTCCGTCCGGTCTGGAGAGTCGTGAGTTACAATGGAGCGGGCCTGTTAAGCATCCGA
>DATIPO010000024.1:0-2098 GCA_035471925.1 Acidobacteriota bacterium
TTCCGGGGGCACCCCCACGCGCCGGCTCTTGAGGACATCGGCAAAGCTGCGCGCATCGGAATGAGCGTAGTCCAGCCACTGCTTTTCAGGAAGCAGTTGGAATTCAGAAATGCCGATGACTACGGCCCACTGCTCAGAAGCCTCCAGCGGGTTTCCGGCAAGTGCCGCCGCCAACATCAAGACGATTGCGGCGGCGCGCCAGTTGGCCCGCGCCGGATGAACTTTTATTTCCAACACTATCATTTACTTCCGGCCTGCTGACGGCCCGGGCGGGCGCGGTGCTGGAGGACGATTTCCGTGTAGGCCAGCTGGTTTTCCTCCGCTGACTGGTTGACAACCAGAGTGGCCTGGATGCTGGGCGGTGCACCCTGGCGTCGAGGCGCCCGCTCACGTACGATGACCAAGTCTCGGGCCCTTACTTTGCTGTCGAGTTCGTCGACCACTTGCAGCGCTGAAACCGGCGAGGCGGCTTCGGGAGCCTGCTCGGGCAGCGACCGCAAGGGCGATCGGCTGACAATGATGATCACGTGCTCCCGCCCCGGTCGTTCCTTGAAACTGATCCAGTCCCGAGGAGGGATGGAGTAGCTCACTCCCCTTTGGATGCGGTTGGTGCCGCCGTTGAGCGAAGGGTGGGGAAAAAGCGTCTTGGTGCTCCCGGTGCTGCCCCTGTTGATGATGTAGAGATAACCGTCAATGTTGGCTTCGACTTCCAAGCGGATCTTGTCGCCGGTATAAAATATGTGATTCTCGTCTACATTCTCCACCGTGCATTCGCCAGTGCAGTGCTTAATCTTGTACTTGAGTCCGACGCGGCGGGCCAGCTTGTCGGAATAGTAGTCCGGCGCTTCAAGTCTTGTGGACTGTGCCCCGGCGGAAGGCGGCTCGGCCCCTGGGCTGGGGGCTTTCTCGTCTTTCGCGGCGCGGATCAGGGTATCCCGGTAATACATCTCGTAAATGCGGGCGTCCCGCGACTTGACGGACGGGCTCTGCTGCTGGGCCCAAAGAATGCCTAAGGAAAGCGGCCCGATCAGCATCAAGGCCGCAATGGTCAGGCGCATCGCTATCTCCCTTGCCGAGTTGAGACTGACTGATCTTGCGATTCGGCCTGCCGCGAGATATTACAAGACTAGGGTAACTCAACTCGCGGCTTGCTTAAGTTGCAGACAGTCTAGCATAGATCGAATGGAGTTTCCGGGCCCGTGTTCGTAGCGCTTCACTCACGTGAACGGGGGCCGAGGGCGGCTTTCGCGTCTGCCGCACACCGGAATCCGATGGCGGGCAACTGTTCCTCGGGTTTCATGGCCAGCCGGTAAGTGGCCCTGGCTAGTTCCTCCCTTAATCGATTCACGCCAAAAAATCCTCCCTTGATCACTTTGTGTCGGCGCTGCTCCGCAGGGACTGCGGCAGGATTGCCCGGATAGAGCCGGTAATCGTCGGCCACCCACTCCGATACATTGCCGGCCATGTCCATGACTCCAAAAGGGCTGCGGTCCCTCGGAAAAGCGCCGCAGGGGGCCGGACCAGGATAATCGTCCGGGCCAAGCAGGTTGGCAAAGCCTTCTTCGAACGCCTCACCCCAGGGATAGGGTCGTCCCTCCGCACCCCGGGCGGCCTTTTCCCACTCGGCCTCATCGGGCAGCCGTTGCCCCTTCCAGCGGCAGAAGTCCCGGGCCGACTCCCAATCCTGCCCCAAAACCGGATAATCCGGCTTAGTGCGGAAGTAGTCGGGATCGAAGTTAGGGGGTGAAGGCTGCGGCCTTCTCGTCTCACGCACGAACTCCAGAAAGCTCCGGTTGGAGACCTCGAACCGGTCGATATAGAAGGCTTCCAGAAAAGCGCGGTGCTGAGGGGATTCGTTTTCCAGGTTAGAGTCCCGATCCCTCCGGCCCTCCCCGAAAGGACTTCCCATCAGAAACTCCCCCGCAGGGACCAACGCCATCTCCGTCCCTCCCAGCGTGATGGCGGCGGGAAAGTCGGCAGCAGAGCCTCCATCGGCCCCGACTACCGGAGCTCTGTCTCCAACGCCTGAATCCGGATCCGGGATACCCCTCCCCTTTTCCTCCGCCGCCTGTCCTGGTCCTCGTGGACTGTCGCCGTC
>DATIPO010000025.1:0-3927 GCA_035471925.1 Acidobacteriota bacterium
CTGCGTTCGCCCTCCGGGCTCACTCCGCCCGGCCCCGTCCTGCCAATCACTAAGACGACACCCTCGTAAAAGTAGGTGTCGCCTTATCTCGTAAAACTGGATGTCGCTTGACAGGGACGCGCCTGCTGGCCTTCAACCGCCGGCTGTAATGCCGGCTCGTCTGACGAAAGGGGTCGGGCGAAAGGGGATTGTGAAGCCCTGCCGGGTTCCGACGGCGGGGTTAAATAAGCAGAGCAATCTGAACTGTACCGGATGCGCACCACCCCGCGCAGGCCGGGCTACCGCAGGATCTATGGCGAGACAACAAAGCATGCGTCTGAAGCCTCTGTACTTACCTCGGCATCTCTCAATGGCCGGGTGGGGCGGAGAGAGTTGCGGACAGAACCGGCGAGGCTTGATTTTCCGAGCCGGTGAGCGCGGATCGCCGCGTCTCGGCGGCGGGCCCACCCTTCTCGCCCGCCGTCCCGTGCCGCCAGGGGTAGAGCATGCCGCCTAAAGGTCCAAAGGTTGAAGACCGGAACATGGGAACCCTCGCTCATCCGCCCGCTACGGAAGCGGGCAAGCCGCGGAGACCGGTGACGGATGGGAGAGGGGGCGGAGCCTCCGTAGTAGTCCGAGCGCGGGAGAGCCGCGCACAAGGCGAAGGGAGGCAGGCAGTCGGTGGGGTTTCCAAGCCGGAGGAACGTTCCGTGGACTCGGAACATCAGGCCGATCAGGCGTGGCCACTCAGCGTGCAACGGAAACTGTACCAGTGGAGCCGGGAAAACACCGACCAACCGTATCGCGAGTTGTGGAACTGGATCACTGATCCCCGCAACCTGCGCTGCGCCTGGAGACGCGTTGCCGCCAACAAGGGCAGGCGCACTCCGGGAGTGGACGGTGCGACGGTGGGAAGCATCCGCCGCAAGGTGGGAGAAGCAGCCTTCCTGGACGGACTTCGGCTGGAGCTGCGCAAGGGCAGCTATCGGCCCAGCCCGTCCCGGCGCAAGCTGATCCCCAAGCGGGGGCGACCGGGGAAGTTCCGACCCCTGGGCATTCCCACCATCACGGACCGCGTGGTTCAATGCGCGGTCAAGCAGATTCTGGAGCCGATCTTCGAAGCGGGCTTCTGTCACGTCTCCTACGGGTTCCGGCCCGGAAGGGGGTGTCACGGAGCCTTGGAGCACATCCGAATGTCGATTCGCCCCAGGGCAACCGCAGCCGACGGGTTGAGGCGCAAGATGCCTTACCAGTGGGTCATCGAGGGCGACATCAAGAGCTGTTTCGACCACATCGATCACCACTCGCTGATGCAGCGGGTGCGAAGTCGCGTCAGCGACCGGAAAGTGAATCGGCTGCTGGTCCAGTTCCTGAAGGCCGGGGTTCTGGCTGAGGAGCAGTTCCTCAGAACCCCTTACGGCACCCCGCAGGGAGGCATCATCTCCCCTCTGCTTGCCAACATCGCCTTGAGCGCGATCGAGGACAGGTACGAGCGCTGGGTTCACCATCGATCGAAGATCCGGAAGACCCGCAAGTCGGACGGAATCACGGCGGCCGTCAATGCCCGCCAATCCGACCGGCAGGCGGGACGGCCTGTCTACTTTCCCTTCCGCTACGCGGACGACTTCGTCGTTCTGGTGGCGGGAAGCCGCAAAGAAGCAGAGGCTGAGAAGGAAGCCCTAGCGGACTTTCTTTTCCAGACGCTGCGCCTGGAGCTCTCGCCCGAAAAGACGAGGATTACCGCCTTGACGGACGGGTTCGAGTTCCTGGGTCACCGCATACGCATGCGATGGGATCCGCGTTTCGGCTATACGCCCAGAGTGGAGATTCCCAAAGCCGCTATTGCCGACCTGCGCCGCAGGGTCAAGCACTTCACCGGCAGGGACAGAACTCTTCTGTCTCTGTCCCGTCAGCTCCAGACTCTCAACCCCATCCTGCGCGGATGGAGCCACTTCTACCGCTACTGCACCAACGCCAAGCGTTTCTTCACCCAGCTTGACTGGTACGTGGGAGACCGCCTCTGGCGATGGATGCGAAAGAAGTACCCCAAGGCGGGCGCCCGACGCATCGCCAAGGGTCGGGGCCGCGCCTCCCAAGGCAACAGTCTGGTCTGGAAAACGGATCAGGCTGAACAGTTCCTGATGAGGCGCGTTCCCGTAAGGCGCTATCAGCGCGGCTGGATGAGGACACCCGACTACGCCACGACAGCCGGAGAGCCGGATGCATAACGAAAGGTGCACGTCCGGTTCGGCGAGAGGGCACCGGAAACCGACGGCGGCAACGCCGCACGGCGTCGGTGCCCTACTCAACCGACTTGGGCGCACGTCGATGAGGAGTTCATCGAAGAGTGGATCGCCAGGGCCAAGGCGATGCAGCCTCCGATGATTGAGTTTGAGGACGTGGTGGAGGCCGTCTGCGCCACCTACGACGTCACGCCCGAAGATCTGTCTTCGCCGTCGCGCAAGCGCATCTTGGCCGAGGCCCGCATGGTGGCCACGGTGCTGGTCAAGGAGACGGCTTATCTGGCGCTTGTCGATTTGAGTCGGATCTTGAGGCGCGATGTCTCCTCGCTCAGTCACTCGCTGAACCGTGCGCACAAGCGGATGTTCTGGGACCGGCCGTTCTGCCGCCGAATCCGCGGGGCGCGCAGGCGCATGAACAATCTGCTTCGGGCCAAGGCGCGGCGGCAGAAAGAGAAACTTGGCCTCAATACAGAATAGCTCGCCTCTTAAGAGGAGGAAGGCCAGCACCACGGCGATCTCGACCGCCCACATCCTCTGTGAGGGCCTATGCTATTCTCGGAGCATGAAAGATGAGGTCTACGATTTTCTGCTTCAACTAGACGATGTACAGGCAGTCTTTTTTGAGAAAGCTTCTCATCATTTCACGCTAACGTGTGACAAGGGAGATGTCAGTCTCACCATTCAGGATCGCGGGGAGATGACTGGGAGGGGGGCCCCTCCCCGCTTCAGGGCGACGGCCAAGTCAAAGCAAGGGGCAGAAATCAGCGGCAACGCTGCGGATACTGTAACCGATGCCTTGGCAGCGCTGACCGCTCACTGGCACAGACTTTGAACTTGCCTTAGGTCCCTCAATTGACCCACCTGGCGATTCTCGTTGGCTGGCTTCTTTTGCTGGCGCGCTCCGCGTATATCTTACGCCGGAAGCGTTAGGACCCGCATTGCACTCCCCGCGACCCTTAATTCAACGGGCAGAACAGACCGGGCAATCAGCCCGTCTTCGCACAAGCCCGCGGTTGTCCTCGACCCTGCCGAGGAGATCGGACTCCCGCCAGTTGAAAGGCTCGGTGTTTTCCGGCCAGCCCATCAGGGCGCGGTGGAGGAAGAAGAGGGCGAAGGACGAGGCCAGAAAGCAGCTTGAGATGACGGCGGCGGCAGGGGGCAGAGGTTTCAGGATCGAGATTGGGCAGGGCGCACCAGAGGCAGGAGTCGTCTTTGTCCGGTCCTTGCAGAAAGCTCTGGGTGCGCATTCCGTCCAGAGACAGCATCGAGAAGACTGCCGGGATGCGCTGCGCTGTGGCGAAGCGGGCGGCTTCGAGGCGACAGGCATTGTTGTCGACGCCTACCACTAAGAGATCAGCCGCCAGCGGATAGTCCTCAAGGGCTTCTTCGAATCCTAGGGCGATGGCCGTGACTGTGCCACCGGCGGTCATGTGGGGCAGCAGGTTTCGGGCCAGGCGGTGGGCCTTGGGTTGGCCCAGGTCGTCTGCGTAGTAGAGCTGGCGGGTGAGGTTGGTGCGCTCGGCGATGTCGGGGTCGATGACGGTGAGGTTGCGCAGGCCCGAGCGGACAGCGCCCAGGGCGTTCCAGGAGTTAAGGCCGCCTGCGCCGATGAAGGCGACGCGGGCTGAAGCGAGCGCTTCCTGGCTGTGGCCGGGGACGCGGATCTGGCGGGCGAACGTGTCGGCTTCGGCCTCTTCCGGTTCGG
>DATIPO010000026.1:0-2687 GCA_035471925.1 Acidobacteriota bacterium
ATCCACCACCAGGACTTCATGGCCGCCTCCCGCCGCCTCCACCGCCTTGATCAACGGCGGCAGGCCCTCCTCCATGAGGGTCCGGCCGTTCCAGTTGAGCATCACGATCGAACAGGCGTCCGCCCTGACCGCCGGCGTGTCAGCGGTCCGCCGGGAAAGCAGCCGGCGAAAGGGCGAAAGCAGCGACTGCAGGAGCGCGGCGGCCGCAAAAACGATCAGCAGCAGGACTTGCAGCGGCAGGTGAATCAGCCACAAAAAGGAGCGAATGATCATGGGAACTCTATTGCACGACTTCGAACGAGCCACCCTCCTGCCTGGATGCTGTGGAAGGCAGCCCAAGTCCGGCTGGCACGCGGCACAGCGTTTCTGCGATATCGTTGCGCGTGCCGGATGCGACGAAATTCGCCGCCGCGCATCTTACTACAACAAATAGGCGCCGCGCCGACCGTCTCCCGGCGGAACGGCCCCGCAAAGAATAAGAAATGAACCTCGATGAATCAAGATCCGCCCAAATTGTGAGCAATCATACAGACGAGGGGTTATAATCTTCTCTATGCTGATGGAAAGGTCAACCATGCTTAAGAAAACTATCGCCGCTGCCGTATTGCTGATTTTTGCCGCTTCCTCGGCGTGGGCCACCCAGGTCAAGCCCGTCAACCTGCAGAAGATGGTGGAGCAGGCCGAACGTATTTTCATGGGTGCCTGCGTCAAGGTGGAGGAAGTCACCCTGCCCTCTGGAATGAAGGCCACCCAGTACACCTTCAGGGTCCGCCGAGGACTCAAGGGCGTCGATGCCGGCGACACCGTGACCTTCCGCCAACTGCACAGCAACAACCGGCAAGCTGTGAGCATTCCAGGCCTTCCCCGTTTCAAGAAGGGCCAGGATTCGCTCGTCTTCCTGTTGGGAGACAGCCGTCTGGGGCTGACCAGTCCGGTGGGTCTGCAGCAAGGCGTTTTCGACGTGCGGCCGACTCAGGACGGCCTGATGGTGGTCAACGGCGTGGGAAACTCCAACCTCGACTACGAACTGCCGGAAACCAACATGCGTTCAGCGGGCCTGGCGCGCAGCGAGCGGGAGATGCTGGCGGCCAATCAACCCATCTCTCTGGACGCGCTGGCTTCCCTGGTAGTCAAGTTTGAGCGTCTCAATCAGCGGAAGGCTGGTCAATGAAATCAAACTCGCTTGAGATCCCCCGTGCCGCCGCAGCATCCCCGGCTGCGGCATTCGTTTTCATGATTCTCATGCTGGGCGGGACGCTGGCACACTTGCTGGCCGGCGGACCCTTCGCCTCGGGAGTCATCCCGGGCCAGGGCTTCATCCGCTGGAATCCCGAGGAGCCGGTCCGTTATCTGGTCGATCGCGGCCCCCTCAGCAATATTGAAGACAACAATGCCGGCACCGAGTTGGTAGAGGAGGCCTTCGCGCACTGGGAGGCCATCCCCACAGCCGAGTTGACGACCCAGAATCTGGGCCAACTCCAGGTGAACGTTAATGCCGACAACTTCGAGAACTTTGTCGGCGTCGCCAACGAGCCGGTTTCGATCATCTTCGACCAGGACGGCAGCCTCATCAACGATTTTCTGGGAGCGGGCTCTTCCGCCACCGTGCTGGGATTCGCGGCACCCACCAACGCCAACAACCAAAACCAGTACACCTCGGGCTTCATCGTCCTCAACGGGCCGCTGAGCCGAAACAATCCCGGTTTCATTCAGACGGTCACCCATGAGTTGGGGCACCTGTTGGGTTTGGACCACACTCAGGTCAACCGGCGCTTCGAAGGCCAGTGTCCCTTCCAGGGACCATGTCTTCACGAGTTCGTGCCGGTGATGTATCCCTTCGGCCTCCCCGGCCAACGGGCCGAGCCCTCACTCGACGACGCGGCTTGGTTTTCCTTCATCTACCCCAGCCCCGAATTCTCCACTCAGCTCGGAGAGATCCGCGGGCGGGCGCTGCGCGCTAACGGACTGCCCATGCAGTCGGGATTCGTGACCGCCGCTCTGCTGGAAGAAGGCGCCGGCGAACCCGAACTGTCCGACAGCCAGCTTGTGGGCGGTGTGGCGGAGTTCCAGCTCAACGGCGACGGACGGTTCATTCTTCCCGGCCTTCCGCCGGGAGACTACGTCGTCTTCATCGAGCCCGTCGACCCGCGCTTCACCGAAGGCAGCAGCGTGGGCCCCTTCGACTTTGCCGACAGCCGCCAGAACGATTACCCCCGAGACTTCTTCAACGGCGATGGCGAAAGCGCGGAGGAGGATCCTCTGCTGGCCACCATCGTCAGCGTCGAAGCCGGAGAGACTGTCGACAACATCAACATCATCGTCAACAGTCCGCCCCAAAACGACAGCGGCGCGATTCCCGTCACTCTAGGGGACGACGACTTCCAGTTTTTCGACTTTCCCGATGGCTTCGCCTTTCCCTTCTTCGGACGCGTCTACGGCCAGATGCTGATCCACAGCGACGGCAACATCACCTTCATCGAGGACGATGCGACCTCCGATGCCAGGTCGCTGGCCCGCCTGATCTTCTCTTCGCCTCGCATTGCGCCCCTTTTCACCGACCTCAACCCTCAGGCGGGCGGGTCGGTCCGAGTGGTCGTCTCGCAGAGCGCCCTGCGAGTGGAATGGAACGACGTGCCAGAGTTCGGAGGGTTCTTGGGCAATACCTTCTCGGTGACTCTCAGGTCGAC
>DATIPO010000027.1:0-41717 GCA_035471925.1 Acidobacteriota bacterium
CGCGATGGCGGCCACAACCGACTGGGCGAGCGCCGTCGCCAACAGGGCGCGGGCCATCCCGCGGGCTTGAAAGCGCGCCATCAGAATGCCGCCGATCCCCACGGCGAGCACGCCGAAATACATGAGGTTGGCGGGATCGCCGTCCCTCCCGATGATGCCGACGCCCAGACTGAGCCAGACCAGGAAGAATGCTGCCGTCAGAGCAACGCCAACGGCCGTTCGGTAGGCGGCATTGCCGGTCATTCTCACCGTCAGTTCGTAGGCGACTCCGACGCCGGCCAAGAGGCTGGCGAAGACGGCAAAATCGAGCGCGCCCCAGTTGACCTGATCGCTGACTTGCATCGCCACCAAGGGAAGCAGCAGCAGAAAGGCGGCGGCGGCCCAGTAGACTTTTCTCCAACGGCTCTGATGTCGTTTACTTTCGTTTTTCGTCATCGTGGCCTTCATCCTACAGCCACTTGCCTCACGTTGTCACCCAACAGCGACCACAGATGACCCTTTGAGGAGGTCTATAGCGGGGCCTCGGCACGTCCCAATCTTGGGCGGACGAAGGGTCAGACGGCTGCATCGGCGGACTTGGGGTCTGCAGGCGACTCGGAGTTCCGGCTCTCCCGCGCCCGGCGTATGAAGACCTCCTGGGCCGCCCGACGATCCTCGCCTTGTGCAGGGCGGCGCGGGGTGTAGGTACCGTCGGGCTGGCAGTCCCATGCCGAAGCATTGTCGCGCTCGTAAACGTCCAGAATCTCCGTCAACTCTTCCTGGATTTTCTCATCAAAGACCGGCGTGATAGTCTCCACGCGCTTGTTGAGATTGCGTTCCATCCAGACTCTTCCACTCACGTGCCTTCTGATCTCCCAAGCACTGCTGTTGCGGTTCAAAGGAGGCACCCTGGCGAAGGACCGCAGTTTTGTACGGGGAGCTGCGGAATCTGAACCTTGCTGCCGTTCGTCCCGTACCCATGTTGATAATGCAAAAGATGCTCAAACTCTGGAGCCGTCGTTATGTCTAAAGACCTTCGAACTGTGATCCTGCTGGTGTTGGTGGCTGTCGCCTCCACTCAGGCCCTGGTGCCACAGACGTCCGCCGCTGATCCGGTGCAGGTACTGGTGCTGGGGACATACCACTTCGCCAATCCCGGCTTGGACGTGGTGAAGATGGAAGTGGCCGATGTGCTGTCTGAGACGAAGCAGGCTGAGATCCGCGCCGTCGTGGAGGCTTTGGCCCGGTTCCGGCCCACCAAGATCGCGGTCGAGGACATGCCGGACTCGGCTGAAGAACTTGACCAGCTCTATGAGGCCTATCGGTCCGGTGAGTATGAACTGTCCCGCAACGAGACCCAGCAATTGGGATTTCGCTTGGCCTCCATGTTGGACCATCCCCGTCTTCATCCGATCGACCACCAAGGCGAATTCCCTTTCCAAGCCGTCATGCAGTACGCCCAGGACCATGATCCTGAGTTTGTGGATTTCCTCCAGAAAGAGCGGGCCCGCATGACGTCCGAGGCCAACCGCCGGCAGAAGGAAAACACCATTGGAGAGATCTTGCGCTTGAGCAACGATCGGCAGGAACTGGCCTGGGAGCACGGCGTGTACATGCGCTTCGCAGCAGTCGCCGCGGGAGATACTTACGTTGGGGCTGAACTTCTGACGAAGTGGTACGAGCGCAACATCCACATCTTCTCCAACCTGCAGAACATCGCGGAGCCAGGCGACCGCATCCTGCTCATCATGGGCAGCGGCCACGCCCCCATCCTGCGCGAACTGATCACTTCTCATCCCGAAATGCGGCTGGTGGACACGCTTGACTATCTGCCAAGGGATTGAACTGGCTCGGCCAGCAGCATAAACGCCGCACGGCCCCCGAGGTTCCTGAACTCCTCCAATAGGAGTCGTCATCTTGTTCAAGGGCATTCGATCTGTCGTCGCTCAGGAGCGGGGGCTAGTATGAGACACCTGCTGTCTTGTGAAGGTAGGTGTCGTCGCCGAGCTGCTTCAACATGAAATCGGCAACGTCGGCGCGCGAGATCTTTCCTTTGATCTGCCGGTCGGTGGGAAGAAAACCATGCCGATAGTCTCCCGTCCGCGGACCGTCATTCAGGTGAGGAGGGCGGACGATCGTCCAGTCCAACCCGCTTTGCTTGACAACGGATTCCTGGCGTTCGTGGTCTGCGAAAGGATGCCGCAGGAAAACTGGGACAATGAAGTAGCGGGTCAAGAATGAGAGATTGGAACGGCTGTCGCCGACGCCGAGGGAGGACAGACAGATGAGACGATCAATGCCCTCCTTTTCCATCGCCTTTACGATGCTCCTGGTCCCCTCCTCGCGCAAAGTTGAGCGCTTGGCACCAGCTCCGATGGCGCACAAAACCGCGTCTTGCCCCGGCAAGGCACTCTTTACAGCCACTTGGTCGAGCGCGTCTCCCTGAACCACGCTTAAGCGCTCGTGCCGCAGATCGGCGATCTTTGAGGGATTACGGGCAAAGGCCGTTGCAACATGGCCTTGATCGAGGGCCTGCTTGAGCAATTCTCGCCCTGTCGCCCCGGTTGCCCCGAAAACAAGTAACTTCATCCGGTCCTCAGCTTAACGGAGTCGCTGGCCGAAGCAAAGGCGCGGCCCGGACAGGGGGTGTCCGGGCCGCCTTGGGCGGAGTTACGGGGTGCAGGAGAAGTTGGGATCGGCGTTGTCGCTGGGATCGTAGGGCAGCGACGCCGTGACGTTGTCGACACAGAAGGAGAAGCTGACGCCTCCCCGTGCCGTGCCGTTGGTCACCAGGGTGACCGAGCCATTGGCGTCGGTAACGCCCGAAGCCGATTCGTTGAAGTCTCCGCTGAAGGTTCCCATCACTGTGGCACCCGCGACCGGGTTGCCCAAGTCGTCCATGATGACCACGGTGGCGGCTCCCCGCTTGTTGCCTTGACCAGCGTTCTGAGTGTCCAGAAGGATGGACTCGACGTGAACGTCGTTGGCCATCGGTCCGGCTCCGCAGGCGAAGCCCGCATCAGCGTTGTCGCTGGGATCGTAAGGCAGCGAAGCGGTCACGTCGTCAACGCAGAAGGTCGCCTCGACGCCGCCCCTTTGGGTTCCGACCGTCAACAGTTCGACCGAACCGTTGGCGCCGGTGACGCCGGAAGCCGATTCGTTGAAGGAACCGCCGAAGGTGCCCAGGACGGTGGCACCCGAAACCGGGTTGCCCAGATCGTCGAAAATGGTGACGACGGCCCGGCCACGCTTGTTGCCCTGGCCGACGTTGATCACCTCGGTGAAGATCGACTCCACGTGCACGTCGGTTGCCGTGCCCACAATGGTGATGTCGATCTGGTCGCTGCCGGGAGCGCCGCCGGAATCCGTCACCGAGGCGTTAATGGTGTGTCCGCCCACACTCAGCGACGAGGTGCTGACGCTGGCACCGCTGCCCAGCGGGCCGTCTTGGTCGGAGGACCAGGAAAGATTGGCGCTGATGTCGCCGTCCTCGTTGTCGATGGCGGTTCCCGTGAAGGTCACCAGATCGCCGTCGTTAAAGGACGATCCGTCAGCCGGAGCCGTGATGGTGACCACCGGCGCCTGGTTGACGGGGCCGCCCACCAATTCGAATTCGCAGACCGCTGTTCCCCAACCCCGGAAGGCCGTGGAGCGTCCGAACTCGTTGGTGTGCCAGAAAGTGTCTCGGTCGGGATCAACGTTGGTGGCGCTATAGTCTCCGGCGCGGCCCGACCAGTCGGCTCCGGCCACGCCCCCCCGGCACTCGGCCTCGTCAGCGTCGAAGGTTCCGCTGCCGCTGTTGGCCGCGGTCTGTCCGCTGACTCGGATTTCCACCGGCGTGGTGGCGTTGGACACCATGTAGCCGATTCCGATATCTCCGGCGGCGTTCATGGCGATGCTGGGCATCCAGCGGTGCAGGGTGTCGGCCGGATGGTGGGTGCCCTCCTGGTGCAAGCTCCAGGAGTTTCCGCCGTCCGTGCTGCGCAGTTCATACCAGCGGATGCCAGCCCGTCCAGTGGTGCCGAAGGGCGCGGCGTCGCCGTCGATGGTGTGGGCCGTTACCATGCTCAAGTGCGTTCCGAAGTCGCGGATCTGGAGGCGATGCATCAAGCGTCCGGAGAGCGTCTCCAGATCAGCGCCGCCGCCCGGGTGGGGCACGCAGCGTTCACGCGTGGCAATGCAGAGATCGGAATCGAAAGACGCGATCGAAACCCGCGAGATGCGTGCAATCGTCGAGTTCGAGGGAGTCGCGAAGTCTGGATCGATCATCCACACGTCAAACAGACCATTGGCCGACATGGCGGTGCCGAAAAGGGCCGGAACGAATCCCGCCGTCCCGCTGGGATCGTCCAAGTCGCCCGCCAGGAAGCCGAATTCGCCTCCTCCCAGGTTGGCTCCCAAGAGCGTGCAGGTAGCGTTGCCCGCATACATGCAGTTCTTGTCGGCAGCGCCGATGAAGGTACCGGCGAATCCGGGATTGAAAAGATTGGCGATCATGGTGATCGAGTCAGTGGTGAAGCCGTGCTTGGGATAGTCCGGAAATCCCAGAGTATCGAAGGAGTAGGCGTAGCGGTTGTAAGCGCCCAACGGATCAGAAGTCTGGGAGACGGCGATGCACTGCAACCAGGGAGGCGAGGAGGTTGAGCTGAAAGCGAACTGACTCACCAGCCAGCGGTCGTTGGTCTCATCGTAGAGGACGATGGGGTCGCCTCGGTTGGTGGTTTCGCAAAGCCCTCCGAATCCGCTCCAGAAGGCGTTGCTGAAGAAGGGACTGCCTCCGGGAGCAATGTTTCCTTGCTTGTCGAAAACCGTGGTGACGATGTTGATCATCTGCACGTAGCGGTTGACCGCGTCGCTGCTGACGTCTCCATCGGTATCGGGGGGAGTCACGCTGGCACCATTGTCGACGTTGTCAGCACCGTCGAACTGGGTCAGGATAGTGGTCGGCGCGGTAGGCTCAAAAGCCTGGATCAGGGGATCCTGGCCAAGGTCGGCCAAGAAGATCATGGTACGGTTTTCACCGATTTCCTTGTTCGGCACCGAATAGTCGACGCCGAACAGCGCCGCCTGGAATCGATGGGCCGCCGCGGCATTGCGCAGAGAATTCAATGGCTTGTTAGCCGAAGTCGACACGATGACCTTCGCTTGCTGCTGAGCGACGGCCGTTGCGGCCGTGAAACACAATAACAACAACAATAGCGCGAGGGCGATGGATGCGAAGCGCTTCATACGATTGCCTCCTGGATGCAAACTGATTTCATAGTCTATGCCTCTAACGAGCAAATGTTGGGCAGTTTGAGTAGTGTATACCAAAGAGCTTCTAATTTCCATAGATATTTCAAGAGGGAACAAATCGAGTCGGTGGTTGCACTTCGGCCTCTGGAAGGAAGATCTCAGTTGTCGACGAAGCCTTGATCCCAAGTGCGGTCGGAGTGGTGGTTGCGCAGGTCGAGATTATGGTCGGCGCAGGCCTTGAGGTTGAGCAGGACCGAGACCCATCCAGGGGCGTTCAGGCGGGCGTCGGACTCGCTGAGGCCGGTCTCGCGCAGCGTCAGGACGCATCCGCCGTCGCCATCCGATTCGAGGAGAAACTCAACTTTGGATCCCCCGAAGTAGGTGATGACAAAACGCCGACCGGGTTGGCTGTCCAAGATCTCCGACTCCAATCTTTCACCGTTGGGAAAGGTGAAATGGATGCGGCCCTGGGATTGCGGGGCTGAGCGGGCCCAGAATCGCGATCGACCCTGCTCGGTGGTCAGCAGTTGGTAGACGCATTGGGGCGAAGACGACAGCGCCAGGCGCCAGAGGATGGTTGAGGAGTCACCGTTCATCTCGAATTCTTGTCATTCAGCAGGCACGGGCAGGCCATGCATGCGCAGGAAACTGAGCTTGTCCCAATAGCCGCGCTGGAAAACGATCTGGCCCCCGCGCACCTGGAAGAAGCCGCAACCCCGCAGGCCCAGCGGATCGCGCCATTCCAGAATGGCCCATTCCCCGTCTTCGAAGAGGTTCTCAGGGATGCAAGTCATGTCGGCCGCCTCAAACTCGCGCTCAAACATTTCCCTGATGGCATCCCGCCCCTCCACCGGCTCATTGGCGACCTGGTGATTCACGGCTTCGAGGGCATAGAGGGCCATCAAGCTCTCGACATCGCCATTGTTGAAGGCTTCAACCCAGGATTGCACGACTTTCTTGGGGCTGGAATCCGACACGGCCTCCTCCTCGCTTGCGCGTTGGGTGCGCGAACCGCAATCAAGTGTACGGGGGCCCTTTTCCTCAGGCAAGAAGACGCTATTCGCTCAGTCCGTGCTTCTCCAGCCGATAGAGGAAGGCCTTGTAGGTGAGGCCCAGGAGGCGGGCGGCTTGAGCACGATTGCCTTGCGAGCGGGAAAGGGCCTGCGAGAGGAGCGACTTTTCGTGGCTCTCCCAATCCAGACCCTCCTCAGGCAGCCGGAAAGGGCCGGACACGACATCGCCATGGGCATCGCCGTGTCCCGGCTCGACCGCCTCCTCCGGGCGGACCTCGGCGGGCAGGTCGGCTGGGTCGAGGCGGCCCTCCTCTGAGAAGAGGACCAGGCGTTCGATCAGGTTCTGCAGTTGGCGGACGTTCCCGGGCCAATCGAAGTCCATCAGCCAGCGCAGAATGGCGGACGGCAACTCCTCGGGCACCGACAACTGGTGGCGGCGTCCGGCACTGTGGAGGAAGTGGGAGGCCAGCAGCGGGATGTCTTCGCGCCGCTCGCGCAATGGCGGCATCACGATGGGAACCACGTTGAGGCGATAGAAAAGATCCTGGCGGAAGCGTCCTTGAGCGACTTCCTCCTCCAGGTCGCGGTTGGTGGCTGCGATCAGGCGGACGTCGGCGCTCAGTTCGCGGTTGGAACCCACGCGGGAGTAGCGTCCCTCCTGCAGGACGCGCAGCAGTTTGGGCTGCAAGTGGAGGGGCAGTTCGCCCACTTCGTCGAGCAGCACCGTACCGCTCTGAGCGGCTTCGAACTTGCCTTGGCGGCGGGCTTCGGCCCCAGTGTAAGCCCCTTTCTCGGAACCGAAGAGCTCGGCTTCGACCAGTCCCTCGGGAATGGCGGCGCAGTCGATGGTCACGAAAGGCTCGTCCTTTCGGGCCGACAGCGCGTGCAGGGTGCGGGCCGCCAGTCCTTTGCCGGTGCCGCTTTCGCCGCTGATGAGGATGGTGGCCTCGGTGGCCGCCACTTTCTCCAGGCGGCGGAAGATGCGCTGCATGGCCGGAGCCCGTCCCAGCAAGTCGACCAGTTGTTGGCGCTCGTCCAGAGCTTGGCTGAGGAGGCGGTTTTGCTCGGCCAAGGAGTGGGCTTTGAGGGCGCGTTCCACTGCCAGCAAAAGGACCTCTCGCTGGAAAGGCTTAACCAAGTAGTCATCGGCGCCGGCTTGGACGGCTTCCACGGCGTGAGAGATGGACCCGTAGGCGGTGGCCATGATGAAAGCCGCCGAAGGGTAGTCGTTCTGCACCCGGCGCAGCAGCGCGAGACCGTCCTGGCCGGGCAGCTTCCAGTCGCTGACCACGACATCGGGCAGGGACGAGCCCAGTTCCTGCAGCGCCTCCTCAGCCGAAGCGGCTTCCCGCACCTGGTGGCCTTCGCGGGCCAGAATGCGGGAGAGTATGCGCCGCTGGTCCTGTTCGTCCTCCACTACTAGAATGCGGGCCGGCTTCATTGCTTGTCCTCAGCGGTTGTGAGTGCGGTGCCCTCATGCGGTCCACGGCGGTTTCGCAGATGAAGGAGAGCCCGGCTGCCAGCAGGATCGCGGTCCTCGATGGAGAGGCTGCCGTCATAGCGGGTCACGGCCACGCGGTGAGCCAGATACAGCCCCATCCCGCTCCCTTGAGACTTGGTCGTGACGTGGGGAGTGAAGAGCCGTTGACGGACTTCGTCGGGCAGCCCGGGGCCGTCGTCCTCGACCGAAACCACGACTCCGCCCTCAGGATGAGCCCTGGCGGCAATACGGATGTGGCCTTGGGGCGAGGCTTCCACGGCGTTGACGGCCAGGGCCTGGACCATGCCCCGCACCTCGTTCTGGACGCCCTTGAGAGTCAATTCTTGGTCCTCGGGCAGGTCGAGGACCACCTGCGCCTGTCCCTGCTGGACTGACTCCAGCACCACATCCTCCAGCAGGCGGCACAAATCGACCGGCTCGCGCAGGCCTTCCCCGTCGGCGGCCAAGCTGAGGAAGGAGCGGATCCAGGAATCGATGCGGGCCGTTTGCCGGCGGGCGGCGGCGGCCAGTTCCCGGGCTTTGGGATCGTCCGGCGGGCAGGAGGCCAATTCTTCGATAGCCAGCCCCAGCGTGTTTAGAGGGTTGCGGATGGTGTGGGCGAAGCCGCGGGCGATCTGTCCCAGTTCGCTGAGGTGTTCCTCCTGCTGCCAGCGGCGTTTTTGCAGGTCCAGTTCCTCAAGCTGGCGCGACATCTGATTGAAGGAGGTGAGGGCCGCCCCCACCTCTCCGCCGGTCCTGTCGGAAACCTGGAGGCCCAGATCTCCGGCAGCCACGCGGCGGGCGGCTTGGGAGAGCTTTCCCAGCGGACGGCTCACCCCATAGGCCAGGAATCCAGCCCCGCTCAGTCCCAGCAGCAGCGCCAGAAACGTCCCGCCCAGCAAACGGCGGCGCAAGTCGGCCAGAGTGGCTTCAACGTCGGTGGAGGGAATCTCGATGCTCCGCTCGAATCCTTGCCCCTTGACCCGCAGAGTGGCTTTGAAACCGGATTCATCGTCCTGCAGTTCGACTTGGGTCGACAAGCCCTCCTCCCCTTCGCGGGTCAGAAATTCTTCGCGCACGATCCACCGCTCTTGCCCGTCCGCGGACGGGGCCACGGAAGTCGGTTCAGGCTCGGACGGACGTCGCGAGGGAGGATCCGCCGGGGACTCCTCGCCCGACGACTGGGGCGCGCGGTCCGGCGGATGCTTCAGAATCCTCACTTGCCGCCGGCTCTTGTTTTCTCCCTCTTCCGCCTGCCCTTCTCCCACCAGGATGCTCTCGCGCGCCTCGACACGGGTCAGCTCACCGCCCTCGGACAGATCGCGCAGCAGGTTCTGCACCCGCTGATCGAAGAAATCGGCCACCTCGCGGGCCGCGCTTAGGGCGGCTTCGCCCGATTGCTCGATGGAAGCCTGAGCCGCCCGGTTGAACAGCCACCAGTGAAAGGCCAACACGCCCACGATGAGCAAGCCGAAGAAAAGAAACAACTTGACCTTCAATGACATGACGCTCTCCACTCTAAGAGGGCCGATGCGCACCCTCCAGGAACTTTGCCGGCAGCACGACTAGCCCATGCACGTCAGGCTCCACCGCCACAGGGTCGATTCTACTCTCCAATCTCCCCATATGGGGAACTGCACCGGTCCCAAGGCTTCCCCATTTGAGGATGCTGGCCCCCTTCTGGACCCCCAGGATGCCCGCCTGCTGGGAGATTGCGCTCCTTGGCACGGGCAGTGCAACGGCGAGGAGACGTTGATTGAAAGACAGTCACACCCGACAGAATAACGACTCAAGGAGATGGAATCGATGAAGATGAACCGTAGTTTGATTTTGATCCTGCTGCTGGGCGCCTTTTGCCTCCCCGCTGCCGCCGCGGACGATCCGGCCGAGGTGGCACGGGCCTTTTTTGAAAAAGTTTGGAGCCAGGGCGACGTGGAGCTGGCGCACCGCATCATCAATCAGGACTTTCAGTTTCATAATCCCATGATCCGCATCGTGGGCCCCACGGGACCCGACTTGGTCACCGGACGGGTAGAGATGATCCGCCAAGCCTTTTCCGACTACAAGGTCGAGGTCCAGGACGTCATTCAGGAAGGCCCCAAAGTTTCGGTGCGCTGGACGGCCAGCGGCACCCATGACGGTCCTCTGGGGGGCAACGAGGCCACCGGAAAAAGCATGTCCTACGAGGGCATGACGATCTTCGAGGTCCACAACGGACAAATATACGAAGAGTGGACCATCGACGACTTCCGCTCGGCCTTGCGCCAGTTGGGCATCGAGACCCTGAGGGTCAGTCGAAGCCAATAGGCGGCAAGCGGCCGGCCGACGGAGCCGTGTCCCAACCCGCCTGCGCGGACGGGACCCAGGCGCCCATATCGAGATAGCCCAGCTCGGCGCGTCTTAACGTCCCGGTGACGGGGTGCCGGGCTCGTGGCGGCCCTCTGGAATTTGGCGACGGAGGGCCGCCCGGGCTACAACTTGAGGAGAGGGAACATGGAAGATTTCTGGAGCGATGTCAAAGTAGCGGTGAGGCGGCTGGCCGGAAGGCCGGTCTTTCTGGTGGTATGCCTGCTCACGCTGGCGCTGGGCATCGGCGCCAATACCATGATATTCGGCGTCATTTACAATGTGCTGCTGCGTCCCCTGCCCTTTCCTCAGCCCGAGCGCATCGTGCAGATGGTGGAGGAACGGCCCGGATCGCCCGAAGGACGCATCGCCGGCTTCTCGCTGGACAGTTTCCGCGAATGGCGCGAGGTCGACACCGTCTTCTCCTCCATGGCGGCTTTCCAGAACCACACCGCCACACTGGACGACCGCCAGCCAGCCCAAGAGCTGAACGGCGTGCGGGCCACGGTGGGCTTCTTTGAGGTCCTGGGAGTTCCCGCGGCTCTGGGCACGGCCTTCGAGCCGGTCCACGAAGAACGGGGAAACGAGCGCGTGGTGGTGCTCTCCCACGCGGCTTGGCAGACCTATTTCGGAGGAGACCGCCAAGCTGTGGGACGCTCCATGAGCCTGGACGGCATTCCCTACACCGTGATCGGCGTCATGCCTCCCGACTTCGCTTTCCCTGACCGGGACGCCGAATACTGGATTCCCATGCTTTTGGGGCCGGTGCAGCGTTCGGCCCGCGAGCGGCGGGTCATCGCCATGCCCGTCTTCGCCCGCTTGGCGCCGGGCGTCAGTTTGCAGCAGGCTCAAGCCGAGGGACGGGCCCTGGTGGAAGAGCTCCGGCGGCGCGATCCTGACCTGCAAGAGCGGGGACGCCGCGTCGTCCTCCACCTGGAGACGCTGCACCAGCAGATCACCGGCCCGGTGCGGACGCCCCTCTACGTCCTCTTTGCGGCGGTGGGCCTGCTGCTCTTGATCGCCTGCACCAACGTGGCCAACTTGTTGCTGGCCCGCGGCGCCGAGCGCCAGGGTGAAATCGCAGTGCGCATCGCACTCGGCGCCGGCGGCGGACGCCTGACCCGTCTGGTGCTGACCGAGAGCGTCCTGCTGGCTTTGCTGGGCGGCGGGGCGGGATTGATCGTGGCGCTGGGCGGCATCCGCCTGCTGCAGGCGTTCGGCGCTGACCTGATTCCGCGCGTGGACTCGGTCAGCCTCGACTGGACCGTCCTGGCCTTCGCCTTAGCGCTGTCGACGGTGACAGGATTGATTTTCGGACTCATCCCGGCCCTCCAATACCGACGACTCGATCTGACGTCGTCGCTCAAGGAAAGCTCCGAGCAGGGGCCGGTGGGCGGGCTGGGTCCCCTGCTGGGAATCGCCAATTTGCGGGGAGGGCTGGTGGTGGTCCAGATCGCGCTGGCGGCCGTGCTGCTGGTGGGAGCGGCGCTGCTGGCCTCGTCCTTCGTCCGCCTCAGCAACGTCGACCCGGGGTACGACTGGCGCAACGTGGCCACCATGCGGATCCAACTGCCTGGATACCGCTACGGCAGCGCCCAAAGCCGCAGCGACTTCCTGGACGCATTGCTGGAGCAGGTGCGCGCCATGCCGGGCGCCGAGGCGGCGGGCGTGGCCAACCTGCTGCCCATGGCGCAGGCCCGCATCCAACTCAGTTTCGGCATCCGCGGGCGTCCTGAGTTTCGCGAAGAGGGACGCTCGCCTCAGGCCAGCATCCGCGTCATAACGCCCGGATATTTCCAGGCCATGAGCACCGAAATCCTGCAGGGCCGCGACTTTCGCGACAGCGACCGGCCGGGGACGCCGCCCGTCCTCATCGTCAACCAGGCTCTGGTCGACCGCTATTTTCCCGACGAGAATCCCATCGGACAGGAGATCCAGTTCGGGGAAATCGTGGGCGTGACCGAGAATATCCTCAACGAGGGACTCAATACGCGTCCCCAGCCCGAGTTTTACTTCCCGCTTCAACAGCTCCCATCCGGCATGTCGATGCTGCTGCGCCAAGCCCACCTGGTGGTCAAAACCTCAAGGCCGCCCGAGCAATTGGTCCCCTTCCTGCACGGCGCTGTGCAGTCTCTCGACCCGGCCTTGCCCCAGTTCGATGTCACTCTTCTGGAGGAGCGGGTAGACCGCGAAATCGCCGAACCCCGTCTCTACTCCGGGCTGATGAGCGCCTTCTCGGGCCTGGCCCTGATTCTGGCCATGATCGGGCTCTACGGCGTCACCTCCTATGCGGTGGCCCGCCGCACCCGCGAAACCGGCATCCGCATGGCCTTGGGCGCCGACTCGGTGCGCATCCTGAAGCTGGTGCTGCGTCAGGGACTGGTCCTCGCACTGGTGGGAATCCTGACCGGAATGGCGGTCGCTCTGGCCCTCAGCCGCCTGCTCGACTCTCTACTCTTCGAGGTCAGCCCCACCGATCCCTGGACCTACATCACCGTCCCGCTGGTTCTGCTTCTGGTCATGCTGGCCGCTACATACCTCCCCGCCCGCCGCGCCTCCCGCCTCGACCCCTGGAAGGCCCTGCGGGTGACCTAGGCGGACCGCTTTTCGAGTTTGTCTTCACACGGCGCGATCTGTCATGCTGGGAAGTGGAGTTCTATATGAAACTTGGAATATTGCTTGGAACCATCCCCATCGCCTTGGGAGCGGCCGTCTTGGCGATTCGGGAGTTTGAATACGAGACCGATGAACATGAAGTCGAATGGGGGCCCGTGAAGGCCACCACGCAGGCCCGCACTCATGTGGCCGTGCCCTCGCCCGCCGCGCTGGGAGGGGCACTGATCGGCGCCGGCGCCGGGATCATCCTGGCCTTTTGGCTGCTGGAACAGGCCCGGCCCGGAGGGGAGGAGTAAAGGCCGTCCTAGCCCGCTGCTGCCACACCTCAAATAGAGCCGGCCCTTAACGCTATTACACGCCTTCAGCGTTCGGGAGTCTCGCCGCCTGCACCCAGGGTGGCGCCTGTGTCTCGCTGCGCTCGACTCCGGCTGACCCTGGGCTAGCCTATGGCTCGCCTTCAGCGAGCCCGGACTTGCCTTCCAAGATGTCAATTGCGGTCAGGCCGTGGATCTGGTCGCTGAGTTTCGATTCGGCGACCTCTCCGCTGTGCTCGACGGGATTTGCTCTTTGCTAAGATCAAGCCCGCTTGGCCTTCGACCGAGAGCGAAGCAAGGGTGCCAGTTGAGGGTGGTTTGGCTGGCTGCCGATCCCGGTTTCTCTCCCGTCAACGACGAGCCCATCGCTAGCGCTTGATCCAGATGGGGGAGGACCAGGCTTGGTGGCCGTCGACTTGAGTGACCCTGACGTAGTAGGAGGTTTCTCCCGCTTCCGGATGGGGGTCGCGGACGGTGAAAGTCAGGCTGGAGGTGTCGGCGGCCGGCAGCCGGTCGATTTCCTGAGGACGGTGAGGCTGGTAGAGGACGAAAACCCCTTCAGCGCTGTGGGGATCCTGCTCGATGCGGACGGCGGCATAGGAATCGATCAGGTTGCGGACGATTTCCACCCGGTCCACGGCTGCCGTGCCCTGCACCCGGACGCTCATCTTGAGAGCGCCTGACCGGCCTTCCTGATCGACGATGGCTCCCATGGGATGGCCGTCCAGGGTGAATTCGAGGACGATTCCAGCCCCCGTCGTGGCATAGTTGCGGCGCTGGCGCAGGGCATCGAAGATGGCTTCCCGGCTCAAATCGGAGGCCAGCACGGCGGTCAGCCCGCCTTCGCCGGGCGTCAGGTGGTGGGTGTCGGAGGCGGCCATCACACCCACGTGGCGGCCCAGCCGCAGCGCGTCCTGATACTGATGTCCGGGGACTTGGCGGCGTCCCTCGTGAGGATTGCCGTAGAACTCGAAGCGTCCATGCCAGGACGCGATTTCGAAGTTGGGTTCGAGGGTTTCGTCGTGGCGGGCCGAGGGATTCCAGCGGCCCCAGGTGGCGTTTCCCGTGTGGTGGGGCGAGAGCACCACGTCGTGATCCTGCAGGTGGCGGTAAAGCTCTTCGATGCTGTCGCCTTCAGGACGGTCGGCGCTGAGCGGCCGGATGCCGTCGTCGCGGAAGACGGCCACTCGATGGCCCGCCATGACTCCCGCCGTCCACTCCCAGCCGCTGAGGGCCACGAAGCGTCCGGGCTGGTCGTAGGCCCGCGAGGTGAGCTGCAGTTCGGCGTGCTCGCCGGGCTGGAGCAATCCCATTTCGGCGTGATCGCTGACCACGGCGAAGTCGAGCCGCAGGTCTTCCCGGGCCAATTCCAAGAGCTGATCAGGCCAAGCCGTCTTGCCGTCGCTGAGGACCGAGTGCATGTGAGGATCGCCGAAGTAGATGGTCCACTGGCCGTCCTCGCTGCGGGGCGCCGTCCCCTCCAGTCCGGCCAGCGGCGGCTCGTTCTTCTCCTCGGCACTCAGCACCTCAGGCGGGGCAGGACGCAGCGGCGCCGCCACCTTGGCGGCTTGCCCACCCGAGGGCTCCAGCCGCGCCGTCAGAATCGAGTTGGCGTTGCCCTTGGTGTTGTAGGCGTCCACGTCGCCGCCGCCCAGCTCTCCGCGCCGCTCGGCAGTGGGAAGCAGTTGCCCCTCCCAGGCCAGACGCAGGCCGCCTTGAGGATCGCGTACGGCGTCGGGCCATTCGTCGCGTCCCGGCGAGAAGGCGGTCAGGTTGAATTCAGCCGACCAGCGGCTGCCGTCATGATAGCGGGCCAGCAGGTCGAAATCGTGGGCGCCCGTGGCGTCGCTGCGCCAGATGATCCAAGCCCCCTGGCCGTCGTGAAAGACGCGGGGATAGTTCTGGGTCTGCTTCCAGTGCCAGTACGGATCGACGGCGTCGCGGGGCGTCTTGACGGTCATCCCGAAGCTGACCTGTCCCGCCTGGGCGCCGGGGGCGACTCCGGGCGGCGCCAGCCACTGGCCGTCGCGCAGGACCCTGATGAAGGCGTCTCCCGAATGACGATCGGTGCGCAGCGGGGCGTCCTCATGTCCGCGCATCGAGTTGAAGGCTACCCACAGCGAGCCGTCGGGAGCGCAGGAGAGCCAGGGCGAGTCGTCGATGAAGGCTTGGCGGGTCACTGGCTGGACGTCCGACAGGCGCGGTGGGTCCAAGCCCGTGTCGTCGATCGAAACGGTCCCGCCGGAAGGAGAGGACTCAAGCCTGGCCAGCCATACGTCGTAGTTGCCGCTGAGGGTGGAGTCCCAGGCCAGGTAGGTCTGTCCGGAAGGGCAGGCAGCCAGGTGAGGCCGCCGCGAAGCACCGCCATCGGGTACGCGGACAGGCTGAGAGACGTGGAAGGGGCCGGAAATGTCCGGGCTGCTGAGCCGACGGACTTCCACCGTGAATCCGCCCTCGACCGCGACTTCGTAGGCCACCCACAGACCCTCTGAAGACTCGCTTGCGGCCGCAGCCACAACAGGATGGAGCGCGTCCACGCCTTGAGGCGTCAAGAGCCGTTCCGCGGCCCACGCATCAGCGCCGACTTGAGAAGTCCCCGCTGGTTGCGGCCGGGACGCACGGGTGGCTGGATTGGCGGCTTGGGCCGATGGGGCGCGGGCTTGCTGCGGACCTTCGGCGTCCAAACGGCGCGAATAGAGTCCCCAGCGGCCATCCCGCAGGCCGTGCCAAACCGCCCACAGCACGCCTCGGGAATCCAGCTTCAAGTCGACGCCGCTCTCAAATCCTTCACCGTGGTCGAGGCGGATGGGATCGCTCCACTGACCTCGGCTGCGGACCCGCGCCATGATCTCGTCGTGTCCGCCGTGGTCGGTCATGCGGGTCGAGGTCCAAGCGGCCCACAGGCGTCCGGCCCCGTCGAAGGCCAGCGCCGGATACTTGGCGTAACGCTGGTCCTGGGAGAGTTCCTCCACATCGCCCAGCGGCGTCTGGGCCATCAAAGTGACTCCCGTCAAAAGCCGGATGGCCGCCGTGGCCCCGAGAAGAAAAATCCACCATCGAAGACAAGATCGGGCTGCGATTAGCATCGGTTTCTCCACACGGGCAGGCACCTCAGCACTTAGTCGAAAGCCCGCCGGGCCCTGCCCCTCGCGCTATTCCTCAGAAGTTGCCTCGACGGGAACGAGGCGTCCCATTTCAGGCGGGGGCACGGGGCCCTCATGGGAGCGGAAATAATCCATGACCACGACGGCGATGTCTTTCTCGATGTGTTCCACCCACTCGCACTGCTTGAAGGTCCGGTAGAGGTCGCCGCCTTCGGCCATGAAGCTGTTGGCCGCGACCCGATAGGCGGCGTCGAGGTCGACCGGTTCTCTTCCGATGCGCAACTCGATGAGCCTTTCGCCCATGGGCCGCGACAGGTCGTAGCGGGCCGTGAGACCCGACACCTGCACCATGCCCCGCAGCAAGGTTAGTCCCTGCTCCACCACCTGGGCCACTTGGCGTCCGCTCATTTCCATCACCACAACGGTGTTGAGAAAGGGAAAGGCATCTTGTACATCCCCTACCGTGACGGGACCCTGGGGCAGATCGTCGCGCAATCCGCCGGCATTCATGAAGGCCACGTCGGAGTCTGTCAGCCGGCGCAGCACGTCGGAGGAGAAGCTGCCCAGCAGCGATTCTGAATTGTAGCTGCGCACCAGCCGCACCTGAGAATGGCCCACCACCGGACCGATCACCGGAGCCACCTGATCTTGGTAGGCCTTCATCTTGCGGGCCATGATGGGATGCGGTTGCAGCTCATCGCTCCAGACCTTGAGCAATTCTCCCTCGTGAGACAGCACCTGGTCGCTTTCGGTGTCCACGCGCAGACGCAGGTATCCCAGCCGAGTGCCGTAGCCGTAGGTCTGGACGATCAAGGTCCCAGTGTCGGGATGCTGGTAAGGCACCTCGATGCCACGATGGGCATGGCCTCCGACGAAGACATCGATTCCCGGCACCTTGCCGCTGAGTTCGATGTCGGCTTCGAACGTCCGCTGAATCTCGGGATGGGCTTCGGCGTCGGTCTGCATTGGACCAGTGTGTCCTTGATGAGCCAGGACCACCATCAGGTCAACATCGTCCTCAAGCGCCTCAATCGACGCGGCCACATGGGGTGCAGGATCTTCAAAGCGCAGCTCTTGGACCAGCGACGGCAGCACCACGCTGCGGGCGTCCTGGCCGATGATGCCGATGACGCCCACCCTGAATCCGTCCTTTTCGAGAATGGCATGGGGAGGCGAAAAGGGGATCTCGCTATCCCGATAGAAGATGTTGGCTCCCAGAACGGGAAAGGCCACCCGGTACATCTGGCGGCGGAAGTTTTGCCAGCCGTAGTCGAACTCGTGGTTGCCGATGGCCATGGCGTCGTAGTCCAAGGTGGTCATCATTTCCATCAGCACTTCTCCCCTGGTGAGTTTGGAGAGCATGCCCGTGAACATGTCGCCGGTGTCGAAGAGGAAGACGGGGTTGCCCTTGGCCGCTTCCTCACGGCGGATCCGCTCGACCAGGGTCATGAGTTCGGCGGCTCCACCCAGATGAGGGGGAGGATCGCCCTCCATCCAATAGGCCGGTATGGGATCGATGGCGCTGTGGAAGTCGTTGGTGTAGAGGATCACGACTTCCCTCACCTCCGCTGACAGAGGTCCCGCCAGGAAGGCGAAGATCACGAAGAGGCTCAGGCCGAGTGCAAAGCGATTTTTCATAGGTAACGACAGTGTGCAAAGAAAGGGTGCCGCCGGTCAAGAAAACGGTCACAATACTCGAACATGAAGTCGGTCCTGCGTTAACAAAAGGGACGCCAAATAGTCTGCCTCTCGAAAGATCATGATCCAGACCTTGCGGTTCGAGGCCATATACGAAAGCTGCTACGAGCAAGTCTACCGCTTCTCCCTCAGCTACACGGGAAATCCGGCTTTGGCGGAGGAAGTGACGCAGGAAGCATTCGCGAGGCTGCTGCAACAGAAGCTCAGGGAGATCCGCAAGCCGGTGGCTTGGCTGATCAGAGTGGCCCGCAACCTGGCCGCGGACGCGCTGCGCGACCGTCCTGTGGAAGGGACATTGGAGGTCAAGCACAGCGCCGACACCCCCGAGGCCAGGCTCGTCCAGCAAGGTCTAAGGCGAGACATCGTGCGCGCTGTCGCGGGCTTGTCGCGGCATCAGCGCGACTGCATCACGCTGCGCGAATACGGCGGGCTCAGCTACGCCGAAATCGGCCAGACACTGGATCTTTCACTCAACGAAGTGCGGGTGCATCTCTACCGCGCCCGCCGTAATTTGCAGAAAAGCTTAAAGGACTGGTTATGAATGCCTGTCAGTGCTTACCGGACGTCAGCGCCTTGAAAGACGGCGAATTGACCGCGCAGGAAGAGCTGCGGCTGCGACGCCATCTGGACGGCTGCGCCATCTGCGCCTCCGAATGGCGGCGGCTGGAGAAGCTCTCGGCGCTGCTCCACGACGTTCCCGTCGACCACGTGGCCGGACGGCGCATCCGACGGACCATCAGGCGCGATCAGGCCTGGTTCCGGCGTCCGCTGCCGTTGCCCACAGGCATCGCCGCCGGCCTGCTGATGGCTCTGGGCCTCTCGCTGATCGCCAATCTGTGGATGCTGGCACCGCCAGGACCTTCGTTTCCGTCCGCCGCCGCTTCAACCCAGGTCATTCAGATGGAAGACGTGGACGGCGTCGCTGAATTCAATCTCGAGGGCTTGAAAGGCTTCCGCGTCCCGGATCGACCCGCTGTCAGCATCATCCAGTACCAGGAACCTACGCCTCAAAGGTAGCGCCACACCCGAACCTAGGAGCAACACATGATACGCAGCACAATCTTCCTCACGATCGCTGTCCTCATGGCTACCCCCATGCTGGCCCAGTCGCCGCAGGAGGTGCGGCACAAGCTCAGCGACGAGCGCTACATTCAGGTAAGCATCGTCAGCCAGATGGTCGTTTTTGACGCTCAAGGCGTCCCCCAGAATCAAGCCCTGGGGGGCAGGACGGAACTGCAAGAAGGCGTCTGGAGAACGTCCGGGCGATTTCGCATAGGCGGCTTCGAGGGCTACTCAAAGGTGCGCATGCGCGACTACAGCGTCGACCGGGTCACCATCGACTTCCAGGTCTGGAAGACGGGAGAGAGCGAGCCCTTTCACGACGGCACTCACGAATTGACGCGGCTCACAAAACTTCAGATCGACCTGGGGAGCTCGCCCACTGGCGAGACGGTTCAAGTCACGCTTTGGCCCCAGTTCGACGTGACCCCTCCCGCGCCCACCTATCCCTCGCCTTTGTTCCGCTTCGGGAGCCCAGACACCATCGTCATCCGCAACCGCGAGGAGTTCGTCACACGGGGAGGCAGCCGAACGATGAATGAGAGTTTCGACGGGAGCCTCATTCAGCAGTTGCTGCTGCTGCGTCCCCAGCGTCCCGCGCTGGTCATCTCCTACCACCCTTTTCCCGGCGCGGAGCGAGCCGGATATGCCGAAAACGGACGCCTCATCGTCTTGGACGGCGACGATGTCTACGAGTGGATTTCCACGGAAAATCCGCTGATGCCGGAAGGCCGCTGGGCCCTATACGTGGCCGAGGACGACGAGATGATCGGCGACGACTTCCGCCTCGGTGCTCGGATCGGACCCAAGGCAGCCCGCTAGCCCCCACAATCCCCTCCCCGAGCCGGCGGTCAGGCTGTCTTCGTTCCTGGGGCCGCCGGTTTTGCCTTGATGTCGAATGAGCGGATTTTCCCTCACAGAGCCAATTAAACTAAAGACAAACGGCTGCGAATAGTATATGATCATGACAATTCTGACACTTTTTCCGACGCACGCTGGGGGGCGACATGTCGAAGAGATCGTCGACCGCGGTTCTTTTAGCCTTCTTCTTTTCAGCATCCGTCTGGGCTCAGCAGGGCGATCCCAAGCCGCCCAGCAATCCTAATCCTAATGTTCCCTCGACACCGAGGCCTTCGACTCCGGACCGCCGCGTCCAGCAGCCCCGCATCATCCACCTGGCCGGACGCGTCACGCTTGACGAGGGCACGCCCCCGCCCGAGCCGGTCTATGTCGACTTGCTGTGCAACGGCCAAGTGATCCGCCAAGCCCTGACCCGCAGCGACGGGCGCTTCAACTTCACCCTCGGCGACCGCCACCACTTCGGTTCCATCAGCGCCGCCGTGGCAGGAGATCCGCTGGGACCCCAGGGACGCAGCGGACCCGGGGGCGGCGCGGACGAAGTAACCCTTCCGGGAGGCATCCGGGGAGCCGGCAACGGGCGCTTCGACATGAATCATTGCACGGTGCGCCTAGCTCCGCTGCCGGGCTTCTCGTCCAATGAACTGCAGCTCGGATTCCGCAGCGTCTTCGACAGTCCCGACTTGGGATTGATCGTCATGAAGCGGCTGGGCGAGAATCAAGGGACGCTGGTCAGCCTCAACTCCCTCAACGCCCCCAAAAAGGCGCGCAAAGCCTACGAAAAAGGCCGCAAGGAACTTTCCAAAAGGAAACCCAATCTGAAGAAGGCCGGCAAGAAGTTCCAAGAGGCCATCGACCTCTACCCCGAGTATGCCGCCGCCTGGCAGCAATTGGGAGTGGTGCGGATGAGCCAGCAAAACAGGCCGGAAGCTCGGGAAGCCTTTGAGACGGCCGCCGCGGCCGACCCCAAGTATCTGGCGCCCCTGCTCTCGCTGACGCGCATGGAATTGGAGAAGGGTTCCTGGCAGGCCGCCTCGCAGTTCTGCGACCAGTTGATGGAACTCGACTCCTCGCTGCCCCAAACCCGCTACTATTCCGGTTTGGCGTATTACTACCTGAAGCGCTATGATACGGCCTTTGACTCGTTGAACATGCTGCGCGAAGGGGGATACTCGGAGAAGTTTCCGGCCATCCACTTCATGTTGGGAGACATCTGGGCCCGCAAGGGTCAGATGGGCAACGCAGCTCTCGAATTGCGGACCTATCTCAAGACGGGCACCGCACCGGAAGGCTTGTCCAAGCAGGTGGAGAAGCAACTGCTGGAATGGGAGAAGCAAGGCCTCATCCCCAAGGGCTCGCCCGAGGGTTCCGACGGAACCTGAGCAAGGTCGTGATCCGGCTTCCCGCGTTCGTCGGCTCTCCGCCAGGTCTTGACGCGGACTTGCCGGACTGCGGATCTGGAGAAAGTCGGCACCGCCTCCTGATGGGCGGCCTGTGCGACTTTTAGTCCGCCAACCATCCCCCCGCAGAACTGCCAGGAGACCACGACGTGAAAAGACTGCCTTTAACCGCTTTGCTGCTCACTGCTCTCGTCCTGACCGCACCCTGCGCCTTGCGAGGCCAGGATCTGGAGTCGGCCAAGGAGGCGGCTCTGGCCCAGGCCCAAGAACTGGCGCCCGAGGTGGAACGCCTCTCGCGCCAACTCTGGGATCTCTCCGAGACTGCCCTCAAGGAGACCGACTCGGCCCGCCTGTTGACCGAGGCGCTGCGCCGCGAAGGATTCAGCCTGGAGGAAGGCGTGGCTGGCATGCCCACTGCTTTTGTGGCCGAGTACGGCAGCGGATCTCCCATTATCGGAGTGCTGGCTGAGTACGATGCCCTCCCCGGCGTAGGCAATGCTGCCGTCCCCCGCAAGGAGCCCCGCGCAGACGGCGTCACCAGCGGTCAAGGCTGCGGACACAACCTCTTCGGCGCCGCTTCTGTCAGCGGGGCCATCGCCGTCAAGCGGGTCATGGAGGAGCGCGGCTTGAGCGGCACCATCCGCCTCTACGGCACGCCCGCCGAAGAGACCGTAGTGGGCAAGGTCTACATGGCCAAAGCCGGGATCTTTGACGATCTGGACGCCGTCATCGAATGGCATCCTGATACGGAAACGGCGGTGCGCAATCAGCCGGGGCGGGCCATGAACAACTTCGAGGTGGAGTTCTTCGGACAGGCGGCCCACGGCGCGGCCGATCCCTGGAACGGACGCAGCGCTCTGGACGCCGTGGAGTTGATGAACTACGGCGTCAACCTGATGCGCGAGCACGTCAAGCCCACCACCCGCATCCACTACGTGATCCCCAACGGCGGCGAGGCGCCCAACGTCGTGCCCGAGTACGCCAAGGTCTGGTACTACGTGCGCGACATCAACCGCGAAGAGGTGGAAGGCTACTACCAGCGTATCCTCAACATCGCCCAAGGCGCCGCCCTGGGCACCGGGACGACCCATGAGGTCTTCCTCATCACGGGCGTCCACGAGATGATGCTCAACCGTCCGCTGCAAGAAGCCGTCCAGACCAATCTGGAGGCTGTGGGCGCGCCCGACTTCGACGAGGACGATCAGGAGTTCGGCCGCTCCCTGCAGCGCTTCCTGAAAGTCGAAGAAACAGGCTTCGATGGAGAGGTCAAGCCGCTGGCCGAAGGGCCTGAGCCCCCCAGCGGAGGTTCGACCGACGTGGCCGAGGTCAGTTGGATCGCGCCCACGGTGGGCTTCAACGTCACCACGGCGGCCGCCGGAATTCCCTGGCATTCCTGGGCCACCAGCGCCTGTCACGGCACCGGGGCGGGCATCAAGGGAGCCGTGGTCGCCACCAAGGTCATCGCCCTGACCGGCATCGACATGCTCATGGATGGTGAGCTGCTGGCAGCCGCCCGCAAGGCCTTTGAGGAAGCCACCCAGGGCCAGCCCTACGAATCACCCATCCCTCAGGACCAGGCTCCGCCGCTTCCCAAATAAGCCCCGGCGGTTCATGGCCCATGCTGCTAGCGAAATCCGCTGCGCCCCACTGCGGCTTAGTCGAAGAGTGGCTTTTTTCCCTGGACTTGGGCGGCTGCGCAGGCTACCATCGGAGTTCTGGTAGCCTATGCTTGTCTGAAATTCGAGTTGTGACGCCTCCGACCACGAAAGCTGGCGGGAGATTTGCGTCCGCAACTCGACCCTACCGAATCACTCTCCCTTCCTCTTCCCTTGATTTGAATTCGGAGGCAAGCTAGCCGTGTCACAGCTACAACAGCATCGATTGGAGTCCTATGGATGGGACTCCGCTTTTCAGCAGTCCTTTCAAGAACATCAACAAGAAGGCGTCGTCCCCGGACGGGTGGTCAGCGAGAAACGCGGCGGACTGACGGTCCTGTGCCGGGAAGGCGAATTCCCGGCCCGCATCGCGGGACGTCTGCGCCATCATGCCGACGACCGCAGCCAACTGGCCGCCGTGGGAGACTGGGTGGCGCTGCGCCTCCACCAGCCCATGGGCCGCATTGAGGCCGTCCTTCCCCGCCGCTCCCAGTTCATCCGCAAGAGTGCCGGACGGCGAAGCGAAGGACAGGTGGTGGGGGCCAATATCGACACCGTCTTCCTGGTCAGCGCGCTCAACGAAGACTTCAACCTGCGCCGCCTGGAACGCTACCTGGTGCTGGCCTGGGAAAGCGGCGCCGATCCCATCGTGCTGCTCAACAAGTCGGACCTCTGCCCTGAACCGCAGCGGTTTGTGGCTGAGAGCGAAGAAGTGGCCATGGGCGTCCCCGTTTACCTGCTCAGCGCCCTCGAGGGCCAAGGACTCGAACCCCTTCAGCAGTACCTCGAACACGGACGCACCGTGGCCCTGCTGGGTTCGTCTGGCGTCGGCAAAAGCACCTTGGTCAACGCCTTGGCCGGAGCCGCCCTGCAGGCCACCGCCGAGATCCGCCAAGAAGACGGCCGGGGCCGCCATACCACCACCCACCGTCAACTTCTGCTGCTGCCCCGAGGGGGACTGCTGCTCGACACTCCCGGCATGCGCGAACTCCAGTTGTGGGATTCGCGGGAAGGCCTCAACGAGACCTTCGAAGACATCCTCGAGTTGGCCCGGGAATGCCGCTTTCGCGACTGCGCCCACGATCAGGAACCCGGATGCGCGGTGCGCCAGTCCCTCCGGCGCGGCGAAATCGACGTCCAGCGGCTGGAAAGCTACCGCCGCCTGCTGCGCGAGCAACGCTACCAGGCCACCCGGCAGGACGAAAGCCTGAAGCTGAAGGAGAAGCAGCGGGTCAAGAAACTGCACAAGAAATACCGCAAGATCATCGCCCACCGCCGCAAGCGCTAGGTCCAGGGTGGCGCCTCAGAGGCAGCCCCCCGGTGAACGGGTACGAGCACTTTGTGGACAGTGAACATATACTTTTCATGGGCTAAACCCGTCTTGTAGAGGCGAAGGATGAAAGTTCGACTCAAACATCAACGGCTGAAACGGGCCCTGGACGAAAGTCGAATGAGCCAAAACCGCTGGGCTCAGAAGCTGGGACTTTCCAGCGGACACCTCTCTGAGCTGGTCAATGGAAAGCGGCCCTATCCTTCAGCCGAAACGCGCCAGATCTTGCTGCAAGGCTTGAATCTCAACTTCAGGCAGCTATTCCAGGTGGAGGACGCGACCGAAGTTGAGGAAGGAGACGCCCGCGAGGGCTCTCCTTCCAACGACAGGGTCCGCGACAGATCGCTGGTTGACCTGCGGTTGGGTCCCGTCCGCCTGCGGCTGGACCGCGTCCGCAGCCCTATGGGCAAGATCGCGCGCAGGGGAGATTCCCTCATGCATTCGATTCTGCAAGACATCCGCTTCGGACTGCGCACGCTGCGCAAAAGCCCCGCCTTCACGGCCGTGGCTCTGCTGGCCCTGGCTCTTGGAATCGGCGGAAACACGGCCATCTTTTCGCTGCTCAATGCCGTGATTCTGCGTCCGCTGCCCTTCCCGGACTCCGACCGCCTGGTGATGTTGTGGGAGACCGAGGAAGGCAACCCCAGAGCCTCGGTCTCGGCGCCCAACCTGGACGACTGGCTGGAGTCGGCCGAGGGATTGGAGAGCGGGGCGGCCATCCGCAATACAAACCACACCTTGCGCGGTCAGGGACCGGCTTTGCGGATCGAGGCCAGCCGCGTCTCGGGGACTTTTTTCCAGGTCCTGGGAGTCGAGCCGCAGGTGGGTCGGCTTTTCCGTCCTGAGGACGATCCTCCCGAGAACCCGCCACTGCGGGCCGTTGTCAGTCATGGATTCTGGCAGACCCATCTGGGAGGCGCCAGTAACCTCGAGAACCAGGGCATCGACTTGGACGGCAAGCGCTATCAAGTCATCGGAGTGCTCCCCCGGGGCTTCAACCTCCCCGCGCTGACTTCGGCCGACATCTATCTTCCCCTCAATCTGGACGCGGCGATGAATCAGAATCGCGGTAATCACATGTATGGCGCGCTGGCCCGTCTCAGCGAGGGGGCCACGCTGACCCAAGTCCAATCCCAGTTGGACGCCGCAGCCGAGTCCATCGAGCGGCGTTTTCCCGACAGTCAAGCCGGACGCGGGGTGCGGGCCGATCCGCTGCAACAGGCCTTGGTCGGGGACGCCCGCGAGCCCTTGGTGGCGCTTTCAATCGCCGTCGGATTCGTGCTGCTGATCGCCTGCGCCAACGTTGCCAATCTGCTGCTGGCCCGCGCCAGCGCGCGGCGTCGCGAGATCGCTATCCGCTCGGCTCTGGGCGCGGGACGGCTGCGCCTGATGCGCCAACTGCTGGCCGAAAGCCTGCTGCTCTCCCTGACGGGCGGAGTCCTGGGCGTGGCGTTGGCTTTGGCCGTGCTCGAACTTCTGCGTCCCGCCGCCGACTTGCCCCGCGTCGAAGAAGCCTCCGTCGATCCTTGGGTGCTGCTCTTCAGTCTGATGGTCAGCTTGCTGGCCGGAGTCCTCTTCGGGCTCGCGCCCGCCTGGCTCTCACCGCGTAAGGACGTCCGCGCCGCACTGGTCGAGGGCGGACGCCATCAAGGCGACGCCTCAGGCTCAGGGCTGCGCGGAGCGCTGGTGGCCGCCGAAGTGGCCCTGGCCGTCATCCTACTTCTGGGAGCGGGGATCTTCGTGCGCAGCTTCGCCCAATTGACTTCGGTCGAATCGGGCTTCGAAACCCAAGGACGCCTGATCTTCTTCAACTCCTCACCCTTTAGCGCCGACTTCGAGAATCATGGCCGGCTGGAGTTCTATCAGCAGTTGTCGGAGAAGATCGAAGGACTTCCAGGAGTCGAAAGGGCCGCCACGGGACTTATCCTGCCGCTGACCGACGCCCAAGTGGGAACCGGGTTGCTGGTGAAAGGACGCGAATACAAACCAGGCGAAGAACCTCAAGCCCGCTACAATTCTGTTAGCCCCGGATATTTCGAAGCCATGGGCATTCCCCTCATTCGGGGCCGCCTGCTCGAACCGGGCGACCGCCTGGGACAGCCGGGCGCCATGCTCATCAACGAAACGGCAGCGCGCCGCTACTTTCCCGATTCCGATCCAATCGGGCAGTTCGTCCAGCCCACCATCGGACTGGGCGACCCCCAAGAGCCCGATTCCTATCAAATCGTGGGCATCGTAGGCGATGTGCGCCAGGCGGGACTGCACCTTGATCCTGAGCCCCAATACTATGTGTCGGTCGCGCAGCAGACGTGGCCGATGACGGCTTTTGTGGTCAAAACCCAGCTTCAAGATCCAACGACGCTGCGTCAGGCCATCCGCATGGAGGCCGCCCGCCTCGACCGCGGGCAGGCGCTTCACGGCTTCGCAGCCATGTCGTCTCTGCTTGACGACAACGTGGCCCAACGCCGCTTCGTGCTGACTCTGCTGGGAGCTTTCGCCTCGGTCGCCCTGCTGCTGGCGGCGGTGGGAATCTACGGAGTCATCTCCTACTCTGTGCAACGGCGCCTGCCTGAGATCGGCGTCCGCATGGCCCTGGGCGCACTGCGGGCCGATGTGGTCAAACTGGTCCTGCATCAGGCCCTCAAGCCGGTCGTCGCCGGACTGATCATTGGAGGTCTGGGAGCGCTGCTCTTGATCCGGCTTGTGCAGTCTCAGCTCTACCAGGTCGACACGGTCGATCCACTGACCTATCTGGCCGCCACCGCACTGCTCCTCTTCTCAGCCCTGCTGGCCTGCACTCTCCCAGCCTGGCGCGCCTCCAAAGTCGACCCCCTCCGCTCCCTTCGGACGACGTGATGGGAGAGGGGTAGATCAGCCGGGATTGGCCAAAATCAGGCCTGGAAACGCTGGGTCTTCGTCCACCAAGCCTGCAGCCTGGGCGACGCGGCGCAAGGCTTCGCTGCCAGGATTGGCCTGGGCTTCCGGGCCGCCGGCTTGCGGCGGCATCCAGAGGGCGGCGCGGCCTCCCGGCTTGAGGTAGCGAGACAGGCTGCCGAGAAGCGAATCGCCCGTGGCTCCAGGAGCTGCCAACCGTGCGCTCATTTCAGACTCGGGAGCCAGAAGAGAAGCGTCCAGCAAGGGCAAATCAAGGGCGCCTTTGAAGCATTCGGCTCTCGGACCGCCCGCCAATCTGCGAGCCGGAGCCAAGCCGGCTCTGCGGGCGCTGCTTTCCAAGTCACCCCGGCCGGACTCAATCCACGGCCCGAAGCCCAGCAGAATCAGATCGAAGGCCTCCTCCGGAAGCTGGGGCGCGGGGAACCCCTCGTTGAAGAAAAAGGCCGTTACCGGCGGGCGCTCAACAACCTGGGGACGCAGCCGCCGCAGATCCTCCACCATGCGCCCCAAGCGGACGGCCAGCAGTCCGATCAGGCCCGACTGGCGCCGTCTGGCCCGCAGCGAGGGACGAATCTTGCGCAACAGTTGGGGACGTTCGGCGGCCTCACTCAAGGCCGCTGCCAAGGCCATGCGCAGCAAGTCGGCGGCTTCCAGGTCGTCCTCCTGCCAGCGCAGGATGAACTCGGCCACCGCCAGGGCCTGCCTCCTCAACTGGCTGGGCCACAGTCCGCGCCGGGCCCGTGCCGCCGGACGCACCGACAGCCGCGCGCCGAACTCCAGGAAGGCCAGCCGCAGCTCCTCCAGCCGCTCGGGATCCATCTCCAGAGCCCGGGCTCGGGCACGGGCCGCCAACATTCCCAGAGAATGGCGTTCGCACACCCACACTTCGTGCCCCAGCAACAGCGCCTGGGCCGCCGCCGCTCCCGAAGCGCCATAGCCGTCCAGCACCCGCGCCGGACGTCCGCCAGGCAGCAGCCGGTGCAGACTCTCCCGGGCCAGCCCGCAGGGAAATCCGTACCCCCAGGGCAACCAGTCCGGCCAGGGCCCGCCGTCGAAGAGTTCGACATTCCACCCCCTCCCCGCCCCGCCGCCACCGTCCGGCTTCTGTACCGCTAGCGCACTCCGGCGGACTGCCGTTTGCGCTGATCCGCAAACCATTTCCTCAAAGGGAGCACCCCTCAAACCACTCTCAGCCGCAGCCTGATAACTGCTCTCATGTGTCATGAAGAGCACACTAGCATGCACCCCTGATACCTTTTTACACTCTAAATCCACCCCACAGTTTTCAAGGGGCACAGCCCCAAAAGGCATCAGTCGATTTGGATCTGAATGAGGCCGCTGGCGGAGGTGGGCAGAGGGTGCTTTGGTTGCCCGGAAGGCAGCCAGTTCTGCAGCTTCTGGGTGACGGCGCCGGTGTGGTTGTTGTTGAAGCTGAGGACGTCCAGGGGGCAGACGGTGATGCAGATGCCGCACTGGATGCAGGAGGAGTTGCCGTTGTGGAAGTCCTGCTGATTCTTGGCGAAGGACATCACGTCGATACCCACTTCGCAATAGCGGGAGCACTCGCCGCAGGTGATGCACTTGTCGTTGGACGAGATCTGTAGGGTGCCGAACCAGCGGCTCGTCATCTGCATCCACTTGGCCAGCGGGCACCAGTAGCGGCACCAGATCTTGCCTCCGAAGATGGGATAGAGGGCCACGGGGATGATCCCCACCAGCCAGATGTCGGCGATCAGCCGGTAGCCGCTGAAAAGGTAGGTCGTCAGGGCGCCATGCTGGTCCACCGTGGGGGCGGTGAAGGCCTCTCCGCTGACCCAGTAGCCCAACCCGATCTTGCCGGCCACCAGAGCCAGGGCGGCCACGGCCCAAATCAGCACGGCGGCGTTCATCCATTCCCAACGAATTGAAACGTCGCCCTTGGGAGCCAGGTGCCTCCAGGGATCGCCCAGAGTCTCGGCCAAGCCCCCGCATCCGCACAGCCAAGTGCAGTAGCGCTTGCCATGCCAGATGGTGAGGATGGGGATCACCACCAAAGTGGCCGCCAAGCCGTAAATCAGGTAGAGCCAACCCACATCCCAGAAGAATTGCCAGAAGAAGAGGGGGAAAGCGTACTCGAAGCCCGAGGCATGCCACCAATTCCCCCGCCATCCCAGCACGGCGTTATCGGGCCACAAGCCGTGGACGAACCACATCACCCCGTTGGGAATGAGGAAGGCCAGCGTCCACTGGGCGCCCACCAGCGCCTTGAAGCGCTTCCTCTGGTAGCTGTCGTCATAGCGGACCCCCCAGCGGCGGTAGGCCTTGATGCCGAATACGGTCATGACCAAGCAGTAAGCCAGCGAGTACCAAAAGGAGCCGTTGACCTTGAAGGCCCAGCGTCCCTCGCCGATCTGCAGTCCCTGCCACCATTGCCCGAAGCTCTGCCCGCCGAAGAAATCCAAGGGAATGTCGAAGGGCCACAGCGGCGGCGAGGCCTTGGCGCCGTAGATGAAGTAGCAGACCAGGAAGACAGCCGCCAGGATGCCCGCGCGGCGCAGGTTCCAGCTTCCTTCCAGCCGGATGCCCACCCGGTCGAAGAAGTCCAGGGGCAGATCGGCGCCGATGCAGCGGAAGATGTGATCGGCCGGAAGCTCCTTCGTGGAACCGTCCTCAAGGCTCTTAATGGTCACCGACTCGGGCCCGATCTCTTGTGCGGCGTGACGCAGGTAGAGGTCGATCTTGCCCTGCTCGACCCGCTCCATCACCTTGTCGACGTTGCGCTGCTTGGGGAAGGTGAACTCCTTGTCGGGAGCCGCCATGGCCACCCGGTTGCCTTGGTCGGCCAAGGCCACGGCAGCTTCGCAAGCCACGTCGCCGGCGCCGAAAACCACCAGGTCGCGGTCCTTCCAGTCCCCGGGATCGATGACGTTCTGATCAATGCGTCCTCCGTGCTCGCTCTCGCCGGGGACCTCGAGGCGGCGGGGGTTGCCCGCCATGCCGATGGCCAGCACCACGCGGCGGGCCAGGTACTGGTCCTTGTCGGTCTTGACCTGAAACCCGTCCTTGTCGCCCTGGCGCTGGATGCCTTCCACGGTCTCGAAGGTTCGGATGTGGGGTGCGATGCCCAGTTCCTTGATCTGCTGGTCCCACTTCTCCAGCAGTTCTTCCTTCTTGCACTCCTGGCAGAAGAAGCGGGTCTGGTTGTCTTCGTTGGGAGGCTCCATGTAGAGGGGCTTGCCCTTGGTAAAGTTGCGGATCAGTTGGGCCGGACGCTGGGACTCGATCACGAGATAGCGCAGCCCCAGTTGCTGGCAGCGGTCGGCGGCGCCCAAGCCGGCCGATCCGGCGCCCACGATCAGCACGTCCAGCCACTGGCCCTGGCGCTCCTGGCTGGGATCCCAGCCATCCTGGGAGGCGTCTCGGGTCTGGGGGTCTATGCCCAGATCATTGTTGACGATGTGGTCGATAACGGCGCGTCCGCGGTTGAGTCCCAGCTTGATCAGCGGAGTTCCGGCGATTTCACCTGCCAGGTAGAGTCCGCTGACGTTGGACTCCCCGGACTCGCCGATGACGGGAAGGCGTCTGGCCCGGGCCGGGTCGAAGCCCGTGTCGAAAAGAGACTTCACTGCCTTGACCGGTCGTCTCAATACACTCCCCAGACCCATCGATCATCAACCTTTCGCTCAGTGCTTCAGACGGCCTTTTGTTTTTTCAGGGGCGTCAAGCGTCCTGCTTGTCTCCCCTTGGGGCCGACCTCCTACCCGCACTCTCTTAGATGCACCTGGAGCCATGCAAAATTCCAGGAACCTGGTCGGATTTCCAACACTTTGTGGCCCTATCTGACAACTGGTCCGCTGCTGTGCCGCATCCATCCGCGCTGACTGCGTTGCGCTCGGTCGGCCTGCTCAACGCTAGGTGGCGGGCTCCTGGGAGAAATGCCTGAAGGGCAGGCCCGAGTAGGTTTCTTCCACGACTCCGTCGCGGACCAAGAAGGACCGAGGCAGCTTGCGGGTCAGAGGCTTCAGGAAGGTCTCCGGCATTTCCCGGGGCTCAAAGGCAGGACCGTGGGAGAACGTGAACTGAAAGACTTCTTGTGGAAGAGCCGGCGTGGCCACCCACAGCTTGGGTCCCGAGGCGTCGGCCACGTACTGGTTGATCTCGGGAATAGCGGCCAGAAACTTCTGGTTGTCGAGTCGGGTGAGAATCACCAGATGGGCGCCCTCGTCTATGCCGTTGAGCATGTCGGCCAGACACACTTCCCCGGCTCCCTCTCCCAGGCAAATGTCCTCCACGCGGTCACCAGGAGAAAGACGGGTGGCATAGTCGTCCAGCGGCAGTTCATAGGCGTTGACGGCCAGCCACAGTCCGGCCGCAGCCAGCACCACGCCGGCGGCGGTCCGCCAGACGGGAAACGACGAGCTACCCAGGCGCCGTCCCCAGAAGGCCAGCAGGAGAGGCGGAACCAGCAGCAGGAGATCCTGCCAGAAGGCTTCCGCGGGAGTCCGCTGCACCAGGCTTCCGAAACAGCCGCAGTCGGCGCCTTCTTCCAGCAACCCTTGAGCGTCCAGGTAGTAGTTGTGGCCCGTCAAGTACATGAAGAAGACGACCAGGGCGGCGCTGGGCCAGAGGACCCAGAGCCGGTCGGTTCCGGTAATCAGAAGGGTCCCCAGCACGATCTCGAGAGCCAAGGCGATGTAGGCCACGGTTTGGGCCGAAAGCAGGAAGTCCAGGCCGTGATGCTGAATCGATTCCAGGAACAAGTCGGGATGAATGGCTTTGGCCCAGGCGGCAAAGAGAAGGACGGCACCCAGAATGACTCCGCCCAGCTTGCCCAATCCGACTCTCCACCGGGGACGGGATTGCTCGCTCATAGTCTCGACAGTATACCTCAGGTCGATTTCAGCCGACCTTGGCGGCCAGGCTTTCGGCTTGGCTGATGAGGTCTTCGATAGCCTTGAGTCCCTGAGCCCAGAATTGTTGATCTTTGAGGTCGACGCCCACCCTCGAGGCCAGTTCATCGGGCCAGTCTGAGCCACCGGCGGCCAGCAGTTCGAGATACTTGGAAGCGAAGGACGCACCTTCGTCTCGGTAACGAGCGAAAAGCGCCATCACCATCAGCTCTCCGAAGGCATAGGCGTAGACGTAGCCGGGCGTATGAACGAAATGGGGGATGTAGCTCCACCAGCAGGAGTAGTGATCCATCAGACTCACGCTGCCCTGGAACATGCGCGACTGGGTTTCCATCCACATTTCGCTGATGCGCTGGGAGGAGAGTTCACCTTCCTCGCGCCGGGCGCGGTGGATCTGATGCTCAAAGCGGTTCATGCTGATCTGACGGAAGACGGTGGCCATGCTGTCGTCGATCTTGGCCACCAGCATGGCCAGTTCATTGGCGGGTTTCTTTTCCTTGCGGCGCAGACTCTCGAAGACCAGCATTTCGCCGAAAACGGAAGCCGTCTCGGCCATGGTCAAGGGCGTGTCGCAGTGAAGCACTCCCTGCTTGCGGGCCAGGTACTGGTGGACGCCGTGGCCCAGCTCATGGGCCAGGGTCTGGACATCGCGGTCGCGTCCCGTGTAATTGAGGAAGACATAGGGATGGGCACTGGGGACGGTACTGTGGCTGTAGGCACCTCCCCGCTTGAAACGCACTACGGGGGCGTCAATCCAATTCTTGTCGAAGAACAATCCCGCCACTCGGGCCATTTCAGGATGAAAGTCCTCGTAGGCGTCGAGCACGATGGAGCGGGCTTGGCTCCAATCGTAGCGGCGGTCGGACTGGGCGATGGGAGCGTAGCGGTCGTAGTCGTAGAGTTCGTCGTATTTCAGCAGTGACTTCTTGAGGCTGTAATAGCGGGCGGCCAGATCGTAGCGGCCGGTGACGGCCTCGATCAGGTTCTCCACCGCCTCGTCGCTGACTTGGTTGGCCAGGTTGCGTCCCGCCAGCCAATGGGGATAGTTGCGCAGGCGGTCGTCGGAAGCCTTGTCGGCCAAGAGCGTGTTGAAGACGAAGGTGGTTTCGCGCAACCTCCTCTGGAGTCCCTCGGTTAGCGAAAGAGCCGCTTGGCGCCGCCGATCGCGGTCAGCGTCGTGGAGTTTGGCCAAGACTTCCTGCTCGCTCATCTCCTCGCCTTCAAGGGTGAAGCGGGTGGCTCCCAGTGTCTCGTCGAAAAAGCGATTCCAGGCCGAGCGTCCGGTGACCGACTTTTCTGAGAGGATCTTTTCTTCGGGCTCGCTGAGAACATGCTGCTTGAGCCGTCTTTGCAGGAGCAGGTAATGGCGGTAACCCTGCAAGTGAGGACTCTGCATCAGCTCCTCGGCTTGCTCGTCGGGAACCGCAATCCATTCCAAATCGAAGAAGAGCACAGTCTGGCTGACGCGGTTGTACGATTCACGCACCTTCTGCAGGAGAGCTCCCTTGGAGGGATCGCCGGTGTTGGTGGTCCAGTCCAGATAGACGTAGGAATAGGCGCGTCCGATCTCGTCATGGATTTGCTCGTATTGCGACAAGGCCTCGGTCATCTGGGCAGCGCTGTAGGAGCCCAAGTTGCCCTTGTGCCGCTCGCGGAAGGCCTCGGCCCGCGCTTCGATCTGGGGCAGTTCCCGTTCCATGGATTCCGGCGACTCATAAAGATCGGTGAGATCCCAACGAACCTCTTCAGCGCCGGTCTTTTCTACCGCCATGGCCTGTTGGTTCATCTAATTCACCTTTCCTAATTTCTCATAACGAAATAAATGATAACTTTCCTTGTTGTTTCAGCAAGTTTGCCAAGTTCTAACATAGCGAGCGCGCCGGGGCAATGCCTGACAGGATTTCCACTTGGGCCTGATTGGGAAGAATACCATGTTTCCCGGCCCCGGCTCAGTCCTGGAAGGCCTGCTCTTCCAGCACTCGCTTGAGCACCGAGGTCCCCCGCTTCAGTTCATGGGAGGGCACGCCGCAGAATCCCAACATCAGGCCCTTGCGCTGAGGATCGGCCAAGTAGTAGCGGGAAAGCGAAGGCGCGTCAATGCGGCTGTCGCCCAAGGTCCGGCTCAAAGCCCTGTCGTCGGCCTCCTTCTCAAGGTCGAGCACCAGGTGCATGCCCGAGTCGACTGGCGCTACCGTCGGACCCTCGGGAAAGGCCTCCCGCAGCGCCTCCACCAAGACCTTCATGCGGCGGCGGTAGAGTCCTCGCATGCGGCGGATGTGGGCTGAAAAGTGTCCTTCGCCGATGAAATCGGCCAGGATGCGCTGGGTAAATCCGGGTGGATGTCCGTCCATCAGCGCCCGGGCCGATGTAAAGGCGTCTAAGAGGGCTTCTGGAACGACCAGGTATCCCAGGCGCAAGGAGGGAAAGAGGACCTTGCTGAAGGTCCCCACGTAGAACACCCGTCCCGACTCGTCGAGCCCCTGGAGGGAGGCCAGGGGCTGGCCGGCGTAGCGGAATTCGCTGTCATAGTCGTCCTCCAGGATCCAGGCACCCGAGCGCGAGGCCCATTCCAGCAGGGCCAGACGGCGTCCCAGACTGAGCATCGAACCCAGAGGGAAATGGTGGGAAGGAGTGACGTAAACCATGCGGGCCTCAGGAGCCCGCCCGATGCCCTCTTCCACGTTGATGCCTTCATCGTCGACGGGGATGGGGACCAGCCGGGCACCCGCCGCTCCCAGGGCGCCCCTGGCACCCAAATAGCCGGGCTCCTCCATCCACACCTTTTCACCGGGCTCCAGGAGGACCCGGGCGCAAAGGTCGAGTGCCTGCTGGGAGCTGGAGAGGATGAGAATCTGGCGCCAGTCGCAGCGCACGCCCCGAGCGGTATTGAGGTAGGAGGAAAGCGATCGGCGCAACGCGTCCAACCCCCGAGGATCTCCGTAACTCAGAGCGGAGCGGGTAATGCGCCGCATCTGACGGGCGGCAATGCGGCGCCATTGTTCGACTGGGAAGGCGTCCAGTGCGGGGAGGCCAGGCGAGAAGGGGATGGGCGATTCGGGATCGGGCGTCATCTGCAATGAGGCGTACCACTCCACGCGTCTGGAGAGGACGGGAAGCTGCCCCTTGGATTCCACCTTGGAGGGACCCGGTTCGTCCTTTTGCACCTGGAGAAACTCCTCAGGGAGGCTGTCGGAAACGTAGGTTCCCGACCCGATGCGGCTTTCCAGGTAGCCTTCGGCGGCCAGTTGTTCGAAGGCGTTGACCACGGTGTTGCGGCCCAGTCCCCATTCGGCGGCCAATCCGCGGCTGGAAGGAAGGCGCGTCCCCGGCGGCAGTCCTCCTTCCAGGATGGCGCGCCGGATGGCGTCGTACAGTTGCCTCTGCAATGGCACCGAGCTCTCACGCTGAGGGGCCAGCATGGCCAGAATGGCTCCAGACGATCTCTTTGGCATGGTTGATTGGTCCCCCGAAAAAGCTAAAAATGGCTCTACGAACCGAACCACTCCAGTCTTAAAGTATACGCCATCGATAGCCTCATTGAGATGCGAGGCCCGCTCAGAAGCATTTGCGGACTTGGACCTGCACACCCTTCGAGTCCGCAACGCCTCCGAGCGGGCCTTCGCTCTCTAGGACCACCAGGTGGCCAACCCGTTCACGCACGAGTCAGTTTCAGCGGCAAAGGTCAGTTGCCCTAATCCTCTCGACGATATGAGGCTCCACCGGTTCGTTCCTATCTTCGCGGGCCCCCGCTTGTCCCCATCTCTCCCCCGCCTGTCCCTGCCTGCTTGAGGATGCCTTGGCTGAAGTTGTGGAATACCTGCGCTTGGCCAGATCAAAGACCGGTTTGCAAGGAGGAACAGATGAGACTTCGAGCGGGAATGGGGGCGATGACGTTTATGGGACTTGGGCTGCTTCTTGTGGCGTCCGGGGTCACCGCCGCGGAGTTGCAGGAGCCCCAAAGCGGCAAGCCTGAAGATAAGGGCCGATGGACGCACTACGGAGGCGACGCGGGTGGAAGCCGATTTGCCACGGCTGAGCAGATCGCTCCCGACAACGTCTCGGACCTGATACCGGCCTGGACTTACCGCAGCGGCGACGTCAGCCATGGGGAAAAGGGCCGTCGCAAGTCGAAATTCGAGGCGACTCCCATCCTCTTCGAGGGACGCCTCTATTTCTCAACTCCTTTCAGCCGCGTCATTGCCCTCGATCCTGCCAGCGGAGCGGAATTGTGGACCTTCGATCCTGAGATCGACTTGGAAGAGCACTACTCGGAGTCGCTGGTCACCCGGGGGGTGGCGGCTTGGCGCGATCCTCAAGCCCAGGCCGACGCAGGTTGCGCCGTCCGCATCTTCTTCGCTTCCCAGGACGCCCGGCTGCACGCCCTCGACGCCGCCTCGGGACGTCCATGCCCCGGCTTTGCCTCGGGGGGCCCCGTCGATCTCAAGCAGGGCGTGGGGAAGGTCGAGATCGGCGAGTACGAAGTGACTTCGCCACCCACCGTGTCCGGACCCGTGGTGGTAGTCGGCTCGGCCCAGGGTGACAACCGCCGCGTGGAGGTCGAGTGGGGGACGGTGCGCGCCTACGACTTACGCAGCGGACGGCTGCGCTGGAGCTTCAATCCCGTGCCCAAGCGGCCGGGCGATCCTGGCTGGGATGCGTGGGAACCCGATTCGGCCCGACGCACGGGCGCCGCCAACGCCTGGAGTACCTTTGCAGCCGACCCCGAGCGCGGCTTGGTCTTCATCCCAACCGGCAGCGCCGCACCCGACTTCTACGGCGGGGAGCGTCCCGGAGACAACCGCTACGCCAACAGCATCGTGGCCTTGCGCGCCGAGGACGGCTCGCTGGCCTGGCACTTTCAGGTCGTCCACCACGATCTGTGGGACTACGATATCGCCGCCCAGCCCCTGCTGACCACCCTGCAACGGGAGGGAAAGACTGTTCCCGTGGTGGTGGCCAACACCAAGATGGGGCACGTCTTCGTCCTCCACCGCGAAAGCGGCAAGCCGGTCTGGCCAGTGGAAGAGCGCTCCGTGCCCTCCAGCGGGGTGGAAGGCGAGAAGGCTTCTCCAACCCAGCCCTTTCCTTCCCTGCCCTGGCTGCACGACGAACTCAAGTCGCCCAACGACGTCTTCGCCCTCTCCGACGAGGACCGCCAGGCCTGCCTCAAGATGATTGAAGGATTCCGCTATGAAGGGCGCTTCACGCCTCCCAGCCTGCAAGGGTCGATCTTCTGGCCCGGCAACGTGGGCGGCGTCAACTGGGGCGGAGCCGCCGTTGATCCTGCTCAAGGCATCATGGTCACCAACGTCAACCAACTCGCCTTCCTGGTCACCCTGATTCCCCGCGAGGACTACAGGCGCCGCGCCCAGCAGGCCCGCAGAGAACGCCTCTCACTGCAGTTCACGGCCCAGGAGGGCACGCCCTACGGCATGAGCCGGCGCCCCTTCCTGGCTCCCAGCGGCGTCCCCTGCACGCCTCCTCCCTGGGGCAAGACAGTGGCTCTCGACCTTAATCAGGGCAAGATCTTGTGGGAAATCCCTTCGGGCTTCGTCAAAGATCTGGCCCAGCATCCCAAGGCCCGCGAGTTCGGCTCCCCCACCCTGGGCGGACCCATGATCACGGCTTCCGGACTGGTTTTCGTCTCGGGCGGCAAGGACGAGCGCCTGCATGCACTCGATCTCTCCAGCGGACGCCAGCTCTGGTCAGCACCCCTTCCCGGAGGCGGCCAGGCCACGCCCATGAGCTATCTCCATGAGGGACGCCAATACATCGTCATCGCCGCCGGTGGCCACGAAGGCCTGGGCACCACCCTCTCCGACCATCTGGTCGCCTTCGCCCTCCCCGAGGACGACAACCAGCCGTAGGACGATCTCAGATGACTGCAAAGTTAGAGTTTCGCCGGTTTCGGCGTCCAGGCTGGCTACCACGTCGCTGTCGCCCTAGCGGCGCATGGTGTAGAGCCGCCCGTCCTAATAGAGGATGGCGGAGAAGCCCCAACCAAAGCGCGGCTCCTGGTTCCCAACCTCAAGCACTGGCACCAATCCGCCGGCTACGGAGGAATGGCAAGGCTACAGAGGACAAGCAGCGTCTCTCTCGAACCTCAAGTCTGGGCTCCCCACAGGGGGAGCTATAAGCAGCCCAGCGTCGGCGCTGAACATCAAGTCCGGGCTCCGTGAAGGGCAGCCATAAGCCAGCCCAGCGTCGGCGTTGAAAATCAAGTCCGGGCCTGAAGAGGAGCGATAAGCCAGCCCAGCGTCGGCGCTGAACATCAAGTCTGGGCTCCCTGAAGGGGAGCCATAAGCTAGCCCAGCGTCGGCGCTGAACATCAAGTCCGGGCTCCCTGAAGGGGAGCCATAGGCTAGCCCAGGGTAAAGCGAAGGCGCGCAAGCGGCTGAGCGGCACCCTGGGTCAAGACGAGTCACAAAGACAAACCCTGTAAGGGTGCAATAAAGGCAGGCCTTCAAGGTCACCACGAAGCGGTGCCAACGGGGATGGCATAATGATCATCGTGTTTAAGAGGCTGATCTGGACCGGTTTGGCGGCTGCCGCACTGCTCTGCGGACTGCTGGAAGCTCGACCGTCCAACGGGCTTTCCCAGGTGCCTGAGTCCTCCGAAATGGAGAGGGCCGCTCAGTCCGGGAGTCCGGCCCAGCCCGATGGTCCGGCCCAATCCGGCAGTCGGGACGGAGCTCAGCGGAAAAGCCCTGGAAAAGACCAGCCGCCCCCCCAGGACGAACCGCCCCCTCTGCACGAAACCATCGTCGTTACCGCCTCGCGCCAGGACGAAGAAATCATCGACTCGGTTTCTTTCGTGACCCACCTCGGCCGCCGGGAACTCATCGACGCGCCCGGCCTGACGCTGGACGCCAAGTTACGCCGGGTGCCCGGATTCAGCCTTTTCCGCCGCTCGGGAAGCCTTATTGCCCATCCCACCACCCAGGGCCTCTCGCTGCGCGGCATCGGCCCCAGCGGAGCCAGCCGCTCCCTGGTCCTGCTCGACGGCATCCCCCTCAACGACCCCTTTGGCGGGTGGATCTACTGGAACCGCGTCCCGACTTCGGCCCTGCATGCGGTGGAAGTGGCCCGGGGAGGGGGCAGCCAACTCTACGGCAGCTCAGCCCTGGGCGGAACCCTGCAACTGCTCACCTTGTCGCCGGACGACCCAGGACACACGGCCAACAAAAGCCGTTTCGCAGGCAACCTGCAAGCCGGACGCTTCGAGACTTTCAACGGCGAAGCCTCTGCCGCCGGAGAGCGCGGCCATTGGCGCTATCTAGCCGCTGGACGCCTCTTCGACAGCGAGGGATTCTTCGTCGTGCCCGAGGACCAACGGGGCCAAGTCGACCGGCCCCTGGACCTGGCCTTCCAGAGCTTTCTGGGACGCGTCGAATACAAGGATTTCCACACCACCCTCAACCTCTACCACGAGGACCGGGGCAATGGCACGCCGCTGCAGCGCAACGGTTCCCGCTTCCAGCTTGTGGAGGCCGGCTTCGTGCGTCCCAACTGGCGTTGGAGCGTCCACTTCCAGGCGGGACGCTTCGACAACCGCTTTTCACGCATCGCGCCCAACCGCGCCAGCGAGGTTCAGACCGCTGTACAGCGCTTCGACACCACGGCTCTGGGCTCTGCCTTTTCCACCACGCTGACAGGACGCCTGCTGCTGGGCGGCGACTGGCGTCGGGTGGAGTGGGACGGCAACAGCCAGAATCTGGCCGGGCTCTTCCTGCAGGACGTGCGCCCCCTCCACCCGCGCCTCGATTTGCTGATGGGCCTGCGCCTGGACCTATGGGAAAACCGCTCGGCTCAAGGCGAAGTCAACCCCCGCGCCGGACTGGTCTGGAGATCCTTTGACTTCCTCACCGTCCGCACCTCGCTTTACCGCGGATTCCGGGCTCCCACCCTGAACGAGCTCAACCGCCCCTTTCGGGTCGGAAACGCCCTCACCCTGGCCAACCCCGATCTGGACTCCGAGAGCCTGTGGGGATACGAAGCCGGATTCGACCTGCATCCGGGCACCGACCTGCTGCTGCGCTTCAACGCCTTCACCACGGCCCTGGACAATCCGGTGGGCAACGTGACCCTCAGCCGCCAACCCGACAGCATTCTGCGCCAGCGCGACAATCTGGGATCGGTCGAGATCCGCGGATGGGAATTCGAAGGACGCTACCGGCGCGGACCCTGGAACCTGCGGGCGGCCTATCTGTACTCTTTCTCCCAAGTCGAATCCAGCGGACGCCGGCTGCCTCAAGCTCCCCTGCACCAGGCTTCGCTGGGCTTCTTTGTCCAACCGACGGGTTGGAGGGCTGGTGCCGAGGTCCGCTATCTCTCCAGCCAGTTCAACGACGACCTCAACACCGTGCGGCTGGGAGGCTATGCCTTGTTCGACCTCAGCGCCTCCAAGCCCGTGGGCGAGTCCTGGGAGGTTTTTGCCGCCATCGAAAACCTCTTCGACCGCCGTTACCCTTTTGATGCCACTCCGGTGGAGCGTCAGGGGGCCCCGCGCCTCGTCCACGCAGGCTTGCGCTGGAGGCTGCAATGACGGCCTTCTCAACCAGGACGGTCCTGCCCACCAACCAGGCCCTGGAGGACGAGGAGCGCCTGCGCTTTGCCGACCTGATTCCCTCGGCAGTCCTGCGCTGGAGCCTCTACTTCGCTTTTTGGACGGCCATGGGCGTCCTCAACGCTGCCACGGCCGTCACCGACGTCGCCCGGCTGGGCGTTCCCTCCTACAAGCCGATCATCTATGAAATGTCGAGCCTCTACACCATCGGACTTCTGGTTCCGCTGGTGGTTTGGCTGACCCACCGCTATCCGCTGCGCGACAAGGTCTGGATGCGTCACTTCGGCGTCCACCTGCTGGCTCTGCCCGTGTTCTCCCTGGCCCACACCGGCGGCATGATTGTGATGCGGATGGCAGCGTTTTGGGCATTCTTCGGTGAGTACTACGACTTCAGCAACAGTTGGATCGACTTCCGCAACGATCTGCTCTACGAGTTCTTCAAAGACATCGGACTCTATTGGGTCATCGTCTTTCTGGCTCAGGGATGGCTCTACTACAGCCGCTACCGGGGACAGCAGCTTCAAGCCTCCCATCTGCAAAACCGCCTCCTCGAGGCCCGACTGGAGAACCTCAAGGGACGGCTGCAGCCTCACTTCCTCTTTAACACCCTCAACATGATCTCATCGCTGATGCACGAGGACGTCGACGCCGCCGACCGGATGATCACCCGGCTCAGCGACCTTCTACGCCTCTCGCTGGCCGCCGAGGGCCGCCAACTGGTCCCTCTGCGCGAAGAGTTGGAGACCCTTCAAATCTACCTGGAGATCATGCAGGCCCGCTTCTCGGACGCGCTGCAAAGCGAGATCGAAGTGGAATCGGGAGTCGGCGACTGGCCGGTGCCGCCCTTCCTTCTCCAGCCCCTGGTGGAGAACGCCGTCCGCCATGGACTCTCGCCCCGCTCACAAGGCGGACGCCTGCGCGTCCACATCGGGCCGATTGCGTCCGATGAAAACACCTTGCAGAGTTCCTCGAGCGGTGACAGGCAGGACCCTTCACAAGAGCGTTTGCGACTGGTGGTCGAGGACGACGGCATTGGCACCTCCTTGAGCGCCGACGAAATGCTCAACAAGGGCCGCGGACTCTCCAGCACGGTCGAACGCCTGCAGCGCCTCTACCCCGACACGCACCGATTCGCCCTGGCAAAATCGCCCCTGGGAGGCCTGCGCGTCGAAATCACCCTCCCCCGCCACCCGCACCTCTCACAAGAAACGCTATGATGAACCCGAAAGCGATGGTCAAGTCCGGGCTCGCCGTGCGCGAGTGCGCCCGACCTCACAACG
>DATIPO010000028.1:0-10218 GCA_035471925.1 Acidobacteriota bacterium
GGGGAAGTCTCGGAGAGTTAGACCGAACCTATGAGGCATGCATTGCCCAGGAAACCTGTGATGACGTCGAAAATCAAAAACAGGCCATCGAAGAGCTCCAGGAAGACCTCGAAGACTTGAGGACGGTTGCGAGGTCTTCTATCTCTCTTGTCTATAATGCAGCTACCTTCGGTTTACGAGGCGTCGGCAGCATCGCCTACAAGGTGATCCGCTACGCGTTTGACCCTGACAGCTGGCTGCCGCGCTTGAAGGAACTCTTCGTCACCATGCCAGTCGAGGGGAAAGTCCGCCAAGATAATCAAGAACAAAAATAGAGTTCTATGGGGCCGCGAACCATGGTGAGAAAGCCCGCCTCCTCTTGGCTCCTTCGCTACCCTCCCTTGGTCTGCGGTCGGGATACTCAGAAGTCCGTAGTAGGAAGCGTCCTGGGACGTGTCGACCTAGGCGAAGCCGTTCCCGTCCGAGCAAGGGCCAAAGTCGAAGCGTAGCGGCCGACCGGATCGAAAAATCTCTCTGTTCTCATGCTGCCTTTCTATGCTGCAACCGGCCTGCTGGCCGGCATGTTGACGTGGTGGACTCTCCCGCAGGCCCTCAGTTCGCGAAGACCTTCGACCGGGATGCAGCGGTAGCCCGTGGCCTGGACGTCCCAGACCGGAACCAGCCCCTTGGAGTCGAAGTTGAAGGGAGCAGCGCCGCCCTTGAGGTGCTTTCTCACGCGGGCCCGGCATCGCATCGTGCGGATCTCGCCCGTGCTGCGCTTGCGGAAGACGACGGTGAAAAACCACCCCCGGTCCAGCGAGTCGGACAAGTCCCGCAGCCACGAAGAGCGAGGGCGGGGGCCGGGACGCCCGGAGGCGCCCCGGTTTGGGAGGGAGGATGGTTGGTAGGAGCGTTGGCGGGTCATGGGAAATCCTCCTTAGGCTGCAAGCCGCTCGGACTGCTCAGCGGCCGCAAGAGCGCTCAGCAAGCCGTTGACTTCATCCATGGCCCGGCGGCGCTCAGCGAGGCTCTCGCTCTGTGTTTGCTCATCGAACCGGAAGGCGGCGTTGAACACGCTGCTCGTGTGAGTCAGCATGCCCGCCGCCAGGATCAACGCATCCACACGAGCCTGATTGAGAGGGGTCGGATCGGCGTTGCGGTTCCGAGCGGCCTCGCCCAACAAGTCTTCAAATCGATTCAGCGTGAGATTCAGCATTTTGCTCTTTCCTTTCCGTTTTCCAATGCACCTATAATAACCTTAACGCTAAGGTTCGTCAGGCAGAAAGACAGGAAAACTTGAAGAATTTTGCGCTGAGGTTTTATAATGCAGCGATGGACAGTGCGCAGCGGCTTTCGGATGCCATTAGGAGAGCGTCAGACGAGGATGTGGAGAAGATCGCCGAGCGCCCTCACGTCAAGAGGTTCGCGGGAAAGGTGATGGCGGCTCTGCACCCACGCGGCCCCAACCCAGCGGCCCGCGAGCACGGCAAGAAGGGAGGCCGCCCAGCCAAACCGGTCTACTTTAGAGGAATGGCCTACCCGTCGACCCCCAAGGCCGCCAAGGAGATGGGCATCACCTCTTCGCGAGCATATCAGCTGCTGGCCGCCCGGGAAGACGCATTCCCCCTTGAGGAAGGCCGGTATCGATTCATGGGAGAGGAAGTAAGCTGGGATAGGCTGGTCAAGGAGGCCGGAGGGCAGGACGGGGCCATTGCAGTCGTCAACGACGGGAGAGCGGAGGTGGTGAGGTGAACCCGCTCTTCCAGTTCTAATCGTGGACTCCCGGTGACGGGTGCTATAATGCTGACATTCGTTCCCTATCGTAGGAGACCTTATGTCTAAGACAAGAGTTGCTGCCGCCCTCGCCGCAACTGCGTTGGTTCTGGGCTCGGGGCTTTCTGTGTCCTCGGCCCAGGACAGGCACCCGCTTCCCGAGCGCAACGGGCAATCCGCCGTTAAACCCGGAAAAATCACCGAAGGATATCGACGGACCGGTCATGAGATTCCGAAATACGTCGTCGTGGGTGCCTTCTTCAACGTAGCCGGCATCAAACTAGAAGCGGGCGAGCGCAATTGGGCCCGGATGCTTGGCCGGATCGGGGTACAACACCAATCGAACGCGGACAGGCTGCTTCGAGACGCCACTGCTGAGGCGTTGCGCGTAGACAGGAGAACGACCGATTTGACGCTCTACAGGAACGACCCGGAAATGTTCGAACGGGTACAGCTTGAAGCGGTTCGCAGGAAGGTGCGAGAGTTGGCTCAAATCTATTACGGTCTGCGCGACACCCTCGAGGCCGAAGGGGTCGATCTCCGCCAATTTGATGCGTTCCTGGAAGAGAAGATCAGGCCCACCGTTTCAATGGTTTCCTTCCCCACTCCCGACTACGAACTTTTCGAAATCATGGAGGAGTTCGAGCACCATCGAACACCCTGACCAAGAGGACTAAGATAGCCGGACAGTAACCATCTCACACTCTTAATGTCCGGGGGCTGCGGCCGTGACGCAGGAAGTGTCTTGAACGTCCGTATCACCATTGGCTTGACTAGGAACATTTCTGAGTTCTGCTGCCATCCTCTCTGCTTAACCATGACACTAGCGGTGCATGCCGAACTCATCTACCTGTATCGACCTTAAGAAAAAGAAAAACCTTGACATAGTTGGGCCACACCGGGTAAACTGCCAAGACAGGTTTCAATATCTACATATACCAAGTGGGCTGTCATCAGCGCCAACCCGTCTCAGGCTCAAGAACTAAGGGAGAAAACATGAAGAGGCTTCGCAGGCGTCGAATCCGGTTGCCTGGCCGGCAGCTCGACTGCGGGGAACTTCCCTACGTCTTCATCCGGCTTCGACACGTGCACGTACTGCATCCAGGTCTGGTGCTGGACCGGATTTGCCGGGTTCCGTACGGCGAACCTACCTGGGAGGCCTTGACGCCCGGCGACTGCGAGCAGGCCTGCCAGATTGAGGATCCGACTTAGCGCGATGCTTAAGTCGATGCCTCCATTCTCACCGTCCTAGAAACCGATACATCAATGGGAGACAAGAAGATGACACATAGACTTAGAGTTGCAGCCGGCTGGGTGATGCTGGCCGCCATGGCTTGCGCGCCTCTGCTCGCCCAGGATCGGACTCCGGTCAGAGTCGACGAGGACCGAGAACGCACACGGATCGACGGCCTTCAACTCGAGGGCGACGTCCTAGACATGGCCGTGCCCTACACTACCGCCGAGGGAAAAACGGCAATCCTCAACAACACCGACCGCACCATCGTGGCCATCCGGGGCTCCTATGACTTCCAACTGCCCGGTGGCGACGTCAAGGTGGTTCCCTGGACCCTCTACCTGGCGGATCCGATGGCCACTGTCGAAATGGGACTGAAGCCGGACACCTCGCGGGTTCTTCCGCCGACACGCGACCCGGACGGAAACTTTGTGCCCTACCTGAACTTGAAGGTGACAGGCTTCATCTGCGCGGATGGAGCAGGTGCGGGCAAGGACGCTGCCTACCTGCGCAGAATCAACCGGGCCCGCGCCAAGACGCAGATACACCAGGTGCTGCAGACGATGAAACTGCTGGAGGAACAAGGAGAGGACGAGTTCCTCAACATGCTCCAACACGAGGATCCCTTCGTTACAGGCTCCCGAGCCTGGCTGTTCCACAGAGTGATCGGAGGACTTCTGTTGACCGAGGACCGGAACGCCCTCAAGGAGGGCTGTGCGGATATCCTGGCAGCCCAACTCAAGCAGCTCGAGTCTCTCTAGCTGTCCGAATAGCCGCGGCTCCGGGCAATCGCGCCCCGGAGCTGCCGGCTTCGTTTCCCAAATCCTCGCCGGACGGGTCCTCTTGACGCATGCCTGATCGCCACCGTGAGCCTCGCCCGCGTGGAGCCCGACCTCATTGCCGGAAGCGACCGCGCTGGGCGTTCGCAGCGCTCAGCGCGGCCTGATCACAGGCAAACCTGGCATGGAAGCTTGACTATGACTGACCCTACGTTACAATCCCCGATAAGATTCCGCCACTGAATCGAACACCTCAAGAAGGAGTTTATGCCGATCCGTATAACATACCGCGTGGGGACTTCGGGATCGTGCTAATATCCGGTAAATGGTGACTTGGGTGCGAGACCATCCTTTACAGAGCCCAGTCAGATGTTTCGGGTCTTATGCGGGTCCGTCCAATCACGGTTGAACGCACTAGGAGGCCATTTGGCGAAGAAGCTGCCCATCGTCCCAATTGTCATCGCGACGGCCATCGCGCTTTCGTGTACACAGGAGGGCGGTAGCCGCGGTCCGGAGACAACTGCTGCCATCGAGACCCAATCGGGCTTTGCCGAAGTTCACGGCGGACGGCTGTACTACGAGTTGGCTGGCTCGGGCGATGCCATCGTGCTTGTCCACGGCAACGCCGGGGATCGTCGACACTGGGACGCTCAGTTCAGCGCCTTAGCCGTTGATTATCGGGTCATTCGGTACGATGTGCGGGGCTTCGGCGAATCGTCCCTGCCCGTGGAAGATCGCCCGTACTCCGACCATGAGGACCTTGCTACACTACTGGACCATCTGGGCGTCAAAGCCGCCCACGTTGTTGGTTTTTCGATGGGGTCGGGTATTGCTGTCGACTTTTCCCTCGCCTATCCCGATAGGACAAGGTCGCTCGTCTCGGTTGGTCCCTGGGTGTTCGGGTATTCGTCACCGAGCGCGCAAACCATGTTCGCGGATTTTGCTCGAGTCAGGGCTGCGATGGAAGACGGGGGCGCGGCAGCAGCCGCGGATGCGTGGATGAGCGCGCCATTCCTTACGGCCACCATCATAGATCCGGCGGCAGGGGAACGGCTCAGACAAATCGTTGACGACCACTCCTTCTGGGCCTTTTCTCATCGCAGTCCTCAGCGACCGCTGGAACCGAGCGCGGCGGGGCGCACCAGCGAGATCCGGGCGCCCACGTTGATTCTGGCTGGCGAGCATGACATACCGGCGTGTCTGGAGGTTGCTGCCTTGCTCGATGAGTCGGTTCCAGAGTCACGCAAGGTCATCATGGAGGAGACTGGTCACCTGCTTCAAATTGAAAAGCCTGAAGAATTCAATCAGCACCTGGTCGAGTTTATTGACAGTCTAGACCGCGGCGGCGTCTAACAGGCTGATGAACCTGACGACGTTCAGTCGCACGTTTCCCGCAAGAACAAGTGCCAAGGGAGTGCAGTGGGATCGGCTCTTTCCCTCGGGGACGTTCGTGTCCCCTATTCTGCCCGCAAGATTGAGACGGGCTCCACAGAAAGGGAACGGACGACAGGGACAATCGCCGCCCCAAAGGAGCAGAGCACTACCATCACCACTGCCCACACGACGGCCCACGGCTCGAAAAGCGAGGCTCCGTAAAGACGGGCTTCAATCCACTGTCCGGCAAGCCAGACGATGAGTGCGCCTCCTGCGGTGCCGAAAGCGACGAGAACTGCAGTGTAGCGAAGGCCCAAGGCGGCAATCTGGCTCTGCTTGGAGCCCAGAGCCAAGCGGATTCCGAATTCGCGGCGGCGCTGCAGGACAGACCAGCTTAGGGTGCCGTAAAGGCCCGCCGAAGACAGCACAATAGCTGCGGCGGCCAGGATAGAGCTGAGGAAGGCCAGAAGCCGCCGAGCTGAAAGACGCTCGATCAATCGGGCCTGCAGCGCTCCGGACCCGAAAACCGCCAAGTCCGGGTCCCGGCGCTCGACCTCATCGCGGGCTAGCTCAAAAGCCGAGTGTTCCGAAGGGGGGCCGCGGAAGACGACGCTCATCCTGCCAGGCAAGAAGCCCTGTCCGAGAGCCTCATATAGCATTGAGGTGTTTCGGTGAATGGAGTGCACGCGGTGGTCGTCTGCAATCCCCCGAACAATGGCTTCTCCTCCGTTTTCGGTCTCCAGGCGACGGCCCACTCCCCCGCCCCGGGGCCAGACGCTTCCTGCCAGTGAACGCGTGATAACGACTCCAACAGGTCCCTCGGGAACGCGTTCGTGTACGACTGAGGCAAAATCCCGGCCCTCGACCGCCACTCCGAGCCCCTCGAAATAGCCGGCCGACGCTCGATTGCGGAAAGCACTCACCCACTCCGCCGACTCATCTCCCGCATCCCGGACACGTACGGGCCTTCGGGTCCCTTCAAAGGGCGGAATCTGGACGAGTGCGGCCCCGCTGATCTCCGGCCGTCTGTTCAATCCCGCCTCCAATTCCCGGTAGAGGCGGCGCGTCTCGGCGTCATCGTAGCGATTGAGCTGCGGTTCCACTGAGAAGCAGTAGACGCCCCGCAGATTCATGCCCAAGTCAATCGCCAACAACTTCTCGAAAGTTATGTAAAATCCGCCGCCCGCCACTAAGACGGCAAAAGAGCTGGCGATCTGCACGGCGCCAAGCAGGCTGCGGACGCGGGCAGGCCGCGCCATAGAATATGAACCCTCCTTTAGGCATTGTCCAAGGTTGCGCGTCGCACTCCATGCCGAGGCCGTCCCGGCTGCCAAGCCGCAGAGCGCGGCGACCGCGATCGCCGCAAGCAGCAACCTCCAGCTGATCGTAAAGCCGTCGTAGCCAGGCACGGCATCGAGCAGGCTCATATCGTCGAAGACGCTGAAGAGCGAACCAGCCACCGCCAGCGCTGCCGCTCCTCCCAGAGCCGCCACAAAAAGCGCCTCCAGGAAGGCATCGCCGCACAGGCGCAGCCTTGAAGCCCCCAGGGCGTGCCGCACTGCGGCTTGCTGGCGGCGTGCAAGACCCCTAGCCAAGAAGAGAGAGACCAGATTGGCGGCCGCAGCCACCAGCACCAGCAGCAGCACGGCAACGGTCGGCTTCAGAAGGGCGTTTAAGTACTCGCTGAGGAAGGGCGGCCGACTGGCGTCTGCGTTGACCACTGGGCGTACTTCCTCATAGCCCATGGCTTCGGCCACCATGGCCGCTGAGGACTCTATTTCGGCAGATGCGGAGGCCGGCGCCGCACCTTCGGTCAGGCGGGCGAAGACCGTGAAGAAGCTGCGTTTGGCAGGATCAAACCGTTTGATGAAGGGAACAGCCATGGGCATCTGGACAACCGGCAGCCACAGATCTGCCCTCTCCAAAACGGAAAGCCCCGAAAATCCCCGCACCGTGACACCCACAATTCTCGCACGATGGGAGTTCACAGTAATCGTCTGGCCCAGCGCCTCCTCGCGGCCTTGGAAGACTTCACGCCACAAAGAGTGGCTGATGACCGCAACGGGCTCGCCTGCGCTCTCGAACTCCTCGGCCGAAAAACCTCTGCCCAAGGCGATGGCCCCTCCGATGCCTTGGAAGAACCCCTCGGTGACAAGTTGGCTGCTGACCCGCCTGGGCGGCGCACCCTCTAAACCGAGATTGAGGCTGGCGCTGCTGTAGGAGATCAACGATTCGAGAGTTCGAGCGCTGCTGTCAAGGTGGTCCAAGACGGCCTGAGACACCGGCACCGTCCCGCCGGCAGTGTGGAATTCAATGGAGACAAGTCGGCCGGGTTCCAGGACGCCGGGCAACTGCCGCCATAAGGTGCGTTCGACCAGGGAGAATGCCGCCGTGGCGGCACCCAGCCCGACGGCCAGGACAAGCAAGGATGGGATGAGGAATCCCGGTGACCGGAGAGGCGCGGCAACGCGGCGAAGCAGGGTCGAGAACATTCGTCCTCCCAGGTTGGACTTAGGCGCTAAGTAAACTTGGAGACGGTTCAACAATACTCGCTGATTTGACTGATCGCAAGCCTGTTGACCTAACCACCGCTCCCTACGCGCCTTTTTGTCGTCCCGGAGGCGGGGCCTTGGCGATTGCTCGCTCAAAAAAGGTGCCGACAGTCCACATAGTGCAGATTGGGTTTTCTGCCTCCTCTGGATTGTCCTCGGGGATCCGTTCGGCTGTCACTCAGCGCAGCGACCCTGTCCGGGCTACTGGTCGTCCACCAGTTGCTTGGCGCGTTGGGCGGCTTTGACGACGGCTTTGATGAGGGTCACCCGCAGTTTGCCTTCTTCCAGTTCGAGGATGCCGTCGATGGTGCAGCCGGCCGGAGTCGTGACTTCGTCTTTGAGCAGGGCCGGATGGCTGGAGGTTTCCAGCACCATCTGGGAGGCGCCCAAGGCGGTTTGAGCGGCTAAAAGCGTGGCCACGTCGCGGGGGAGTCCGACTTTGACGCCGGCTTCAGCCAGCGATTCCAGGATGATGTAGAGGAAGGCCGGTCCGCTGGCCGAGAGACCGGTGACAGCGTCCATCTGCTTCTCGTCGACAGTGACGGTTCGTCCCACCGAGTCGAAGAGGCGGCGAGTCAGGTCGAGATGGGACGGATTAGCGTAGCGTCCGGGGCAGATGCCGGTCATGCCGGCTCCCAGGACGCAGGGCGTGTTGGGCATGGCCCGCACCACGGCGATGTCGCCCAAAACGTCCTCGATGCGGCGTGTAGGCACCGAAGCCGATGATGAGATGAGCAGCGCGTCCGGACGCAGCGTCTGACTGATCTCGCGGCAGACTTCGTTGACCACCTGAGGCTTGACGCAAAGCAGCACGATCTCGGCGTCGGCCACGGTGTGCCGGTTGTCGGTGCTGACTTCGATGTCGAATTTCTTGCGCCTCTCCTCAACGCGGTGCGAATGGCGCACCGAGGCGCGGATGCGACTGGGGTCGAAAAGATCCTGCTCAAGAAAGGCCTCCAGCAGGATGCTCCCCATCTTACCCAGTCCCACGATGGCCAACCGCTTTTCAATCTGTCTGTCCATGCCCTGAATCTTAACCGATCGCCCCCGTCATAACACGCTCTGCGGCGGAACAGGCCTACCCATCCCAGCCGTTGATGAGGGTTTCACGCAGGTCGAAGCCGAAGGCGCGGTCGCTGACGGCGATGATGGGAGCGCCCTGCAGACGCTTGAAGACCGAGCGGTTGAGGAGTCGGAAGAGATGGCGGCAGAGCTGCTCGAAGCTTTCCGAGTCGTAGCGGTCGTAGACGTCTGAGGGGTATTGGTGGGCGTCGAGTTCCCGTTTGTTGAACAACTCCACCAGTTCGTCAGGACTGTAGGTTCGTTCGACGCAGTCTTCCACCACGGGACCCACCACGTCGTACTCGAAGGGATCACTCTGCTCTTCGGCCAGTTCCGCCGAGGGGACGGCTTCGAGGATACTGCTGGGAATCACTTCGCGTCCGTAGCGTTGGTTGACGTAGCGGGAGACGCGGTAGACGTCGGGCTTGGTCAGATCGCCGATGACGGAAAGTCCTCCCGCCATGTCGCCGTAGAGGGTGGCGTAGCCCAGCGCGATCTCAGTGGCGTTGCCGTTGGAAAGCAGCAATGCTCCCGAATCGTTGGATTCCATCATAAGGACCAGTCCCCGCAGACGCGACTGGGTGTTCTCGCGGGTCACTCCATGCTGGATGGGATGGGCGTGCTTCTCGAATTCGGCGCACACAGTCTCGTACATCTTTTCGATGGGGAGAACACAGTACTCGGCCCCCAAGTTGCGGGCCAGCTCAGCCGCAGCGTCACGGGTGGCCTGGGTGTTGAAACGGGTAGGCAAGTTGTAGAGCTTGACGTTCTCCGGTCCGACGGCTTGGCAGGCGATGACGGCACCCAGGGCCGAATCGATGCCGCCCGAGACGGGTTCGATGACCCGGCGGAAGCCCAGCTTGCGGCAGTAGTCGCCCACTCCCAGCACCAGGGCGTCAAAAATCTCCTCCTCGCGCTCGAACTGGGGAGGCTCCACCGGCTCGGCCAGACCGTCCTGGAACGTCACCGAGGCCTGAGCCTCCTGGAAGGACGGCATGGCCAGAGCCAGCTTCCCTTCCCGGTCGTAGGCCCGGCTGGAGCCGTCGAACATGATCAGGTTCTTGCCGTTGTCCCCGGCACCAACGGTGTTGACGTAGACGACGGGTTGTTCCGTGCACTCGCGCTGACGGCGCACCAGGTCGCGGCGGCGGAACCTCTTGCCGTCCTGGCGGCCGGGGGTCGAGGCCACAAAGGGGCTGGCGTTGATGATCACCAGCAGGCGGGCGCCCTTCTCGCAGAGGACCCGCGAAGGCTTGAAGTCGTAGCCCTCGTCCCAGATGTCTTCGCAAATCAACACCCCGATCGGCATCTCGCTTTCCCCGACCCGGATGGAGACGGGCTCGGCCTCGCGTCCAGCCTCAAAGTAGCGCTTGTCTTCGAAGTAGCGGTAGGACGGAAGCAGGCGCTTGTGGACGATCTGGAGCAGCTTGCCGTCCTGCATGACGGCGGCTGCGTTGTGGCGGAT
>DATIPO010000029.1:0-1511 GCA_035471925.1 Acidobacteriota bacterium
AAGCATAAACGTCCCCATTGAAGATACCGAACAGGCGCCGGTCCGCCTCAACGAGCGTGTGCACCACGGCATAGTCCGGCAGCCCCGACGTTACCCGTCGCCAGTTTTGCCCTGCATCGGTGGTAAGATACAGCCCTGACTCATAGACACCTTGGTGAGGGATCCAACTCGTGCAGCACCTCCGGGGCCAGGAAAAACACTCGCCTGAGCAGATTCTGCAGGCTTAATCGGTTGCGACCCGACTCGCCCAACTGCCGCCGCAGCGCTGGCCACTGTGCCAAGAGCGCCAGGCCCACCTGGCACAACTCCGCCTGCAACAGCGCCAAGAGCGCCAGGTAGCGATCCATCCGTTCCGCATACTGGATCCGACGCTGCTCCAGCTTCCAGTGTGTCTTGGCATCTTTGAAGCTCTCCTCCACCGAAAAACGCCGCTCATAGGCAGCGATGACCGCTTCGGCATCCTCGAGGTTCGTCCACAGATACCACTGCGCCCAGCGCTTGCCTACCCGGCGACGGCACACGACCAGGTTCATACGCGCCCGGTAGCCGGCTGCCTTGTGTTTATAGACCAGGTGCTTGACCATCGTACCGCTGGCGAGGCGGCCGACGTAGTTTTCCAACAGCATCGAACGGCCTTGGGGGCTGAGGCAGCGCACGTTCAGCTTGGCGCGCACGATGAAGCGGAAGCCCTCCCGGCACAGAAACCCCAGCAGCGTATCCTTGGCAAAGCCCCGGTCGAAGACGAACAAGAGCCGCTCGAAAGCCAGCGGTGCCCGCTCAGGCGCTGCCGCTTCGGCCGCGAGGTGGCAGGCCTCTCGGAGCCGGGCCAGAAACGTCTTCTCGATGCGGTTCTTGCGCCCGGCAAGCTGGTGCTTCGGGTGGGCCTCGGCATAAAGCAGCATCGCCCGGCCCAGGCGCTGGTCTTCTTCTTCGAGGGCCAGGGCAGCCACGAGCAGGTCGAAAGCGCCGCAGCTGGTCCAATCCACCAGCACGAGCAGTCGCTCTGCGGTACCCCCGGCCGAGGCCAGGCGCGCAAAGCGACGCAGGAGCAGGTGCTGCGGGTCGAAGCGTTCGTTTTGGGTAAGGCGGTGCAGGCGTTTCAACGCTGCATGGAAGGAACAGACCAGCACCGAGGCCAGCAGCAACGACAGGTTGGGCAGGCTCAGGTCAAGATCGAGCAGATGCCCGTGGCGACGGGCGGCGTCGGTGAGGGCGTGGAGGGTTTCTTCGGCGTAGGGGGTAAGCTGGCGAGGCGGGAGGGCCTTTGCTATCTTGGTCATGGCGGGAAGCCGCTGTGCGGTGCGTTGACGTGTCGGACAACAGGTCTAACGCCCAGGGCGCGGAGGCTTTCCGCCGATTTTATCTTCTGTAGCGCCTTTTTACGACGCCGCTCAGGCCAGGTGTCTATGAGTCAGCTCGCGCACGGACACAATAATGCCTCGCCTGCCGCGTTAGCCTGTTGTCTCCTCGCTCCGTTCAACCCCGGGGGCCGGACCGCACCGCGCGTGGTG
>DATIPO010000030.1:0-1567 GCA_035471925.1 Acidobacteriota bacterium
GCAGAACCAACGAGAGGAAGGCCTGGACGTCCTGCGCCGCTTTGCCCGGCTGCAAGGCTGGGAGATCCAGGGCGAATACTGCGACAAGCGGTCCTCGCGCGAGCGTCCGGCCCTGCGGTCGCTTCTGGAGAAGGCCGGAGAGGGCCGCTTCGAGATTGTCCTCATCGAAGCCCTGGAGGACCTCGGTCCCAGCCTGGGCCGGGTCGTCCTCGCTTTGGAGAAGCTGGAAGGCGCGGGAGTCGCCTTGGTGAGCCTGGACGAGAATCTGGACACGACCCCCGGATGCGAGGAGATCCTGCCCGGACTGATTCGGGCGCTGGCGATGTTCGCCCGCCAGCGTTCCTTCCGGCTGCGCAAACGCATCCAGAGAGGTCTGCACCGGGTTCGGGACGAAGGCAAGCCGGTGGGACGGCCCTGCAAAGAGGTGGACGTCGAGGAGGTGCGCCGCCTGTCCGGAGAGCGCAAGCTGAGCTATCGGGCCATCGCACGCATCCTGGGAGTGTCCCGCTCCACGGTCTGCGAGATCCTCAAAGAGGAGAACGGCTAGGCGCGGATTGCCGGTAGCCTGGGACGCCCCGTCCGGGTGTTCCAGGCGCCGGAGGCTGCGTATGGCCGGATTCGGCTTGGCAGGCATTGTGCAGCGTAGTGTAGTGTAGTGAACGATATGGTTTAATTTAATCGGGAGGGGAAAGGAACCCGCGATGAAGACGATTGTAGTGGCCGGAGAGAAGGGAGGAGTCGGCAAGTCGACCGTAACCGTCCTGACGGCCGACTGGCTCGCCCATCAGGGCCTGACCGTCAAGATCACCGATGCCGATACGAATGAGACCACCCGCAAATGGGTCGATTACTGTGCCGAGCTGGGCCGAGACGTCTCCTCGCCCCAGGCTGGCTACCATCTGATCGATACGGCCGGGCGCACCGGCAGCGGCGTCAGCTTCTTGCGCAAGGCCGACCTCATTCTGGCGCCCTTCCAGCCCCTGACGGCGGATGTCGACCGCCTCATCGACTGGTTTTTGATGACCAACGCCCGCATCCAGCGACGCGTGGCCTTCGTTCCCAACCGGCTGCGGGCCGCGGGCCTGACCATTGAGCAGCAGCAGGGAATCGTCCAGGTCCGCAAGCTGATCGAGTCGGAAGGAGCCGGACACCTTATGCCCGGCCTCATCGAGCGGCTGGCGGTCTATCCGCCCCTGCTGGGCGGGACCGAAGAGAACTTCTTCGATCTCTCGGAGCCCGACCCCCGCAAGGCCCGGAGCCTGGCCAACGCCCAGGCCGAGTGCGATGAGCTCTTTCGGGAGGTCGTGGCACTGCTCACCGAGGAGAAGATTCATGCGTGACTTTCACGCCGAACGCCTGAAACGCGGCAAAAAGCGCAGCGCCGGCGAGTCCGGCCAGCCGGCCAAAGCCGAGGACGGGGAGAAAAGCCCCCGCGATGTCTCCGGGACATCGCCCAGGACATCGCCCCCGGCTATAGCCGGCTCCCGCTTTCCCCATACCGTGAGGATGTCCTTGACCGCAGACCTTTATGCCACTCTGCAGGAGTTGCTCTCCAGCGCCCATGCTG
>DATIPO010000031.1:0-26883 GCA_035471925.1 Acidobacteriota bacterium
CGAAGACGCATTCGATGCCCGCGTTCATATTCACAAAGCCACGCGTGATGCGCCTGACTTGCACGCCCTTGTGGGGAAAGAGGGGCATGAGGGCGAAGAATGGCCCGCCGTTGGCCAAGACTCCGCCTTCGTCGCAACTGAAGTCGTTTGAAATCCTGTTTCGCTGGTCGTTGAAGAGAAGGATGCTGTCGCTGAAGCCCGAACCCAATTCGATGTTGGTCACCCCGGATTCGCCGCCGAAAGCATAATTGATGGTGCTGCCTGGATCGTCCACCCAAGCATCAATGGCATCCTGCAGGCCCTGCGTTCCGGCAGGATTCTCGCCTTCCTCCGGGAGTCCGTCTTGGCCTTGGTCGTTGATGAACCAGACGGCCTGTGTTGTTTCGAAGTTCATCCAGCGAAGGGCGGAGGGCTGGGCGCAATCAGGGGCATCGCAGGTGAGCAGGGTGAAGCGGGGACGCAGGCTTCGCTGGCGAGTCACTTCCTCCCGGTCGGCCGCAGTCAGTTGGGTGAAGTAGTCGGCCTCGGAGGTCCCCCGGGCCTTGAGCCAGCGGGCGAAGGCCTGCAAGTCGCGGGGACGGTGATAGCGTCCGCGCTCGCCCACCTGGGGCAGGGCGACTTCACGGGCGCCGTCCAAGTGGCGCAGCGCCACTTCACGGTCCCCAAGCTTGTAAACCGAAAAAGCGCCCAGCATCTGGTGGGTCAACTGGCGGACCTCCCCTTGCCCGGGAGAGAGGAAAAGCAGAACTTTCTCGCCGCGGCTGAAAGAGGGCATGCCATAGAGGCGCAGTCCAAGCCCCTCGGCCACACCGCCGGGAACTTCGAATTGCAGGCGAGTCGAGGTTTGGCCGTGCAGCGTATCTTCGACGACCATGGTGTAGCGTGTCCAGGGAATCCCTTCCCGCATCACCCCGCGGGCCTGCAGAACTTGTCCGACCACGATGGAGGAAGAGGCTTCCGCCAAGTCGGCATCATTGACCATCACATAGGAAGACGCCGCCGAAAACTGCACCAGCGCGCCCGCCAAAAATACAAGGACGAGAATTCTTCTCATCGTTCCTCCCAAAAAAATCTTTCCTCGCGGTTCCCTTGAGGCTGATCAAGCATGATAGCACTTGCCGCTTGGGCGCCATTGTAACGGATTCCGGGCTTCGATGCGAAAAAAAACGCATTATTTTCCGAGAAGGGATGCTGCCTGCCTGCGGGAGGGCTGGGATGGGGAAGGGTTTGCCGTCCGGGCACAGATTGGGCGGGCCCTCCCGGCGGGGACCCGGGAGAGGTAGAGCCAGAGCTTTCAAGGCGCGGAAAGCCCCTTGCTCAGCGGCTGTGAGCCAAGGTGCGGGCGCCGTCCTCAAAGAGGACTTCGATTTTGTCGGGCATTTCTTCCAGCACGATGCCCATTCCGAAGCGGGAATGGTCGATCAACTCTTCTTGTTCGAAGGTGTCGGTCAACTTGTAGCTGCGCGCCTTGGAAGTGTCCATCTCGTCGATCAGGGTCGACCAATTCTTGCCTCCCGGACCGCGGGTGCGGGTGGTCTTCGACTTAGGTCCTGATGTTTTGCGTTTTTTCTTCTTCTTGGCTGTCATGGCGGGAGCCTGTCGGTAGTTATGTTGCGATTTACAGGTCAAGCATTGCACGCGGGCCGGCCGCTTTCCAACCATCGAGACGATGACGTGCTCCAGGGTGAGTTTGCACCGAGTGCACCAGCAGTCACAGTTTCCGCCTACCTTGAACGTCTTACCCATATTCTTTCGCCAACCCTCCTGCAACGGTTCTCAAAAGCGCGTCCGCCCCTCGCGGGGAGGGGCGCACCAGTCTCAGTTTACGGCTTCAAGGGGCCTGCGTTCAAGGTGCCGCTCGGGCGGGTCGGTCCAGCGCCGACCGAAAAGACGCAAAACAACGGGCAGGCGGCGTTTTCTCGGCCTCCGGGTTCGTAGATCCGGGGTCCAGGAGCGTTATAGAGAGCGGGACGCTTCATCTCCCGGCCTGCCGCTTCGCGTCCCCGGCGGGCCGGGCCTGCCGTCCCGGACCCCTGCCAATCCCGCCGTCGCGTGAGGCCCGCTGTCCGGCCGCACCGTCGGGAGGAGGCTGGATTCCGGCCGCGAGGAGCAATGCATGACCACCGATTCCTCCCGTCCGCAATCATCCGCGCCGACTGTCCTGGCCCTGCGGGAGACGAAGTTGACCCAAGCCGAGGAGGAAGAGGCAGTCATCACGCCGGTCGGCATCTTCCGTCTGGTCCACCTCGACCAGCCCGATGCCGACACCATCGCCCAAAGGGTGGCCGACTTCGACCCCGAGCAATTCTTCAGCCGGGATTGCCCGCTGTGCCTGAGAATCCTCGATGAAGGCGGCGACATCGTCTTCAACGGCTCCGAGGTAGAAGAGATCGAAATACTGTAGAATCAAGGCGCAATTGGATCCACTTGAAGAGGGGCTCTTTTTCCCCGAGAGCGGGGAGGCGGGCCCCAATCTGCTCGCTGCTCAAGGAGAGCCTCGAAAATGAAGAAAGCACTTCTGACTATTCTCATCTGTTCTGCATCGGTCCTCGGCTTCGGCCCGCGGGGTGCCGGCCTGGCGGCCCAGGAAAGCGAAGAACAACTGCATGTGGTGCGTTTTCCGGAGCGCAAGAACGTGAAAATCGACATGATGCGCAGTTCCTATGTCCCCGGCGCCCGCATGAGAGCCGAAATGGAATTCAGGGAGGGCCAGATGCGCATCAAGGTCAGGTACGACGACATGAAGCCGGCCGTGCTCTTCGGGGGCGACGTGACGGCTTACGTGCTTTGGGCCGTCAACCGCGACGGAGGCGCCCAGAATCTGGGCGAACTGTGGGTGCGTCCGGACGAACGCGACGACGAGGTCCGCTACTCCACGGGACTGCGCACCTTCGCGCTGATGGTCACCGCCGAACCCTACTATCAGGTTTCCAAGCCTTCTGCGATGGTCATTTTCAAGAACGCTCCCAGCGGCGATCCCCAGGCCCCCTCGGATCCTCTGACGTTCGATGATTTCACTCCGGCCCCCAATCACGGCTTCGACGACCTGTCCTCGGTCGGCTACGACGGCGAAAAGCCCCTGGACGTGGTGCAGGCTGAAAAGGTCTATCAACTGGCCCAGGACATGGGAGCTGACCAGTACGCCTCTGACATCATGTCGGAAGCCGACTTGACCCTGCGCCAGTCCCAGCAGATGGCCCGCTCGTCGCGCAGCCGGGGAGGCGCCCGCGAGTTCGCCCGCAAGTCGGTGGCTTCCAGCAATGAGGCCATCAAGATCACCTTGCGCCGAAAGGAAGCCGAAGAACTGGAGCGCCAGATTGCCCAGCGTCAGGCCCGCATGGAGGAGCTGCGCCGGGAAGCCGAGTCGGCTCAGGAGAGAGCCGAGGAAGCGCGCCAGCAAGCCCGTCAAATTGAGGCCGAGTCGCAGCGCAAAATCGACCGGATGGAGGCCGAGCAGACTCGCCTCGAGCAACAGAAGACGCGGGCCGAAAACGCCGTGGCAGCCGCCCGCAGCGAACTCGACCGCCTTCAGGAACGGCAGCAGCAGCTCAACCGCCAGAACGAAGCCCTGGAAAACCAGAACCAATCCCTGACCGACCAAAACCAGACCTTGGAAAGCCAGAACCGCACCCTGGAGAGCGAGATCTCGGAAATGCGCCAGGAGCAGGAGGCGCTGCAAGCCGCCATGGCCGACTTGAGGCAGGAGAAAGAAGTCCTGCAGGACCGCCTGCAAGGCGCTCTCTCGGAAGTCGCCGAAACCCGCAGCTCGGCGCGCGGCTTCATCGTCAACCTGCCCGACATTCTCTTCGACACCAACGAAGCCGAACTCAAGTCGGAGGCGCGTCTGGCGCTGGCCAAGCTGGCCGGAATCCTGCTCATCATGACGGATCTCAACCTGCGCGTCGAAGGCCATACCGACTCCACCGGGACACCCGCCTACAACCTGAGGCTGTCCCAGCAGAGGGCCGAATCGGTCTTCAACTTCCTGGCCCGGCAGGGCATCGGGTCCACCCGCATGACGGCTGTCGGATATGGACAGGACCGTCCCATTGCGGACAATTCCACGGCTCAGGGACGCCGGCAGAACCGCCGCGTGGAGATTGTCATCGCGGAAGGTGAAGTGGCCGAGGAAGAGAGTCAGAATTGACGCTCCGACAGGCTTGGCAACAGGCCTGTTGGGCTTTACACTGGCGCGCCATGATGAGATTGCAGGCGGTATCTGAAAGCATGGCCGGCCAAGCCCGGAGGCAGGAGAACGGCGGCTTATGAAGTGGATCCGCCGGATTTACGACTGGGTCTTGAGCTTCGCCCAAAGCCCTTATGGCACTTGGGCCCTTTTGGGGCTGGCTTTTTCGGAAGCCTCCTTTTTCCCCGTCCCCCCCGACGTCCTGCTCATCGCTCTGGCGGTGGGAGCGCCCAATCGGGCTCTTTTCTTCGCCTTAGTGACGACGGCTGGATCGGTCCTGGGTGCGGGCATCGGCTACTGGATCGGCTATCAGTTTTTCGAACTGCTGGGGCAGCCGATCATCGACTTCTACCAGATGCATGCCCAGTTCTCCAGCGTCCAGCAGCTCTATCAGCACTATGACGCGCTGGCGGTGGGAATCGCCGGCTTCACCCCCATCCCCTTCAAGGTCTTCACCCTGGCGGCAGGAGTCTTTCACCTCAATCTGCCCACTTTCTTCGCCGCCAGCTTGGTCAGCCGGGGATTGCGCTTTTTTCTGATCGGCCTCTTGATCCTCTATTTCGGTCCTCAGATTCAGCGATTCATCGACCGCTACTTCAACCTGCTGGCGATCCTCTTCACGGTGCTTCTTGTCGGTGGATTCCTGCTGATCAAGTATGCTATAAAGTAGGACTTCGCAATCGGGGCGTGGCGCAGCCTGGCAGCGCGCACGGTTCGGGACCGTGAGGTCGGAGGTTCAAATCCTCTCGCCCCGACCAATTCCCCTCCCAGGCCGAGCTCTGGCGCAGGTTGCCTTGCCGGACTCCCGAACGGCCCGGCAGAAGGCGTGCCTAGGATGGGCCGGAGGGCAAGCATTCAAGGATGACTCCCAAGACCAGGGCCACACCACAGGAATGACCCGACGCTTCATCATTGCAGGCCGCGTACAGGGTGTGAGTTTTCGCTACTTCACCCAGCAGGCGGCAGCCCGGCTGGGCGTCAAGGGCTGGGTGCGAAACAATCCCGACGGTACCGTGGAAGTCGTGGCCCAAGCCGATGCCGAGATCCTTGAAGACTTCAAGAGCCGGCTCAGTGACGGCCCCCGCTGGGCCGCCGTCGACTCCTTGCAGGAGCACGACGGTCCCGAAGCCGATTTCCAGTCGTTCACGATTCAGAGGTAAACACCGATGGAAGAACTGAAGAAGAAAATCCGCGAAGTTCCCGACTTTCCAAAGCCGGGCATCCTTTTTTACGACGTCACAACCCTGCTCAAGGATGCTGAAGGTCTGCGCAAGGTCTTGGAAATCCTCTCCGAGCGCTACCATAACGCCGGCATCGACCAAGTGCTGGGCATCGAGTCCCGCGGATTCATCTTCGCTCCCGCCTTGGCTGCCAATATCGGGGCCGGATTCGTCCCCGTGCGCAAGCCTGGAAAACTGCCCGCCGAAAAACTGTCTCACTCCTACGACCTCGAATATGGCTCGGATACCCTGGAGATCCACCGCGATGCCATCGAGGGCGATCAGCGCGTCCTCATCGTAGACGACCTTATCGCCACCGGGGGAACCGCTGCCGCCACCGTCGAAATCGTGCGCAAGCTGGGCGGATCGATTCACGAACTAGCCTTCCTGGTGGAGTTGGAGTTCCTCAACGGCCGCTCCAAGCTCGACGGGCAGAACATCTACTCGATTCTTCAGTACTAGGCCAGCGAGTCCGTAAGGCGGGCCGCCATCCGCCTGTCGTTTTTTGCTTGCACTTTTTTGACGGATCGTCAAAAATGGAACGCATCGGAGACGGCAGGCGTCTCTGACAGACAACCGCCAAGGAAGGATCGGATGGCCAGGACGCGCAAGCAGAAAGAAATCGAACGCCGCGAGGAGATGATTCTGGAGACGGCCCGCGAAATGCTGCTCAAAGAAGGCTACGTGGCCATGACCATGGACCGCATCGCCGAGGCCGTGGACTACTCCAAGGGGACCGTCTACCAGCACTTCTCCTGCAAGGAAGACATCCTGGCCGAGCTGACCGTGCAGGCGGCCCGCCGGAGGACTGATCTATTTGAGAAGGCGGCCACCTTTCAAGGGTGTCCGCGGGAGCGTATGACGGCCCTGGGCGTAGCCACAGAAGTCTTCATTCAGAGCTATCCCGATCACTTCCAGAGCGAGCAGCTCATCCTCAACTCCTCGCTCTGGTGCAAGACTTCCTCCAAGCGGCGGGAGCAGGTCCACGCCTGCATCTCGCGCATCCTCTCGATCATGAGCGGAATCATCCGCGATGCCGTGTCCCAGGGCGACCTGACCATCCCCAAGCACACCAAGGTCGACGAGATCAGCTTCGGCCTGTGGGGCATCACGGTGGGGTGTCACTCCATCATGATGACGCCCGACCTCAACCTTCTGTCCTTCGGCATCGACGACCCCTTCGCCGCCTTGCGCCGCAACTGCAACTACCTCCTGGACGGACTGGGCTGGAAGCCGCTTTTCCGGGAGGCTGACTATAAAGAGACCTATCAGAGGATCTACCAAGAGGTGTTTCCCCATGTCATCCGCCAACAGACAGCAACAAAGCCCATCGAGGCCTCCTAGTTTTTCGACGGTTCGTCAATTTATTGGCCGGCGTTTCTTGGTTCTGGCGGCTCTGGCGGCAGTCCTGGCCGTAGCCGTCGGAAGCGAGCTCTTTGAGAGCCGTTCCGGAGCCGACGCTCCGCTGGTGGCCCATGACCGCCAGTCGGCTTTGCCGGTCGAGGTGGTGCGCGTGAAGCGGCAGGAGGCTTTTGACACCGCCCGCCTCTATCCCGGACGCGTTGAAGCGGCCCGAACTTCCGACCTGGGGTTCGAAAGAGGAGGACAACTGGCGGAAGTCGGCGTCGAGGAGGGCAGCCGGGTCGGCAAGGGAGACATCCTGGCCCGCCTTGACGATTCCCTGTTGCGGGCGCGGCGGGACGAACTGAGGGCCGGCTTGGATGCGGCCCAGGCCCTTTTGCAGGAACTGGTGACCGGTCCGCGGAGGGAAGACATCGAGGCTGCGGCGGCTCAGTCCGAGGACATCGAGGAGCAACTCGACTTGGCCCGTCTGCAACTGGCACGGGCCCGCCAGTTGCTGGACAGGAACGCCGTCTCCCAGGAAATCGTGGACCGACGGGCGACTGAGGTCCGCAGCCTGGAGTCGCGCCTGAAGGCCGCCGACAGTCGGCTTCAGGCCCTGCGCCGGGGCACCCGCAGTGAGAAGATCGCGGCCCAGAGAGCTGAGGTCGAGCGCACCCGTTCGGCCCTCAGTCGGGTGGAGGTGGAAATCGCCAAGTCGCGTCTGCGGGCCCCCTTCCCTGGACGCATCTCTTTGCGCCTGGCCGATGAAGGAACGGTATTGCAGGCGGGCAGCCCTGTCCTGCGGCTGGTCGAGGACGGGCGTCTTCAGGCCCATATCGGGGTCCCGGCCTCGACGGCCCGGCAACTTCGCGGACGCACCCAGCCGCTGGAGGTCGTTGTCGAGGGACGCGGGGTCCAAGCCCGCCTCTCCTCGGTGGCGCCCGACGTGGACCTCGAGACCCGCACCGTGGCCGTTATTCTGGAACTGGGACCGGCCCGCCGCCGGGACCTGATGCCCGGACAGGTAGCCCAGTTGCGCATCGCCGGCAAGGCCTCGGAAAGCGGCTTTACCTTGCCGGTCTCGGCTCTCTTGAAAGGCAAGCGAGGGCTCTGGGCCTGCTACGTGGTGCGGGAAGATGAGCAAGGCGTCCCGCGGGCAGAGCGGCGCGACGTTGAACTGCTCCATTCAGAAAGCCAGCGCGTCTTCGTGCGGGGCACGCTGGAAGACGGCGAGCAAGTTGTGAAGAGCGGGGTTCACCGCCTCACCGACGGGCAAGCCGTCCGCCTGGCTCCCTGAGCCGGACGCCGGGACCATCTTTCACGCCGGAGAAATCATCTCATGTGGAACTATTATTACCGTTCGCCGCGCCTGCTGGTGCTGACCGTCTTCTTGATCGTGGTGGCCGGACTCTCGGCCGTCCACGTGCTGCCGCGCAAGGAGGATCCCTCGCTGACGCAGCGCTTCGCCATCGTCTTCACCCGCTATCCCGGAGCTGGAGCCGAGCAGGTGGAGAGCCAAGTCACCGAGAAGGTCGAGGAGGCCCTGCAGGAAATCGAAGAAGTCAAGACCCTTTTCTCCCAATCCCGCAACGGCATCTCGGTTGTCAATATCGAGCTCAAGGACGACGTCTACCAGGTCGAGCCGGTGTGGTCGCGGGCCCGCGACAAGCTGGCCGACGTGGTGCCTCGGCTTCCCTCCCAAGCCTCCGAGCCCGAACTGGACGATGAAAAGACCACCGTCGAGGCCTATTCCATGATCGTGGCCCTGACCTGGACGGCTCAAAGCGACCTTTCACTGGGCATCTTGAAGCGCTATGCCGAGATTCTGGAGGACCGCTTCATCGCCCTGCCGGGGACGCGCCAAACCCAGCTCTTCGGCGCCCCCGAGGAGGAAATCCTGGTGCAGGTGGACGCCGACCAACTGGCCTCGATGGGCCTGACGGCCGCCGAGCTCTCCGAAATCATCGCCCGTCAGGACGCCAAGGCTCCGGCCGGACGCATGCGCTCCGAGCAAGGCGACCTGCTGATCGAGGTGGAGGGCGAATTCAATTCGCTGCAGCGCATTGAGAGCCTTCCCGTGCGGCGCGCAGCCGACGGACGTCTGGTGCGGCTGGGGCACATCGCCGAGGTGCGCCGCGGCATCCAGGATCCGCCTCAGGAGATTTCCCTCATCGCGGGACAGCGGGGCATCACCGTTTCAGCCCGGGTGGAGCCCGACTACCGCATCGACCTGTGGGCCGCCGACGCCCGGGCCATGCTGGAGGACTTCCAGGGCGATCTTCCCCGCGGCATTCAGGCCACGGCCATCTTCGATCAGTCCGGCTACGTCCGCCAACGGTTGGCCGGACTGGCTCTCAACCTCTTTTTGGCCGGCGGACTGGTCATCCTGGTGGTGTGCTTCATGATGGGGTGGCGGGCGGCCCTGGTGGTGGGGACGGCTCTTCCGCTGGTGTGCATGATGGTTCTGGCGGGACTGCGCTTTTTGGGCGTCCCGCTGCATCAGATGTCGGTCACGGGACTGGTTATCGCCCTGGGGCTGCTCATCGACAACGCCATCATCGTCGTCGACGAGATCCGCGCCCGCCTGCGCCGCGGCTTTCGTCCCAGCCAAGCCGTGGCCCGCAGCGTGCGCCACCTCTCCGTCCCCCTGCTGGGATCGACCTTGACCACCGTGCTGGCTTTCACTCCCCTGATCATCATGCCGGGACCCGCCGGTGAATTCGTGGGGTCCATCGGACTCAGCGTCATCTTGGCCCTGGTCAGTTCGCTGCTGGTCTCGCTGACGGTGGTGGCTGCCTTCGGAGGACGCATCTTCCGCAGCAAGGCCAAGGGCGATTCCGAGTATCTGCAAACCGGACGCGGCCCCTTCTGGAAGGCGGGATTCGAGAATCCCCGACTCACCTCCGGCTACCGTACCTTGCTCCTGCACGTTTTCCGGGCTCCCTGGAAGGGCATCGTGCTGGCCCTGCTGCTTCCCCTCTTGGGACTGTGGAAATTCTCAGACCTGCAGGAGGAATTCTTTCCCGCCGCCGACCGCAAGGAATTCGAGATTCAGATGCGCATGCCCTTCCAATCCTCCATCGGGCAAACAGCCCGGACGGCGCAACGGATGCGTGACAGAATCCTCGAGCATCCGCGCGTCGAGCAGGTCCACTGGTTCGTGGGCTCCAGCGCGCCCAAGTTCTACTACAACATGCTTTCAGGACGGGACCAGACGCCCTCCTTTGCCCAGGCGCTGGTCGAACTCGATTCCGCTGGAGGCGGAGGCCAAGTCGTGCGCACGCTGCAAGAGCGCCTGAGCCGCAGCTTCCCTCAAGCTGAGATCATCGTGCGCCCCTTCGGACAGGGACCGCCCGTCCGCGCACCCATCGAGCTGCGCCTCTATGGGCCCGACCTCGACCGACTCTACGAGTTGGGAGAACAGTTCCGCCGCGAGTTGGTGCGAGACGCACGGGTGACGGTGGCCCGCACCACGCTTGAGACGGGGACGCCCCAACTGTGGCTGTCCTTGGACGAAGAGCAAGTGCGCCTGGCCGGACTCGACAGCGTCGGCATCGCCCAGCAGCTCCAAACCACCCTGGAGGGAAGCACAGGCGGATCGCTGATCGAAGGGACCGAGGAACTGCCCGTGCGGGTCCGCGTCTCCGACCCCGCCCGCGGGCAGGTGGAGCGCATCGCCTCACTGGAAATGCTGCCGGGTGGTCCCTCATCCAGCTCGGCCACGGCTGTGGGCACCGCGCCCGGGAGGGCGCTGAGCCGATCCGCTGCACCGCCACGTCCGCGAGTCCCAGTTTCGGCGCTGGGAGAGATGCGCATCGTCCCCCAGCAGGCCGCCATCGACCGGCGCCAGAACCGGCGCGTCAACACCGTCCAAGGCTGGGTGGATGCGGGCGTGCTGCCTTCCCAGGTGCTGCAGCCCTTTCAAGAACGCATCCGCACAATGCTGGACGGGCTGCCGGAAGGCTACAGCTACGAATACGGAGGCGAAACCCGCGAACGAAACCAAGCCGTCCACAAGCTGATGGCCTCGGCGGGAGTCCTGCTGGTCATGCTCATCGCCACCCTGGTGCTTTCCTTCAACTCTTTTCGCCTGGCGGCGGCCATCATGGCGGTGGCCGCCTCTTCGGTGGGACTGGCCCTGCTCTCTCTGTGGGTCTTCGGCTATCCTTTCGGATTCATGGCCATTGTGGGGTCGATGGGACTGGTGGGCGTGGCCGTCAACGATTCCATCGTGGTGCTGGCGGCGCTGCGCGCCAGTTCCGTAAGCAGTCGTCAAGACGTGGAGGAAACGGCTGAAACCGTCATGCGTTCAAGCCGTCACGTCCTCACCACGACCCTTACAACCATGGCCGGCTTTTTGCCCCTGATCATCGCCGGCGGACGCTTTTGGCCTCCCCTGGCCATGGCCATTGCCGGAGGCATCCTGGGAGCCACCCTGCTGGCCCTTTTCTTCATCCCCTCGGCCTACCTGCTGCTGGGCCCCAAGCCGGCCCGGGAGGCTGCCAGCCAACCCACGTCCGACAAGACCGGAGCATTGGCAATGATGACCCGAACCACCGCCTTTTTCTTCCTCCTCATCCTGACTTTCTCCAGCGTCTCGCCGGTGGCGGCTCAGAGCCGCTGGTTCGCCGACCAGTCGCGCCGCCAGATCAGCGTTCCCGACCTGGAGAATCTGGGGGACGTCCGCCAGGGACGCGTCTATCTGAGCGAGCGGCAGGCGGTGGAGATGGCGCTGCGCCAGAACCTCGACCTCAACGTCCAGCGCCACCGTCCGCTGGCCCGCTTCTGGGACGTCGAGTTTCTACGTGGAGCCTACGACCCGGCCTTCCTTTTCAACTTCGACTGGCAGCGCACGACCCAACCCACGGCCAGCATCCTGGCGGGAGGCGACAGCGTCACCGACGTCGACACCGCCTACGTCTTCGGCTACGAGCAGGAGTTTTCAACCGGCACGCGTTTCGAGTTCTCCTTCAACGCCAACCGCAACACCACCACCAACACCTTTGCCGATTTGGTCCCTGCTCTCTCCAGCGATTTCTCGGCCACCCTGCGCCAGAACCTGCTGCGCGGCTTCGGACGGTCAGACCAGGAGTACGAAATCGAAATCTCCAGCAACAACCTCGACATTTCGCGGCACGAGTTCGAGACCCTGCTTTCCGACACCGTGCTGGCCGTCCAGGAGGGTTACTGGGAACTGCAGTTCGCACTGGAGGACATCCGCGTACAGGAGAAGTCTCTGGAGTTGGCCCAAACCATCCTGGAGCAGAACCAGGCCCGCTTCGAGGTCGGATCGGCGGCCCGCGTGGAAGTCATCGAAGCCGAGGCCGAGGTGGCGGCCCGCCGGGAACAGCTCATCCGGTCGCGCTTCAACTACCGTCTGGCCCAGGACGAACTGATCCGCCTCATCACGGGCATCGAGGATCCGCGCGATTTTCCGGGGGAGATCGCCCCCTCCCAGAGCATCTATCGGCCCGATCCCGTCCGCGATACCTTTCAGCAACTCATGGCCCGGGCCCGCGAGAAGCGTCCCGAACTGGCCCAGGCGGGCCTGCGCATCGAAAATTCGCAAGTCAGCCTCGACCGGTCCCGCAACCGCCTCAGACCCCAGCTCGATCTGCTGCTGTCCTATCAGCAATTCGGACTGGGAGGACGCCGCCTGGTGCGCGACTTCTCGGAGGGATTCTTCGACGCTCCCGTCGTCGACGTCCAGCCAGGGGGCTTGGGCGACTCCCTGGAGCAACTCTTCGGGACCGACTTTTACGGCTACGTGGTGGCCCTGGACTTCCGTCTTCCCCTGGGCAACAAGGCGGCCCGCGCCGAGAACGCTCAAGCCCAAATTGCCTTGGACGAACAGCAACTGGCCCGGCGTTCCTTGGAGCAGCAAGTGGCCCTGGAGATCCGCCGTGCCCTGACCGAAATGGAAATGAACGCCGCCGGCGTAGAGGCCGCCCAAGCCGCGGTTCGCCTTTCCCAGGAACGCCTCGACAGCCAGCAGGCCCGTTTCGACGTGGGAATGGCCACCACCCGCGACCTGATCGAGGCCCAACGCGACCTCATCCAGGCCGAGTCGGTGCTCATCCGCGACCAAGTCGACTTCATCCAGAGCCGCCTGCGCCTGCACCGCGCCCTGGGCACCACCCTCTCCTCCCAAAACATCACCCTCAGCCAGGCCCTGGCACAGAACGTCACCCATCACGACCGCTGATCCGGGGTCGGCGCCGTTGGATCGGGGCAGTCCGCCGCTGAGTGTGCAAATTGAGCCGTCTGACGCCCAAATCTGGATTGACGGGAGGCCTCCAGCCCATAATGGCAGGCGAGGACATTGAGCCATGAATGCCTATTCCTGGATCACGCTTTACCTGAGCAGCTTCGGCACCGTAGCGTTTGCCCTGCTGATCTACTTAACGCTTCGAGCCGACAAGAAGCCTCCCGCTCTTGAGTTCTACTCCTCGCTGGCCATCAGCCTGCTGTCGACGATTTGGTTCGTCCTGGGTGTTTTCGAAGCCGTTCCCTACCTCTTGCAGCTCATTACCACGGCGCGCTGGCAATTCCTCTTCACCTGCCTGGCAACGCTCTTCCCTCCTCTGATCTGCCAGATCTTCTATGCCTCGGAGAGGGACAAGCTGAGCCGCGGCTGGCCCTGGCTGGCCGGACTAGTTCCCTCCTGGCTGTTCAGCCTGTATTGCTTCAGCACCATGGTCGCCGCCTACGCCGGAGCGACGGAGATGCCGGGTCAGACGGTGGCCCTCTTCATTCAGGGCGGATTCTCCTACACAGCTATCTATTGCATTGTTCTCCTCGTCTGGGTGCGGCGGCTGGATGCCAAACGGCGTCCTCATGAAGAAGACAAGACCCCGCGCGAAGCCTACCGCAACCGGATTCTCATCGTTCTGGCCGTACTGCTGGCGTTGCCCCTGGCCTTTTGGACTCCCTTGTGGAAGGAAGTCGGCTTCCTGCTGGCCCGCAGCATGCCCTTGACCTTTGTCTTCATTGGCCTCTACTACCAGCATCGCTATGAGTTCTTTGACCTGGTGATCAAGCAGGGCCTCTACTTCTTTCTGGTTTTCGGAGCGCTCTTGCTCTTTTTCGCGGGCATCCCCACCCTCTTTCCCGACTTGCCGGAGGGCGATGAGGGCCTGTTGGTGATGACGGTCCTGGCGCTGCCCTTGGCGCTGTGCCTGCCAGCCGCCTACAAGCTGCTCTCCCGAGTGCTCGACCAATGGTGGTTCGGGCGCCGTTTCGAAGCCACCGAGGCGGCCAAGGAATTTTTGGCCGGGGTCCGCGACTCCACCGATGAGCAGAGCCTGCGTGAACTCTCCGAGCGCAAACTGGGCGAGATCTTCCTGGCCGACGTGAAGGTGGAGACACATCAGGCCCGGGCGGGCGAAGAGGAGGCTCAGCTCATCCGCAGCGGCGAGTACAGGTCCATTACAGCCCTGAGGATGCCCATACAGGCTGATGGAATGCTTTACGGGGCCCTTCATATGGGTAAGCGGCAAAGCCAGATGCCCTATTTCCATACCGATCAAAAGCTGATTCAGACACTGGCTGAGATTCTGGCCCGCATGTTGGAAAACCTGCGCCTGCACGAGAAGCGCAAGATGCAGGAGAAGCGCGAGCAGGATCTCAAATTGCATGCCAGCCGATCGGAATTGAAGGCCCTGCGGGCACAGATCAATCCTCATTTTCTCTTCAACGCTCTCAATGCCATTGCCTCACTCATCCACCAGAAGCCCGAGTTGGCCGAGGAGACGGTGGAGCAGTTGGCCGAGGTCTTCCGCTACACGCTGCGGCGTTCCAAACAGGAATGGGTGCAGTTGGAGGACGAATTCGACTTCCTTTCGGCTTACCTCGACGTCGAAAAGGCCCGCTTCGGGGAGAGGCTGGAGTACAGCATGGAGCTTGACGAGGAGGCCCGTGAGACGCGGGTGCCGGGCATGATCGTCCAAACGCTCGTCGAGAACGCCGTCAAGCACGGACTCTCCGCGGTGCGGGGCACGGGACGGATCGCCGTGCGGGCCCGCAAGCAGGGGGGACGCCTGCTGCTGGAGGTGGAGGACAACGGTCCTGGATTCGAGCTTGAGGAAGGCCTCAAGCGGTCCTCGCGAGGACGCCTGGGCGAAGGTTTCGGGCTCAAGAGCATCGACCGCCGGCTGCGCGGCTACTTCGGCGACCAAGCCCGCTTTGAGGTCGTCCGCGAACAGGAGCGGGGCGTAACGTCCGTCCGCATCGAGATGCCCGCCGATCTGCCGGCCGATCAGGAGGACGTGCAGGCTCGGACCGGTTGAAACCAGGAATGGAGCAGCGATGATTCGAGTGATGTTGGTGGACGACGAGCAACCGGCCCGCGAGCGGCTGCGTTCGCTGCTGGACGGATTCGGCGAACTGAAGGTGGTGGGCGAGGCCTGCGACGGGCTGGAAGCTTTGCGGCAGATCGGCGAGATGCGTCCTGACTTGGTCTTCCTCGACATCCAGATGCCCGGCGCCAGCGGGACCGAGGTGGCGGCCCGGCTGCCGGCCCCGCGTCCCCGGGTGGTCTTCTGCACGGCCTTTGACGACTACGCACTGGACGCCTTCGAACTGCACGCCGTCGACTATCTTCTCAAGCCCGTGACCCGCAAGCGCCTGCAGCGCACGGTGGGCAAGGTCCGGGACGCGCTGGCCTCGGCCCGTCGGGGAAACGAGCTGCAGCGGGCCCGCGGCGTCCAGAGCCGCCTGCTGGAGAAGGCCCGTCCTTCGGCTGACGGCTGGGGGCTTGAGGGTCTGGAGGTGGGTGCCCTGTGCCGTCCAGCCACCGAGGTGGGAGGCGACTACTACGACTTCATCAGCCTGCCCGCCAACCGGTTGGGAATCGCTCTGGGGGACGTATCGGGCAAAGGCGTCCCGGCCGGACTCGTGATGGCAGGATTGCAGGGACGCCTGGAAACCCTCGCTCCTCAGCACGGCGATCAGGCGGCGGCACTGCTGACGGAGATCAATCGCCGCACCTGGCAGGCCACCGAAAGCAACATGTACGTGACGTTCTTCTATGCCGCCTACGATCAAGCCAGCCGCCGCTTCAGCTATGTCAACGCCGGGCATCCGCCGGGACTGCTCTTCCCGGCTGGCCACCCCGAGCCCAGACGGCTGGAATGCGGCGGGACTCCGGTGGGCCTCTTCCCGGCAGCCGACTACCGGCAGGAGGATCTCAACCTGAGTCGGGGCGACACCGTCGTCCTCTACTCCGACGGACTCATCGAGGCCGCCGACAGCAAGGAGCAGGAATTCGGCCTAGAGCGCGTCGTGGAATCCGCCTCCGAGGTCCTCGACGACACCCCCGACGGGATCTGCCGCCACCTGCTGGAGCGCGTCCGCGAACATGCCGCCACGCCCCAGGACGACTGCACCGTCCTGGTCATGAAAATCAAAGAGGGCTGACAGCCAACACCTCCGCAGTGGAGTGACAGCCAATCCCCCGCTGAGGTGACAGGCCAGCTCCCTGAGCCCCGAGGTGACCGGCCAAGCCTCACTGAGGTGATAGGCCGGTTCCTGGACCTTAAGGTAACGGACCAAGCCCGAGTTGAGGTGACAGGCCAGTTCCTGGGCCCTGAGGCAACAGGCCAAGCCGTACTTGAGGTGTCAGGCCAGTTCCTGGACCTTTTTAAGGTAACGGGTAATGCCCTAGTTGAGGTGACAGGCCAAATCCTGGGCCCTTAGGTGACGCGCCAAGCCCTCGGCGGTGCTCGTCCAATTCCGGGCTCCCTGAAAGGGGAGCCATATGCCAGCCCAGGGTAGAGCGAAGGCGCGAAGCGCCGGAGCGGCACCCTGGGTAGCGCAAGCACCCCGAAAAAAACCCTGTAAGGGTGTAATAGCGGGCTTTCGAAGGTGACATGTTGCGGACTTGTGCAACACTCTCTGAAGGCCTGAAAGAAGAATCGGGCAACTGTGGGATGGCTTGTGGAGCGGATCTCCGCTTGGCAGAATAGGAGCATCACCATCCAGAGAGGAGCAGCGTTTTGAAGGCCTTGATCGTAGATGACGAAGCCCCGGCGCGGGAGCGGATGCGGCAATTGTTGGCGGCTTTCGGTGATGTCGAGGTAGCGGGGGAAGCCGCTGACGGCCAGGGAGCTCTGGACAAGATCCGCGATCTTAACCCCGACGTGGTCTTCCTCGACATCCAGATGCCGGGCATCAACGGGCTCGAGGTGGCCGCTTCTTTGCCTTCTCCGCGTCCGCTCATCGTCTTCTGCACCGCCTATGACCAGTACGCAGTGGATGCCTTCGAGATGTTCGCCCTCGACTACCTGCTCAAACCGGTGACGCGGGCCCGCCTCAAGAAGTCGGTGGAGCGAGCCCGCTTGCGCGTCCAGCGGGAAGCATCGGCAACCGCCAAAGGGACAGAGGCCGACAGCCCACCAAGCGGGCAACCGTCAGGAGGCCAGCCGGATGGAGACACACCGCAAAAACGGCAGTCGGCTCCCGGCCGCGCCGCGACTGACGACTCACACGGGAATCAGGAGGGTGCGGAAATCTCCGGGGACGACTTCGAGGCTCGGCTCGACGAAGCCGTCCGCAAGGCCCGCCGTCCCATCCGTTTTCTGGCCCGTCACAAGTCGGGATTCCAGGTGGTTCCCGAGGCTGATGTCCTCTACTTCGGCTCCGAGGACGGCTACACCAAGCTCTGCACCTCCGACAGGGAATACTGGATCGACCCCACCCTCACCGACCTGGAAAAACGACTCGACGAAGCCCTCTTCTTCCGTGTTTCCCGCTCGGCCCTGGTGCGGCTGGACGCCGTCAGCCAAGTCGATCCCATGCCCGGCGGCCACGGCCAGCTCACCCTGCGCAACGGCACCGGCCTCGACATTTCCCGCCGCCGCATGAAACCCCTCCTCGACCGCCTCCAGACTGGTTGAGCGACCGGGCGGCGTGATTGGAAGCGGAGTTTCGACCGCGTTCCCGAAGACAGACCCTTCTGCTCAGCGTACGACTGCTGGCCAGCGACTGCGCAGTAGCCTGCCCGATCCCGCCGCTGCTCCCGTTACTAGCGGTTCCTGCTCCGGCTAGATGCTTCACAATTCCGTGAGGCAAAAAAGCAAGAAAGTTCCCTTGAAGGTCGCTCAACCTGGTGGGCAGCGCGTTAAAGAGGGATGAAAAGCGCTGGAAACGACACGCGACGTCACTTTGAAATGGAGATGATGACTCCTGTTAGCCAAGAAATCCGAGCCCGGACTTGACCTTAAGGTTACCTATATGTTACCAACGAACTGGAAGATCGAAGAGCACGTGACGGCCAACGGCAGGAGCCGCTTTGGCGATTGGTTCAAATCGCTAGACGCCTCGGCAGCGGCTCGTGTTGCCGTGGCGCTTTACCGCCTCGAAAAAGGCAACTTCGGCTCAGTGAAGAGCCTGGGGGGCGATCTCTTTGAAGTGAAATTGCCGTTTGGACCCGGCTACAGGATTTACTTCGGGCGCAAAGAGCAGGACCGGATCATTCTTCTCGCCGGAGGAACCAAGCGGCGACAGAGGCAAGACATCCGCCGCGTTCAGTTCGACTGGCGCGACTATCAGATCGACAAGGAGGAATCATGACGGCCTTGACGCGGGATTTTCGGGAGACAATTCTGGAGCGGGCCCAGAGTGATGCGGCCTTCCGAATCGAGCTTTTGCGTCAAGGCGTTGAGGCTCTGCTGCGGGGTGATGTGGAAGAAGGCAAATCGGTGCTGCGTGACTACATTAATGCCACCATTGGTTTCATCGAACTGGGTGAGCGTACTGGACGCTCGTCCAAGAGCCTCATGCGCATGTTCTCTAACCGAGGCAACCCCCACATGCGCCATCTGTTCCAGATCATGAAGATCCTCCAGGAGTGGGAAGGCATTCGGCTTGAGGTTATGGCTTCTTCTGCCGCTTGATGCCGGGCGCCTCGCCTTCATCAAGTCCTGGAAGGTGCCCAGCAACAGTCAACCGTTTTCCGAACCAGAGTCGCCCATCCACCCTGGAACGCTGCTTCCTCCCGAGAAGTCAGCAACGAAGCGTGCCCCCGGCTATTCGAGCCTCCTCATCCTTTACTGAACGACGGATCTCCTGATGGAATCACGTGAGAACCAGAGCATTACCTTGTTCTCGGAGGGCTTGGCCCTGGACCAATTGGTTGCCCGAGCAGGAGGCGGGAAGGCGGGCTTGAATGTAGTTGCCGGTCAGGGCCAGCCGGGAGCCGTCGGGAGCCGTGTCGGTGAGGGTCAGGGCCTTGAGGCGGCGTCCCACGAAGGAGCGGCGGAAGGCGGCTTCCTTTCGGTCGCTGAGCTTCCGGAACTCGGCTGAACGACGCTTGATGACCTGAGGATCGACCTTGTCCTCCATGCCTGAGGCCGTCGTGCCGCTGCGGTCCGAGTAAGGGAAGACGTGCAAGTAGGTGAAGGGCATGCGGCGCACGAAATCAAGCGAGCGGCGGTGGTCTTCTTCGCCTTCGCCTGGGAACCCAACGATGATGTCGGTTCCGATGGCGGAATGGGGAATCTTCTCGCGGATCTCCTCCACGATGGAGGCGAAGCGGGCCGTGTCGTAGGGCCGCAGCATGCGCTTGAGCACGGCGTCGCTCCCGCTTTGCAGGCAGATGTGGAAGTGGGGAGCAATCTTGTCGCTGTCGGCAGCCAAGTCGATGATGCGCCGCGAGAGTTCCATGGGCTCGATGGAACTGACGCGCAGCCACCCCAGACCGGGGACCTCGGCGATCTCTCCCAGCAAGCGGTCGAGGGGGAAGCGCGGTCGGAGGTGCATGCCGTAGGTGCCGATGTGAATCCCGGTCAGGACGATCTCGCGGAAGCCTGCCTCAACCAAACCGCGGACCTGCTCCAGCACCTGCTGCGGCGGGACGCTGCGCGAGGGTCCGCGCACCGAGGGGATGATGCAGTAGGTGCACTTGGCATCGCATCCGTCCTGGATCTTGACGAAAGGCCGGGTGCGTCCGCCCACCTGGGTCGCCGGCGTCAGGTCGATGGCCCGCACCTTGGAAAAGTCGTCGGTGTAGATGGCCGCAACCTCACGCCTCGAAACACCCTGGCGCTGCGGGCTCCGCCCCGTCTGATGACCGGGGATGGCAACTCGGCCCTCCTTGGCGGTCGCCTCTTCGTTTACCGTTGTAGCCTGGTGGTCGGTTGCCGATGAGCGCCCGGGTAGCCCTTCGGCGAGTTGCACCAGTTCGCTCTTGCGGGTGTTGCCGACCACGGCATCGACGCCTTTGATGCGGGCCAGGGCCCTGGGTTGGCGTTGGGCGTAGCAGCCGGTGACGAGCAGGCGGGCGGTGGGATTGTCGCGGCGCAGGCGGCGGGTGAGTTGACGGACCTGCTGATCGGAGCGGTGGGTTACGGTACAGGAATTGACCACCACCACGTCGGCCTGGGAACGGTCGTCGGTTTCGCGGTAGCCGCGGTCGAGGAAGTCCTGGCGCAGTGCCGCGCTGTCGGCTTGATTGGTGCGGCATCCGAAGGTGGCGATGTGAAACTTGCGGTCCATGACGAGAAACAGGGATTAGGACGGCGCTGAGACGGCGGCCTCTTTCAGGTGGGCCAACTGTCCGCAGGCGGCTGAGACGTCGTCACCCCGCGTCCGGCGCACGAAGGCCGAAATGCGGTTGTCGACCAGGAGGCGCTGAAAGTCCCCGACGCGTTCCTGGGTTGGACGGCGGTGAGGCAGGCCTGGATTGGGGTTGTAGGGAATCAGGTTGACCTTGGCCCGCATCCCCTGCAGCAGTTCGATAAGGCGCAGGGCATCTTCTTCGCGGTCGGTTTCTCCCGCCAGCAGGACGTACTCGAAGGTCACCCGTTGGCCGTTGCGGCGGGCCAGCTTGCGGCACGCATCCAACAACTCTTTCATGTTCCACTTGCGGTTGATGGGCATGATGTGGCTGCGCATCTCCTCGGTGGTGGAGTTGAGCGAAACGGCCAGCTTTGGAAGCTGCTCTTCCTCCAGCATCTTCTTCATCACGGGCACCACGCCGGCCGTGGATACCGTAATCTTGCGGCGGGAGAGGTCCATGCCGTCTTGATCGGTGAAGAGCCGGAAGGCCTTCATCACATTCCGGTAGTTGTAGAGGGGCTCGCCCATTCCCATGAAGACGACGTTGAACCCGTTTTCCGGCAAAACGCCTTGATGAATGCAGGTCAGCACTTGACCCACGATTTCGCCCGGCGTCAGGTTGCGGCGGAATCCCATTTGGGCCGTCAGGCAGAAAGTGCATCCCACGTCACACCCCACTTGGGAGGAGATGCACAGGGTGTCGCGCTTTTCTTCGGGGATGTAGACCGACTCGATGCGCTGTCCGTCGTCGAGGCGGAAGAGGAACTTGATGGTGCCATCGGCGGCCTGCCAGCGCCGCTCCACCTCGAGCGGACCCACGGCGCACTCCTCCCCCAGCCGGCGGCGGAAGTCCTTGGAGAGATCGGTCATGCTTCCGATGTCGAGGACTTTGCGCCGGTAGATCTGGTTGTAGAGCTGTTTCCCGCGAAAAGGTCTTTCGCCCATTCGGGCCGCCAGCGCGATTAATTCGTCGCAACTCAGGCCCACAAGGTTATTTTTGTTCATACCCGCCTGTTAGATTCTAGCGCATCATGAGAGTCTGTGTTCTGGGATCAGGCAGCAGCGGCAACTGCACCTTCGTGGAAACACGGCGGACGCGCGTGCTCATCGACAACGGATTCGGACCGCGCAGTCTCAAACGCCGTCTCCAAGAGGCCGGGCTGCCGCTGGACCGCTTCGACGCGCTGCTCATCACTCATGGACACATCGATCACTGGAAAGGCGCCGAGTCCTTCGTCCACACCTATCAGGCCCCTGTCTATACCAATCTCGGTACCCGAAACGAAGTCGAGGCCCTGAATCAGATCGACCGCTGGGAGGAGTTCCGGACCGGCGAGTCGTTCGTGGTGGGAGACCTGGAAGTCGATCCTTTCCCCGTCCTCCACGACGCCGCCGATCCCGTGGGCTTCCGCCTGCGTTGCGGCGGCGTCGCGGGAGCCGTAGCCACCGACTTGGGCAGCCTGACCGATGCCGTCGAAGAGCGACTCTCGGGCTGCGACTGGATGGTTCTGGAATCCAACCACGACGAGGAACTCCTGCGCCTGGGACCCTATCCCTGGAGCCTCAAGCAGCGCCTCACCAGCCGCCTGGGCCACCTTTCCAACCGCGCCTTCGCCTCCTTCCTGACCCGCTTCGACGGCCAAGCCCGTCACGTCTTCCTGGCCCACCTGAGCTGCAAGAACAACGACCCCGAAATCGCCCTCGACACCGCCCGCGCCGGCTTGGACCGCCGTCCCTCGGGCACCTTCCACGACCTCTGGAACCCCATCCAACTTCACCTCACCAAGCAAACCCGCCCCACCGCAGTGGTGGAGCTGTAGACAGTCCGATCAAGAGGCGGCAGCAGTCCTAACCAAGACCGTCATAGCGAGTGCGGAAGATGGACTCCGCTGTGGTTTACTTGTAGGCGACGGCTGCGCTGGCGGGGCCGGCCAGGGGGAGGATCTCGAAGCGGGTGAAGCCGGCTTCGCGGCACCAGGAGCGAAAGTCGGCGCCTGTGTAGTCGAAGGCGTCCCCGAACTCAATGAGCATGTTGAGCGACATGAGCAGACCGAAGACATTTTCGCGTCTGGCATCGTCGATCAGGTTCTCAATGGCAATCAAGCACCCGTCCTGGGGCAGGGCGTCGTAAGCCTTGGCGATGAGGGTTTTCTTCTTTTCCAGATTCCAGTCGTGGAGGATGTTGCCCATGGTCACGACATCGGCCTTGGGCAGGTCGTCCTGGAAAAAATCGCCCGACACGACCTTGATGCGGTCGGACATTCCCGCCTTTTCAATTTCCCGGCGGGCGTGGGGAGCGACGGCGGGCAAGTCGAAGCTGGTGAGGCTGAGATGATGATGGTGAGCGCCCAGGGTCCGCGACAGCAGGGCCAAGGCGCCGCCGATGTCGCTGACGGTCCGGTAGCGCGAGAAGTCGAATTTCTCGGCCAGCGCCTTGAAATTAGCGGCCTGAAATCCGGTCATGGCCGCTAAGAAGCTGCCCAGGTTGGCCTCGTTGTCGTAGAGCTGTTCGAAGATCGGCTTGCCGTGCAGTTTGACCTCGTTCTGAGGCTTTCCGGTCTTGAGAGCCGTGCCCAAGTCATTCCAGAAGGCGAAGAGCCGAGCATTGAGCATTTCCGGCAGGCCTCCGATATAGGTGGCACTGTTGCGGTCTAAAAACGCCGCCGTTTCAGGCGTGTTTTTATATCGTCCCTCAGGACCGTCGCCTTCCCGGCGCAGGAACTCGAGGGCCACCAGGGCATCGAAGAAATCGTACCAGCCGCGGGGATGCAGCCCCAATTCAGTGCCCAGGTCCGAAGCGGTCATGGCCCGATCACCCAAGACCGTGAAGAGATCGAACTCCACCGCCGTCAGCAGGACCTTGGACGACCAGAAGGCCGTGGCGGTCTGCATGATGTAAGCGGGATCCAGTTGCTGGGCATGCTCATGATCTTGACTTGAAGCTGCGTTCATCGAGTCTTCCAGATGAAAAGAAAGTGCGGACCGAGTGAGTGTAGCTGAAAACCCTCTCGCCTACAACAGAAACGGTGCCCAAAGGCCAGCTTCCTCTTTGCGGCGTCGTGGGCGCCGCCCTTACCTTCAGCGCAGGACTTCCAGGCGCACCGGAACGACCCCGTCGCGGACCATGTGCAGTTCTTGGGCGGCACGGTAGGAGAGGTCAATGATGCGGCCTTTGCGCAGGGTCGAGATGGGGTAGCGGTCGTTGATCTTGACCACCACCGTACGTCCGTTCTTCTGGTTAGTGACGCGGACGCGGGTGCCGAAGGGCAGCGAGTAGTGAGCGGCAGTGAGCTTGTTCTTGTCGAAGCGCTCGCCGCTGGCGGTGGTTTTGCCGTGGTATCCGTCGCCGTGGCCATACCAACTGGCGAGTCCTTCCTGCACTTTTCCGCTGACTTGGCGGGTCAAGGCCACGTCGCTGCGCTTCTTCCCGCAGCCCGTCAGGAGCAGTCCGGCGGCCAAGAGGCCGATCGCCACAAGCTTCCTGTTCATATGAAATACTTAGCATCTCGGTCTGTCGCCTGACGGTGTGGAACTTCCGCGGGGCGGGGCCATCCAATGACTAGTACAGGAAAAGCAGGAAAGTGAGCGAGAAAGTACGGGTGGGCATTCTGGGGGCGACGGGAGCGGTGGGACAGAAGTTTGCCCTGCTGCTGGACGGTCATCCCTGGTTCGAGGTGGGGGCGCTGGCGGCCTCGGAACGGCGGGTCGGCGAACCCTACGGCGAGACCGTCAACTGGAAACAAAGCGGCGAGATTCCCGAATCGCTGCGCGCTATGAGAGTGCAGTCGTGCAGCGACGAACTGGACTGTCCGGTAGTGTTCTCGGGACTCGACTCCTCGGTGGCGGGAGAAGTCGAACAGGATTTCGCCCGGCGCGGCTGCTGGGTTTTCTCCAACGCCAAGAATCACCGCATGGATGAAGACGTCCCCCTGGTGATCACCGAACTCAATCCCGATCACCTGGAATTAATCCCCATCCAGCGGCGCAGGCGCAACTGGCGGGGCGCCATTGTGACCAACGCCAACTGCTCGACCATCGCATTGGCCATGGCCTTGGGTCCGCTTCACCAGAAATACGAACTCGACAAGGTCCACGTGGTCACTATGCAGGCGCTCTCGGGAGCCGGCTACCCAGGCGTCCCCTCTCTGGACATTTTGGGCAATGTCGTACCCTACATCGGCAGTGAAGAGGACAAGATCGAAAGCGAGGCCCAAAAGATCCTGGGACGCTTCCTCGACGGGCGTGTCGAGCATGCCGACTTTACGGTCAGCGCACAGGCCAACCGGGTGGCCGTGGAGGAAGGACATTTGGAATGCGTCTCGCTGTCCTTCCGAGGCCAAAGGCCTTCGATGGAAGAGGTGAGGGCCTGCTGGACCGAGTTCCGGGGCCAGCCTCAGAGGCTGGGATTGCCTTCGGCTCCGCCTCAGCCGGTTGTGGTGCGCAGCGAACCCGATCGCCCTCAACCCCGTCTCGATGTGTGGACGCAAAACGGGATGGCAGCCGTCATCGGGCGATTGCGGCCTTGTCCCCTGTTGGATTACAAGTTCTTGGTGCTGGGCCACAACACGGTCCGGGGAGCCGCCGGGGCCTCGATCCTGAATGCCGAGTATGTCTACAGAGATCGCTTTCTGGGGTCTTGAATGATCATCATGAAGTTCGGCGGATCGTCACAGCGCGACGTGGCCGCCTATGAACGGGTTTTTCAGGCAGTGAAGGCACGGACCGGCAAGCGTCCGCTGGTCGTGCTGTCGGCCGTGGGAAAGACCACCGACGGACTGCTGGAAGCGGCCTCGATGGCATCGCGGGGCCGGCACAAAGCCGCCCATGAGAAGGGGACGCGCCTGGAGGAAGAACATCTGGCCATCGCCTCGGGGCTGATGGGTGGAGAGAACCTCCGGCGGACGCGGGGCGGAATCGAGAAGTTCTTCGAGGAGGTCCGGCGGCTGCTGCTGCACATCGAGGACGACGGCTTTCTGCGTCCTCAGTTGCAGGACGAAGTGCTGGCGCGGGGCGAGTTGCTCAGCACCTGGATCTTCCATAACCTGCTGCTTTCCAGGGGAGTCGATTCAGCCTACCTGGACGCCCGGCGTCTGGTGCGCAGCGACGACCGCTACACCCGTGCTCACGTCGACGAAACCGCCACCTTCCAGAGCCTGCGTGGAGCCTGGGAGGCTGAATCGGGCAAGGTCTGCGTCCTGCAAGGATTCATCGCCTCGGGACCCTCAGGCGAAACCACGACCATCGGACGGGGCGGCTCAGACCTGACGGCCTGCCTGGCGGGCGCGGCGCTGGGGGCCGACGAGATCCAGGTTTGGACCGACGTGCCCGGCATCCTCACGGCCGATCCGCGCCTGGTGGCGGAAGCCTTGAAGATCAAGTCCATCTCCTTCGACGAAGCCGCCGAGCTGGCCTACTTCGGAGCCAAGGTGCTGCATCCGGCGGCACTGATTCCCGCCATCGCCCGCGACATTCCGGTCTACGTGCTCGATTCGGCCCACATCGAACGTCCCGGAACCTTTATTTCGGCGCGCGAGGTGCCCAGCCGGACGCCCATCAAGTCCATCGCCTGCAAGCCCGGCATCAGCATCCTCAATATCAACTCGCCTCGCATGCTGCTGGCCTACGGGTTCGCGCGGCGCATCTTCGACGTGTTCGACCGCAGGCGCATCCCGGTGGACGTGATCGCCACCTCGGAGGTCAACGTCTCGGTCACCATTGACCGCGAAGACGAGATCGGCCAACTCGTCAGCGACTTGGGGGCTCTAGGCGACGTCCAGGTGCGGGGGTCGATGGCCATCGTCAGCGTGGTGGGGCATAGCCTTCCCCGTTCGATTGGGCTGCCGGCCAGGGTCTTCAAGGCGGTGGAGGACATCGAGGTCCGCCTCATTTCGCAGGGTGCTTCACGCACCAACCTGACCTTCCTGGTGGAAGAGGAGCATATGCGCGCAGCCGTGCGCCGCATCCACCAGACTTTCTTTGACGATCCGGACCCTGAAGTGTTTGAAAGGCTGAGTGCATGATGAAGGCCCGAAGCGACCATGTGCGAGTTTTCCGCCCGCAGGGAATCCGCTGGCTGAAAGGAAGAGAAAGGCTGGCCCCATGAGAGTGTCGTTGATCGGCAAGGGACGCATGTCGCAGGCTGTTCAGCGGTTGGCCGTGCAAGGCGGGCATGAAGTCATCCGCGTCCTGGGGCGGGACGACAACCCTCCTGAGCGTCCCTTCGGCGGCCAGTGGGTTGAGGCCAGCGAGGCCATGATCGACTTCTCTTTGGCCGAGGCCGTGGAAAGCAACCTCGAGAAGGCTTTGCAGGCCGAGCTTCCATTGGTCATCGGAGTCACCGGCTGGTATGACCGCCTGCCGGAGATCGAGGCCGAGATTGACCGAGCCCGGGGGACAGTGCTCTACGCCTCCAATTTCAGCTTGGGCATGCAGGTGCTCTTCCACCTCAGCCGTCAGGCGGCCCGCATCTTCTCCAGCTTCCAGGAATACGATCCCTTCCTGTGGGAGGCCCATCACCGCCACAAGGCGGACGCCCCCTCAGGCACCGCGCTCTCGCTGCGCGACATCCTGGCCGAG
>DATIPO010000032.1:0-1545 GCA_035471925.1 Acidobacteriota bacterium
TGGTTTCGGAATGGGCCAGCTGGCCCGCCACGACCGAGGCGGAAACCGATTCCTCCTCCACTTCAAGGAATCCCTCGAACTCGCCCTGAGGCTCCTCCCTCTCCTCCATCACAACCTGGGTGCCGACGGGAATGCGTCCCCAATTCTCGATCTGGGTGCCGGCCAGGCGACGACCGTCGGGGAAGAGGTAGAGGGTATCGGCCGAGGCGTAGCGTTCGCGGGCAATGTGCCAAGCCGTCCACCCGGGAGTGATGACGTTGGAATGGCTAGGGGGTGCCTCGGCCCGGCGAGACCCGGCGGGAGGCGGCGCAAAGAGGTAGCGGTAGAGCTCGGGATCGGCCACAGCCAAACGGCCCTCTTCCACGTCCAGGTCCTTGAGGGGCTTTTCCTCCAGGCCTAATTTGGCCCTCACCTGGTGGCGGGCAAAAACCATGGCGCAGCGCTTGCGTCCGCGGTGATTGTAGGGATGGAAACGGTTGGGCCGCCCGTAAGCAACCATGGAATGAGTCACCACGTTGCGGTCGGGAATACGGTAGTAGCTCTGCAGTTGGCGCACCAACTCGCGCAGGGCCCGGTACTGGGCCTCGTTGATCTCGCGGTCATGGTATCCCACAACCTCGATTCCGATGGAGTGGTTGTCGAGGGTACTGCGTCCCTCCCACATGCTGCGTCCCGCATGTTTGGCGATCTTGCTCTTTTCAATCACCCGGTAGACGCGGCCCTTGAGGGTGACGAAGTAATGAGCCTCGCCGCGGCTTCGGATCTTGCGCAGAGATCCCCGTTCGCCGCCTTCCGTCGTGTGGAGAACGATGTATCGCGTGTCGGGACGGCGCGGACGCCGTTGGTTGCGGGGACTATAGCGATTGCTGATGTCGAGCGATCCGGCAACCAGCACAAGCGGCGCCCATTCGCTGAGGCAGAGCAGACAAAGACTTACCAGGGCGGTCAAGACCCGCCTGCTCAAGATTGAATTCGACGATCGCCGGCCAAGAAAGTGAACTCTCTCCATGCCATATCCTGCACAGAGGACCGGCGGTCAAGTTGCCCACCGAACAGACTACCACACGGCGTCAAGCCCATCGTCACAAAAAAATCGCCGCGGCGGCTCGGGCATTTTTCCCATCGGCGGACTTCGGGATAACCTAGAGGCATGATTGAATACCGCACCCTCAACCCCGCCACGGGCCAGCTCGTCCGCCGCTATGAAGCCGCCGGCGAAAAAGCCGTCGAACGAGCTTTGCGCGGCTCCTGGCAGGCCTTCCAAGACTACAAGACATGGTCTTTCGAGCAGCGCGCAGAGAAGCTGACGGCGGCGGCCGAGTTGCTGGAAGACAGGGCCTCCCGGCTGGGCACTCTGATGGCCGAGGAGATGGGAAAGCCGCTGGCGGAAGGACGGGCCGAGGCCGAAAAATGCGCCTGGGCCTGCCGCTACTTCGCTCAACACGGCCCCTCTTATCTGACCCCGGAGGAGCGCCCTTCCGACGCAGGCCGCTCGCTGGTCCGCTACGATCCGCTGGGTCCCGTGCTGGCCATCATGCCCTGGAA
>DATIPO010000033.1:0-2386 GCA_035471925.1 Acidobacteriota bacterium
CTTGTAGAGGGAGGCGACGTACTCCCCATAGCCGTTGTAGATGCGCGTCTTGACCCTGCGGCCCTCGCCGAGGAGCCGCTCGGTTGCCTGACTCCAGCGGGGATGGGGCACCTCGGGATTGACATTGGCCCAGAAGCCGTATTCCCGGGCCTGGATCGCCTCCCAGAACGTCTCGGGCCGCTTGTCCGTGAAGGTCAGGCGCACCAGGGACTTGACGTTCTTGAAGCCGTATTTCCAGGGCACCACGAGCCGGAGTGGCGCGCCGTTCTGCTTGGGGATCGGCTTGCCGTAGAGCCCGGTGGCGATGAAGGCGAGTTCGTTGGTCGCCTCCGCCATTGTCAGCCCCTCCACATAGGGCCAGGGGTACCAGTGCTGGCGCTGGCCAGGGGCCACCTCCGGGTCCTTGAAGGTCTCCATGCGCAGGTACTTGGCGCCACCGAGCGGCTTGGCGAGATCCACCAGCGCCTTGAGCGGGAAGCCCGACCACGGCACGGTCATGGCCCAGGCCTCGACACAGCGGAAGCGGTAAACCCGCTCCTCTAGCGGCATCTTCTTGAGAATATCGTCAATGCCGATCTCGAACGGCTTTTCCACCATGCCGTCGATGCGCACCGTCCAGGGGCGAATGGGCAGCGCCTGGGCCGCATCCTTGATCGACTTATGGGATCCGAATTCGTAGAAGTTGTTGTAGCTGGTGGCCTGATCCTCTTCGGTCATCGGCCGTTCCACCCGGTAACGGAGGTTGCGGTTGACCGGATACAAACCGGCCGACGGGTCCCCCTCGGGGGGCGCCGCATTGGCCACGCCCTGGGTAGGCTCTTCGCCGTCGCAACCGGCCATCAATGCCGGCACCGCAAGAAGCGCCGGGCCGGCGGCCAACGCCTTGACCAGCCGCCTGCGCTCGATGAAGACGTTCTCAGGTGTTGCTGCGCTGTCGGGAAGTTCCCAGCCGCGCTTCCTCATGACATGCATGGCTTATGGTCCTTTCGTTGAGCTTCATAAGCGCCATGTTGGCCCTGAGGTAATGGCCGGATCAACTAACGGCAATGCACGTTTTCGTGAACGCCCCCGCCGCTCGTAGGTCTCCCCTCCGCGCCAGCGTCAGTTGCTTTCGATAATGGGATAGAACTCGGACTTGGGCGCCCCGCATTCCGGGCATTCCCAGGTATCGGGCAGGTCTTCGAACGCGGTTCCCGGGGCGACATTCTGGCTGGGATCGCCTTTTTCCGGGTCGTAGATGTAATCGCAGTCACCGCAAATGTATTTCTGCAAGGCCTTATCCTCTCTTTTCTCCGTTTCCGTTTGCTCAGGTGTAGCCACACCCGGTGCCGGCGGCGCCGGCATAATGGTGACCTGATCGGGATCGAGGCGCTGGGGATCGACGTCGACCCTGCGCACCGGTGTTCCCTTTTCGAACCCGGCCATCTGCAGGAGCTCGAGATCCTGGCTTTCGTCGGCGGATTCGAACCAATAGGATTCCCCGCGGGGAATCAGGATCCCTTCATACTGTCCGAACTCTCCGATGACCTCGTCACCCGGACCGTAGAACCTGACCCGTCCGTTTAGCACCATCCAGAATCCGTCCATCCCTTCATGGGAATGGAGGTTGTTTTCCCCGCCCCTGCGCACCACCTGCACGCGGCCGCGGATGATGTCGCTTCCGGCAAGCTGGACGATCATCTTGTCGCCGTCGAGGGAATCGGGCTTTTCATAGCGGAAAGTCTTGATCTGTGACGTGGGCGCACGGCCCTGGGACTCTGTTACGGACATCGGCACTCTCTTCTTCTCTGACCAGTGAACCAATCTTCGCCTCGATGCGGGCCGGCCAAAAAGCCGTGATTCCCCAGCGAACAATCTTCAGGGCTACCCTTGGGCGGGCGCACTATACCCCGTCCCGGCGACTGCGCCAGGGCGAATTATTCCTTTACCCGGGCCTTACTGCGCGGCAGCGGCTTCGCCTTGACGTTCTTGGACGATCTTGTCCGCCTCGGCGCCCGACAGTTCGGTCATATGATCAAACGTCGCCTGGAAGTTGCCGACACCGAGCGTCAGCGACCGCAGTTCGATGATCAGATCACCGATCTCCGCCTGGGGCATGTGCGCCACCACCTGATCCCAACCCTGCCAGCCTTCCAGGGTATCAAACCCGAGGAGTTGCCCGCGCCGTCCAGAAACCAGGCTATGGACCTTCGCCGTGAATTCGGTCGGCACGCTGATCTTGACCTCGTAGATCGGCTCCAGCAGGACGGGAGCGCATTTCGGCATGCCTTCGGTCATGGCGATGCGCGCGGCCTGCTTGAACGCCTGTTCGGAGCTGTCGACCGCGTGATAGGACCCATCGGTCAGGGTCACCGCAAAGTCCACCACCGGGAACCCCAAAGGCCCA
>DATIPO010000034.1:0-1573 GCA_035471925.1 Acidobacteriota bacterium
ACTGCGGACCGCGCTTCACCATCATCAAGGGGCTGCCTTACGACCGTCCGCTGACCTCGATGCGGCGCTTCCAGATGTGTGAGCGGTGCCTGGCCGAATACCAGGACCCTCAAGACCGCCGCTTCCACGCCCAGCCCAACGCCTGTCCCGAGTGCGGTCCTCAAGTGGAACTGGTCAGTCCTCAGGGAGATGTGCTTTGCCGCCGGGAGGAGGCGCTGGAAATGGCCGTCGAGGCGGTGGCCGAGGGGCGCATTCTGGCGCTCAAGGGGCTGGGCGGTTTCCACCTCGTCGCCGACGCCTCAAAGGAGACGGCCGTGGCCGAGCTTCGCCGCCGCAAAGCCCGCCCCTACAAGCCATTCGCCTTGATGTACCCGAGCCTGGCGGCCGTCAGGAGGCAGGTCGAAGTCCCCCCCTGGGCCGAAACCCTGCTCAAGTGCAGCCAGTCTCCCATTCTCTTGCTGCCTCGGCTGCAAGCCGTCCAGCCACAGGAAATCGCCCCCTCAGTCGCCCCCGACTCCCCTGACCTGGGCGTCTTTCTCCCTTACACGCCTTTGCACGTGTTGCTTCTGGAGAAGCTAGCCAGACCCGTTGTCGCCACCTCCGGCAACCTCTCCGACGAGCCCATCGAACACCGCAACGACCAGGCCGTAGAGCGCCTGGGCCGGCTCTGTGACCTGCTCCTGGTCCACGACCGCCCCATCGCGCGTCCGGCGGACGACTCGGTTCTGCACGTCCTGACCCGGCCCCGCCTCAAGCCCCAGATGCTGCGGCGCTCGCGCGGCTACGCCCCCTTGCCGCTGCTGGCCCCACGTGAACTACCCCCCATCCTGGCCCTGGGCGGACACCTCAACTCGGCCTTCGCCCTCAGCCGCGGACGCGAGATCATCGTCTCCCAGTACCTGGGCGACCTCGACGCCTACGAGTCGCGCCTGCTCTTCCAGCGCACCGTCGAGGACTTCCTCTCCCTCTACGACATCCGCGTCGAGGCCGTCGTCCACGATCTGCACCCCGACTACTTCACGACCCATTTGGCCCGCCAACTGGCCGAAAAGTGGGACGTCCCCGCTGCCGCCGTCCAGCACCATCACGCCCACCTGGCCGCCTGCCTGGCCGAGAACGAAGTCGAAGGCCCGGCGCTGGGACTGACCTGGGACGGCACCGGATACGGCAGCGACCACACCATTTGGGGCGGAGAATTCCTCCTGGGCGACGCCCGCTCCTTCAAGCGCGTAGCCACCCTGCGTTCCTTCCGCCTGGCGGGCGGAGAAAAAGCCGTCAAGCAACCCTGGCGGGTAGCTCTCTCACTGCTGCTGGAGACCTACGGCGAAAACCTCCCCCTCGACCTCCCCTTCCTCCAGTCCATCCCCGACGACCTGCAACAGGGCGTCCTGCAAATGCTCGCCCGCCGCCTCAACTCCCCGCTCACCACCAGCATGGGCCGCCTCTTCGACGGCGTCAGCGCCCTGCTGGCAATCTCGCTGGAAAACACCCACCAGGCCCAATCCGCCCAACGCCTGGAATCCGCCGCTTGGCGCGCCCCAGGATCCGCATCAAACTTCCCCACCGCCCCCAT
>DATIPO010000035.1:0-29321 GCA_035471925.1 Acidobacteriota bacterium
GGCCGACCTCTCCTCGGCCGCGGGACTGCTGGCGCTCTGGCTGTGGTTCCGCAAGCTGACCTCGACCCGGATCTTCGACCGCAAGGCCTACACCTCCTTGCTGTGGCCTTGGTCGCTGCTGGCCTTCTTCTGGCTCAACGCAGCCTTGGCCCGGACGGTCCACCACTATGCCGACGTGGAATATCGCCTCGAGAGCCTGCTGGAATCCTCTACCTTCCAGACCAGCCTCTCCATTTTCTGGACGGTTCTGGCGCTCTCCATCATGCAGGCGGCCTTCCGCCGCTCCAGCCGCATGACCTGGATCGCCGGCGCCGTCCTCTTAGGCGCCGTAGTGATCAAGCTCTTCGCCGTCGACCTCTCGGCCCTGGAAACCACCGCCCGCATCATCTCCTTCCTGGTGGTGGGAATCCTCCTCCTCGTCATCGGCTACCTCACCCCCCTCCCCCCCTCCGACACTAACGCCGATTCCAAAAGTGGAGGCAAATGACTGGCTCACGGTGCCTGGAGACGGCCCCGAACCGGTACAAGTCCTCTGATTGCCGCTCAACTCATTCCTCACGTATACTGAAGGCTATGGCTAGCGCCTCACAAAACATAGCTGTGCTTGAGCTTGCAGCCTTGGACCGATCACTTCCAACATCGCGGTATCCGAATCATCGGGTTGACCGATAGGGGCGCGCTACGGTCCAACTCCTGCGAATGAACGCTGAAGACCGACTTCAGCTTCGTCGAGATCTCGAAGAATCCAACGTAGACAACTGAATCGTCTCGATTCCCTGAAATTGCCTACAATGGGCGTATGAGTTCGATTGCGGGAGTGATTGCCAAGGAATTGTCGGCGGGGGAGAGACAGGTACGGGCGGCGGTGGACTTGCTAGATGAAGGGGCCACGGTTCCCTTCATCGCCCGCTACCGCAAAGAAGCCACCGGCGGACTCGACGATGCCCAGTTACGGACGCTGGAAGACCGGCTGCACTACCTGCGTGAGTTGCAGGAGCGGCGCGAAACCGTGCTTCGCAGCATCGAAGAGCAGGGCAAACTGACGCCCGAGTTGAAGCAAGCCGTCCTGGAAGCCGACAGCAAGGTGCGGCTGGAAGACCTCTATCGTCCCTACAAGCCCAAGCGGCGCACCAAAGCCGAAGCCGCACGCAAGCAGGGACTGGAGCCGCTGGCTCGGACGTTGCTCGCCAATCCCCGGTTGGTGCCCCGGCAAGAAGCCAAGCGCTATGTGGACGCCGAGCGGGGCGTCCCCGATGCGGACGCGGCGCTGGAGGGCGCCCGGGAGATCCTCATGGAGGAGTTCTCCCAGGCCGCCGACTTGCTGGGCGAACTGCGCGAGTGGGCTTGGCGCACGGCGGAACTGCACTCCCGCAACATCCGCGGCAAAGAATCAGAGGGTGCCAAGTTCGCCGACTATTTCGAATACTCCGAGCCCATCCAGCGCATCCCCTCTCACCGGGCGCTGGCGCTCTTCCGCGGCCGCAAGGAAGGCATTCTCAAGCTCTCGCTGCAAGTCCCCGAGAATCCCAACCGCGCTCGCGGCAAGAAAGGCAGTCACTCACGCCGACCCGAAGGACGGCCCGCGCTTACCCTGCCGGAAATCCAGATCGCCTCCCACTTCTCCCTTGCCTGCAAAGGACGCCCCGCCGATACCTGGCTGCTGGAAACCGTCACCCAGGCCTGGAAGAAGAAGATCTTCCCCCACCTCAAGAGCGAGCTTGAAGGGCGCCTGCGCGAGGCCGCCGAAGAAGAAGCCATCCGCGTCTTCGGAGGCAACCTGCGCGACCTGCTCATGGCGGCACCCGCGGGTCCCCGCGCCGTCATGGGACTCGATCCCGGCTTCCGCACCGGAGTCAAGGTGGCGGTTGTGGACGCCACCGGAAAGCTTCTGGCCACCGACACCGTCTATCCTCACCCGCCCCAAGAGCAGCAGGTGCAGGCCCTCAAGACGCTGGCGGCGCTGTGCCGCCGTCACGGCGTCAGCCTGATCGCCATCGGCAACGGAACCGCTTCGCGCGAAACCGACCGGCTGGCAGCCCGGCTCATCAAGGATTCCCCAGAGCTGCGTCTCGAGAAGCTTGTGGTTTCAGAAGCCGGGGCCTCGGTTTACTCGGCTTCGGAGACGGCCAGCAAGGAATTCCCCGACTTGGACGTCTCTCTGCGGGGAGCCGTCTCCATCGCCCGGCGCCTGCAGGATCCGCTGGCCGAACTGGTCAAGATCGACCCCAAGTCCATCGGCGTGGGCCAGTACCAGCACGACGTCACTCAAAGCCAACTGGCCCGCAAGCTGGACGGCGTGGTGGAAGACTGCGTCAACGCCGTGGGAGTGGACGTCAATACCGCCTCGGCTCCCCTGCTGGCCCACGTCTCGGGACTCAACGCCGGAGTGGCCGAGAAGATCGTGGAGTTCCGCGACCGCCAAGGCCCCTTCCGTGATCGGACTCAGTTCATGCAGGTGCCCCGTATGGGCGAGAAGACCTTCGAGCTGTCGGCGGGCTTCCTGCGCATCCCGGACGGCGACAACCCGCTGGACGCTTCGGCAGTCCACCCCGAAGCCTATCCGGTGGTCAAGCGCATCATCCGCGCCACCGGACGGGAGGTGCGCGAACTGATCGGAAACACCCGTCTGCTGGGCGGCCTCAAGCCCAATGACTTCACCGACCAGCGCTTCGGCGAGCCCACCGTGCGCGATATCCTCAGCGAACTGGAAAAGCCCGGCCGCGACCCCCGCCCCGAATTCCGCACCGCCCAGTTTCAGGAGGGCGTGGAAACTCTCGAAGACCTGGCTCCGGGCATGCAGTTGGAAGGCGTGGTCAGCAACGTGACCAACTTCGGGGCCTTCGTCGACGTGGGCGTCCACCAGGACGGCCTGGTCCACATCTCCCAGCTCGCCGACCGCTTCGTCAAGGATCCCCGCAACATCGTCAAAGCCGGCGACATCGTCAAGGTGCGCGTCCTGCAGGTCGACCCCGACCGCCGCCGCATCTCGCTTTCGATACGCCGCTCCTGAGCGTGGATTAAGGCCAACCAAATCGGCGTGCGCGGGGTCCAAAGTTGCATGCTGACCCACCATATCCGCTTTGCTCTCCGCGGCCTTTTGGGGCGCCATCGGCTGTTGGCGGGCGTTTGCCTGCTGACTCTGGCCCTGGGAATCGGACTGACGACGTCCATCTTCAGTGTGCTCAAAGCCGTCGTACTGGAACCGCTGCCCTACCCCCAACCCGACCGCCTGGTCCAAGTCTTCCAAAGAATAACCTTTGACGAAGGCACCTTCGAGACGCCCTTCAACACCGGTCCTCATTTCATCGAAATGGAGGAGCGGCTGGAGTCTTTCCAGGCTTTGGCGGCGCTGTACACCTACAGTCCTGAGGGCTTCAACCTGACCCTGGACGGGACGGCCGCCGAACGCGTTTCCCGCCTCAAAGTCAGCGCAGGCTACTTTCAGGCGCTGGGCGTCCAACCTTTTCTGGGACGCGGTTTCCGTCGCGAAGAAAACCTGATGGAAGGCGAAATCGACGCCCAACGGCCCTCCAGCTACGCCCCGGCCCGGCGTTTGGCGGTGCTCAGCCATGGGCTCTGGCAACGGATCTTCAACGGCGCCGAATCCGCCGTGGGGGACGACATCGTGCTGGATGGAGAACCCTACACTGTCCTGGGCGTGATGCCGGCCGCATTCAAAGATCCCCTCATGGGCGAGGTCGATGTGTGGCTGCCCCAAAATCTCTCACCCGGAGGCTACAACAACCCTGGCAACAGCTATCTGGCCATCATGGGCCGCCTCAAGCCTGAGGTCGCCCTGGAGGCGGCCCAGCAGGAAATGGACGCCTTGGACCGTGCGTTCGCCGAGGACTCCGACTCTCGGGTCAACCGGACCCACGCCCTGCGTCCTCTGCAAACAGTGGTGGTGGGCGAACTGGACCAAGTGCTGTGGATCCTGACGGCGGCGGTGGGGATCCTGCTGCTGGTGGCTTGCGCCAACGTCGCCAATCTCTTGCTGGCCTGGGGCGCGTCACGACGGCGCGAACTGGCCTTGCGCTCGGCCTTGGGCTGCAACCGGAGACGCCTGGTCGGCCAGTTGCTGGCGGAAAGCCTGTGTCTGGCGAGCCTGGGAGGCGCGGCAGGGCTGCTGGTGGCGGTGGCCACGGTTCCGGCCTTGCTCTCATTGCGTCCCGAGAATCTTCCCACCCTCACCCAGGTGACCTTCGATTACTGGATCTTCCTCTTTTCGGCGGCGCTGACCCTGGGCACGGGACTCATCTTCGGCTTGGTCCCGGCTCTCAACGCCTCACGTGTCAACATCGAAAGCGCCCTGCGCGAAGGCGCACGCGACGGAGCTTCACTGGGCGAAGGAAAATCGCAGCGCGTCCTGGTGGGCGCACAAGTGGCCTTAGCCGTCATCCTGCTGGCGGCAGCCGGACTGCTGGGCAAGAGCTTCCTGGGCCTACTGGACGTAGAATTGGGATTCCAGCCCAGCGGATCGCTAGTCTACCGGGTTGACCTGCCGATGAGCAGCTACGGCGAGCCTGAAAAAAGAGTAGCTTTCCACAATCAGCTTCACCAACGTCTGACCGCCGCTTCCGGAATCACCGCCACAGGCGCCATTTCTCACCCTCCCGTCAGCGGACTCTTTCACGGTTGGGGATTCCGCGAGGAGGGCGCGCCCAATGAGCAAGAGTCCTACCGGAGCGTCCAAGTCAGGGTGGCTGACGGCAACTACTTCGAAGCCCTCAAGATCAACCTGCTGCGGGGACGTCTGCTTAGGGCTGCCGACCGAGCCGACAGCCAGCCCGTAGTGGTCGTCAACCGCAAATTGGCCGAAACCTACTATGCCGATCAGGAGGTGCTGGGCAAACGCCTGCTGGTGGCGGGCGGGCCGCCCCGCACCGTGGTGGGAGTGGTGGAAGACGTCCTGCACGGACACCTGGAGCGGGCCCTTCCCAAAGTCTATTTGCCGCACAACCAGTTCGCCGCCAACCGCAACTGGAAGCTCTACCAGGTGGCGGCCTATGCAGGCTCGATGTCGCAGGCCGCGGAGCAGATTCGGCGGACGGTGGCTTCACTCGACCCAGGCTTGGCCGTCTATGGTCTTCGCGACATGGAGGACGTGGCTGCGGCGGGCATCTCGCAGCAGCGCTTCGCGGTGGTTCTGATGGGTGTCTTTTCGGCTTGTACGCTTCTTTTGGCCACCATCGGACTCTACGGCATCTTGTCCCAGTACGTGCTGCGCCGACGCCGTGAGATCGGCATCCGCATGGCTCTGGGGGCCAGCCGTTGGCACGTCCAGCGCCAAGTGGTGGGCCAGGGACTGTGGATCGCCGCCATCGGACTCCTGGCTGGCACCGTCGCTGCCTTGGGCCTGACCCGCTGGCTGTCGTCCATGCTGGAGGGTGTCGAGGGCTATGACCCCACGGTCTATCTAGCCGTCACGGCCTTCCTGGCCCTGGTGGCTCTGGCGGTAGGAGCCGTCCCCGCCCGCCGCGCCGCCACCCTTGACCCCATGCGTGTCCTGCGGGAGGAGTGAGGACGTCTTGCTTCGCTCTTCCCTCCCACAGGCGCTGCCCACGAGACTCGATATCCCCCGACAAGCAGCTTGGGCGGCACAGAAGGCCGCCCAAGCGTTGTGTGTCCCCTAAGGACGGATGATGAGGTCGGTCCAGCAGGAAAGGCCTTCCTCCCCGAGTTCGTCCTGGAGGCCGAAGGGGGAGTCGGTGCCGGAGCCGCCGGAGGACTGGAAGCGCGGATCGAGGATGCGGGTGATCTGGTCGCGCACGTCCTGCAGATGATAGCGGGAGGCCGTGTTAGAGGCCCGCTGCAGGGCCTGTTCAGCCTGTTCGCTGATGGCCATCAGTTCCCCCCGCAGGAAGGGACGCAGGTCGTGGCCGTCCTCATCCCCCCCGTTAAGACGGGAGTTGGCCACCTCCAAGTAGGCCCGCTGAAGGTTGCGGCGATAGGCGTCGATCTCCACCGAATCTGAGTAAATCTCCCCCCAGACCCCGCGGCGCAAGTCTTCCATGAACTGAGCCGGCGAGTAGGCCATGGACGGATCGAGGGCCTCCTGCTCCACGAGCCGGTCGAAGCGGTCGGGAGAGAGCAGCGAACGCAAGACGCGGCTCTGGGCGTTGCCGATGCGGCTGACCACTCCCGAAGGCTCGATTCGGCGCAAGATATCTTTTTGCACCATCCATTGAGGCGTCTGAAAGGCGTTGTCGTTGAGAAAGGCCACGGCGTCGGCTTGGCGCTGGCGTGAAACCGGCTCGAAGCGGACGCCCTCTTGGCCCCCATGCTTTTGCTGGGAGTCGAAGCCGCCCACCAAAGCCGTCACGTGTCCCATCTCACGGGCCCACTGGCCCAGCAGGCGTCCATAGAGCTCCTCCAATTCGTCCCAGTTTTCACCTGGGTCGGTGGTGACCTCAAGCAACATGCCGGCGATCCGCTGCAGGTTCTGGAGACCCAGTCCGGTGGCTTCGACGGCGTCGGCATCGCCCACGGCTTCGGTCAATTCACCCGGGTCGGAGCCGTTGCTGCCGTCGGTTGAAAAGCGCAGCCAGGGCTTGTCTTCCTGAGCGCGGGCCCACTGGTCAAGCGTGGCCTTTTCCTCGTCCGGCGTCTTGGCCTCGGGGATGGGCTTGTAGCCCCACATGGTGGCCCACTTGTCGTAGGGACCGATCTTGGGAATCAGATCCTCGATGGGAATGCCGTCCTCAGGCTGAGCCACGTAGTTGAAGCGGGAATAGTCCATCAGCGTGGGCGTGTGGCTCATGGTCTTGACCCACTCGGGATCGCGGACCTTCTCCAATGGATAGGTCGAACTGGCCTTCATGTTGTGGGGGAATCCCAGAGTGTGTCCCACCTCATGGGCCACCACGTACTCGATGAGCACGCCCATCAGCTCGTCGGGAAAAGGGAATCCCTGAGCCCGCTCGTCGAGATGTCCGACTTGCAGGAAGTACCAGGAGCGCAGCAGGTTCTGGACGTTGTGGTAGAACTGGATGTCGGTTTCCAGAATCTGCCCCGTGCGCGGGTCGTGGACGTGAGGTCCGCTGGCGTTTTCGATGTCGGAAGGCAGCCAGCGGATGACCGAGTAGCGGGCGTCCTCGGGATGCCACTCGGGATCTTCCTCCGGCGTCGGCGCCTCCTTGGCGATCACCGCCTTCTTGAATCCAGCCGCCTCAAAGGCCGCCTGCCACTTCTCGACTCCCCGTTTGACGTAGGGCACCCACTGAGGCGGGGTGGCGGGATCGATCCAGTAGACGATGGGCTCCACAGGCTCGGACAGTTCGGCCGAGGGATCCTTCTTGTCCAAACGCCAGCGGGTGATGTAGCGGCGCTCCACGGCCTTGTGTTCGGGACGCGAGTAGTCGGTCCTGCGAACCGAGAAGTAGCCCACCCGTTCGTCGTGAAGGCGCGGCATCATGGGATCTTCGGGCAGCTTGACCATGCTGAAATGGATCACCACCGTGGCGCTTCCAGCGTCCATTCCGCGGGGGAAGCGGGATCGCGGCTGAGGACCGCGGCGTCCGCCTGAGTTGTTGTCGGGCGGTTTCGTGTAGGTGTGCGTGGCGCGCGCCTCGATGTTGGTTGGGAACGAGTCGATGCGGTCGACGAAGGAGCGGCTGCGGTCCATGGAGCGGGCCTGCAGGCGCGACTTGGCGCTGAATTCCTGCACCTCGCGGGTGAAAAGCGAAGTCACCTCGATGACCGCCGTCCCTTCACCCTCGGCCGCCACCGGAAAGGCCTTGACGATGGAAGGATTGTTGGCGGCTTCCACGGCCAGCGAGACGGGGTGCTGAGGATCGGCGGTGACCTCGAAGTCGATGTCGTAAAGCAAGATCTGGTCGCCCCGCCGCTGCCAGCGCACCACCCGGTTGTCGATGCGCTGTCCTCCGTAGCCTACTCCCAAGGTGGTCTTGGCGATCCGGGTCACCCACAGGAAATCCTTGCCCATCTCCGACTCGGGGATCTCGTAGTAGTACTTTTCGCCGACTTGGTGAACCTTGAAGATGCCCTCGTCGGTCTTGGCCTCGTCGGTGATGACCTCTTCATAGGGCTTGATCTTCTCTTCATCCTCACCGCCTCCGCGGCGCCCCCGGGGACCCTGCCGGCCCTCCTCCTGCGGTTCTTCCTGTTCTTCCTCCTGGAAAGCGTAAACTGACCCGGACTGGTCCCAAACCAAGGTCGGGAAAGCCAGTGCGGCCGCCAGCAGCCATACCCCATTCCATCTCAAGCGCGTCAGTGGTTGCATCGAATTCTGCTCCTCATTATTCAGTGGTCGAGAGGCCCTGAGTATGCCATAAGCCGAGCTTTGTCAAGGCGCAGCAGGCGCTCAGACCTCCCAGCCCTGTGGAAATCCTGTGGATTCTTTTGTTGAAAAAGTGCCGAGGCTTTTCTGATATACTCACAAAGCTTCCACAGGAAATCCAGGGCTTTTCCAAATACGTGGATGGACAGTCAATGCGCTATCAGGACTTCATTTGGCAGCGTGATGGTCTTCGGGGCGGTCGTCCCTGTATCCGGGGCACAGGCGTGTCTGTCGAACGAATCATCACTTGGACCAAGCTCGGCTACTCCCCCGAACAGATTGCCGATCAAATCGGCCACATCAACGTCGAGCAGGTCGAAGCCGCTTTGGCCTATTATCGGGACCATCAGGACGAGGTGGAGACCTCTCTAGCGCGCGAAGACCAGGAAGCTTTACAGTTGGAAATGAACGCAACCCGTTCGAGAGCCAGCTAGCTAGAAGGCTACAACTTCGCGGCTCTTTCCGTCTGTCCTGGCTACTACCCCAAGAAAAACTGGTTCAGGAACACCAACTGGCCCCTCAGATTCTCGCCCAGGCTTTTGCGCAATTCAACCATTGCCCGCCATTGCTGGGAGAATGAGAGCACCGTCTGTCGGCACGTTATGATGCCCGCATGCTGTTCCTGACCCGTTTGCCAATACTCCTGGTGCAATCTTGAGAAGTCCCTGACGTTATATGTGAAGAAAACTCTGTCTTGCCTAGTTGCATGTGCCAGTTGGACCTTGTCGTCTTCGCCCCGCAAGCCTGCTTCTTGAGCAGTGAGCACGTCAAAACCTTGCTGCCGAAGAGCCTGGACCAGGGCTTTGCTCATCGAGTCTTCGTCGATGTAGAGGCGCATGCAGGGCCCTCCCGAGGCTCGTAGCCTCTCACTTGTCGCGGCGCAGGGTGAGCCCGCCGTCGATGGTGAGGAGTTGGCCGGTGATGTAGTTGTCGGGGTGGAGCAAGAGGCGCACGGCCCGGGCGGTGTCTTCAGGACGCCCGAAACGGGGAATGATGCCCTCGTCGACGAAAAAGTCGTACTTGCCGGAAGCGATGGATTTGAGCGCCATCCCGGCCTTGTTGACGCCCGGCGCGATAGCGTTGACGCGGATGTTCTGCGGTCCGCCCCACTGCTTGGCCATTACCCGCATGGCCTGGATCAAGGCCGTCTTGGGTCCGGCATAGTTGATGCTGGAATCGAAAGGCGCCACCGCCTGCATGGTGGAGAAGAACACGATGGCTCCCGGCGTCTCCTTCTCGATCATGCGGTTGGCGGCTTCACGGGCCAGCAGGATGGGGGCGTAGTAGTTGCGGGTCATGGAGTCGTGCAGGTCGTCCAAGGTGACTTGGTCGAACTTGACGCGTCCCGGGTCGCCCGTGTAGACCACTAGCCCGTAGAGGCCTCCGCCCACCGACTCGGCCGTTTCAAGATAGCGTTCCCGAACCTCAGGCAGGCGCAAGTCGCCCTGCACGAGGTGGATTTCAGCGTCATAGTGGCGCCGGCAGTGGTCCTTGAGGTCTTCAGCCCTCTCCTGATTGGAATGGTAGCCGCAAACCACTTCGGCCCCTTCGCGGGCCAGCAGCGCCACCGCCGCCGAACCCAGCCCTCCCGAGCCTCCGGCCACCAAAATCGTCTTCCCTTTGAGCGCGTCCTCTCCGAAATCAAATGAAAATTCACTCATGAGCCGCACAGGATATCAGATCGCGTGCGACCGCCGCCTACTCGTAATGCAGCGCCCGCAGGGGGTCGAGGCGGGAGGCGCGGTAGGCGGGGAGGCAGCAGGCCAGCAGGGCCGTCAGGGCGAGGACAGCTACGACGACGAGATAGGTCAGAGGATCGAAGTTCCCGATCTGGTAAAGCAGGGCTTGGAGCTGGTCGCGCAGCAGCAAAGCCACTGAGAGGGCCGCGGTTAGGCCCAGCCCCAGGCCGGCGCAAGTCAGCGCCATGCCCTGGCGGACGACCAATCCCAGCACATCTCCGGCTCGGGCGCCCAAGGCCATGCGGACGCCGATTTCCTGGGTCCGCCGAGTGACTGAGTAGCTCATCACGCCATAGATTCCCACCGCCGCCAAGAGCAAGGCGGTGACGGCGAAAATGGTCAGCAACAGGACGGTGAAGCGCTGCTCGGCCAAGGAGACGCCCAGCACGCTCTCCAATGTCTCCACCTCAGCGATGGGGATGTCGGAGTCGAGTTGCCAGATGGCGTTGCGGGCGGCCGCTGCCAGGCTCAGCGGCGCGTCCTGGCTGCGCAGCACGAAGCTCATGCCCCGATAGGGAGAACCCAAGACCTGGGGATTCTGGCCTAGGACGGTATACAGATGAGGCTTGACCTCTTGGCGCAAATCCTGCTCCTTGACGTCTCCCACCACGCCCACGATCTCCATCCAGGCGCGGTCCGGGTCAATCCGCACCCGTCTGCCCAAAGGACTCTGGCCAGCGAAAAAGCGCCTGGCAAAGCTCTGGCTGACAACCGCCACCGGCAGACTTCCCGGACGGTCGCTGTCCCCGAAGGTCCGGCCGGAAAGCAATTCGACTCCCATGGTCTTGAAATATCCTCGTGACACTGTCTTGAGATAATCGACATTCACCGGCGGAGAGTCGGGCGTCCTGACCCAGCCTTCGATCTCAAAGTCTTCAGCGTCGAGGCCGGAGCGCAAGGGCAAGGAGTTGACGACCGCTGCCGAGCGTACTCCGGGCAGTGCAGCCATACGCTCCAGGGCCCGTTCATAAAAGGCCAGGACCGACTCGTCGTCAGCCGCCACCGTGGATGAGACCACCGTGCGCAGTGTGAGCGCCTTCTCGGCCTGGAATCCGGGGTCGGTGGACTGCAGGGCGACAAAGCTGCGGATCACCAATCCCGATCCCGCCACCAGCACGACGGCTAAGGCGATTTCAGCGGTCACCAGCAAGGCCCGGAATCGGCTTCGTCCGCGCGAGGCGGAGGTGCCGCGGCCGCCGTCTTTGAGCGTCTCCTGGACGTCGCCCGAGATGAGCGTCGCGGCTGGCGCGGCCCCGAAAAGCAGACCCGTCAGAACCGACAGGACCAAGGTGGCTTCGGCCACGGTCCAATCCATCCCGACCGCGTCCAAGCGGGGGATGCTCTGAGGATTGACGGAGAGCAGCACTTTTACGCCCCAGTTGGCCACCAACATGCCGATCAAGCCACCGCCCAGGGCCAGCAAGCTGCTCTCGGTGAGAAGCTGACGGATGAGGCGTCCGCGTTCGGCGCCCAAAGCCGAACGGATGGCGATTTCCTTATGGCGGGCTTCCGATCGCGCCAACAAAAGGTTGGCTACGTTAACGCAGGCAATCAAGAGCACCAGCCCTACCACCAAGGTCAGGAAGACCATCTGAGGACGCACTTGCCCCACGATCTGCTCGTGCAGTGGCTTGAGGACATAGGGATGCCCCTGGGGGTTGGGTCGGTGCTGGTTGGGACCCGCCTCCTGTCCCCAGCGCGTCAGAAGCGCCTTCAGCTTCTCCTCGGCTTGCGGCATGGTGACGCCCTCTGCCATACGGGCCACGATCCGCATGAAATGATTGCCCCAGCGGCCGGGCAAGCTGGCGGGATCAATGGCCAGCGGCATCCAGGCCTGGACATCGCCGGAAGGAAAATCAAAACCTGCCGGCATCACGCCCACCACTTCAACGGACTGGCCGTTAATCTGCACTTTGCGCCCAATGACCTGAGGATCGCCGGCGAATTTCTGCTTCCACAGACCGTAGCTGAGAACCATCACGTTACCGCTCTCAGGCAGGTCCTCCTCTTCTTGGAAGAAGCGTCCGTGCAATGGATCGACGCCCAAGGTCGGCAGCAAGCTGTAAGTGGCGAAGGAGACGCTTAAGCGCAAGGGCTCGCCGTCGCCGGTCAGATTGACTCCGCCGTTGGCATAACCACCCAGTTCTTGGAGAAAGTCGGCGCGCTCCCTGAAGTCATAGTACTCGGGAGGCGAAATGGGGAACTGATAGAAGTCCTGGGTGGGAAACTGACTCCAGATCTGCACCAACTGCTCAGGCTGCCGGTAAGGCAGCGGCTTGAGCAAGACTCCGTGGACGACACTGAAGATGGCGCTGTTGGCCCCGATGCCGATGGCCAGCGTCAACAGTGCCACCAAGGTGAATCCGGGATGCTTGACCAAGACGCGGATCCCGTAGCGCAGATCTTTCCAAAAGGTGCTCATGCTGTCTCCTCGAGTTTTGCGGGGAACCCGGCGTAAGACCTACTGCCCGCCCAAAGGGTTGTGGCAAAAATCGCCGAGACTGGTGGAAGCGTCTCGCGCGTTGGCACGTTCGCCAATCATCACTCATAGTGGAGCGCCCGCAAGGGGTCGAGGCGGGAGGCGCGGTAGGCCGGGAGGCAACAGGCCAGCAAGGCCGTCAGGGTGAGCAGGGCCAGGACGGCGATGTAGGTCAGGGGATCGAGATTGCCGATGCGGTAGAGCATGTCCTGAAGCTGGTCGCGCAGCAACAGGGCCATGGAGAGAGCGGCCACCAGCCCCAGCACCAAACCGATGCTGGTCAGCAGCATGCCTTGGCGGACGACCAGCCGCAGCACGTCGGCGGCGCGGGCTCCCATGGCCATGCGGACGCCGATCTCCTGGGTCCGCTGAGTGACCGAGTAGCTCATGACGCCGTAGACTCCCACCGCCGCCAGGAGCAGCGCCGTCACGGCGAAGATGCTCAGCAGCAGGACAGTGAAGCGCTGCTCGGCAAGCGAAACGCCCAGAACGCTTTCCAGCGTTTCCACATCGGCAATGGGGATGTCGGAATCGAGCTGCCAGATGGCGTCGCGGGCCGTCCCGGCCAGACTCAGGGGCGCATCACCGGTGCGCAGCACGAAGCTCATGCCACGGTAGGCGAATCCGCGGACTTCGGGATTCTGGGCCAAGGAGGTATACATATGGGGCTTGAAGGAATCGCGCAGGCTCACTTGTTTGACGTCCTCAACCACGCCCACGATCTCCATCCAGGGACGTTCAGAGTTTGCCCGCACCCGTTTCCCCAGGGCATTCTCGCCGGGAAAGAAGCGGTCCACGAAGCTTTGGCTGACCACGGTCACCGGCAGGCTTCCCGGCCGGTCGGCGGGCGTGAACGTCCGTCCTGCGCGCAACTCGATGCCCATCGTCTTGAAGTATCCCGGAGAAACTACTTGTTGGTAGTCGACGTTGACAGGCGGAGAATCGGCCGTCCGCACCCAGCCCTCGATCTGAAAGTCGTTGGCGTTGAGGTAGGACCGCAATGGCAAGGAACTCACAGCCGCCGCCGAACGGACTCCCGGGAGGGCACTCAGGCGTTCCAGGGCCCGCTCATAGAAGGCGACCACCGACTCATTGTCGGCGGCGGCTGTGGGCGAAACCACGGTGCGCAAGGTGAGGGCGCTCTCAGCATCGAATCCAGGATCGGTGGACTGAAGGGCCGCGAAGCTGCGGATGACCAGTCCCGATCCCGCCACCAGCACGACCGCCAAGGCGATCTCGACCGTCACCAAGAGGCCGCGGAACCGGTTGCGTCCGCGCGAAGCGGAAGTGCCTCGTCCGCCGTCTTTGAGCGTCTCCTGCACGTCCCCTGAAAGCAACGTCACCGCCGGCGCGGCGCCGAAAACCAAGCCGGTCACGAACGACAGCGCCAAGGTGGCTCCAGCCACCGTCCAGTCCAGTCCGATAGCGTCCAGGCGGGGAATACTCTCGGGGTTGACAGCCAAAAGCACTTGCACGCCCCAATTGGCCACCAACATGCCGATCACTCCGCCGCCCACCGCCAGCAGGGTGCTTTCAGTGAGAAGTTGGCGGATGAGGCGTCCGCGCTCGGCGCCCAGCGCCGAACGGATGGCGATTTCCTTTTGACGGGCTTCGGAGCGGGCCAGCAGCAGATTGGCCACATTGACGCAGGCGATCAGCAGCACCAGTCCCACCACCAAGGTCAGAAAGACCATCTGGGGACGCACGCTGCCCACCATCTGCTCATGCAGCGCATTGAGGATGTAGGGATGAAACTCGGGGTTGGGACGGTGGTGGCCCGGTCCCCCTTCGTCGCCCCAGCCGGCCACCAGCGCCCGCAGTTGCTGACGCGCCTCTTCCACCGTAACGCCGTCTTCCAGGCGCGCAACCACCTGCAACAAGTGGTTGCCCCAGCGGTTGGGAACGCTGGCCGGATCGATGGCGATGGGCATCCAAGCCTGGATGTCGGCCGTGGGAAAGTTGAACTGGGCCGGCATGACGCCGATCACTTCCACCGGTTCGCCGTCGATTTCCACCTTGCGGCCGATGACTTCAGGATCGCCGGCGAATTTCTGCTTCCACAACCCGTAGCTGAGCAGCACGACCTTGTCGTTCTCGGGCAGGTCTTCTTCTTCACGGAAAAAGCGCCCGTACAAAGGATCGACGCCCAGGGTGGGCAAAAGGCTGTGAGTGGCGTAGGACACGCTGAGTCGCAAGGGCTCGCCGTCGCCGGTCAGATTGGCTCCTCCATTGGAGTAGCCGCCCAAATCGCGCAGGAAATCAGCCCGCTCACGCAAGCCGTAGTACTCGGGCGGCGAAACCGGGAACTCGAAGAAGTCCATGGTGGGAAACTGGCTCCAGATCTGCACCAGTTGCTGAGGCTGCCGGTAAGGCAACGGCTTCAGCAGCACCCCGTGCACCACGCTGAAGATGGCGCTGTTGGCGCCGATGCCGATGGCCAGCGTCAAAAGGGCCACCAAGGTGAATCCAGGATGCTTGGCCAAGACGCGGATGCCGTAACGCAGATCGTTCCAAATCGTGCTCATGTCGTCTCCTCAACTCCTTCTTGGGTGCTACCTATGACGAGGCTGCGGAGGGAAAGGTTGGGTTGCCGCCGGTTTTCCCCCTTCTATGCTACAGTTTGTAACGCTACAGAATGTAGCATACGGGTATGAAGGAGGTCAATGCTTGCTTTTCTGACAAGGATCAGGACCAGACCGAACGTTGACACGGTTGGCCTCTCCTCCGGGCGGTCGGCGCACTCCGAGTTTTCCCGGCCGCCGGACGAAAGACCTTAGAGTGTCTCCTTACTCCACCCGCAGGGCCTCCGAGGGGTCGACGCGCAGGGCGCGGCGGGAAGGGATGTAGGCGGCCAGCAGGGCGGCGCCCACCAACAGGACGGTGAACAGCACGAAAGTGAAGACATTGAGCTGGATAGTGCCGAAGAGGGTGCTTTCCATGAAGCGTCCCAGGACGAAGGCCAGCACCAGCCCGATGGCACAACCGATGGCGGTCAGACGCAGGGCTCCGCCTAGAGTCAGGCGCAGCACGTCGCGTCCCAGCGCCCCCAAAGCCACGCGGATGCCGATCTCGCGGATGCGCTGGTTGATGGAGTAGGCCATCACGCCGTAGATGCCCACCACCGAGAGGATCAGCGCAATAGCGCCGAAAACGCCCATGATGGTGGCAGCATAGCGCAGTCCGATGGTGCGGTCGGAGAGGATTTCACGCTGGGTCTTAACCGAGAAAACGGGTTGGTCGGGGTCGAGTCTGCGGACGGCCTGACGCAGCGTAGACGCCAGCGAAAGAGGATCGGCGGCGGTGCGCAGGGCCAGATAGGCTCCGCGGTAGGGCTGCTGAGCCAGAGGCAGGTACATGGTGGGCTGGGGCCCGCCGAAGAACCAGTTGTGAGTGACGTCGCCGGACACGCCGACTACGGTGTACCACTGGTCCGGATTCTCAGGAAAGCGGAATCGCTGTCCCAGCGGATCTTGCTGGGGCCAATCGCGGCGAGCCATTTGGCGGCTGACGATAGCCACCCTGCGGCTGTCTTCGCGGTCCTGTTCGGTGAAGGCCCGTCCATTGACGATGGGGACCTGCAGGGTGTCGAAAAAGTCGGGCGTGATCACCCGGAAGTCGGCCGAGGGCCGCTCGGCGATGGAGGCCGCGGGACGCCCTTCCAGTTCATAGTCGCGGCTGCTGCCGTCGGGAGCGGCCGGGAGCACGTTGGCGATGGCCGCCTCTTCCACCTGGGGCAAGGCTTCGAGTTCGCTTTCCAGCCGGTTCCAGAAGTCACGGCGGTCCTGGGACTCGGGATACTTCTCGGCGGGAAGCACCAACTGGGCCGTCAACAGCCCGTCGGGATTGTAGCCTTGGTCTTGCTCGATCAGGCGCATCGAACCCTGGATGCTGAGCCCGGAGGCGATCAGCAGCATGAGGGCCACGGCCACTTCGGCCACCACCAAGACACGGCGTCCTATCTGGCGCTTGCCCGCCGATCCGCTGCGTCCGCCTTCGCCGATGACCTGGTTGAGGTCGAGGCGGGTGGCCGAGAGCGCCGGGGCCAGTCCGAAGATCAGGGCGGCCACAACGGCCAGTCCGCCGGCGAAGAGCACCATTCGGTAATCGACTCCGATGCGGTCCCAGCCCATCATGAAGACGCGTATCTCGGCGGGCAGGCTGGTGCGCAGCATCTCGCTGGCCGCCCAAGCCATGGGCAGCGCTGCCAAGGCTCCCACGAGGGAGAGGATCAGGTTCTCGGTCAGCAATTGGCGGATCAGGCGCCAGCGTCCGGCCCCCAGCGCCACCCGCAGCGAGAGCTCCTTGGCCCGTTCGCCGCCCCGGGTCAGCAGCAGGTTTGCGACGTTGACACAGGCGATCAGCAACACGAAGACCACGGTGATTTGCCACACGACCAGGAAGGCCGGGGTTCCGATGTCGACCACAGCCTTGCTCAGCACCATGACGTTGATGCCCCATCCGGCGTTGGTGTCGGGAAACTGCTGGGCCAGACGCTCGGCCCTGGCAGCCAGCGCCGCTTGGGCTTCGTCGGCGCTGCGCCCTTCCCGCAAGCGGGCCAGTACGTTCAAGAAATGGCTGTCGCGACGTTGCGCTGTCTCAGGACTCATCACCAGCGGCGCCCACAGCTCAGTCCCCAGGGGATAGTGGAAACCCGCGGGCCCCACTCCCACCACCTCATAGGACTGCCCGTTCAGTTCGATGGACTGTCCCACTATCGAGGGATCGGCTCCGAAGCGGCGCATCCAGAAGTCGTGTCCCAGCACCACCGTCCGCTCTTGCGCCGGATCGCCGGCGGCCAAGCTCAAATCGCGTCCGTGAGTGGTCTGGACGCTGAGCATGCCCATCCATCCCGGCGTCACCAGGGTCCCGTGCAGGCGCTCGGGCTTGTCGGTGCCGGTCAGGTTGACGTCCCACCATTGGTGGGCGTGGACCTCCTGAAAGAGCTCGCTCTCTTCCTTCCACTCCAGGAAATTGGCGGGCGAGGCGTTGGCCCGATCCCAACCTTGCGACTCGATGGTCTCGAAGACCTGCACGATGCGGTCGACATTGGGAATGGGGAAAGGCCGCAGCAACAGGGCGTCGATGAGGTTGAAAACCGCCGCGTTGGCGCCGATTCCCAAGGCCAGGGTAAGAATCACAACCGCCGAAAATCCGGGACGCTTGCGAAGGCTGCGAAGTGCGAAAACAAAGTCTTGCTTAAAACTGGTCATGGTGGGCTCTCTCCATAGGTGTTCAGCGACCTCGTACGGAGAGGGCCTTGCGAAGGTTCAACCTCATTTCATGGAAAGCCCGCTTTTCCTCACTCCGGGTAGGAGAGAAGGTGGGAGGCGGCCTCAGTTCGCCCTCCTCGAAGTAGATTTCCCGAAAGGCATCTACTCAGGATTTCTCCAGTCGCCGGTCGGGGACGTGCTCGATGTCGATGCTGGCTACCTGTTTGCCTCGCTTGCCGGCGGTATACAGACCTACGACGTCGAGACTGTGGGTGCTTTCGATGACCAGGAATGGAGGGGTACCAGCACTATCGGTTTTGTCCCCTCCGGGCCGGTGTCGGTCGGCCCGGAGGGGAGTCTCGATGTTTAGTTCTCTTCTTCGCTTACCACTTGACCCTCGATGATCACGCCGGTGACGTGGGTTGTGTATTCGAAGGGATCGCCGTCGTAAAGCACCACGTCGCCGTCTTTGCCCTCCTCCAGCGAGCCCACGCGGTCGTCGATGCCCAGGATGCGGGCCGCGTCGATGGTTACGGCGGACAAGGCGTCCTCGCGCTCGAGTCCGTTGGCGGCGGCCCATCCGGCCTCGAAAAGCAGGACGCGGGTCTTGGGCACGTAGCCCTCGAAGCCGGTTTGGTAGCAAAAGGCGATGCCGGCTTCCTTGAGGCGAGGACCGGCTTCGAAAGTGGCGTTTTCAGCCTCCCCGAAGTGACGCATGCCGGGAGCGTGAAGAATGACCGGGACGTCGGCGGCCTTGATCTCGTCGGTGATCAGGTGAGCCTCGGCCGCGCCGTCCAGCACCAGATTGAAGCCGAACTCTTCGGCCAGCCGGATGGCGGCCAGGATGTCGCGCGAACGGTGGGCCGTGACCAGCAGCGGCATTTCCCCGGAAAGGACGCGTCCCAAAGCCTCTTTGTGGAGGTCGCGGGCCGGTTCCTTGCCCTCTTCGGCGTTCTCCATCTTGTCCAGATAGTCCTGGGCCTTGATGAATTCCGAACGCAACATGGCCATCATCTTGGAACGCGTGCCGGGAGAGCGGCCGCCCGAGGCCTTGGCGCTGTCGCCCAGGGTGGCGGCCAGCATGGCTCCGGGAACCATGACGGCATCGTTGACGGTCTCGCCCACGGTCTTGACGATGATGGTCTGTCCCGAGATGAGCTGGCCAGGCCCGTGACCGGTGTGAAGCGTGGTCACTCCGTGGCGGCGGACCCACTCCACCAGCGTTTCGCGGGCGTTGTAGGCGTCCATGGCCCGCAGTTCGGGCTGGATGGCGGAGGATTCTTCCACCTGGTCTTGGTCGTGATCCTGATTGAGGTAGCCGGCCAGTCCCACCACGCTGTGGGCGTCGACCAAGCCGGGGGTGACCACCTTGGCCTCCAACACCTGCATCCCCGAAGGGATTTGGACTTGGGAGGCTGGTCCCACGGCAGTGATCTTGCCGTCTTCGATGACCACAACGCCGTCGGATATGGCCTCTCCGGCAGCGGTATGAAGAGTTTCGGCCTTGACGGCCACCTGAGCGTGAAGGGGCAGGAGAGCCAGACCCAGGACGCTGAGCAGAATGAGAATTCGATATCGCATTAGTAGTCGCCCTCCTCAGAAAGCTGGTGGACTTCAAGAGCTTGGTCGTGGCTGGCGCCATAGCCGCCCACGGCGTAGAGGCGGTCTTGGGGCTCGTCGCGGTCGAAGACCTTCTCGCCGTCCACCCAGGTCTGGCGGACGTGAGTGTAGACGCTGAGCGGATCACCGTCGAGGATGATGAAGTCGGCGTCCTTGCCGGGCTCCAGCGTCCCGATGCGATCCTGCAGGTCGAGCAGGATGGCGTTGCCCATGGTCAGCCCGAAGAGGGCCTTCTCGCGCGACATGCCGCCCCGCACGGCCCAACCCGCCGAACGCAGGAAGAGTCGCGAATCGGTGATGCCGTCATCGGTGTGAAATCCCACCAGAGCGCCAGCTTCTTCCAGGGCCCGGCCGTTCTCGATGGTAACGTCCTTAGCTTCGATCTTTCCGCCGGGGGCCTCGATCATGATGATGGAATTGCCGACTACCTCGTCAGAGGCGGCGATCTCCTCGGCCACCGCCCAGGCGTCGGAGACGTGGTGCAGCACCACCCGCAGCCCGAATTCCTCGGCCAGGCGCAGGACAGTGAGAATGTCGTCATGACGGTGGGTGTGGTGATGAACGATGCGCTTGCCTTCCAACACTTCCACCAGCCCCTCCATGCGCAGGTCGCGGGGCGGCTCCTGGCCTTCCTCGGCCGACTCCAGCTTGGACTGGTACTCCTGAGCCTTGAGGAACTGCTCGCGCACCAGCGCGGCACTCTTGGCCCGCGTCCCCGGAAAAGGCGGACTGCGGCGGGAGTTGGTTCCGTTGGCCATCTTCATGCCGCCCATGGGAGAACCGTCATCCCAGGGGATGATGAGGTCGTAGACGGTGCGTCCGTCGCGCAGCTTGAGGTAGACGGTCTGGCCGCTCATCAGATGCCCGGAACCGGGCATGACGTTGGCCACGGTGATGCCTCCCGCCTGAGCTTTCTGGATGCGGGCGTCTCGGGCGTTGACGGTCTCCCACACACGGATGTCGGGCTGAATGGGAGCGCTGCGGTCGCCGCCCTCCATCTGTCCGATGTGGCTGTGGCTGTCCACAAGACCCGGCATGATGACCATGCCCGACACGTCGATCTGCTCGGTGTCGGCGGGCAGCGTCATGGAAGCCGAGGCTCCTACCGCAGTGATCCTGCCGTCCTCGATGAGGAGGATGCCGTTTTCGATTTCAGGCCCCTGGATGGGGATGATCCTGGCCCCTACGAAGGCCTTGGGTGCGTCCTGAGCCGAGAGCCCGACCGCAAACAGGGCCAGACTCAGGGCAAAGAAGGCGAGGATGGGTGATTTACTCAAGAGAACTCCTTTGTCAGTACTCTACCGTTTCTTTCAACTTTCAGGGGGTCGCAAGAGCTGCCTAAGCTACTTGCGCTCGTAGCCGATTTCACCGCCTACGATGGTGTAGTCGACGAGGGTCGTCGGGATCTCCTCTTCGGGGATCTCCAAAATGTCTTTGGAGAGCACGGTGACGTCGGCCAGCTTGCCCACTTCCAGCGATCCCTTGATGTCCTCTTGGAAGGCGGCGTAGGCGTTGTTGATGGTGTAGGTGCGCAGAGCTTCCTCGCGGTTGAGGCGTTCATCGGGATAAAAGCGCTTGCCGTTGACCATCATGCGCGAGACGGCTGAATAGTAGCTGGCGATGGGCGAGACGTCTTCCACCGGAGCGTCAGTCCCGTTGGTGACCACGGCGCCTGACTCCATCAGGGTCTTCCACATGTAGGCCCCTTCGCGGGAGCGCTTCTCGCCCAGCCGGTCGGGCACCCAGGGGCCATCCGAGGTGGCGTGGACGGCCTGCATGGAGGCGATCACGTCCAAGGCGGCGAAGCGCGGAATGTCGTCCGGATGGAGATGCTGGGCGTGCTCGATGCGCCAGCGAAGTCCGCTCTTGTCGGGATGGTCCCGGAAGGTCTCCTCGTAGAGGTTGAGGACCTCGCGGTTGCCCCGGTCTCCGATGGCGTGGATGCACAGTTGATAATCGTGCTCGACGGCCAGTTCGGCCGTCTCACGAACCTGTTCCATGGGGATCAGGTTGAGTCCCGCCAGGTCGGGATTGTTTTTGGGAGCATCGCTATAGGGCTCCAAAAGCCATGCGCCGCGGGAACCCAGTGCACCGTCGATGGAGACCTTGATGGCCCGCACCGTGAGGCGGTCGTCGCCGTAGCCCACCATGCGGTAAGAGTCGAGGTTTTGGGCCAAGCGCTGGTTGGAGGAGCGGATCATGACCCACAGCCGCAAAGGCATCTTGCCTTCGTCCACCAACTTCTTAAAAAGATCGATGGTCTGAAAGTCCGATCCGGCGTCCTGAAAGGACGTGATGCCCTTGCGCAGGCATTCCTGAGCCGCCAGTTCGGCCATCTTGCGGGCCTGTTCTTCAGTGTCTCCTGGAGTCTTCATGAGCCGCTGAGCCGTCTCTCTCAGCAGTCCCACGATCTTGCCCTTGCTGTCGCGCAGGATTTCCCCGCCCTGAGGATCCTTGGTCTGGGCATTCACCCCCGAAACCTCCAGGGCCTTGGCGTTAACGAAGGCGGCATGACCCGAGGCGTGGGTGAGCATCACCGGGTTGTCGGGCGAAACCTTGCTCAGGCCGTCGTGGTAGGGGAAGCCTTCATAATTGGGCTCCGGGACGCTGTCCCACTTGTCCTGATGGAAGCCGCGGCCCAGGATCCACTCGCCGGGCTCGCTCTTCTCCACCGCTTCGGCCACCATGTCGACGATCTCCTGCCAGCTCTTGGGCTGAGTCAAGTCGAGCATCAGTTGAGCGTCGCCGATGCCCATGAAATGGCCGTGTCCCTCGATGAAGCCGGGAATGGCCCGGCGTCCCTGCAAGTCGATAACCTGGGTGGACGGTCCCAGGTAGGCGTCCATCTCGGCATCGCTTCCCAGAGCCACGATCTTGCCGTCGCGGGCGGCCAGGGCCTGCACCTCGCTTCGGTCTTCGTCCACAGTGGCGATCTTGCCGTTCTTGAGCACCATGTCGGCCGGCTCTTGCGCCGATCCGCCGCAGGCAGCAGCCAGAAACAACAGCAGCACCAATCCCATCAAACGTCTCATCTTCCCCCCTTGCCTGGGCCCTCAATGGACCCGTTTTCTTTCCTTGCTCCAGTATTTCTCGCGCAACTCGCGCTTGAGGATTTTGCCCGTTCCTCCCTTGGGGAACTCGTCGTAGAAGTCGACTGCCCGGGGACACTTGAAGTGAGCCAGATGCCGGCGGGCGTAATCGATCAGTTCGGCTTCATCGGCCTCATGATCTTCCTTAAGCACCACCAGCGCTCTGGGCACCTCGCCCCACTCGTCGTCAGGTTCGGCCACCACAGCGCATTCCAGCACCGCCGAATGCCCCAGCAGGGCATTTTCAATCTCGATGCTGGAGATGTTCTCGCCGCCGCTGATAATGATGTCCTTCTTGCGGTCAACGATCTGAACATAGCCGCGCTCGTCAATGGTGGCCGAGTCGCCGGTGTGGAACCACCCGCCGCGGAAGGCCTCTTCGTTCTCTTCGGGACGATTGTAGTAGCCCTCCATCACCATGTCTCCCCGCACCACGATCTCGCCCACGGATTCTCCATCCCAGGGCTGTGGGTTGCCCTCGTCGTCCCAGACTTCGATCTCGGCCCCGAGATTGGCCGATCCGGCCATGCTCTGCAAGTCGAGACGCTGTTCTTCGCTCAGTTCCAGGTGAGGCTTGGGGCGCGCCAAGGTGAGCGCGGGTGAAGTCTCGGTCAGCCCGTAGCCGGCCAAGCAGTCGCAGTCAAAGAGATCTTCCACCTCGCGGGTCAGGTGAGGATTGCTGGCTGATCCGCCCACGGTGATCTGGCGGACCGTCGAGAGGTCGTAGCGGTCGCGGTGCTTGAAGTTGACCAGGGCGATGGCCATGGTGGGAACCAGCGAAAGCCCCGTCACGCCATAGCGCTCGATGGCCTCATACACTTTTTCAGGCTCGAACTTGGGCAGCATGACGTGGGTGCCGCCCAATCCCGTGAGCATCTGGGGACCTCCCCAGCCGTTGACGTGGAAAAGGGGAATGGTGTGCAGCAGCACGTCGGTGTCTTCCACCCGCAGCGCCAGGGCCAGTTCCAGGGCGTGCAGATAGAGGTTGCGGTGGGTCAGCATCACGCCCTTGGGGCGCCCCGTGGTGCCCGAGGTGTAGAAGATCTCGGCCACCGAGTCTTCGTCCACCTGCATATAGTCGAATTCGAAATCGTCCGGGGACTGCTCCAGCAATGCTTCGTAGGAGAGCGCCTCGACCCAGCGGGGCGCGTCCTGTGGACGGTCCAGCACAACGAAGCGCTCCACCGTTTCGAGCTGATCGCGGACCCCGGCGATGGTGTCCACAAAATCGGCGTGCAGGAAAAGAGCTGAAGCTCCGGCGTCGTTGAGGATGAAGGCGAAATCGTCAGCCGTCAGCCTGATGTTGAGGGGCAGCAGGACGTGCTCGGCCAACGGCGCTCCATAATAGCCTTCCAGCAGTTCGTGGGTGTTGTAGGCCATGAAGGCGACCGGAGACTGGGCCGGCAAGTCCCATCCTTTCAGCAGCCGGGCCAGCTTGCGGCAGCGCCTGTCGTAATGGCGGTAGGTCCAGGCCCTGCCGTCCTCGACCACCCCCGTCTTGGATCCGTACTGACGTCGGGCGCGGTTGAGGAAACGCAGCGGAGTTAGGGGAACTTTCATAGAAATCTCAAGCGGGTCCTAGAGAGGCGATACGAAAATCTGACGGGCCAGTTGCTCGCTCAGACCATGGGTTTCCCCGTCCAACCGGATATTGACGGGACCATTGAAGGGAGCCTTCTCCACCACTTCCAGGCGGACATCCGGATAGACTCCGATGGAGGCCAGATAGCGCAACACCTCCGAGTCGCGGTCGCTGACCCGCCGCACCTCCACCGTCTGCCCGGCCGCCACCTCCCAGAGCGAGTCGAAACGCGTGTCTTCCACTGTTCCGTCCTTGCTGGGGATGGGATCTCCATGCGGATCGCGCGTGGGAAAGCCGAGGGCCTCGTCGATCTTGTCCTCGAATTCTTCCGAGATGACATGCTCCAGCTTTTCGGCTTCGTCGTGGACCTTGTCCCAGGTGTAGCCTAAGACCTCAGCCAGATAAAGCTCGATCAGGCGGTGATGGCGGATGGTTTCAAGGGCCACTTTGGCCCCCGCCTCGCTCAGCTTGACACCCTGGTAGGGCTTGTAGGACACCAGCTTCAACTGGGAGAGCTTCTGGACCATGTTGGTGACGCTGGCCGCCGAGCAGCTCATCCGCTCGGCCAGTTCCGATGTCGACACCTTTTCCCCCTCCTGAGAAGCCTGGTAGATGGCCTTCAGGTAGTCTTCCATCGCTCGGCTGATCATGGCTTTGCAATCTCCGCGACTTATGATAGCAAATCACAGCGCAGCCTTAAGGCGGCGCTGATGTGAGGGGACGAGACGTTCCAATATACCAGGAGAGAGAAATGCCCAAGACCATCGTCGCCCTTCCCGGAGACGGGATAGGAAAAGAAGTCACCCAGTCGGCGCTGCAAGTGTTGCGCCACCAAACTGAGGCCCACGGTCTCGACATCGAAGTCGAGGAACTGCCGGTCGGGGGAACCGCCCTCGCCCGGCACGGCGACCCCTTGCCCGAGTTCGTGCTGGAGGCCTGCCGGCGGTCTGCCGTCGTCTTGCTTGGAGCGGTGGGCGACCCCGCCTACGACGACCAGCCGCCGGAACGCCGTCCTGAGCGCGCCATCCTGCAACTGCGCAAAGAACTGGGGCTCTACGCCAACCTGCGTCCCATCACCACTTACGAGGCGCTGCTCGAGGCATCCTCGCTCAAGCCCCAGGTGGTGCGGGGCGTGGACATCCTCATCGTCCGCGAGCTGACGGGCGGGATCTACTTCGGCCAGCCGCGCGGTCAAGAGGAGCGCGACGGAGCCCGGGTGGCCTACAACACCGAAGTCTATTACGACTGGGAGGTGGAGCGCATCGCCCACACGGCCTTTCAGGCGGCCCGCCTGCGCGGCAAGCAGGTCGTCAGCGTCGACAAGTCCAACGTGCTGGAGGCCTCGCGCCTGTGGCGCAGCGTGGTCGACGAGGTGGCTCAAGAATACCCTGAGGTGGAGTTGAGCCATATGCTGGTCGACAACTGCGCCATGCAGCTCGTGCGCAGTCCGGGGCAGTTCGACGTGATGCTGACCAACAACATGTTCGGAGACATCCTCAGCGACGAGGCTGCCATGCTGACCGGGTCGCTGGGAATGCTTCCTTCAGCCAGCCTGGGCCGCTTGGATGACGGCCGTCCCGCCGCACTCTTCGAGCCCGTCCATGGCTCGGCTCCCGACATTGCCGGAAAGGGCTTGGCCAATCCGCTGGCCGCCATCGCCTCAGCCGCCCTGCTGCTACGCCACTCGCTGGCTCAGGACCAAGCCGCCCGTGAGATCGAAGGGGCGGTTGGCAAGGTTCTGCAAGAGGGCTGGCGCAGCGCCGACTTGGCCAGCAGCGAAACGCCCAGGGCCAAAGTCCTGGGCACGCGGGACATGACCGAGCAAGTTCTGCAAAAGCTGAAAAGGTAAGTGGGTTTCTAAGGGACTCGGGATGGGGAGCAAAGGGTCGGAAGGGCCAGAGCGGAAACCGTGCGGGGCCCGAATTTCCCTATTCCCGCTCTGGCGCTTCTTCCAGTTTCAGACTATAGGCCCCGCGCAGCCGCATGTATGTGAGCCAAATCACCAAGTAGAAAAAGCGGGGGAAAAAGAGCAGGGCCTTGAGGGCTAAACGCAACGCCCCTTGAAAGAGGTCCAACCGGTGGCGATTGCGGTTGCCGTGCATGGTGAGGAAGCGGTCCAGACGCCGCAGCCTGAAGTAGAAGCAGTCCTGGTTCTCATTGATCACCAGGCGATGGCTGGCCGGAGCTAAGAAGAACAACAGCTTTTGGGATCTGAAGATAGGCCGTCCCGAGAAGACAGCGGCCACGCAGTCCAAGTGCAGACCGCGCAGTTCCTTCCTCAGCCCCAGGTTGCTGAGGGGACGGTCTTTGCTGTAGGTGACGACACGGTCGACGGTGGGCTGAGCCTGGAAGAAGGCCTTTCGGTCCTCACGGCAAAGGAGGAAGAGCTGGGCCACTTGAGGGAGTCCTGGATCTTGGACGGTCTTGATGGCCTCCAACATTTCGGGATCGTCCTCGCTCTGGATGAGCAGCAGCCGATGAGAGACGACATCGCCCCCCGGCCTTTGGCGTTTGAGCAGGTGCCGCCAAGTCCGCCAGCCCAGGTAATAGCACTCCAGATGGGAGTTGAAGATCAGCCGGTTGCGGCAGCGGATGAGCAGGAACAGCAGCTTGGACAGGCGAAAGGTAGGCCGTCCTGAAAAGAGCGCCGCAGCCACGTCGGCGCGGTGCCTGCGCAAGCGCCGCAAGAGCCTGAAATAGCCCGTCCAGTCGCCCCGCCGGTAGGTTACGACGTCGCGTACCTGGGGCAGGTCGAGAAACTCTCCGCGCTTTTCCTGGTTGCAGACCACGGTTATGGGAGCAGTGCCCGAAATGATCTTGGGATCGCGCAGCCGTTTCAGAACCTCTTCCATGCGCTCCCTGTCGTCGGTCTGGACCAGCAGGATCTCGTCCGGCTGCCGGGTGCGGTCAAGTCCAAAGAGCAGGTCGTCCCGGCGGAAGAGCCTGGGCAGGGTGCGCAGGGTGAGCCGGTACGACTCCAGCGCCGCGTTGAAAACCAGGCGGCGGCGTCGGTTGAGAAGAAAGAAGAGCAGCTTGTAGGGACGGAAGGCGGGCCGTCCCGTGAATGTGGCGCAAAGCACCTGGGCGGGCGCCCGGCGGGCTCGTTTCCAAAGCCGCCAGAAATCAAGCGGGCTGCGTCCTGAGTGAGCGATCAAGTCGCAGTCGGGAAGCGCTTGCTGAATCTCCTGCAGGTCGTCCTGACGGCACACTACGGTCACCTTGGAGCGCCGGTAGACGGGACGCCGGCGCAAGCGGCGCACCGACTCGATGAGGTAGCGAGGAACCTCGGTCTGGATAAAAAGCACCGAGGCCACAAGAGCCGAATGGGACGAGCGCGCCAACAGGCGGCGCAGCCAGAAGCGCGTCCAGTGGCGGTTGCGTTCGATGTCATGCAGTCCGCCCTCGTCGACCACGATAGTCCGGGGAATTCCCAGCAGCCAAGGCAGGGCCCGTAAGCCTGGCGATCCCCGCTCCCCCCCGAAGAAGACCACGGCCCCCTGAAACTCGCGCTGGCGAAGGCGCCGCCATTCCGAGAACAGTCCTCCCCGGCTTTCCTCAACCTGCTCGGCCTGGCTGAGGAAGGGCTCCCAGGCGTGGTTCGAGACGCGTCTCAAGCTGGGACTGTCGTCGACCAACAGGACGCGTCCCTGCAGGGAAAAGGGCGGCCAGTCCTGCATGAAATGGATGAACTCGTCGGGCGGCGCCGGCGGACGCAAGGCGGTGCGCCAGCCTTCCAGGCGCTGGAAAGGACGCAGGTCTGCCTCCCAACTGCAGGCCCGGGCCTTGCTGCCGGCCACTCTGCGCAGCTTCTTGAGACGCCGATAGCCTCCGCCCAGGAGAGGAAAGACGACCGCCTCGAAGTGCTCGGCCGAGGGAGCTTCATCCGGCCATCGTCCCCTGGAGAACCACACTCGATCAAAGTGAGAAAGATCCTCCAGCCGGGCCCGGTTGGAGGGAGTATCCATAAGGACGGCATCGATGCGGCGACCGGGATGCTTTTCCCGCAGCCTCCGGGCCAGAAACACAAGGTGAGGCGGATGACAGCACTGAATCAGCAGCAGACGATTCTCGCTCATGCTCAGGCCGCCCCCCTTCTCGCATCAGTTTCCCGAGCCACGCCCAGCATCTTCTCGTAGACGCCGCACATGCGCTCTCCCAGAGGGACCCAGTCGTAGAGTTCTTCGACGCAGCGGCGACCGGCCAAACCCAATCGGCGGGCGAACTCAGGATGGCGCAGAAGAGCCAGAGTCCAGCGCGCGATATCGCCCGGATCGTCGGCCACCAGGATGTTCTCGCCGTGGAGGGCCCGAATCCCCTGGCAGGCCAGCCGGGTGGCCACCATGGCTTTGCCCGCCGACCATCCTTCCAGCACCTTTCCCCGGATGCCCACGCCTGTCCGCAGCGGAACCACCACCACTTGGGCCAGGTCGTAGTAGTCGCGCAGATCCTCCACGAATCCCGTGACGGTGATGTTGGGATGGCGTCCCAGTCGCCGGACCGAGGCCGGCGGCGAGGACCCGACGATGTAGAGCCGGGTGGCAGGGCGATCCGCGAGGATGAGCGGAAAGACCCTGTCGCAGAAAAAGTGCATGGCGTCGATGTTGGGATCGTGGCGGAAGGCCCCCACGAAGACCACCGCATCGCGCTCGATGTCGCGCTCTGACCCTACCTCGTAGAAAGTGGTGTCAACCCCCGTATTGACGACCTCCAGCGAGTCGTCCGGCAGGTAGCCGCGCAGGTAGTCGCGGTCGTCGTCGGTGACGCAGATGACTTTGTCGACACGGCGGCACATCTCGACCTCGCGGTAAAGCGTCTGCAAGGTGTTGTAGGTCTTCCTCAGTTTACGCAGGGGATTGGACTCGACCCTGACCTGAGTCCAATGAGCCATGTAGTTGACCTCGATCTCGGTCACCAGGCTGGGAGTGTTGGGGAAAAGGTCCTGGTACTGGACCATCTGAGTCCACTCGAAGTGGACCAAATCGAAGTCATCGGCGGCCAGCATCTCTTCCAACAGGCGGCGGAAGCGGGGGCAGTTGAACTCCTCGAAAGGCTCGTAGGGGAAGAAAGAAACAGGCTTGTAGCGTCCCCGGCGGATGACCTCCAGGCGGTGGCAGTAGGGTTCCACCTGGCTGATTTCGGCTTTTTCCTTATCGTTCTCCACGAAGGCGGCCAGGGAAACCTGATGATGACGCGAAACCTGACGCAGAAGCTGAAAGACGCGTCCCCCGCCGCCATGGTAGCCCAGATGAGGCAGGTAGGCGCTGACGATGAGGACGCGCAGGCGCGAGGGATCGCGGGTGCGC
>DATIPO010000036.1:0-1557 GCA_035471925.1 Acidobacteriota bacterium
ACGAAAGCAGGAATTGGAACCTCCTCTATAAATCGGAATTGGCCAAATCAAACGATTGGAGCTATGAGAGAGAATGGCGTCTTGTCCAATGGAGGGACGGTCACGGCACATACTACGGGCGAGGTTTAATCAAGTCGGTCATTCTGGGAGCAGCAATGGACAGGACCTCGAAGTCGCAAATCACCCAATCGGCCAAAAAGGTCCGGGTGCCTGTCAGGCGAGCCTCATTGCGTAAAGAGCAGTTCGGAATCACGATATCCAAGTAGGCTTTGTTCAGCCCAGCCTTTTCTCTCGGCGAGTTCCTGTCAATTCCAGACCATGAAGAGCGATAAACACCCGTTTGTGGGACAGATAGCAAGTGGCTCTTGAACGGATGAGCGGACCTTAAATCGAGCTGAAAGTTCCCTTGCGCCGAGTCAACTGCCCCCTTATCCTAAGCAGCAATGCTCTACTCTCTTCCCATCAGCAAGGAGAATGCCGCATGAACCACTCCCAGATCGTCAGTTTTCTGTGGGGAGTGGCGGATCTCATCCGGGACACCTTCAAGCGCGGCAAGTACCAGGACGTCATCCTGCCCCTGACGGTGCTGCGGCGCATCGACTGCGTGCTGGCGCCCACCAAGGAGGACGTGCGCCAGAGATACCTGAAGTACAGGGACCGGCTGGAGGATCTCGACCAGCCTCTGCGCCAGGCCTCCGGCTTCGCCATCTACAACACCTCGCGCTACGACTTCGAAACCCTGGTGGCGGACGCCCCCAATCTGGCCGCCAATCTGCGCCAGTACATCCAGCGCTTTTCGCCCAACATGCGCGAGGTCATCGAGCGCTTCGACTTCGACAACACCATCACCAAGCTGGACGAAGAGGGATTGCTGTTCCAGGTTCTGGAACGCTTCAAGAACATCGACCTGCATCCCGACGTGGTCCCCAACCACGTGATGGGCACGATATTCGAAGAACTGATCCGCAAGTTCAACGAGGCGCTCAACGAGAATCCCGGCGAGCACTTCACGCCCCGCGACGTGGTGCACCTGATGGCCGATCTGATGCTGGCAGGAGACGAGGAACTGATCCGCCAGCCGGGCGTGGTGCTGACCGTCTACGACCCCTGCTGCGGGACGGGCGGCATGCTGACGGTCACCAAGGACCACATCCTGGGAAGCGATGACAGGGCCGGGATCAACCCCGATGCCGAAGTCCACCTGTTCGGCCAGGAGGTCAATCCCGAGACCTTCGCGATCTGCAAGTCGGATCTGTTCCTCAAGGACCCCACGGGCCGGGACGCCGACGAGATCAAGTACGGCACTGTGTTGGGCAACCCCCGCCACCACCGACGCTTCAACTATCTGATCGCCAATCCTCCCTACGGCAAGGACTGGAAGCGCGACAAGAAGGAAGTCGAAGACGAGGCCAAGCGGGGCGATGCGGGCCGCTTCCCGGCTGGCACGCCCCGCATCTCGGACGGGCAGTTGCTCTTCTTGCAGCACATGCTCTCCTGCATGCGAAGCCCGGCGGACGGCGGCTCGCGGGTGGCCATCATCATGAACGGCTCGCCGCT
>DATIPO010000037.1:0-7786 GCA_035471925.1 Acidobacteriota bacterium
TTATACTGAAGCGCAATCACCCTCTGCACCGTCCCCGTCTTGGGATCGATCAACACAATGCCGCCCTTAAGCAGCCGCGGCGAGCCGGGAAATGTAGTCATGGTGGTCGTCTAAAAATGCTTGGCTATCAGGCTATGAGACCTGGAAACCGAGCCTTGGCGGGCCGGATGATCGGACCATGGCCTGCAGCAGCGGTAGTTTCTCGACAATGTTCCGGGTGTTTTCCACCCGCAGCGCCTTGCGGACGAAGCCTGACAAGCTGGCAACTCGGCAGGCATCGGAATGAACCCCCAGGAGTTCGTCAGCCCTCAATACGCGGTTGTTGACAATCTCCAGGGCCCTCGTGTTCTCAGTTAGTCTTGCCAGCTCGAGGGCCGTGATCAGAGCCAGTCCAGGATATCCTTGGGCGAGAAAATCGTCGGTTGCGAATCGCGCCGTCATTTCGATCACTCTCCGGTAGGTTACCTCTCGCGTGCGGACTAATATGCTCAAGACTCCGATGCAGGTCCAAAGTGCCTGCTCAGTTGCGGTTTCATCGTTTACCCATTCTTCGATCTCTACTTCGTGGATTATCGATTCAAGGTAGTTGCGTGCCGCGGATCGCACTTTGGATTGTCGATGAGCGAGCGCGCTGACAACCTGCCGCTTTGTGGGTCCGCTTTCCGCGCGCGGAATGCCAGTCTCGCTATCCCACAGATGCAACGCGCCTACCGTTGGCGCACCACTCTCGTCGGAACCCAGGCTTACCGCAGTCACGACAACGCTCTTGGGCCGCACTTTGACAAGAAATGTCTTTGTAGGATTGGCGACAGCGCAAAGGTTCAGAATGTCTCGCACCGCATACCGGCCCGCTGGAATATCTACAGCGTAATCGAACATATTGCGAAAGAGCGTGCCCCACTCCTTGGCGATGAAATGGGTGGTTTCAGGCTTCCCAAGAGGTTCCAGGATCCCTGTTTGCATCGGTAGCCCGAGATGGTCGCGGGCCACATGGACCTTTGTCGCCAGCAGGTCATCGTAGGCCCACTCGTGGGGATGAAGCCACGCCACGCCCGTACGTTGGTCCTGCACCCATGCCATCTGGTACCGAGAGACGATTGCATCATAAAAATGTCCGACCGGACATCTGTTAGACCTATGTTCAAATGAACTGTCTTCCACGGCCCGGCCGGATGTAACAAGTATCGAGCGGACCAGATACTTGGACGAGAGTGCCTGCCATGCTTCGCCCAGGGAACCCGCGTGCAGGGTGACCTTGTTGAGCGCAAGCGCGGGCAATCCCCGGTCCCAAACACATTCCACGATTCTCTCTCTACGGAAAGCTAGTGCTGCCGGTCATAAGTCCTGAACCAGGGCTGCCTTTTCTTGTCCCTGACAGGGACAGATTGCCAGCCCAGCGACTGTGTTATAGGTCAAGTCCGGGCTCGCTGAAGGCGAGCGATTCGTCAGCCCAGGGTCAGCCCCGGCGAGCGCAAGCGAGACGGCGGCGCCACCCTGGGTTTCAGACGGCAAAGGTCCGAACGCTGAAAGCGTGGAATAACGCCACAGGGTGGCTCAAAACTTCTGACGCACTGCACTAGGCGGTCCAGTCGCAATCCGTCGACACACCTGCCGAGCTCGTGATGACTTTGCCGGATTTCGGCTTAGAGCCTTTCTTGAGCGTGACCTCGATGATCTGTTCATTCTGATACTTGCACTTCTCAACCTGCGCCTTGGTGGGACCTGCAAAAACCGTTTGGTTGGTCACATCCTTGCAAGGAGCCCGGTCTTTGGGCGGCCCGTTAAAGTTGAAGATCAGGTCGCTCACGCAACCAGTAGGAGCCTGGATGGGCTTGGTCGTTTGGTTAATAGGTGACTTGTCGCAGGTATTGGGCGAACCGTTCACTACCTTTTCCTTGAACCACCAGTTCTTGGCGCCACTGTAGCAGTATTTCCCGATGGCCCCGTATTTGACGCCGCATGCCGGACTTCCCATCGTGACCGTCTGGGTTGGACACTGCACCTGAGGCTCTGGTTCTTTGTCTTCGTCGCAGCGAGAAAGGCGCAATCCAGACCTGAGGCGTGGCATCGCATTGGCCGCGATGTCGGCCCAAGCACCCGAGACCCCGCTCCACAAGGCTGCCACGGCACCCACTGCCGACCGGTCCGCCTCTTCTTCCAGCGCATCGTAGCTGCCGCCCATTGACATTGCTGCCACCGAGGTGCTTGTTCCACTCTGCTGCACCACATGCGCCAGTTCGTGCGCGATGAGCGCATCACCCACCAGCGTACCGGGCCGGTATTCGCCGGCTCCGAAGGCAACGTGGCGACCGACGGTGAAGGCGCGTGCGTGCTGCTCGCTCGATAGCCGGCTCGCCATCGTGTCCGTGTGAAGGCGTACGCCCGAGAAACTGCGACCGAAGGCGCTTTCCATTCGGCTTCGCACTGGATTCTCCAAGGCCCGACCCGATCCCAACATGGCTTGCACGGCCTCGGGGTCTTCCGACCTGCGCCGCCCGCCATCCTGCGGTTTGAGTTGAATCATGCTGACGGCCCTGGCGGCTCCCTGGCCAGCAGCCTGGGCCGCCGCAGGCTGCGGCGCATCCGCCGGAACGCCTGTGATCTGGCCCGTACGCGCCCAGCGTTCCACCCCTTGCCGAATCCGCGCCGCCACCAACGGTATGTAGTCTGCGGCCGAGAGCGCTCCACGTGCCTGCGGCACATAGCGGTGCAGTGCCTGTTCAATGTGCTCGCTGCTCTGGTTGTTGTAATAGTCGAACCAGAAGGCCAGGTAGGGGCAGCCGCTAGTCGAGTGTGGAGTGCCGGCAAGTGCGGCCTCGGCCTCCGCGCAGACGACAACCTGGAGTTCGTCGAGGAAGTCGGATTTCCGCATCTGGCCGGCCTGCAGATCGGTGGCAGCGTCGTCGGCCACAAGCAGACTGGCCCCTGTTGCAGCGGTGGCTTGGGCACCCGCCTCCGACGCCGCCTCCTGAGTCGTTGCCGGTGTGGCGGCCGCCTCAACACCTCCCTCAGGGGTCGCTTCCGGCGTGCTGACCGAGGAGAGGCTCCCCTTGAGGCTCGCTTCCGGCGGATTGACCGAGGGGGTGTTTCCTTCCGAGGCCGAAGGAGCAACTCGGGGTAGCGGCGCAGCGGCCGTATCTGTCTCGGGTTCCTCCGCCAAGACCGCACGTTGGGGTCGAGGCACCCTGCGGAGCAGTGTCGCGTGCGTCTGGACGCGGCTGAAGTCGCGTCCGAAATCTGCTTTGCCCAGGGCTGTCCAAGTCGGGCGCGCTTGCAGCATCGCCGTTGCGGACGGCCGCTCTGTCAACGAGACCTGTAGCCTTCCGCGCTTTTTCTTGCACTCGTTGCACTCATGGCCGCCGGATGTGTGCTGTCCGCATTTGCACTTACGCTGCAGCTTGAGAGCGCGTTTTGAATCAGATTCTGGAGAGGCAGTCTGTAGGGCTTGCGTGTTGGAGTGCTCGCTCATGACTGGATCACCTCCGGGGAAATTGACTTTTGCCCAAGTGCCTTCAGCGACTAGAGGGCTCTTGTATCAGGGACCTTCAGGGGCGTATGTTGAAGGCGACTTTCGCACAGCTATATTGTTTGCATGTTTCGGGCCGATTCTCGTAAATGCTGCAACGGTTGTTGCCGTCGAGATAAACGCAGCTTTCATCCTGTCGTTTCCGCAGAGTGTATTTGATTCCCAACTCGCGCATCTTTTGGCAGACGGAGCAGTCACAGTCCGGGGAAGCTTCTTTGTACATGTAGCGGCCGCTCTGAGCTTCTTCCTCTGTGAGGGACACGAAAGAGTACCCTTTACAGCACACCGCAGCGCAAAAGGTCCGGCACTCTTCGCATTCTCCACTGAAGTATACGGCGCCATTGATGACTCTCAAGGGGCCGGATTCCTGCCGCTGGGGCCGGGCGGCAGGCGCCGCTGGAGGGCCCTCGGCCGGAAAGGGGCGGGATACATGACTCACGGGCCGCGCCATCGTCTCGCCGGCAGCCAATACGGGCACGCCTCCGCTGCCAAGCCATCTCGGGATTCCGCGCGTAACTCCCTGTGCATCATTGTCACTTTTCATCGATTTCTCGCGGTCGGGATCGGCAACATCAGGTGAAAGACGTCGCGACCGCCCTTTACGAACTCGCTCGGTCCTCGGTGATGCTTCAATAGAAGGATGAGCTCAGCAAGCATTCGGCCCTTTGGCGCCTCCAGCGCACCTCCCTTTTGGGAGAGCGCGTAGTGTTGCATCCGGCGGCCCTTCTCCCCCACTTCGCCTCCTGAAATCTGTATGCCCAGGGACGAACAGCCCACATCAACGGCCAACGAGTTGCAACTTGGAGCCGAGGCGTCGGGTTTGGGGCTGGATTCTTTGTCTATTTTCTTGAGGATGGTTGCAATCTCACGTATGTGGCGGGGATGAAGAAGGAGATGCCGGTCATTCCCGCTGAAGCGCCTTCTCAACGAGACGGCACCCATGGCCGCCGCCACTCCGGCGGCGGGAAGCGGGTGCCAAGGTTGGAACGGGAGAAATCCGGCGGGCCCAGCCAGCCCTACCAGAGCCAGTACTACCAGGCAGGACCACTGGGGTTGGGAAAATCCGCCATAGAAGGGGCGGGCTGCATCGCCCCGCAAGAACTCGAAGAGGAACCGGCCCGCGCAATAGCTGAGGGCATACCAGGCCAAGGCCTGTCCGGGCGCCCCGCCGTTTAGTACCACAATGTTTCCAACAGTCACGATGGCGAAGACCCACAGCGACTCGACGATTTGGACGGGAACGAGCCTGACGCCCACGAAATAGGGTGTGAAGCCGGCAGCAGCATGCTCCTGCCGATAACAGACGCCCCAATGATGGGGACGTCCGTGACAGCAACCCACCATCAGGCACCCGACCCGTCCGCAGGCCACGAACAGGCCGACGCTGAGGATCAACATGTCAAGATAAGCCAGTACCGGCTGGCCCAAGAGCCACAAGAGCGAGGCCGCCGCAGCCAGCACCGAGCCCTTGTGATGAAGCGATGTGAGCCTTTCTTCGCCGGTCAGGATCTTGCCTATCATGGGCAAAGCCAGAAAAACAGCCACGGCCAGCAAGGCTAGGACCGCCCACACCTCCAACGACAAGCTCCTGTAGGCCGTCAAGAGCACCCCTTCAACGACAAAGAGCGTTAAACCGGTTACCCCGCAGATATGAAAAGAAGACCGGCGTTTGCCCAGCATGCGAATGTGGGGACGGGCCAGGTCATCCAGCAAGGCATTGAGAATCTGACGTGGAAACATCCGGTTTCCTTGAGCGCTCGGCTTTAGCGCTGCCTGTCGGGCGGGCATTCACTGATCTCCCAATAGTAGTTTCCGTTGGGGTACCGGGTCCTGTTCTCAGCCCGGTTGGAGGGCTTGTTGGCGTCGGATCGGAAGAATACATGGTCGTGTGTATTTCCATTCCCAGCCGCTACCGTACTAATGGCGGCATTGACCAGACGACAGCGCGCCGGGCTGGCCGACCGCGGCGGCGTCGTGTATTGACAGGCTCCCGAGTGATCATTGAGCTCGTCTTCCAACTCCTGGAATTTACTGGAGTTGTTGAGTACGCTTGCAAATTGATTGGGAGCGTTCAGCACGGTCCGAATGTCTGTTCCAAAATCATCGGCGTCGCCGGGACAGGTCGCCACCCATTGGATGCGGTTGTAGACGACGTCGCGCACCCATGGAAACTCCCCGGCGTCGACTCCCTCGGCGTAGACGGCCTTTGAAAAGAGTAAGTCGTCACCCGTGGGAGCGGTGTCCAGTTCGCACACTTGGAATTTGACTGTGGGCCGGTTGCCACCCAGGCCTCCGTACTTGACCCCCCGGCTGTTGTAGAAGACCATTTCGAGTTCGTAGTGATGGTCCTCGTTGGCGATGGGAATGTTGGCGGGAAAGTTGACACGACCAATCCTGGGGTTCTCCGGAATCTCTATCGTGTGCAGTTCCTTGTCGTTGTCCTCACGTTGGCGCAGAGAGATCTGGCCGCGGTTCGCGTTCGTCTTCTCGTAGTCGACGGCGAATCCTTGGCTGCTGGATCGCGGCGAACCGGAGGTTTGAATGCAGCCCGCTGACGGCGTGACCGGAACAAGCCGGTCGCTGCCGCTGGCGGTGATCGATGGACCCTCGTCCTCCTCAGGGGATGCGTCTTCGGGTTCGGCCTGGGGGGCAGGCTGATCCTCGGCATCCGGTCCCTCTTCAGTCTCGGGCTGGGTTTCTTCGCTGGCGGGAGATCCCTCTTTGCTCTCCTCGTCGCCCAGGCCCAAGAGGTCCGCTATCGAATCACAGCGCTGCAGACGCAAGCCACTCCTCAAAGACGGTGTGGCTCGACTGGACAGGTCGCCAAGCGCTCCTTTTACCCCACCCCAAAGGGCAACCATGGCTCCCACCGCCGAGAGGTCCGCGTCTTCTTCCAGCGCATCATAGCTTGTGCTGGAAGTTTGCCTGGCCTGTGCCGCTTGAGCTTCGCCGCCCTGTTGAACGACATGGGCCAACTCGTGAGCCAGCAAGGCATCGCCGACCAAGGTCCCGGGCCTGTATTCGCTTCCTCCAAATGCGATGTTTTTCCCAACCGTGAAGGCCCGTGCCTGCTGTTGGCTCGAAAGGCGGTTTGCCGTTGGGCCTGTGTGGATGCGCACGTGGCGGAAGCTTCGTCCGAAAGCACCTTCCATGCGGCTTCTGACATCGCTTTCCAGCGGGCTCCCTAATCCCAGTTGTGCTTGGATCATCTCCGGACTGTCCAACGGCCTGCCGCCCCCGACACTTTCCTTCAGCCGGACTCCGCCGCTGTCCTGGCCGCTCGGGCCTGTCTGAGCGGCGGTTTCTTGGGACATGGCCGGAAGTGGCGCACCCTCTGGAACCTCCGTGATCTCACCTGTCCGCACCCAGCGCCGCACGCCCCGTTCGATCCGCGCCCGGGCCAGTTCTATGTACGCCGAAGCCGATTGGGCATTGCGTGCTTCAGGCGCATACCGCCGGAGTGCCCGCTCAATATGTTGGCTGCTCTGGCCGTCGTAGTAATCGAACCAGAATTCCAGGTAGGGGCATCCTTCGGTAGTGTGAGGAGTGCCGGCCATGGCAGCCTCGGCGGAGGCGCAGACGCTGGACCGAAGCTGAGCCAAAAATTCGCTTTTCCGCATCTGGCCCGGTTCCAGATCGGCGGTGTTGTCTTCCACTAACAAGGTCGACCCGGCGCTGGCGCCGTTAGAGGCTGGTTGCGGGGTACTTTCGGCAGGGGACGTGAGCGCAGTTTCAAGGAGCGGTTGGGGTGCGGCGGAGACGGTTGCGGCTTCTCCCGCTGGCCCCGAGGCTTTGGCGGCCCGTTGGACGCGTGGGCCGCTGCGCAGCGACGGTCGGAGCCTTCGCGGATCAAACCTGGGAGGGGCCAGCCCGATTGCACCGACTTCGCCTTCGGCAGCCCTTTCCGGAACCGATAGGGAGAGTGTCTGCCGGCCTTTCCCGTTTCTTTTGAACTTGGGACGCTCTTTGCGGCACTTCTCACACCGCTCACCGCCAATCGTGTGCTGGCCGCATTTGCACTTGCGCTGCAGCAGCAGTCCGGAACTTCTAGGGGTTGATTGCGCGCTTTCCAGCAACTGGCGGCTCATCGGATGATGCTCCCGTAGACAGCTTGTCCGACTTGATGGCCCACGAGGGCCGCCGGCGAAGAGGCGTTGACTCGAATCATAGCACTGGGAGCCGACGCGCGCAGGCCACCCGAACGCAAAGCCGGGGTCAGGCCGTCCTCTTCAAGGCGGCGGGCGATTTCAGCTTCCACGG
>DATIPO010000038.1:0-2168 GCA_035471925.1 Acidobacteriota bacterium
GATAGTACTAGCTGAAACGACATGCCTCTTTTCATGCGGTCGGTCCTTGCTTTCGGGTCTTGGTTCTCAATCCCACTGCGTCCTTGAATCGCAACTTGTGACATATCCCGCCTGCCGAAGGTTCAACCACCCAGAGAGGAAGAAGCTGTTTTCCTTTCCTCTCCAATTTCATTTAGGCCCAATCCTCGTCGTTTCTCCCACAGCTCCCTGGCCACTTTCTCCGCGTCAATATTCTTATCCTCCCAATAGGCCCGTTCATCGCCGCGGTCATGGAGCTCGCGGTGATGGAGGGCACAGAGGGGCACCGTCCATTCGTCACTGGACTTGAGCCCCCGGCCGCGGGGCTGGGCGAAGGTGAGGTGATGGGCCTGGGCGGGCTGGCGGCCGCAGACGAGACACGGTTGGCTGGCGACATACTTGAGGTGATTTGGATCCCGGATGCGCCTGGGCGCCCCGATGGCCAACACCGACTTGTCGATGCCCCGGTCACCCTGTCGCCCATTGATGGCGGGTGGTGAAGACGGTGCCGCGGGCCGGGTTGATATTTCTCCTGCCGCCGGTGGCGGCGTTTCTCGCCCGGCTGGTTTTCCTGTGTCTCCCCTGGCCATGAGCGCCTTGACCCGTTGCTTGCAGAGCCTGGCGAAGACCGCGGTGTAATGGGCCCCGTGCTGGTCGGTGAGATGGGGATGGGCTTCGCGGAGGGCCTTCAGCGTCGATTCGTTCCTGTGCCAGAGGTCCTGGACAGACTCGATGCTGGTGAGACCCTCAAGCGCCTTCCTCAGCTCGCCATAGACCGCCTGGGGCGTGTTGCAGAGGATCGAGGCGGTTTCTCCCGGTAAGGAGACCGGCCAATGCGGGGGCTCTTCCTGGGGCTTGGCCCTGGGTTTGCTCACGCCTTTCTGCTCGGGGTCATACAGCGCCAGGCCAAAGCGGTTGCCGAAGGTCATGAAGGCCCGCTTCATGGCATCGGTCTCGGCCTCCTTGAGCGCCATCTCATGGGCCTCACCTAAGGTCTCGCCACTTCCGCCGCCGAAGCCGCTGCCCTCGCGGATGATGGATTGTGCCTCGCCATGGATGGAGATGCGCACCCGGGCAATGTAATTGCAGGCGGCACGGCCCTGAGATCGTCCCTGCCAGACGCAGGCGGCCTCGCGGGTCTCCCGGCTCCAGCCATCGAAGCCGAAGATGCGGTTGGCCTCGGATATGGTGAACCAGCCCTCGATATAGGAGAGCGTAATACCGTCTTCCTCCCGGGTCTTGATGTCGGCGGCCCTGAGCTTGCCCTTGAGCGCCTTGACCTGGGTGTCGGTGAAGATGCTCATTTTGTCCGCACCGAGAGGCAGGGCTGGGGGTTGCCGAGGACGGCGCCGGGGATGGTCTCCCCGGCCTTGAGCGCCGAAGTCAGGCCCTGTTTATCCAGCTTGGGGTCCTGGGGCTTCCAATAGGCCGCGGGGATGGCGGAGTCGTCCGTCACCCGCAAGGGGGCGGGGCCGGAGGCTGACGGTGAGGTCGGGCAGGGTTATCCTCTTGAGCGCGGCCTGGGCCATGGTCTCGCCCACCAAGGCGCGTTTCTTCTCGGCCCGATGGGCCAACCTTGCAGCACGCGCGCGCATCTCGCTGAGGCGGGTCTTCAAGGCGCCATGGAGGGCCTCGTCCTCCAGCGCCGAGCGGATCACCGCGCCCAGCTGCTCATTGAGGTCGGTCAGGCCCTCCAGGGTATCGGCGAGGGTCTCGTCATCGGCATCGGGGAACTCAGCGCGCAACCGCTCACGGAAGTGATTGTGCAGGATCAGCTGATTGTGGATCGGGTGTGTGGCCATCGGTTCTTAATCCCTGAAGGTGTGTTCTCAGGGGCCAAGCACCGCTTCCTTTGCGCGCGAAGTCAACCAGACACAACCACAACCCAGGACTTAAATCAGAGGGTTGTGGTTGTTGTGGCCGACAAGACGGGAATGACGGGGGAAACCCGGGTCCAAAGCGGGAACGCGTGATTTCTGTCCCTCTAAACTGGCGCGAACCACCGGCTTATGCACTGGGACATCCCCTGCGGTTTGACAAGGAGAGGTCCGGTCTTGAGACACGGCTGGGGGAATTTTTGGCGTGTGAATTGCCTTAGCAATCACCGGGATGTGTTTAGAAATCATTCACCAACAGGATGAGATGTTCCA
>DATIPO010000039.1:0-52126 GCA_035471925.1 Acidobacteriota bacterium
TGAGGAGGGACGGTTAGTTGCCGCGGAGCGCGTGGGGGCGCTAGGCTGAGGACATGAGCGGAGAGGAAAGCCGGGACGACAGGGTTCGTTTCGGAGTCTTTCAGTTTAACTTGCAGAGCCTGGAATTGCGGCGTCAGGGACGGCCCGTCCGCTTGCAGCACCAGCCGGCGAAAGTCCTGGCTTATTTGGTGGAGCGGGCGGGACACCTGGCCACGCGGGAGGAGATGGCCGAGCACCTGTGGAGCGACACCCACGTCGATTTTGACCAGGGCCTCAACAACGCCATCCGCCATCTGAGGCGCATGTTGGGCGACAGCGCCGAGGCGCCCGTCTACATCGAAACCGTTCCCCGTATGGGCTACCGGTTCATTGCTCCGATAGAGCGTGTGCCCCAGGATTCATCGCGGCAGGGGTCCGCGCCGGAGCATCCGGGGGAGCGCGGTGAAGCTGAGCCGTCCCCGGCTTCTGCGGATGGGATGGCAGGTGGTCAAGCAGGGGTAGGCTCGTCGGCAACGGTCGCCGATTCGAGAGTCTCAGGCAGGGAGTCCGACGGACCAGCGCCGGACAGCTCGGCTGGTGGTCCTGGACAACGGCAGGGAGAGCGGGCTGGGAGACCACAGCGCATCTCGCTCGCTGAAGACCGCGCCGATCATTTGCCGCAAGCTTCTTCCAGAGTCGATGGGCCAGTCGCATCCATGCCCCGACCCCAAAACGGCCACAGTTGGAAACTCCTGGGCAGTGCGGTGCTGCTGGTGATCCTCGCGGTGGCTGCATGGTTGGTCTTGAGCGGTCGGGTGCCGTATCCGGTCCTTGAGAGTGATCAGAACAGCCCGGATCAAAACGACACTGATCAAAACGGGCCCAGCCTAAGCAGCGTTGACCAGAACGCCGAGCAGGGTGATGAGCTCTATGCCACTGGTAAGAGTCCGAACTCGGCGGTTGCTCAGGCCGCCTATTTGAGGGCGCTCAAGCTGCTGTCGAGTCAGGATTGGGTTGAGAGGCGGGCCAGTATAAAGTCCTTCGAAGAAGCCGTGCGCTTGGACCAGGACTTTGCTCCCGCCCGATTTCATTGGGCTCGGGCGACGTGGTTGACGGCTGGCGAGTCCCAGGAGCGTCGCGAGGAGGCCCTGAGGCGGCTGGAAGAGGTTATGGCGATGGACTCCGATGCTCCCGCGGTCCACCTGCTGCGGGCCGAGATCGCCTTTTATCACGAGTGGGACGCCCAATCGGCCCGGAACCATTATCGGAGGGCCCTGGAGTTGGGCGAGGGGCTCAAGGAGGTCCATCGGTCCTACGGGCTCTTCCTGGCCCTCATGGGACGGTCGCGAGCCGCTCAAGAGCAAGCCGAGAAGGCGCTTGATCTGGACGCGTCCTCGGTCGAGTCGTACCGCATCGCCGGAATGATCTACTTGCGTGGTGGTGATCCGCGGCGGGCCATCGAGTTGTGCGGACAAGCCCGGGAAATCAGCCAGGGCAGGCAGCAGGCCGTGGAATGTCTGCTGGGTGCTCATCTGGCGCTCGGGGACACCGAGGAGGCCTTACAAGTGTTGTCTCAATGGCTGGTGACGACGGACCCGCCGCAAGAGGTCTACCGGCGAATCGAAGAGGCCGAGAACAACGAAGAAAGGTTGGAACGCCATTTGCGCTCGCGCTTCCATCTCATATCGGTGGAAGCCAATCGCACATACTCGGAACGCCCGCCCGACCAAAGTCCGCTTCTGGAGATGAGCGTATTCGGCGAGCTGGCCTCCCCCGGACGGCTGGCGCTGGCGGCCATGCACGGGGGAGGAGAGGAGTTCGCCCTCAATCAACTCGCCATCGCCCATCAGCGGCGCTCGCCCAGTTTCCTGCGCTGGGCAGGCAGTCCAGCGTTCGCGGCGTTGGCTGCGCATCCCGACTACCTTGAGCTGTTTAAAGAGTCTCCTTTGCCCCAACCCCCGACTGACTGAGCGCCGCAATCCTCTCCGCTTGACCAGTGGTTGGGAGGAGCAGGGGCGGGGTGTATGCTCGGGGCAGGAGTATCTATGCCTGAATCCGACGCTTCCCGGGATGAAGCGGTGCAGGTCTGGCAGTTCGTGAAGCCCGAGGACTTCCAGATGGTGTCGATGCCGGCTTCCGAACCTACCCGGCACTGGCTCTGGGAAGCCTGGCACAATGCCAAGGAGCACTGGAAGGAAGCCAGTGATGAGCACGAGGAGCCGGAGGAATTGCATCGGCTCTCCAGCGAAGACCTGCTGTGCGTGGCGGCCCCGCCCCGTTGGGAGCTGGCCACCGAATCCTTGGCCGAGGCCCTGGGCGATTGGATGCGGGGTCGCGACCCGGAAGTCCGCTTTGTAGTAGGTCCGCCGGGAAGCGGGGTGGCCCACATCGTCCGCGCCCTGGCCGAACGAGAAGGATGGGAGTGCCTGGACCCGCCCTCCGGTGAGCAGATTCTGGAAGGTGCTGAGGCTTGGTTGGGAGAGCTCATTCACGAAGTCGCCCGGACGGAATCCGATTCCTGGCCTGAGGATCAGCCGCCGTCCGCGCCCACTCGGGCCGACTTCTACCGCGGGGATGGCGAAGCCCCGACTCGCGCCGGAGTCACGTCCGACGAGACCGGGACAGAAGACGCGGGCGAGGGCGATGAAGACCAAGCCAAGCAGGCTTCCTCCTCCCCCGGCCAAGGGGACCCATCGGATGACACCCCGGACTTGCCGCCCATCCGGGCCCTGCCCCGGTTGGAGCACTGCTTTCTGCGCCACGCCCGAGGACTTCGGGTGGCCCGAGGCCTCCTGGAAGCCTGCGCCCGCGGCAGTACTGGTCCGCTGCTTATTGGTTGCGGCAGTTGGGCCTGGACCTACTTGTCGTGCCTGACGGAGAACTTCCAAAGCGACGCCACCTCTGCCCGCACGCCCGGAATCCGCTCGTCGTCGTTCGGACCCATTTTGGTTCCCCAGCCTTTTGACGTGGAGCGGACAACCGTCTGGCTGCGGCGCGAGGCCGAGCGTGCCTCCTGTCCCCTGATCTTCCGCCAGGTGGCCAAGGGAAAGCTTCTCCTGAAAACCGGCGATGTCGAAGGAGAGGAGGAAGAAGCCCCGGCGGAATTCGTGGAAAAGCTGGCCGCCTTCAGCCGCGGGCTCCCTGAAGTGGCCCTGGCCGTGTGGAAGGAAAGCCTTCGCTCACACGCCGACGGCTCGCTGATCGAGGCAGCCCCCGACGACGAATCGCAGCAATCCGAGAATTCAGAGGAGGGCCAGGAGCCACAGCAGGACGGTGAATCGACCGGAGGCCGAGGAGACTCGGCGGCCCCAGACGAAGACAGAAGCAACGAAGAGGCGTCTGAAGGCGGGCAAGAGGATGAGGAAGGGCTGGCTGGAGAGGCATCGGCGCGCATCCGCACCCTGTGGGTGCAGCCTTGGGACGAAGTAACCCTGCCCAAGGTTCCGTCCTCGGCCGGACGGCCGGAGGCTCAGATTCTCCACTCGCTGCTGCTTCACGGCGGTGTACGACCTGAGGACCTGGAACTCGTGCTGCCGCTGGAAAAGGCGTCCCTGCCGCCCCGACTCAAGCAACTCGAACGAGCCGGGTTGGTCAAACTGCTGGAAGGGCGCTGGTGGGTGCGCAAGCGGGCCTATCCGGCGGTGAGGACGTGGCTTCTCTCCCGCGGCGTTGCCGGTGACGGCTTGGGCTCGTCTTAGCAGCCTGGGGGATCAGGGCGAAGCGGCAAGGAGCCGTCGAAATGCCTCGGGCGCGAGGATTTTACGCGGAACGCTGCCCTGACCGCCTGCAGTGAAGTCTGATCAACGCCCGCGAACGGAGCCAACGACTGGCGAAAGGTAGACCTGATGTTCAACAGCGACAACTTATCCGCCATTCTTCAGCCGCTAACCGCCTCCAACGTGGCCACTATCGTGGCGGTCATCGTGGGGACCTGGCTGTCGATCTTCCTCCTCCGCAAGGGGCTGACCTGGGCTTCAAGCTATCTTTCCGGACGGCGCAGTTGGTACGTCCTGGCTTGGATTCCGGTCATCCGCTTGGTGCTGCTGGTGGCGGCTTTCTTGACGGTCGTGCCGCTGATCGTCCAACCCACTTATGAAAACTTCGTGGCCATCGCAGGAGCTTCGGGACTGGCCATCGGCTTTGCCTTCAAAGACTACGCCAGCAGTCTGGTGGCGGGCGCGGTGACGCTCTTCGAGATTCCTTTCCGGCCCGGCGACTGGGTAGAGGTCGAAGGACACTACGGCGAAATCCGTTCGATCGGGATGCGCTCTTTCCAGATGGTCACAGCCGATGACACGCGCGTCTTTGTTCCCCACCTCAAGCTGTGGAACTGCCAGATCGGCAACGCCAACAGCGGCGGGCAGGATCTGCAGTGCATTGCCGACTTTTACCTCAAGCCCGACCATGACTCGGCTCAAGCCCGCCGGATCCTGGAAGAGGTGGCCTGGACCAGTCCCGATCTGCAAATCAAGCGGCCCATTATCGTCCTGGTGCGTGAAAAGCCCTGGGCCACCCACTACCGTCTCAAGGCCTACCCCATCGAACCCCGCGACCAGTTCGCCTTCATTACCGACCTGACCGTGCGCGGCAAAGAAGCCCTCAGGCAAGCCAGCTTCGAGTTCTCGCAAAGCCTGCCCTACAACAGCGGCGCGCAGGACGGCTAGGCCCGCCTTTCTCTGGGGTCGTCGCGAGGGGACGCAGGCACCGTGATGACAAGGCATCGCGAGAGGCCCGCGGAAGCGTCCTTACGGTACGGTTCGTTGAGCAGGCCGACCGGGTGCCCGCGTAGGGGTGCGCCACCGCAGCAGACTGCCCCTGAGGAATGCCGGCTAGCATGCTGGCCATCCCTGCCTCTACCTTGGTTCGCCGCTTCTAGCGACCGCCCAGGCCTCTGATCGTCGACCTGCCTTCGGGAATCATCCCTCACAGGACTTTTACAGGACTCTTGCGTTGGTCTGACAACCTTCATGCGGGTCAGTGAGAGGATGAAGGCGTCGGTTGAAATCAGACTGTAGGAGATGATTATGACGACCAATCGCAATTCACTTTCCACGACTCCATACGATTCCGGGGCCCGTCGGCTGCCCTTGCTTGTGGCGGCCTTGGGTCTCAGCCTGGCTTTGCAGACCTCAGCAGCCACCAGCATGCTTCGAGCCCAGGATTCCCAGGACGCACGGACTCTCGCCAGGCAAGCCTGGCAGGCGGTGGACGACTTTCGGCGTGGCGGCGGCCAAGACCAAGACCCCGAGCATCCCGGCGCCCGCTTCGGACCGCGCCTATGGGAAGTGGCGCAATCGCTGCCCGAAGGCGAGGACCGTCACAAAGCTGGCGAAGAGGCCGTCCATCTGATGGTCCATGCCGGGCGCTTCGAAGCCATCGACCAATGGCTGAGTGGATTGGCTGCCTCCGACCCGATCTGGGAGGCTGTGCTCAATCGTCTGCCCGAAGCGGGAAGCCATCTGGAAGGCAACCGGATGGCCACGCGCCAACTGAAGCGGTTGAAGCAAGCCGGAAAAGACGGTCTCGCCGTTCCCATCTCCCGCATCGATTTTGTGCTCTTCAGACTGCTTCGGACGGCCGGGTACGGTCAGGAGGCTCAAGCCTTGGCCCTCTCCCTGATCAAGGAGCATCCTGACAGCGAGGCCGCCCACACCTTGCGCGGATTCTCCCAGAGGGACGGCCTGCTTCAGCCGGGAGACCCGGTTCCTCCCTTCAAAATGCCCACGGTGGACGACGGTCAGTTGTCATCCGACTCTCTGCGGGGCAAGGTCTTACTGGTCGACTTCTGGTCCACGACCTGCGGAATTTGCCTGCAGGAGATGCCAACGATCCGGGCCATCGAAGAGCGGCTGGGCGAGAAAGGCTTCCAGGTCATGGGCGTGGCCTTCGACCAGGACCCCCAGGCAGTCCTGCGCGCGGTTGAGTCCAAGAAGGCCGAGTGGCCCCAGGTGCTGGCTTCCGAAAGCGACGGACTGCCCGGCAAGCTGGGTGCGTCGGGAACACCCTACTACGTCCTCATTGACCGCCAGGGACGCGTGGCCGCACCGGGCATCGGAATTCACTTCGTGGAAAGCCGCGTTCAGGAACTGCTGAACCAAAGCGCCGACGAATGAGCCAGTGCCTTCGCGCAGTATATGTCGAAAGCCCTCTTCTTGGCCCTCAGTCGCCCTTCTTGAGGCGGTAGCCGTAGCCGTAGACGGTTTCCAGCAGTTCGGGGTTGGAGGGATCGGCCTCCAGTTTGCGCCGCAGGGAAGCCACGTGCTGATCGATGGTACGGGTGGTGACTTCGACTTCGTCTGAAATGCCCCAGATGGCGCTGATCAAGTCGTTGCGAGAGACGGGACGTCCGGCATGCTGGGCTAAGACCTGAAGAATCTCCAGTTCGCGGGTGGTCAGGGTGAAGGTGCGCGGCCCCCGTCGTCCTTCGCGGGCTTGGAAGTCGATGTTGACTTTCCCCGCTCGGTAGGCGGAAGGCTTTTCTTGGCCGCCGGAGTTGGCCGCATCAGCATCGGCTCCAGCGGCGCGTTCAGCAGAATCAGCCGGCTTTTCAGCGGATGATCCCCGCTCGGCGGACCCGCCATCCCTGCCGCTCCGCCCCAGACCGGGATGGCGGCGCAGAAGGGCCTCGACGCGGGCGGTGAGTTCCATCAGTCCGAAGGGCTTGCTCATGTAGTCGTCGGCCCCGGCGCGCAGTCCGCGGACCTTGTCGACCTCTTGACCGCGCGCGGTGAGCATCAGCACCATGGTCTCGTCGCCGGCTCGGCGCAGGCGGGAAAGCAAGTCGAATCCTGAGAGTCCGGGAAGCATCACGTCCAGGACGATGAGATCGAATCGTCCTTGCCGGGCGCGATCAAGTCCCTCGTCCCCCCGATGGACGCACTCGACTTGGTAGTCCATTCCTCCCAGGGCGTCGGCCAGGCCCTCGGCCAGCTCGCGTTCGTCTTCCACCAGCAGGATGGATGCTTTCATAGGCTCAGGCCGATGACCGGGAAGGTGTGAGATCGTCGCTCGATCCCTCAGGAGGGGCTCCGCCGGGCTTCGGCGAACCATCCCGCTTCGAGCCACTCGTCAGAGAGTCCGGAGAGGACTGAGATGATTGGGCAAATGCACTGGAGGACGTTGGTGGCGCCGTGTCAGCCGAGGAGGCGGATTTTGCCGCGACGGCCGGCAGTTCCACGCTGAAAATGCTGCCGCCATCCGGGGCCGGACGCACGCTCACCCGTCCTCCGTGGGCTTCGACGTGACGGCGTACAAGGGCCAGACCCAGTCCGCTGCCGGCGGCGCATTGATCGTCGTCGCCCTCGATGCGGTAGAACTCCTCGAAGATGCGCTGCCGTTGATCAGAAGGGACCCCGGGTCCGCGGTCTTCGACTTCAACCCGCACGCGTCCCGCGTCCTCCTGCACGCGCAGGACGATGGGACTGCCGGCTGGCGAATACTTGACGGCATTGTCGAGCAGGTTCATCAGCACCTGCTGCAGCAGCGGCTCATCGCCATGGACCACGCCGTCTCCCAAGCATTTCAGCAGGAAGCGCTCCCGCTGGGGATCGTTGGCGGCTCGGAAGGTCTCGAGCGCTCTCCCGGCCACTTCGTTCATGCTGATCCGCCGCAGGCGCTTGGACGGGGTTCCTGATCCCGGCTCGGAAAAGCGCAGTACGTTGTCGACCAGCAGGCTGAGCCGGCGGCACTCGCGGTCGATGACGCCGCGGTAGCGCGAAGCCTTCTCAGGTTCGCCCCGGCGGGGATCGAGCAACTCGTTGAAGAGCCTGATCTTGGAGAGCGGCGTCTTCAGTTCATGGCTGACGTTGGAGACGAAGTTCTCTTGCAGGCGCAGCAGCTCCTCGCTGCGCCGCAGGCTGCGCGCCCCCAGCAGGGCCGCGCCGGCCACCACCGTCCCCAGCAGGACCAGCGCCCACATGGGCAGTCCGCCTGAGGGCAGCAGTTCTTCCATGACCTGGGGACGGATGGCGACTTCCACCGTCCAGCCGGGGAAGGGGAGCCCGTCTCCCAGAGGCGACCGCACCAAGCTGTCGGGGGACAGGCCCTCGGGAATGGGTCCGCTGCTCAGCGCCATCCGTCCGGCACCATCGCGCACTACCACCGAGGCCGCAGTTCCGATGTCTTCGATCTCGGAAAGGCTCTCGGGCAGAAGCAGGGAGCAGGCGCATTCTGACTGAGGGCTGAGCAGATCGGCCATCAAGTGTTCGGCCAGGAGCGGCTGGGAGATGGCGAACCCGAAAGCACGGCTGATTCCGCCCAGTGCGTCGGTTTCGAGCAGCACGCCCCAGGACGGCACATAGCCGTTGGCCTGTGCGTTGTCCAAGTCGGCGCCGTCAGCGGCCATGACAGTCACGGGAGCGCTGCTGTCGCCTCGGTCGCCAGCCTCGCCCCCGGCGCCGGGCTGCTTCGCCTCGGCATCGCCAGCCACGTCCAGGGACGGCCATACCAGCGTCTGGCTGGGGGCGCACAGGGGGATGTCGGCCAGAGCATCTCTGAGCAACTCCTGCTCTTGCCGAGCGGGAAGTTCATCGCCCTTGAACCGCACATCGCCTGAGGAGGCATCGAAACGAAAGTAGTAGCGCACCCATTCCCGGCTGTTAGAGAAGTCGGGCTCTCGTCCATTGGCCCAGGACCGCAAATGGGCAAACGGCGTGGGGCTGTCCACAAGGTCGGCGGCAGAATAGGCCGACAGCCTCAGTCCCGAGCAACTCTGGTAGTGCTCGATGCTTCGGGTCCGCAGCTTGTCGGACACGAAGGAAGCGTAGTCGTGCTGCAGCATCTGGACCGAACTTTCAGCCCGGTCCCGTTCCTGCCAGGCCAGCCATCCCAAGGCCGCCGCGGCTGCGGTCAGCAGAAAGAGAGCCGCCGCCGCGGGAAGCCATCGTCCGAGCGAGGAACGGCGCCACGATCCGGGCACACGGTGCAGCAAACTGGAGAGAGACGGCTTCAAACCTGGATCCTTCCTGAACGATCCATTATCGCTTGTGTGCGGCGGTCGGCGTCAACCGGCCCTAAGACTCTTGACAAGATCTTTACAAGTTTTAAGGGCGCTGGTAGAGCTCGATGGTGTTCCCGTCAGGGTCGCGGACGGCGGCCCGGGTTTCCCCCTCCGACTGGCGGATCGGTCCTTCTTTCCGTCCGCCATACTTTTCCGCCAAGGCGATTACCTTGCGCACATCCGCCACTCGGAAGCCCGGCTGATGAAACGGGTAACCCTCAAAGTCGGCGCCCTCGCGGATGGGAACGAACTTGATCAGCAGGCCGTCGAGTTCCCCGAACCAGGACTCGATTTTGTTCGAAACTGGTCCCGCCTCCTTCTTCCTCGCCTTCCACGAAACCGCCCTCAGCGACGCCTCTGGCGCCGCCCTTTCCTTCCCCAGCAAATCCGCCACCTTTTCCGCCTCCTGAACTGTGCACGTTCGTCTGTCCGGGCGAAGTCGGATAGTTCCCGAAAACGTGAACCCGAATGTGGGGCGGAGGATGCTCTTGCCGCCCATCTGGATCATACAGGTTTATCGGGTCATTCAGAGCATAGCGGTAGCGATTCAGGGTCTGGGGGGCCCAAGCGCCGCCCTGTACCCGATCAACCCCTAACCCGCGCCCTGCATCGCATCGTGCGGATCTCGCCGGTGGTACGCTTGCGGAAGACGACGGTGAAAAACCACCCCCTGTCCAGGGAGTCGGACAAGTCCCGCAGCCACGAAGAGCGGGGGCGGGGGCCGGGACGCCCGGAGGCGCCCCGGTTGGGGAGGGAGGATCGTTTGTAGGAGAATTGGCTGGTCATGGGAAACCTCCTTAAGCTGCAAGCCTTGCGGACTGCTCAGTGGCCGCAAGAGCGCTCAGCAAGCCGTTGACTTCATCCATGGCCCGGCGGCGCTCAGCGCGGCTCTCGCTCTGTGTTTGCTCATCGAAGCGGAAGGCGGCGTTGAACACGCTGCTCGCGTGAGTCAGCATGGCCACCGCCAGGATCAGCGCATCCACACGGGCCTGATTGAGAGAGGTCGGGTTGGCGTTGCGGTTCCGGGCGGTCTCGCCCAACAAGTCTTCAAATCGATTCAGCGTGAGATTCAGCATTTTATTCTTTCCTTTCCGTTTTCCAGTGCACCTATAATAACCTTAGCGCTAAGGTTTGTCAAGCAAAAAGAAAAGAAAACTTGAAGAATTCCGCGCTGAGGTTTTATAATGCGACGATGGACAGTGCGCAGCGGCTTTCAGATGCCATTAGGAAGGCTTCGGACGAAGATGTGGAGAAGATCGCCAAGCTCCCTCACGTCAAGAGGTTCGCGGGACAGGTAATGGCGGCGCTGCACCCGCGCGGGCCCAACCCAGCTGCGAGGGAGCACGGCAAGAAGGGGGGCCGCCCGGCCAAGGCAGTCTACTTTCGGGGGAAGGCCTACGTCTCGACGCCAAAGGCCGCCAAGGAGATGGGCATCACCTCGTCGCGGGCCTATCAGCTGCTGGCCGCCCGGGAGGACGCATTTCCCCTTGAGGAAGGCCGCTATCGATTCATGGGAAAGGAAGTAAGCTGGGAGAGGCTGGTCGAGGAGGCCGGAGGGCAGGACGAGGCGATTGCAGTCATCAACGAAGGGAGGGCGGAGTTGGTTTCCTGACGTTCGGCGCTAGCGACCACGCCGGACGCGGCCACGCCCGACGCGATCTGATCACGGCCAAACCTGGCATGGAAGTTTGACCATGACTGACCCCACGTTACAACCCCCGATAAGATCCCGCCACTGAATCGAACACCCTAGGAGCTAGCAAAATGCCGCATCGTCCCTCAAAGGGAACGTGCTAAGCTATCCAAAGGATGTCTCGACACTTGGCTGAAGCAATCAAGCGTCTCGCCCGGGCCAAGACCTTTACGCTGGCGGCAGTCTTTCTCATTTCGACCGGGCTGTCCTTCAATCTATCAGTTTTCAGCCTGTTGGAGCGGACACTATTCCGAGAGCTTTCCTACCAGGATGCAGATCGGCTGGTTGTTGTCCAGGAGACGTGGCTGGACACGCAGCAGTCCGACATCCCGCTTTCACCTGGTGAGTTCCGGCAGGCTTCGGGTTCGCTGCAAGTCTTTTCAGGCGCCTTCGCCTATTTTGAGATGAGGCACACAGTCAGTGCTGGGGGGACCACTGGAAGAGTCAGGGCTGGGTATGCGGTCGGTGATCCCTTAAAGGTTCTGGGAATTCGTCCTCTTGTGGGAACAGGGCTGATCCCTTCGTTGACGATCAAGGAAGTGGTACTTTCCCATGCCCTCTGGCAGTCCCTTTACGGAGGCCGGAAGGATATCGTGGGCGAGACGCTGGAGTTGGACGGTCAGCCCTTTGCCGTCATCGGGGTCATGCCCAAGCATTCAGGTCTCCCTCGGCTTGAGTTCGACTTATGGACGAGGTGGCATTCCCCTGCTATCCTGAGTTCGAACTTCTCCTGGCATACCTTCCACACCATCGCCCGACTACAGGCTGACGTGACGCTGGAGATAGCCCGCAAGACGTGCAATACCATCGTTCGCCGCGCTCACGGAAACGACCACGCCCGCTCAGCTTCCCTGCTCCCGCTTTACGATGATCTGCTGGCGCAACATGGGACGACGCTCTTCGTGCTCCAGGCGGTAGGACTCGTTCTGATCGCCATTATTCTCATCAACTTAAGCGGACTTTGGCTGGTCCGGAGCCTTCGCCGACGTCACGAAACAGCTCTTCGCAAGGCTTTCGGAGCCCGCTCGGGTCACCTGATCCTGGGTCCCTTCTTCGAGGGCCTTTTGATTGCCCTGGCAAGTTGCGCAGTGACGCTTCTGTTGCTTCCCGCTTGGTCAAAGTTCCTCGTCGAACTGGCCCCCCCGAGACTCACGACCCCCGATGCGGGAAGCGACCCGCTCAATGTCGCAGTTCTGGCCCTGACGGCCTCCTTGGTTTCAGCCGCCCTGGCCAGCATGCCGGCGTGGTGGCCCAAACATGCAGATGATCCACTCCAGCTCTTCCGGAGCGTAGGTCCAGGTGTAGGCGACGCTTGGCTGTGGCGCGCAGCTCTGGTTTTTCAATTGGCCCTTTCGGTGCTGCTTGTGAGTTTGAGCGGACAGTTCCTGGTCTCCTTGAACAGGCTGTCGCAAACCGACACTGGATATGCCGTCGACAACTTGCTGCTAGCGGAAGGCCTGCCGCTTCCTTCAGACGCCGAAGGGCTTGAGATGCGGCGGCGTTTGGTTCGGTCTCTGGAACACGAGGCCTGGCTCCGAGGAGCGGCCTTCGCTAGTAGTTTTCCACTCGCCGCAGCGTCTGAGATTGTAGCGTTCAGGGTCGTCCGTGAAGATCAGTCGGCCTTCGAGGCTCCCCATCGCGCTGCCATCGACACCGTGAGCCCTGGCTATTTTGAACTGATGGGCATTGCGGTGATTGCGGGCGATTCATTCGCTTCAAGCCTTGCCGCCGCCCAGGGGGTCATTGTTAACAGGACTTTGGCAGAGGAAGTCTGGCCGCGAAGCTCCGATGTGGTAGGGAAGCTGATTCGCCTACCTGGCGACTTGCGCCCCCAAGTGATCATCGGCGTGGCGGAAGACGTCTTCAGCCCCTTCAACGCCTCATCTCCTATGAGGATTTACCGAAAGGGTTACCAGGGAGAAATGCTGGTTGTGCGCACGAGTAGCCACGCTGAAGGTTTGAGCAAGCCCTTTAGTGACATCTTGATGAAATGGTCAGAGCCCGGCAGAATCACTCCGGCAGCGGAACTGTTCGCCAATCTCTTGCGCGATCCCGAATTTCGGGCTCAACTCGTCTTTCTATGCGCGCTCCAATCCCTTCTTCTGACAGCGACAGGCCTGTTCGGCGCGTTCATCCAGCTAGTGCGGAGTCGCCGCCGAGAACTGGCCATCCGGATGGCGTTGGGAGCCGGACGGCTGCGTGTCTTGACTTTCATAAGCCGTCAAGCGTTGCTCCTGCTCGCAACGGGAATCAGCGGGGGGCTCTTCCTCGACTTTGCGGCCAGGCGGTTCTTGCCGAGTTCCACGACCGCTCTCGCTACTGATGCAAGATGGCCTCTCTATACGGCGGTCTTGGCAGTTGTTCTTGCTGCAGGCCTGTTGGCACTCTCTCCGGCACTCAGACTGGCGCTGAAGACTGACCCAGCCTCATACTTGCGCGACTAACCAACAGGCCTCACTCATTCCTTCCTTGAGGCGTCAGATCTAAGACTCCGGTGCGAACTAATCCTCGCAGTCGGCTTCATGGACAAACCGGAATCGGGGTCGCTCATCAGGTGGATAGTAATTTCCATCGGCGTCCTGATATATCCGGAGCTGCATCGTCGATGGCTTATCGACAGTCAGTTGATTCCATAAATAAGCTGCAATTATCTCGATTTCTCTTGGTGTGCCGAGCGTATGAATGTCATGGACGAAGATGTTCACCGAACTAAAATCTTCGAGGTTTTCATCCCTTAAGACATCGCAGACAATCTGCTTCAAGGCTGCCACATCTGGGTAGTCGCTTACGCCGACTCTGAACCTGATCCAACCGGTGATGGAATCCGCAGTCTTCTCAAAGACCTCGTAGTCTGGTGTCTCACCAGTACAGCACTTCTGAGCACCTTGATGCCAGCTACCCGCAAGGGCCGCAAATGTTACAAAACCGAGGGCGACAACTGATTTCCACATACTAATGTCCTCGTGACACCATCTCACTAATTACTTGGTTGATCAATACACTTCTCTCGAATAAGGTCTGTAATGCCACTTAGCGGTGAAGTTGGTCGAGTTGCCGCGCTTGACGGTAGCCGGGAAGCTGAGCTGATCCGGGACGAGGTTCCATCGGCTGATTCGGCCCGTCGGTAGCGGAGCCTGTCACGCCGTGCGGTGACGGCTAAAGGATTCCTCACTGCCAGGAGGTCGGTCACTTCTTCCATCGAACTTTGCACGCTGCCCGCGAATCACAAACTAGCTGAAACTTCTCGATGGGGAAGCCCTCTCTGAGGTATGGCCCGGCCCAACCCTCTATTCCGGGGTCTTGGACTAGCGAACGCAACCCGATTTCTTGGGAGAGTGGTGTCCCGGTGTCGTGCCGAAAGAGTTCGAGCGCGCTCTCCAGATAGCCCTCCAAGTAAGGTTCGATCCGCAGCCGAGTCTCACTCTCCTGAACCCCCGATGAAGTCCCTGGATTGTCTTCGATTGGTGCGCTTCGGATCACCAACTCAGCGATCACTCCATTTCGGGCATATGAGACCAGATACTCGTCTTGGGCTAAATCCGGAACTAGTTCCAGCCGGAGAGAAAGTTCGTGATCAAAAGGGCTGAGAATCAGCGCTTCCCAGCTCTCAAAGACTTTTTGAAAACGCTTTGCTGCGAATTGGACGGCAACTTGGTGGGTCGCTTGCTTGGGGAGGCGGGATACGAATCCGACTGACAGTGTTTCGATGCTTTCTACTCTGCCGTCTGAAAAGTGCAACCTGAACTTCGCTTCACCTTCGATTCCGTCCTCCTTAACCGAAAAGAAGTATGGCGGGAATTGTCTAGGGACATCGCGGAGCGATCCCCTTGTGCGATCCTCGATTGCTCCTCCAAGCATGGCAACGCCGAATAGAAGACACAGTATTACGTGAAGGTGCATCTCGACACTCCTAATCTTCGTTCGAAAAACAAGCATCAATTATATCTTGACTATTTTGTTTAGAACCGCGTGTCGCATCATCAGGTATTTTGTTACGCAGATGGCCGAACTCATGCAAAACAGTAACTGCCCGCCGTTGTTCCATCGTGAGGCCAAATCCCTCAATTCGCAGGATGTCGTGTTTGCTGCCATCGATTTCTATGACCCCATCGTCGGTGCTGAACGGGCCGAGGGTATTTATCAGAATCTCGCCGCCTCCAAACAGGTCCCCCTCTGGAGCCTCAACGAAAGGATTGTTTGTTGCCCACATGACATTGGGAAAGACACCATCTTCGAGGAAAGGCCTCTCAAGTTCTTCAAATCGGATCCTTCCAGTCCTGAGCAGGTTATAGAGGTCAGTTCGAGCTGGGGGCCCTCCGAAAAAGTTTCCACATGGGGTCTGCAGCAGTAGCTCCAAAGCCAGTTTAACGGCTTGCCCGATGATACCGTGCTGCTCGATTACTTCCAAAAGCGTCCACTTGACGGAATCGAATCCCGAAGCTTTCCCGGTAGAAGTCCAGCATCGGTTCAAGGTGGTGGACTCGGAAGGCCAAGCTGGTCATATCGGCAGTCTCCGTGTGAGATCCGGATGGCTCTGCCTGGAAGGAAGAGGCCAAGAAGCCGCCGCCGGCCAGCATCAGGATGCAGCAAAGAGCAAGAGTCTTCATGAAGCACATGCTAATGAGGGTCACCCCGAAGATGCAACGAAAATCATCAGCGGCGCAGGTGTCGGCTACCTGTCTTACAGCTTCTTTACAGCCGGCTGACATCTTTTTGGGACGCCCCCGTTAGCCTGATGTCGTTATGGAAACGCTTGTGCAAGATGTGAAGTATGGAATCCGGCTGCTGGCCCGCAGTCCGGTGACGACGCTGATCGCCGTGCTGACGCTGGGACTGGGCATCGGGGCCAACAGCGCCATTTTCAGCGTGGTCAACGGGGTGCTGCTTCAGCCCCTTCCCTACGAAGAGCGGGGACGGCTGCTGATCTTCCACCAGCAGGCGCCCGGGGCCGTCCAACCCTGGCTTCGGGGCGACGACATGCTCTTCTCGGTCAAAGAGCTTGCGGACTATCGCCAGCAGTGCCGATCCTTCCAGGAAGTGGTCGAGTACCATAGCCGTAACTTTGTGGTCTGGGGATCGTTGCAGCCCCACCAAGTCGACGTGGGCGTGGTTTCGGCCAATTTCTTCCACGCCTTGGGCGTCAAGCCCCTCATCGGACGCACCTTCCTGCCCGGCGAAGATCAGCCGGGAACCGACCCCATTGCGGTCCTCAGCCACGAGTACTGGCAGGGACGGCTGGGAGGTGATCGCGACGTGGTGGGCAGGCTGATCAAGATCGACGACAAGATGCACGAAGTTGTGGGCGTCTTGCCGGCCATTCCCGAGTATCCGCGCCACAACGACCTCTACATGCCGATTTCGCACTGCCCCTCGCGCTCCAGTCAGGCCACCATGGAAAACCGCGATCGGCGCATGCTGTCGGTTTTTGCCGTGCTCAAGCCTGAGGCCGGGCTGGAACAGGCTCAGGCCGATGTCTCTTCGGTTGCCGCGCGGATGGCTCAGGAGCATCCCCAGCACTACCCGCCCGAGTGGAACTTCCAGGCTCATGTCACGCCGCTGAAGGAGGAATTGACCCGCGAGGCCCGTCCCACGTTTTTGATTCTGCTGGCCGTATCCGGAATGGTCCTGCTGATCGCCTGTGCCAACGTGGCCAACCTGTCGTTGTCACGCCTGCTGCGCCGCCGCCGGGAGATGGCCATGCGTTCGGCTCTGGGCGCCGGACGGGCCCGCCTGCTGCGCCAACTGGTGACTGAAAGCTCCCTGGCAGCATTGGCTGGCGGAGTTGTGGGACTAGTCATGGCCTACGCCGTCCTCGATCTGCTGGTTGGCTTCGCCGCCCGCTTCACGCCGCGGGCGGTGGAAATCTCCCTCGACTGGACGGTGGTGCTCTTCACCCTGTTCGTGTCCCTGGCCGCAGGAGTTCTGTTCGGCGTTCTGCCGGCGCTGCAACTGGGCGGACGCCCGCCAGAAGCCCTCAGCGGCGGCGGACGCGGCGTGGCCGGATCGTCCCACCGCCGCCTGCGTCAGGGACTGGTTGTGGCTCAGATCGCCGTGGCGCTGGTGCTGCTGACCGCCGCCGGACTGCTGGTGCGCAGTTTCGGACGCCTCAACGGCGTAGACGCCGGATTCGAGCCGCACAACGTCCTCACTATGCGCATCGGGCTCAACTATGCTAAGTTTCGGCAAGAGGCGGGGAGCGAACTGACGCCCGCCCGCCGGGCCTACCTGCAGGAGGCCACCCGGCAGGTGCGCGCGTTGCCGGGTGTGCAAGCCGCCGGGCTGGTCAGCCTGGTGCCTCTCGGTGACGCTCACGGTCATGATCACTTCCTCTACATCAAAGGCCGTCAAGTCGAGCCTCAGGCCCTTCCCAAGGTCAGTCACCTGACCGCCGAGGCCGGCTATTTCAAGGCCCTGGGCATTCCGTTGCTGAGGGGCCGCCATTTCAGCCCGTCCGACGACAATCAGGCCCCCGAGGTGGCCATCATCACCCATTCCACGGCGCGTCGCCACTGGCCCGGCCAGAACCCCGTGGGGCAGTATATTTCCATCCACCAGACCGACGATGACGAGGGGTGGGTCCGCATCGTGGGCGTGGTGGGCGACGTGCGCCGCCGCGGACTCGACCAGGAGGCCGTCGATGAAGTCTTTCTGCCCTTCACCCAGGCACCCTTCGCCTCGCGTCTGGTGGCCCGCACCCGGGGCGATCCCCAAAGGCTGGCCCAAGCCATGATCGAAGCGGTGCGCTCGGTGGATCCTGACCAGACCGTCGATTCGGTGGTGACCATGGAACAGTTGCGCAGCGACTCCATCGCCCCCGTCCGCCTGACCGCCAGCCTGGTGGGACTCTTTTCGCTGCTGGCCCTGGCCATCACCGCCGCCGGAATTGCCGCCGTGATGGCGCTGATGGTCAGCCAACTGGCTCACGAGATCGGCGTCCGCCGGGCCCTGGGCGCTCATACCTCGCACATTCTGCGCCTTGTGCTGGGACGCAGTCTGGGGCTCACGGCGTTAGGTTGCCTGCTCGGCTTGGCCGCCGCCCTGGCTCTGGGGCGTTACCTCGAGCATCTGCTCTTTCAGGTCAGCCCCAGCGATCCCGTCACTCTGGCGCTGACTTGCCTGCTCGTCCTCCTGGCCGCTCTGGCCGCCAGCTACATTCCGGCCCGGCGGGCGCTGCAAGTCGATCCCAGGAGGATTCTTCATCAAGGTTAAAAGCGGACACGTTTGCTGGTCTCCGCCCTCTCCTCAAGTCGCGTGCAACCCTCTGGGCCGTTAACGACACAGGAAGTAAAGAGGAAATCAGAGTCGTAAGATAGAGTGCGGACGGCAGCATGAAGGATGCGAATTCGCCAAAGCGGCAAGCCGAGCGGACGCGCCGCCAGGATCGGCAGTGGACAGAGCGCTTTATTGCCCGCGGCGACGAGGATGCCTTCGCCAACATCTATCGCCGCTACAATGCCCGTCTTTACGCCTTGCTGCTGCGCCTGCTGGCCTGGGACGCTCCCCTGGCTCAGGACGCCCTGCAGGAGACTTGGCTGCGGGCCGTCCGCTCGTTGAGCACCTTCCGTTGGGAATCGGCCCTCTTCTACTGGCTGCGGGGCATCGCCTTGAACCATTGCCGTGAGCTGTGGCGAGCCCAAAACAAACGGGAGGCAAGCCGAGGCGAACTCGACGAGCGCACCGCACAGGTCTACGGCACACAGAGCGGACTGGCCATCGACCTGGAACGCGCCATCGCCGAACTGGCCGAAGGCTTCCGCACCGTCCTCATCTTGCATGATATCGAGGGCCTTACTCACAAGCAGATTGCCCAACATCTGGGCATCGCCTCAGGGACCTCCAAGAGCCAGCTTTCCCGTGCCCGCCGCCAAGTGCGCAGGCGTTTGGCCGGCAAATCCGGTATTGAACCCTCTCCCCGGGAGGAGAAATGAACTCGAACGACGAGTGGAAGGATCAAGAAAAAGACGCTTTCGAAGGCCTGAGACGGGAGATCGATCCCGGCCCCGATTTCGACCGGCGTCTCTGGCAGCGCCTACGCCGTGAGGGAGCCTTGCACTCGTCCGCCGCTACCGCGCGATACCGCGGCTGGCTGCTCCAGGTGGCCGCCGCCGTGATTTTCTTCGCCTTGGGCTTAGGCCTAGGCACGTGGCTGCCGGACGCCGGCCAACCGCGACAGGCGGACGGGCGCTACATGCTGCTGCTTCTACCCGGTGAGGCACCCGCGTCGCCCGCCTCAGCCGACCGCCTCGTTGCTGAATACGGCGAATGGGCCCGCGACCTGCGGCGACAAGGACGCACGGCAACGGGAGAGCGCTTGGCTGGCGGTGGACCGATGCTCCCCTCCGGCCAAGCCGAGCCGGAAGTCCCGGCACTGGAGGGTTTTTTCATCATCTCGGCGTCCTCGCCTGAGGCTGCTCTGGACACGGCCCGCACCCATCCCCACCTGCGCTATGGCGGACGCATCGCCCTGCGCGAGATCATCGCCACCGATTGACTGAGACGGCCCTTCCGCTTGGGGACTTCTAGAGCTCCGTGGCAGGACCCATGCAACGCTTTGCCTTCTATTTGTCCCTCTCTCTTGCAAGACCTGAAACGACAACCAAGGAGAGAAGGACATGCCGTCACGACACGCAAGACTATTGCTGATTACACTTCTGACCGCATTGATGTTCCCCGTGATCGGGGCCGAATTGGCCGACGAGAATCAAGTCGTCATCCGGGGATTGGAACTGGCAGTGGACGATTTGAAGGCCGCTGAACACTTCTACATTGAAGGGCTGGCTTTTGAAATCGCCCGGCGCCATCCGCAGGGAGAGTGGAGCCTGCTGAGAAACCAGTCGGCCTTGCTCGTGCTCAGGCACGTCCCCCGGCCGCCGGAAGGCAGCCCTCAGCCCTACCTCAACTTGCGCGTGGCCGACTTGGCACGGGCCGTCCGCGGCGCGCAGGAGGCCGGCGCCAGAGTCGCCGATCCGAGCCCTCAACCGAACGCCATCGGATCAGGAGTGCTCATCACGGACCCGTCGGGCAATCCCATAAACCTCATGCGCATCGATGGCGACTCCATTGCAGCCGACAGTCCGCCCCTCCTGTTCAACATCGGCATCCGGGTCAGCGACATGCAAGCCTCGGAGTCGTTCCTGGCGGCTTTGGGACTGAAGGTCATGACCCGCAGCTATCTCCCCAAGACCCTGGTGTGGGAACGCAACGGCGGAGTTTCGATTGTGGTCCATCGATATCCTGATCAGCCGGAGGCAGGATCCTCGAGAGGCGTCCTGTGGGCGACCGCACCCAATCCGCGGGAGCACCTTGACCGCCTCAGCGAATCGGGATGGGACGCTCAAGCAGCGGCCGAGGCCGGTCCGCTGCCCGCCGGCTGGATGCTTCAGGCCCCCTCGGGAACGCGCATCCGCCTGACCGCCCCGTGACCGCCCGCCCGACCGGTTGTGGCTGAAGAGAGCACGTCCTCTGGAGCTTCTTGGCCGCCACACCCCTGTGAACGTTAGAAGGAAGACGTTCCTCATCGCTCGCTATCCATTCTCCAGGGCAAGCTCAACTTCTCTGAACCATTTGAGGGCTTTCATCGTTATATCCGTTAGTGGATATATCCGAAGCTGGGAATAAGTCCCCGAAGGTGAGGTCTGGAAAAGATCATGAGCGAAAGAAAGAGCCCTGAGAAAGCCTCTGAATTGACGCCCCTGCTTCCTCTGCGTCTTGAGATCTTGCTGCTGCTCAACGACCGGGAAATGCACGGTTACGGCATCATGTCGGAACTGAACGGGCGTAATCAAGGGAGCTTCGTCCTGGGACCGGGCACTCTTTACCGCAATCTCAAGGAAATGAAGGAGACAGGCCTGATCGAGCGCTCAAGCCGCCGTCGAGCGGGGGATTCCGGCAACGAACGACGCCAATACTATGCCATTACATCCTTTGGCCGCCAAGTCGCTGCGGCCGAGGCGCGGCGTATGGCCCGCTTGGTTCGCACCGCAACTCTGGGCGGCCTGTTATCCGAGCAGGAGAGGTCTTGACATGCCCGACAAGGCCGACCCTTCTAAATCGGAATGGATCTATTCTCTGCTCCTGCGCCTCTATTCCCGGCCATTCCGCGAGGAATACGGAGCCGAGATGAGGGAGGCCTTTCGAGACGGCCGGAAAGCCGCCTCAACAGGTTTTCAGGTCTGGCTGCTGTGGTGGAGGACTCTCTTGGATCTCTCAGTCACACTTCCTGCTGACCGGCTTTCCCATTTTGTACGAGGCGTCGATCGCACCGTTTTTCAGCACAAGGAGAGAATCATGCAGAGTCTGAAACACGATGTCCGAGAAGCTTGGCGCTCGATCAGGCGCAATCCCGGCCTCAGCCTGACTCTGATCCTGACACTGGCCCTGGGGATCAGCGCCAATACGGTCGTTTTCAACCTCGTTAACGGATTGGTGCTGAAGCCCCTGCCTGTTTCGGAGCCGAACGAGTTGGCGGTTGTGGCTGTCGTGGATGAGAGAGATCCCGTGCCCCAAGGCCTCTCCATGGGTGATTATCGCGACTACAGAGATCAAGTCGAGGAGTTCTCCAGTCTGGCGGCCTATCGGATCGATTCGGCGGGATTGAGCACGGGCAAAGAGGCGGTGCGGGCCATGGTCAGCTACGTCACGCCCAATTATTTTCCTATGTTGGGAATCAAGGCCGCTCACGGCGCCCTTCTCTCCCCCTCGGGCCTCAGCGAAAAGGACTACCAGCCGCTGATCGTACTCGGCTACGGCTGCTGGAAGCGCCTTTTCGGCGCCGACCCGGCGGCGGTCGGACGCACGGTGTGGGTCAACGGAGAGAGGATGACCGTGGCGGGCATCACTCCAGAGGGCTTTCGAGGCACCTATTCGCTGCTTGAAATGGACGCCTACCTTCCGCTTGCCATGGATCTTCGGAGGGGCGCGGGAAGCGATCCCTGGACCGACCGCGGGGGGAACAGCCTGCGTGTATTGGGGCGTCTTCGTCCTGGAGCCACGCTGGAGCAGGCTCAGGCCTCTCTGCGGGTGGTGTCGGCTCGGCTGGCGGCCGAATATCCCAAAACCAACCGAGAACGCCGGACACTCGCCGTAGAGGAAAGATGGGCTAGGCCTGAGCCCCTGATGGCCGATTTTCTTCCTCTAGTGGTTTCCATATTCCTTGGCTTGGTGCTGATGGTGCTGTTGGTGGCGGCGTTCAACGCTTTCAACCTGCTTATGGCGCGGGCCCTGGGCCAACAGGCTGCCATGGCAGTGCGCTCTGCGATGGGAGCCCGGCGCTCTCGCCTTGTCCGGCAATTCATGACTGAGGTCTTCCTACTGTCGATTCTAGGAGGCTTGGCCGGCCTTTTCGCAGGGCTTTGGGGCAGTCGCTTCTTGGCCGGACTGGACGCCGCCTCTGACTTTCCCCTTGGTCTGGACCTCAGCGGCGACTGGAGGGTTTGGGCTTACGCCCTGGGATTGTCGCTGCTCGCCGGGCTGCTGCTTGGAGTGTTACCGGCGATTCGCGCCTCTGGCGGTCCAACCCAACTTATCTTGGGTCCGGCCTCGCGGGGTGCCGTAGCCCAGAGCAGGGTTGGATGGGTGCGCAGTGCTTTGGTGACTTCCCAGGTCGCAATATCGGTCTTGTTGCTGGTGGCAGCGGGGCTCTTTTTGCGAAGCCTCCAGAAGGCCTCGGACCTGGAGTTGGGTTTTGAGCCTCAAGGCGTACTCAACGTCTCCATCGATCCTGGTCTGCAGGGATACAGCAGTTCCCGGGCGGAGTCCTTGTTTCAGCAGTTGACCCGCCGGGCCCGGGCTTTGCCGGGCGTGGAGTCGGCTGCCATGGCCTATTCCGTGCCCATGGGGTATTTCAGCTATGCGGCCGACATCCAAGCCGAGCGATGGCTGGGGATTGAGGACAGCCCCAAACCGGATGCCGGTTTCAACTTGGTCGGTCCCGGCTACTTTGAGACCCTGAACATTCCCCTGATCAAGGGGAGACCTTTAAGCGAAGAGGATCATCGCGGCGGTCATCGCGTTGCCGTGGTTAATCTGGCTTTGGCGAATCGTCTGTGGCCCGGACGGAATCCGATTGGAAAGAGATTTAGCTATCAGGGTGAGAAGGGGCCGCTCCTGGAAGTCGTCGGCGTGACCCCGGAGGGTGTCTTCGAAAGTCTCTTTGCAGCAGCCAGGCCCTACTTCTTCATCCCCATGGCTCACAATCCTCAGTCTCTTCGGACTCTCCACCTTCGCACCCAGGGCCCTCCCGCCCAGTTAGCGTCCGATGTTCGCCGCCTGGTAAGGGAACTGGACTCGAACATGCCGGTTTTCGACGTCCAGACCATGGAGCAGAGCCTTGCCAGCCTCAACGGCTTCTTCATTCCCCGGCTGGCCGCGGGCTTGGCAAGCGTGGTGGGCTTGTTGGGATTGTTCCTGGCCGTTATCGGAGTCTATGGCGTCGTATCCTATGCCTCCAGGCTGAGAAAACATGAATTCGGCATCCGCATGGCTCTGGGGGCTCGACGTCGGGACGTTCTCAAGTTGGTTTCGCGGCAGGGGCTGGCATTGGTCGTGGGCGGCCTGGTCACGGGCGCAGCGGCTGCTCTGTTGCTCTCCCAGGTAGTTTCAGGCTTACTCTTCGGAGTCGCCGCCCGTGATCTCCCGACCTTCTTGTTGGTCGTCCTGCTCCTTTTCATAGCCGGAATGGCCGCGTCGGTGCTTCCCGCCCACAGGGCCGCGAAAACGGATCCGGCCCTTGCCTTGCGGTCAGAATAAGGCTTCTCATGCGTCTACCTGCAAGGGCGGGGACGTGAACGTTATGATGTATGCTTCCTCCTGGACGGGCGTCCGTGGAAGGCTGCTGTCGTCCCTGCCGACTCAGTCCGAGGTGTGAGGGTTGCTTGCTGCGCTTCCTTCTTCCAACTTTTCCAGGAGGCGGCTGCGGTAGTTGCGGCTGGCGTTGAGATGCGTCCCGTCATAGAGGATGACGCTGTAATCGCCATGCGAGCGAGGGCGGATCTCCTGCACATAGGCTCTGTTGATGACCGTCGAGCGGTGGATCCGGATGAAGCCCGAAGAGCGCAGAGCCTCGTGCAGCGATCTCAGAGTGCGTCTGAGGAGATAACTTCGGCCCTTGCAGTGAAGCCGGACATAGGAGCCTTCGGCGCCCACCCAGAGGACGTCGGACGGGTCTACGAAGAACGTCCGGCGGCGCGACTTGACCAGGAGCCGGCGGGCCGCCGGATGGCGTTCACCGTCTTGTCCCGAGTAGGCCCGGCTCATGGAATCGATCTGCAGCGTCCGAGAGGATCCCGACTCAATGCGCTCCAGCGCCCTCTCCAGAGCCTGCAGAAAACGCTCGTCGTCAAAGGGTTTGAGCAGGTAATCGACGGCGTGGACGTCGAAGGCCTTGAGGGCATACTCCTCGTAAGCCGTCACGAAGATGATCTCGGGCAGGTTCTGGATCCCCAGCCTCTCCAAGACTTGAAAAGCGTTGAGATCGGGCATCTGCACGTCGAGGAAAACCAAGTCGGGCTTTTCGCGCCGAATCGCCTCGACGGTTTCATGGCCGCTGCAGGACTCACCCACAAGTGCATGGTCTTGAGCCGTTTCCAGCAACTGCCGGATGCGGCGGCGGGCCAGTGGCTCGTCGTCGGCAATCAGGATGTTCAGCCGCCTCATGCCGCCTCCTCGCCCCCGTACAGAAAGGGCAGATCGACCTCGACCCGCGTTCCTCCTGCCGGGTCGTGTCGGAGGTCCAGCGAAAAGTCGCCAGGATGCAACTTTTCCAAGCGTTGGCGGGTGTTTTGCAGGCCTAAGCCGGGGGATTGACGGTTCTCGCCGTCGGTTGCCTCCGATCCGTTGTCCGAGACCCTGATTTTGAGGCGGCCGTCGCGGCGCCGGGCCCAGACCTCCACCCGTCCCATGGCCGACCTGGAACGCAGGGCATGGCGTACGGCGTTCTCGGCGAGCGGTTGCAGAAGCAGGTAGGGGACCAAGCCCTGAGAAGATTCCTCATTGGCGTCGAGACGAACTTCCAGACGATCCGAGAAGCGCAGCGATTCGATCTCGAAATAGCGGTCCAGGAGGTCGAGTTCTTCCTCGAGGGTGACTTGTTGCCGTCCTTCTTGAGCCAGGATGATGCGCAAGAAATCGCTGATGCGGGCGATCATTCGCCGCGCAGCGGCCGCATCGCGCTGCACCAGGCTGGACACGGCGTGCAGCGAGTTGAAGAGGAAGTGGGGCTGAAGCTGCATGCGCAGCGCCCGCAATTCGGCCTCCGTGAGGCTGGCTTTGAGCTCGGCGTTGCGGGTTTGCAAAGCGGCTGAGCGCCTTTCTTGCCGCCGGTATCTGCGCTGATAGTCCCATCCCAGCACAGCCCCCGAGATGACTGCGTAGTGGATGATGCGGGATTCGATCTGGCGGAAGAAGCCCTGCCGGTAAGCTTCGAGAAAGGGTCGCTCACGAAGGTCGAGAAGGCGGTCCACAACAAGCGGAAGCACCGGCAGCAAGCTCAGAAATGCCGCCGCCGTGAGCAGGTGTAGTACGAGGGAGGTCCCGTCGATGCGGCGCAGGGCCGGCCGGGTCAGCACCCAGGAGAGGGGAATGACCAGGATTCCGGCCCAGTACCAGTAGACCAGGCGAGGATAAAGAAAGCCCCAGAACCCGGGCGGCCCAGCATTATATCGAAGTGTTCCGTCCCAAACCAGATACTGGAGCTGGAGGGCCCCCAGCACGGCCAGCAGTGTGCAGGCGGCCGCCAGGAGCAACAAAGTCCGCCCATCGGTCAGCATCCCGTTCGATTCCTTCATCGTGGCATCCCGGCCACATCATAGCTCACAGTCGGGTAAACGACAGCGCGGGCCATGCTTCAAGAGGCCTGTCAATCAGGGCTCAGTCTCCAGCGAGCCGCCTGATACCGCCGAGAGGACATGGCAAGTGATTCTGGCCGCTGAAGACTTCGGCGGCGCTGGCGCCTACCTATACCTAGCCTTGGGGCAATGGCTCGCTCATGAGTGTCCAGACTGCCCAATCGACTCGTGAATGGCCTGCTGCCGGCCCTAGCGCCCGGGGAGGACCTGCTCCAACACGGCTTCTAGCAGCTCATGGATGTTCTTTGAGCCCCCGATCCGGTTCAGCGCCACGCGTCCGGTTTGGTCGATGATCAAATGGCGGGGGAAGCCTCGCCCCAGCAGATTGATTACCTGCTCATCGGCCAGCGCCTGGCGGAAGGCGAAAGGGGTGTCCTTGAGAAAGGCTTGCAGGGTTTCCCGGTCGTTGTTGGCGATGGCCACGAATTCGACGTCTCCGCGTCCCGCAAAACGTTGGGCCATTTGGTTCAGTCCCGGCATCTCGCTGAGGCAAGGAGAGCAGGCAGTGAACCACCAATTCAGGACGATGGTTTTTCCGCGCAACTGAGAGAGCGAGAGGCGGCTTCCATCCAGCATTTCGATCTCAAGCTCCGGCATCTCGAATCCCCTGGCCAGGGTCGGCTGCAGGGTCGCCGTCTCGATCTCCAGGCGAGTGCCGTCAGTCGAGACCTTGCTGACCCGATAGGGTTGGCCGTCCACCAGGAAGGGCTGGCTGAGCGGGAAGGTTTCCCCGAAGCGCAGTTTGCCGTCCTCGTCCAGAAAAGTGGTGTTGGCGAACTCTCCGTCCTGATCGAGGTCGAGGAGGATGCGCGAGCCGGAACCGATGCTGAATGCGCCTGAGGAGGGGCTTCTGATCAGTCCGACGTCTATTCGGCGCCCTCCCAATGAGCCGGTACCTCTCCGTGCGTCGAGGAATTGAAAATAGACGTAGGGGCGCCCCGCCGCCACCGTGAACTTGCTAACCAGGCTGATGCGGTGGCCCTCGCTTGTCTCGAGATCGAGGGCCCTTTCAACTAACCGCCCAGCTTGACCCATCGTCTCGCCTAGCTCCATCTTCAAGGATTCGAGTTGAGACTGATCTCCCTTTTCCAGCAGCACCCAGCAGTCGAGGGACTCTTCGGCATCGCGCCAGATCAGCGTGATCTTCTCCTTGACGCCTGCGATGGGCAACCGGAAGTGGCTGGCTTGAGACGGTTCCAGCCCGGGGATCTCCTGGCCCGCGGGAAGACCCTCCGACTTGGAACCTGCGGATAAAGAGGGCTTGAACCCGGAAGAGTCGCTCGTGATGTTCACTGGATGCAGCTCGAAGACGTGAGTTTCTGATGCTTCAGTCTGCAATCCGAGACTCAGTAGCAGGGCTGAAAGAATCGCTAATCGCATTGTTCTGCTCCTTTCTCCAATACGGACTCTACCAGCGGCAGACTAGAGGCGCGTCCTGCCTTCGGGCAACGGAATTGTGGCGAGAAGGTACTCTATTGCCGTGGGTCGGATTGCAGCAGCACGGCTTCGATGCTCCTGACGGAGTTGCTTCTGACGGGTGGCTTCAATGGCGAAAAGCCGCCCGCGACACTGTGCCCTTTCCGCGCATCGCGTGACGAAGCCCTCAGTCTTAGACCCTCAACAGTCGGCGCCCGAACCAGCCCAGCAGGGCGCAGCGGGCCAGCATGAAGGCGATGAGTGAGATCCACAGCAGGCCGTTGGCTTGCTGGGCCACGGCCGTCAGGGCTAACGGCAGAAACACCAGGAAAGTGGCCGCCAGCATGGAATTGCGCAGCAGGCGTCCGGCGGTGAGGCCCAGGAAGAGGCCGTCGTAGGCATAGGCCAGCGAGCCCAGCAGGACCGTCAAGAAGAGACCCCAGCGGTAGTCCAGGGCTAGCTTCACGATGTCCTGGTGCGATGTGAGCAGGCCGATCAGCGCTCCGTCCGCACCCAGCAGCAGCAGAACGAAGCCCGCCGCCATGGCCAGCGACGAGGTCAGGGAGAGGCGTACCAGGCGGTGCAGTCCCGCCTGATCGCGTCCGCCGCGCAGAATCCCGGCCAGCGACTCGGCGGCGAATGCCACGCCGTCGATGGCAAAGGCGGCGAAGCTCAAGAAGCGCAGCAGGATGGTGTTGGCAGCCAAGAAGGACGTCCCCAGTTTGGCCGAGAAGTTGGCGAAGAGTCCGAAGGCGGTGATCAGGCCCAGGGTGCGCAGCAAGATGTCTCCGTTGAGCCGCAGCAGTGCCGACAGTCCCTGCCAATCCAGCACGTCCCGCCAACCCAGGGATGGGGGATCGTTTGAGGTGCCCGACTCCTTGAATTTTGCCGTCGGCTCCCGCACAGCCGGCGCCTCATTGACTTGCCGCTGGTCGGAAGTTCGAAGTTGTGAAGAGTCTGGCTCGGTCGATGGAGCGGCTCTCCCCTCTTCCAGCGAAGTCCGCGTGGTCTTGTCGAGAGACGTCATTGAAGTGCCGCTTTGTGCCTCATCCGCAGCACACTGAGCTAGATTCGGCAGGGAGAGACTGCTTTCCTCCGCGGCCGGCATCCTGCTGGCGCGACGCACTCGTACCAGCAGGGCTAGTCCCACGCACGCCATCAGGTAGCTGGAGGCCATTGTGGCGGCGCCGGCGCCGAAGGCAGCCCATCCCCAACGGATGATGAAGAGGTAATTGAGCAGGACGTTGGAGAGGTTGCCGATGACGTTGATGGTCAAGGCTTTGCCGGCTTCCTCGCGCCCTAAGAACCACCCCAGCAAAGCGAAGGTCGACAGGGTGGCCGGGGCGCCCCAGATGCGGGCCCGGAAGTAGTCGCGTCCCGCGGCCTCGACCTGAGGTTCTCCCGACAACAGGGCGAATCCCAGGCTGCTGATGAACTGCTGCAGGATAAGGATGATGGCCGCGATGCCCAGCGCCAGCGCCAGCGAACGGTAGAGCGTCAGGTAGACCTCGCGCTCGTCCCCGCGTCCCAGGGCTTGGGCCGTGGTTCCCGTGGTGGCCATTCGCAGGAAGCCGAAGGACCAGTACACATAGTCGAAGATGACGGTCGCCAGCGCCACTCCCGCCAGGAAGCGGATATGCTCCAAATGCCCCAACATGGCCGTGTCGACCAAGCTGACCAGAGGAACCGTGATGTTGGAGAGGATGTTGAGCCCGGTCAGGCTCCAAAACCGCCTCTGCAGACTGCGTCGCCCTCTCGCCATCGATCAGCAGTATCTCCTTTCGTGCTGTCGAGCGCCAGCGATCCTAGGATGTCCGGGCTCCCAAAAGGGGAGCCCTAATCTAGCCCAATCTAGCCCAGGGCAGAGCGAAGAGGCGAAGCGGCTGAGCAGCACCCTGGGTGTGCCAGGAGATGGAATTTAACCCTGTGAGGGTGGAATGACGGCTCTTTACTGGGGCAGCCTATTCGCCCTCGGGGTCAGCCGACTCTCTTGCGCCGGGATCGAGCTGGCGCAGGAGTTGGAAGGTGTAGATGCCGCTGGAGTGATTGTCGCTCCAGCGGATGCGAATGGCATAACGCCCAACCAGTTCGATGCCCAGGGGATGAACGTCCTCGTCCACCGAATCTGGATCAAGAGTGCGGCGTCCCGTCATCTCATCCACGCACATGGCGCAGGGACACTTTTGGCGCAGCAGACGGGCGGGCAGCACGCTGACGCGTCCGTCGCGCCACTCGATCTTGAGATCGTGCTCCCCAGACCGCCCGATTTCTTTGGGGATGGGTTTGCTTTCTTCGCTCATAGGCTGACTCGGGCCGTGCGCTGCGCCCCATCTGCTGTGAAGGCGTGTCCATACGCCACCCGGCAAGACGTCGTCTGGCGGTTTAGAAGGAAACCTTGATGTCCTGCTCAAGCTCGTCCGACATCGCCCGGATGCTGATTTGGGCGGCCAGGCTTTCGGCCACTCTGCGGAAGGCTGCCGCCTCTTCGCTGTCGGGCTCGGAAACCACCACCGGTTCGCCCGAGTCGGACCGCTGGCGGATCTTGGCCGAGAGGGGGATGTCTCCCAGATAGGGGATGTTGAGTCCTTCGCCGAAGCGCTGGGCTCCCCCGCGGCCGAAGATGTCCCCGGTCATGTTCTCGACGATGCCCAGCACCGGTGTGTTGAGCTGCTGGAACATGAAGATGGCCTTCTGGGCCACGTTGAGGGCCACGTCCTGAGGGGTCGAAACTACAACGGCGCCCGTCAGCGGAGCCTTCTGGCAAAGGCTCAACTGGACGTCTCCCGTACCCGGAGGCAGGTCGATGACCAAGTAGTCCAGCTCGCCCCACTCCACGCCGCCCATGAACTGGGTGACGGTCTTGTCGAGCATGGGCCCGCGCCAGATCACGGCCTTGTTTTCGGGCAAGAAAAATCCCATCGAGAGCACCTTGATGTCATGGGCTTTGGAAGGGATGATGCGGTTGTCCTCAGTAGCGGCCGGCTTCTCCTTGGCTCCCATGATGGTGGGAATGCTGGGGCCGTAGACGTCGGCATCCAGGAGCCCGACCGAGGCGCCCGACTGGTGAAGAGCCAGTGCCAGATTGGCGGCCACCGTCGATTTGCCTACGCCGCCCTTCCCGCTGGCTACGGGGATTATATTCTTGACCTGGGGGAGCAGGGGCGAGGACTGGCTGCTGCCCGAGCGTACCTGGGCCGTCATGGTGACCTCCGCCTTCTTGATGCCCTCCAGCCCCTCGATCAGTTGCTTGGCCTGGGCCTGCATTTCGTCCTTGGCGGGACAGGCGGGCGTGGTCAATTCGATCGTGACCGACGCCACTCCGTCGCACAAGGCGACATTCTTAACGAAGCCCAGGGACACGATGTCCCGTCCCAAGTCGGGGTCCTGGACCTGTTCCAGCACGCCCAAAATATCCTTTTTCTCGACACTCATGAATCTATCGTCGTCCTTCCGATGGGAAAATCGATTGTCAACACTCCACCGCCCCAAGCCCAAGGCTGGTGACGGCACCTTCTTGGGACCACTGGGGCGACCAGCAAGCTCATGCACGAGCCACTGACAAACCACTAGTATGCAGCAATCCGACTTCGGTTTCAGGGATTACGAAAGGACCCCATGGGCACAACCTTACTTGACGGCGGCCCTTCGCACTTCGAATATCGTCCTTCGAACTTGCCTAGTGTGGAATATGGAAGCGGGTGAGTTTTTTCGACCACTCGCGGCGTTGGAACTCCCCGCTGCGGTGATAGTCAGTGAGCCAGCGGCGGAAGCCACCGGGGTTCATCTCCAGGATCTGGCACACCCAGTTGAGACTGCCTGGTCCGTTGCCGGCGGCGGTGAACCACTCGACGGCATCATCGCGCCAGACCTCGGAATCCTCGCGGCTGCTTTCTTTAGGAGCCGTGACGTCACGGAGGGCCTGCAACAAGATGCCTAAGGCCAATTTCGAGACAGGCGGTTCAGGTCGTTTCAGCTTGGATTCTGGGATCTTGGCGGATGTTGAAACGGATCTCGTGCTCATAGCCCCTCAGTCTACTTTTACTCGTTTGCCATCTCCGATGGGAAACGCCCCCTACTCGGCGAAAAGATGAGCATACTTTTATACGAGATTGTTCAAAAAGTCAAAGAAAACCTGTCGCGACATCAAATTTTAGCGAGCGATTTCCTGCAAACACGCCAAATGTTGAACGGTCTTTCGCTTACTTCAAAAGTCGTGCTGTCAGTGCCGGTTCGGCGCAAGTGCGAGGTACGGTTTTCGAAGGACGGGTGACTTTCAGGGGGTTGGCACGAACTCATTAGGCTTCCCTGGCATGGCCAAAAGTAGAGATCCCTTGAGAGCCAGGACTTCGAACCTTCCGCGTCTCGAACCCCGCACTTCCCTAGTGGGCTTCTTCGGCGGGAGGAGGGGTGCGCTGGGGATTGGGAGGAGGCGCTTCGGAGAGGGCCAGGAGCTTTTTCATGTCCATCACCATCTCTTCGCGGCTGTAGGCCGAGAACTCCAGGATACCGGTGTCCATGCGGATGGCGTCTTCGGGACAGGCCTCCACGCAGTAGCCACAGAAAACACACAGTCCAAGATCGATGTCGAAGCGCGTGGGATATTTCTCGATGTGAGGATTGGGATGTTCGCCGGCGTTGATGAAGATGCAGCGGGCCGGGCACACAGTCTCGCACATCATGCAGGCCACGCAGCGGGGAGCTCCGTCCTCGCGTTTGGTGAGCCGGTGCAGGGTGCGCAGACGCGGCGCCAGGGGACGCCGTTCATCAGGATACTGGTAGGTCTCGGCTCCGCGCTTGTCCTTCTTCAGTCCAAAGACCTGAGCCACGAAGACGAAGAAGTTGCGGAAGAAGTGGCGCGACGTGATCTTGACGCCTTTGAGGACTTCGGGAACGTAGGTCCGCTCCCAGAATGAGAGTTCGCGGGCTTCAATTTTCTTGATGGCCATAGCGTTTTTATTCCTTAGCGGCCGACCGCCACTGTCGCGGCTTCCGCAGCTTTGTCATTGGCATTCGCTCTTCTCTGTTCGTCCTCTAGCCTTCCACCAGCAGCACCACCAAGGCGGTCACCATGATGTTGAGAATCGACAGCGGCAGCATGATGGTCCAGCCCAGCCTCATCAGTTGATCCCAGCGGAAACGCGGCAGCGTCCAGCGGATAAACATAAAGAAGAAGCACAGCGCCGCCACCTTGAACAGAAAGGCTCCCACTTGAAGGGCCAACACTATCCACACCGGCAGCAGCCACTCGCCTCCCCAGGGGAAGTGGAAGCCGTCGGACAGGAGGTAGGGCACCTGCCATCCGCCTAGAAAGAGGGTGGTGGTCAAAGCTGCCGCCAGCACGGTTTCGATGAAGTCGGTCATGAAGAAGAGCAGGAACTTCATGCCCGAGTACTCCACGAAGTAGCCTACGATTTCAGACTCGCCTTCGGGAACGTCGAAGGGCACGCGCTTGGTCTCGGCTAAGGCAGCGGTCATGAAGAGGATGGCTCCCAGAGGCTGGAGGATGATGCCCCACTTGGGCAGCCATCCCCACAGCAGCTCTCCCTGATAGAAGACGATCTCCTGCAGTTGCACCGAGCCATAGATCATGAGCGCTCCGATGAGGGTTGCGCCCATGGTGATTTCGTAGGAGATCATCTGCGAGCCGGCGCGCAGGCCTCCCAGGGTGGCGTAATTGTTGTAGGAGGCCCATCCTGCCAGCACGAAGCCGTAGATGCCCAAGCTCATGAAGGCGAATACCATCAGCAGGCCCGAGTTGATGTCGAAGACCTGCAAGTTGACGGTGGTTTCGCCGAAGGTGTAGACGCCGCCGAAGGGTATGGCGGCGAAGGCCAGGATGGCGAAAGTGAATCCCAGGGCAGGCGCGATGGTGTGGAGCACCTTGTTGGCCTTGGGCGGAATGAAGTCCTGCTTGGCGAATCCCTTGATGCCGTCGGCCAGGATGTGGAAGAGGCCCAGCAGGCGGAATCCGAAGATCTCGGCGCGGTTGGCCCCGATGCGGTCCTGCATTAGCGCGCTCTGCTTGCGTTCCACCCAGCTCAGGATGGATGCGAAGCCCATCACGACCGAGAAGAGGAACGTGACCTTGGCGAATTCGATTGCCATGAACTCGTAGCTCATCGTCGCTGCCTCAATTGGCGGAGGGCTGCTCGCCCGCCGATCCGCTGCTGGGAGGCGGCATTGATCCGCCCCGGTTTTCAATGTTCTCGCCCTGGGGGTTCATGTCTTGGTAGGTCATGCCGAACCATTCCATGAAGAGGTCCTCGGCGTTGTTGTAAACCAACTGCTGTCCCAGCCGTTGGGCCAAGTCGAGCAGGATGTCAACGTCGCGCCGCGACTCGTCCAGCGGCTGGAGGGCAGCCTTGAAGCGCTGGACGCGTCCTTCGAAGTTGGTGAAGGTGCCGTCCTTTTCAGCCCACACGGCCGACGCCAACACAAGATCCGACTTGGCGCTGGAGTGATTCTGGTTGGAGCCGTGGAAAATGACTGTCCCGGCCTTGTCGAGCAGCGCCTGAGCCTCCTCCTCGGCAAAGTCGTGGAGGAAGAGGTAGAGCACCTTGATCTCGCCCGAAGCGGCCTTCTCCAAGATGGCCTTGATGTCGCCGTCCCAGCCCATCTCGCGGGCGCCGCGGGTGTTGGGATTCTTGTCTCCCTTGATCAGAAAGTCGTCGGAGAAACCGTCCTTTTGCCAGGGATTTTCGAAGCCCACGTTTTCAACGCCCAATCCCTGACGAAAGACCTTGTCGGCCAAGTAGAGTTCCTCATTGGAAAGCTGAGGTGAGGCGATGACCCCGATGCTCCCGGCACCGTGCTCATCGACGGCCTGTTTGAGGGTGTCAGCAGCCTTGTCGAGAGCCTCGTCCCATTCGGCATACTGCAGCTCGCCGTCCAGGCGCAGCATGGGGAACTCGAAGCGGTTCTGGTCGGCGAAGCCGTAGCCGAAGCGCCCCTCGTCACACATCCACCAGGTGTTGATGTCGGGATGAAAGCGGGGTTTGAGCCGCTGCAGCCGCCGTCCGCCGGCCTTGTAGCCGCGGCGCTGGTTGTAATGGATGCTGATGTTGCAGCCGCGCGAGCAGCCGGGACATACCGACTCTTCGGTGGAGAGGTACCAGACGCGGCACTGGAAGCGGAATTCGCGTTCCGTGAGAGCGCCCACGGGGCAGATGTCGATCACGTTGCCTGAATAGGGATTGTCGAGGGTCTTGCCGGGATTGAGGTCGATCACGGAGCGGTCGCCGCGGTTGAAGACGCCCAACTCATGACTCTTGGAAACCTCGTCGGAGAAGCGCGTGCAACGCGTGCAGAGGATGCAGCGTTCCTGGTCGAGGACCACGTGGGGCCCGATGGGGAAGGCCTTGCGTTTCTTGAACTTGTTCTCCACGAAACGGCTTTGATAGCGGCCATGCTCCATATAGAAGTTCTGCAAGTCGCATTCGCCCGATTGGTCGCACACAGGACAGTCGAGCGGATGGTTGTGAAGCAGAAACTCCAGCATGTCGCGGCGGCCCTTGAGGACCTTCTCGGATGTCGTGCTGACTTTCATGCCGTCGCTGACCGGCGTATAGCAGGCGATGGCCAGCTTAGGCATGTTCTCGACTTCAACCATGCACATGCGGCAGCTTCCGGCGATCGACATACCCGGGTGATAGCAGTAGCGGGGGACGTAGATGCCCAGCTTCTCGGTGGCCTGAATGATGGTTGAGCCTTCTTCGACCTGGACTTCCTGTCCGTCGATTTCGAGTGTCGGCATTATCTCTCCAATTCCTGTCGATTCCCGGTCCCTGGCCAGCCTGTCCTCAGGCCGGGACCGATTGCTTTTCGGCCACCATGCTGCGTCCGTGGCGGGCGATGTAGTCGAATTCTTCCCTGAACTTGAGGATGAAGCTTTCCACCGGCCAGGCTGCCGCTTCGCTCAGCGCGCAAATGCTGGTGCCCTGCATGTTGCCCGAAAGATCGAGCATGGTGTCGACATCGGACGGATGTCCGTCGCCGCGCAGCAGGCGGTTGAGCGTCCTCAGCAGCCACCCGGTGCCTTCACGGCAGGGCGTGCACTGTCCGCACGACTCGTGGGCGTAAAAGGAGGTGATCACCTGAAGGGCTTTGACCATGCAGGTGTCCTCATGCATCACCATGACCCCGCCCGACCCCAACATCGAGCCCGCCGCTTGCAGAGCCTCGATGGAACAGTCGCAGTCGGCCTCTTCAGCGGTCAGGACCTTGGCCGAGCTTCCTCCGGGAATGACGGCTTTCATCTTCTTGCCGTCCACGATCCCTCCGGCGTGGTCGTAGATCAGCTCATACAGGGGCGTCCCCAGTTGGATCTCGTAAACGTCGGGCTTGTTGACGTGTCCCGACACGCACATCAGCCGGGTGCCGCCGTTCTTCTCGCATCCCAGGTCGGCAAACCACTGGCCGCCCTGCTTGATGATTTCGGGGACGTGGGCAATGGTCTCGACGTTGTTGACGACGGTAGGCGACCCGAAAGCTCCCACCACGGCCGGGAAGGGAGGTTTGAGCCGGGGCCAGCCCTTTTTGCCTTCCAGCGATTCCAGCAGTCCGGTTTCTTCGCCGCAGATGTAGGCGCCGGCGCCGCGGTGAATGTAGACGTCGAGCTTGAAGTCCCGGCCCATCACCTTGTCGCCCAGGATGCCTTCTTCATAGGCCTGGTCGATGGCCCGCTGCAAGTGCTCGTAAGGCCGCACGTACTCCCCGCGGATGTAGATGTAGGCCACGTGGGCCTTGATGGCCCAGCAGGTGATGATGATGCCCTCGATGAGCCGGTGCGGATCCCAGGTCATGATGTACTTGTCTTTGAAGGTCCCCGGCTCGGACTCGTCGGCGTTGACGGCCAGGTAGATCGGCTTGCCGGAGTCCTTGGGCACGAATCCCCACTTGATGCCTGTGGGAAAGCCGGCGCCGCCCAGCCCGCGCAGGTTAGAGGTCTTGACCTCTGAGATGATGTCCTCGGGCGACATCTCGAAGGCCTTCTCGGCCCCCTCAAAGCCCTGGCGGTTCTGCTTGTACCAGTTGGCGTCGCGGGCGTCCTCGTTGTAGAAGTCTTTGGAAATCAGCGTGTACAGCGGCATGTCGTTCGCTTTCCTGGGCCCTCAGGCCGTTTCCTTTTCCAGAATCTGATCAACCTTCTCCGGGGTCAGCTCGTCGTAGTAGTCCTTGTCGAGCTGCATCATGGGCGCATCTTCGCAGGCTCCCATGCAGTCGCTGACCGCCTCCCAGGTGATCTTGCCGTCCGAAGTAGTGCCTCCGCTGGCCACACCCAGCTTCTCTTCCAGATGGGCCTTGATGCAGTCCGAACCGCGCAGCCAGCAGGCCAGGTTCATGCACAGGCGGATCTGATGGCGTCCCACCGGATGACGGTGAAAGAGGGTGTAGAAGGTGACCACCTTGTGGACTTCCACCTCGGGGACTTCCAGCACCTCCGCCACAGCCGTCTCCACCTCCTTGGAGATAAAGCCGTGCTGCTCTTGGGCCACATGCAGCACCGGCAGCATGGCGGCCTGTTTGGTGGGATAGCGCTTGAGGTAGTCCTGGCAGCGCTCCAGGTTCTGGGACGTGAATTCGAATGTTTCGCTCGCTTCGCTCAACGGTCCAACTCTCCTGCAATCATGTTCACCGATCCGAAGGTGGGAATGATATCAGCTACCTGGTCGCCCACCAAGATTTCGCTCAGGGCGGCCATGATGGGGAAGCAGGGCGGATGGCAGCGCACCCGGTAGGGATGGTCGCTGCCGTCGCTGACAATGTAAAAGCCCAACTCGCCGTTGGCCGCCTCGGTAGGGACGTAGCACTCGCCCTTGGGAGGACGCACGCCGTGGCCGTCCATGATGATCTTGAAATGCTGCATGAGGGCTTCGATATTGGAGTAGGTTTGCTCCTTGGGCGGCAGCCAGGAGTCGACGCTCTTGGCGGCAATGCCCTCCTGGTGGCGCCGTCCCGAGCCCTCCAGGGTGGGCTCCAGCAGGGCTTCGTTGGTGAGCAGCCCTTCGGTACGTCCGAATTTGCCCAGGTCGGCCATCAGTTCGGGCGAGATGGGCTCTCCTTGGGCGTCGACGTTGGTGGGGCCTTCGGGAAGACGGTCGAGAGCCTGCTCGACGATACGGATCGACTGCCTCATCTCCTCCATGCGCACCAGGTAGCGGTCGTAGCTGTCGCCATTCTCGCCCACCGGCACGTCGAAGTCGTAGTTCTCGTATCCCGAGTAGGGCTGGGCCTTGCGCACGTCGTATCCCACGCCCGAAGCTCTCAGGAAGGGTCCGGTGATGCCATAGGCCATGGCCCGCTCGGCACTGATCACGCCCACGTCCTTGACCCGGTCGTAGAAGATGCGGTTGCGCTTGAGCAGCGCATCGCACTCTTCGATGACTTCGGCAGTGTCTTTGAGAATCTTGCGGCAGCGCCCCTCAAAGTCGGTCGTAAGGTCGGCCTTGACGCCGCCCACGCGGGCGTAGGAGATGGTCAAGCGCGCGCCGGTCACGCCTTCCACCAGTTCCCACAGCCATTCGCGGGCCTTGATCATGTAGAGGAAGACGGTAAAGGCCCCCAACTCCATGGCCGATGCCCCCACGCAGGTGAGGTGGTCGCAGATGCGCGAGATCTCGCCCATGATGACCCGGATGCCCTGGCAGCGCTCAGGGACTTCCAGACCCATCAGGGTCTCCACGCTCAGCGCGAAGGAGAAGTTGTTGATCAGCGGGGAAACGTAGTTGAGGCGGTCGGTGTAGGGAAAGCACTGGGTGTAGGTCCCCACTTCGCATTCCTTCTCGAATCCCCGGTGAAGGTAGCCGATCTCGATGTCGCAGCCCTTCACCATTTCGCCGTCCAACTCGGCCTTGATTTGAATGACGCCGTGCATGGCCGGGTGAGCCGGGCCCATGTTGAGCATCATGGTCTTGGTGTCTTCGCTGTCCTCTTGGATGCGAAGCTTCTCCATGGCCTCATGGGTGTCTTTTACGATTGTGTCCATTGCTTCTGTCCTGTGACTCTATTCCGTTTGGCCCACCATCGGCTGGCGCTTGTTGAAGGGATAGTCCTTGCGCAGGGGATGGCCCTCGAAGGCCTCGTACATGAGGATCCGCCGCAGATCGGGGTGGCCCTGAAAACGGATGCCGAACATGTCGAAGGTCTCCCGCTCGAACCAGTTGGCCGAGGGCCACAGTCCCGTCAGGGTCGGCACTTCGGGCTTGTCCCCGCCCACCGGGACTTTGATCCGCACCCGGTGGTTGTGCTGCAGGGAATAGAAGTGGTAGACGACTTCGAAGCGGGGACGCCGCTTGAGATGGTCGACGGCAGTGACGTCCATGAGAAAGTTGTAGTCGAGTTCGTCATCGTCCTTAAGCAGCCGGGCGGCGTCGAGCAGAGCCTTGCGCTGCAGCACCACCGTGTCTTGTCCCAGGCGCGAATGGCTCTCGATGATCGACTCCCCGAAGTGCTCGAGGAGCTTCTGCAAAGTAATGCTTTGGTCGGACATATCGGTCTTTCATTTCCACGATTCAAGGCCGGCGTCCCATGGGTGTTCGGGTCCGGCCGGGCCCGGCGGAGGGGCGTCAGGCCACTTCGTTGGGCTGCTGCTGGATCTTGTCGCGCAGCAGCATTAATCCGTTGAGCACGGTCTCGGGCCGCGGAGGGCATCCGGGAATGTAGATGTCCACTGGAATCACGTGATCGATTCCGCGCACCACGGCGTAATTGTCGTAAAAGCCTCCCGTGCAGGTGCAGACACCGAAAGCAATCACCCATTTGGGTGCGCACATCTGCTCGTAGATGTGCACCAGCACCGGAGCCATCTTCTGATTGATGGTCCCCACCACGAAGAGGACGTCAGCCTGTCGGGGCGAAAAGCGCGGCAGTCCCGCGCCGAAGCGGTCGATGTCGTAGTGGGCGCAGGCAGTGGACATGTATTCCATGCCGCAGCAGGCGGTCACGAAGGGATACTGGAAAATCGAGTTCTTGCGCGACCAGCCGATCATGGCGTCCAGCTTGGTCGTGAAGAATCCGGTTTCCGGAGATCCTTTAAAGTCTAGTCCCATTCCAGGGCTCCCTTTTTGACGGAGTAATAAAGTCCGGCGACGACAACCAGCAGGAAGATAAACATCTCGACGAAGCCGAACATTCCTAGTTCGCGATAGATGACGGCCCAGGGAAAGAGGAACATGAGTTCGACGTCGAAGAGAATGAAAAGCAGAGCGACGACGAAGAACTTGATGGAAAAGCGTCCCCTGACCACTTCGTGAGGCGGCAGTCCGGCCTCGTAGGGCGTGTCGTAGGAGGCTCCGCCGGCGCGGTTGACGCGCGGCCCCAGATACCAGGCCAGAGCCAGAAAAGCAGCCGCGTTGCCGACCACCATCGTCACCAGAAAAAGCAGTCCGAGATAGGTTTCCACTTGAGTTTGACCTCCCCAGGGCGAGGCGTTCGGCGGGGGCGAGGACCAGCCCGCGCACCTAGCGCCGTTTTCGGCTCGAAGTATAGCAAATGAGAGGCTTCGTGTCTGCCTGCCCCCTCCTTCCGGGAACCGCTGCCGGAGGCGAAATTTGATATGCTCGGATGCGATATGGGCAATGATTCGGCCAAGTCTTCCGCCTCCCGCCGCCGCCATCCTCCCTGGCTCAAAGTCAAGGCGCCCTTCGGAGAAGAGGTCCACCGCCTCAAGAAGCTGCTGGGAGGGCTTGAGCTGAACACCGTCTGCGAAGAGGCGCGCTGCCCCAACATGGGTGAATGCTGGGGCCACGGCGTGGCCACCTTCATGCTCTTGGGCGACGTCTGCACGCGCGGATGCCGCTACTGCGCGGTAGGCAAAGGCAAGCCTCAGCCGCTCGATCTGGCCGAGCCCTCGCGGGTGGCCGAAGCGGTGGAGGCCATGGACCTCAAGCACGTGGTCCTGACATCGGTCGACCGCGACGACCTGGACGATGGAGGCTCGGGCATCTTCGCCGCCACCGTGCGCAAGATCCGGCGCACCTCGCCCGGATGTGTGGTGGAAGTGCTGATCCCCGACTTTCAAGGCGATGAGAAGGCTCTGCGGCGTGTCCTCGAGGTGGAGCCCGAGATCATCAACCACAATATCGAAACCGTCCCCCGTCTCTACCGCAAGGTCCGCGGCGGCGGGATCTACGAGGTTTCCCTCAAAGTGCTGGAACGCTCCAAGCAGATCAAGCCTAACCTCACCACCAAGACCGGCATGATGCTGGGGTTGGGAGAGAAGGAAGAGGAGGTCCAGGAGGTCATGGAAGATCTCCTGCAACGGGGCGTCAGCATCCTCACCCTGGGCCAATACCTGCGTCCCAGCGGATGGCACCTGCCCGTGCAACGCCACTACACGCCGGAGGAATTCCAGGCCTTCAAGGAAATCGGTGAAAGCATGGGCTTTGCCCATGTCGAAGCCGGCCCCCTGGTTCGTTCCAGCTACCTGGCCGATCGCCAATTCCAGGAAATGTCCCGCAAATCCACCCCCGTCAGCTAACTGCTTTCGCCAAAGACCGGCTGGACGGCGTTCGCCGAAGAGGGTTGAACTGCCCTGGCCAAAGACCGCTTGCCCCCCAGTTCAGTAGCTAAGTATCGTTCCGGATGGCCCCCAACGCTATTGCACGCTTACAGCGTTCGAGAATCTACCCGGTTGACCCCAGGGTGGCGCCTTTGTCTCGCTGCGCTCGACGGTGGCTGACGCTGGGCTGGCCTATGGCTCGCCTACAGCGAGCCCCGATATCCAGAAGGCGCGCAGCCCGGACCAAAGAAGGCCGCACAGGCTCAACTAGGAAAAGCCTCGACCCAGGAAGGGCCGCACAGGCTCAACTAGGAAAAGCCTCGACCAGGAAGGGCCGCACAGGCTCAATCAAGGAAGGGCTCGACCAAGGAAGGCCGCACAGACTCAACCTAGGATAGGCTGGACCAAGGAAGGCCGCACGGGCTCAGTACGTACGACGCCTTCGCGGGAAGTCCGGGCTCGCTGAAGGCGAGCCATAGGCCAGCCCAGGGTAGAGCGAGGACGCGAAGCGGCCAAGCGTCACCCTGGGTTGAGCTTTAGCCAAACGAACCCTGTGTAAGGGTGGAATAGCGGTCCCTGCCCCCTCAAAGAGAGCCTTGTCCGCGCCGAAGTTCAAACCTTCACCCAAATACGCCCGTCCTGGACGCGGGTTTCGAAGGTCTCCTGGCGGATGTCGTCGTTGAAGGTGCAGATGCCGGTGCGGACGTCGAAGGTCCAGGCGTGGAAGGGGCAGGAGACGACGCAGCCCTCCAGGGCACCGTCAGCCAAGGGTCCTCCGCGATGGAGGCAGACGTTGTCGATGGCGCAGATCTGGCCCTCGACGTGAAAGAGGCCGATCTCACGTCCACCGGCCCGCACTTCCATCTGACCGCCCTCGGGCAGATCCTCGACTGCGGCGACATCTCTGAACTCAGCCATGACCCGTGGATTGTACCGTATGCGCGTTCCCATGGATTGCGCCCAGCCAGCGGTGGCGGGACTGGTCCTGCCGGTAGATGTGCGTCGCGCCGGCAGTCTGCCGCAACATTGTCAGCATGACCGATCTTTCGACGCCCCTCCCAGGCCGAGAAGAGTCTCTGCGGAAGGCATCGACTGTGGTACAAAGCCTCAGGAAAGGAGTGCCCTTGCCGTTCGAGCCTGACGCCATTTTCTTCGACCTTTTCAATACGCTGCTTCACTTCGACTTCGAGAAGCTGCCCGCCGTGGACCACCGCGGACAGGTGCGGCGCACAACCATGGTTGAGGTCCACCGCGAACTGACGCGCGCATGGGGACTGACGGAAACTCTCACCTCCTTTCTGGAAGCCTTTGACGAAGCCAGCCGCGAGATGGAACAGCTCAAGACCGGTGGGCGAGAGTACCCGTCTCGTGAACGATTCGAACGGCTGCGCCGCAAGCTGGGGCTGCAAGACGCCGCCGTCACTGAAATCATGGTGAGAGTGCACATGGAGGGCATGTTCTCGATGATGTACCGTCCAGCCGAAATCCTGGATGTTTTGGAGCGGTTGCAGGGCATCCCCAAGGTCTTAGCCTCCAACTTCGACCACGCCCCCACCGCCAAGCGGGCTCTCAAGGCTTTCGGGCTGGCGCCCCACCTCGATCACGTCTTCATCTCCGACGAAGTGGGCTGGCGCAAGCCCGCGCCCCAGTTCTTCCAAGCAATTTGCCGCGATTCCGGCTTTGACCCTTCCCGTTGCCTCTTCGTGGGCGACGATTTGGAAGCCGACGTCGTCGGTGCCGCCCGCGCCGGATTCCAAGTTGCCTGGCTGCGTGCCGGACGTTCCGCCGTTCCCGTCCCCGAACCCCGCTGGACGATCAAGCGGCTGGTCGAGGTGCTTCCTCTCGTCAGTCAGTCTTGACGTCCCGTTTGAAGAGGCGGCGCTTAAGCCAGCCCAAAGGACGGAGTTGCAGGTCGGGGAAGCCCAACAGCTTGCCGGCCCAGGACGGCTCCGACTCAGATCCCAGACGGGCCAGCTCCTCCTGACCCACTTGGAGGGCGACGGTCAGCTCCAAGCGTTTCAGCCACTCGTGAATCTGGGCCACGGTTTTGCCCCGCGATCCTTCAGAGGTCGAAGGTCCAGCCAGTTGGCTGAAAGACTCCATATTCTGGCGGGCGGCTTTGATGGAATCGAATTGGAGGACGATTTCGCGTCCGCGGAACTCGATGGTGAATTCCGGGGCGGAAGCCCGCACTCTGAGGCTGCCCTGCAAATCAAGAGACATGTCGACCTCCACGGTATTCTTGACAATACCGCTACAGTTTTCTAGACAATATCTGTACAAACGTCGGGCGTTCATGCCCGAGGGAGCTCGGCCCGAGGGATTACATGCCTCCCGCGCCCGGCGTCTGGCTTCTTCCTGGCCGCGCTCCGGGATCTGGGGCGAAATCGAGAAAACATCGACCTGTTGGGGCCTCGCCTTTGACGCGACGGCAGCCAGAGACCCTTCCTGGTCCGCCTGCTCTGTGAAGCTTCCTGACTGACATAGTAAGGGGCACCGGCGGCTGGCTCAATCCAAAAAAAAGGGGCGGCCCGGTTTGAGCCGCCCTGGAGGTTGATGTAGGGCCCTCGCGCTGACGGGGGCGAGGGCGTTCGGTAGATCGTAAGTCTCGACTGCCAGACCTGCTGATCAGCGGGAGTAGCGGCGCATGAGGCCGACCACGACGCCCTGAATGCGGATTTTGTCCTCCTCCACGTAGATGGGCTGGAGGTTTTCGTTGGCGGGCTGCAAGCGGATTCTGGGCCCTTCCCGGTAGTACTTCTTGAGGGTGGCGTCAGCGCCATCGATCAGCGCGACCACCATCTCGCCGTTGTTGGCGTGGGACCGTTCTTCCACCACAACCATATCGCCCTCCTCGATATGCTCGTCGATCATGGAGTCGCCCTTGACGGTGAGGACGTAATTGCTGCCGCGGGTCAGCATGTGGTCGGGTACGTGGATGCTGTCTGGATTGGGGACGGCCTCGATGGGCTGTCCGGCGGCCACGTAGCCCTGCATGGGAACCGCGGTTTCCTCGATGATGGCCTTGTCGATCAGTTCAATGGACCGGGATTGGTTGGGAAGGCGGCGGATGAAGCCGCGCTCTTCCAGGTTCTTGAGGTGTTTGTAGACGCCGTTCAAGGAGGCCAGATTGAAGCGGTCGGCGATTTCCTCCAGAGTGGGCGAGTAGCCGTTGCTGTTGATGAACTCCCGCACAAAATCGAGAATCGATTTTTGCCGTCTGGTTAGTGACATGTCGAAATTCCTTCCCCGTCGGATTGCATGAACCGGCGAGTGTGCGCTCTATCGCAACCCCTTGTGCGCTGTTTCCGCGCCCCTAGTGGGCTGCTTCCACGCCTGCTCTGCACTGCCCCCGCACCAGCCTTGCGCCATGCTCGCCATCTTGTCGGACTTCGAAACCGGGCCAGTTGCAACTCTAGTGTACGTTGGGTGAATTGTCAAGGTGAAAAGTGGAGTCTGGGTGGAGAATTCGATGGGGACAGTGTGTGTTTTCATGAAATTGCAATAATTGACGCGTCTGCTGGGATGTGCGTCCAAACGGGATCGGTCAGCGGGCAAAACCGTTCTTAAAGACGCTCGCGCGAGTCGAGGAGCAAGGTTACCGGCCCCTGATTGACCAACTCCACATCCATCATGGCTTGGAAGGTTCCCGTGGCCACCGAGGCTCCGCTGGCCCTCAGGTCCTGTGCCAACTGCTCATAGAGCCGCTGGGCTTGGTCGGGACCCGCCGAACGAGAATAGGAGGGACGGTTGCCCTTGCGGCAGTCGCCGTAGAGGGTGAACTGCGAAACCAGCAGGATGTCGCCGCCCACTTGGCCCACCGAGAGGTTGAGCTTGTCCTCCTCATCGGCGAAAAAGCGCAGGTTGAGCAATTTGCGCCCCATCCAGGAGACGTCGCGCTCCTCATCATCGCGGTGGACGGCCAAGAGCACCAGCATGCCGTGGCCGATCCGGCCCACCGCTTCGCCGTCTACCGAAACCTGGGCTCTGGACACTCGTTGCAAGACGGCTCTCATGAATCATCTCCCCCAGGACGGGCCAAGCCGACGAGCAGTCGTGCCGCCCAGCTCAAGGCGTAAAGCAGCAGGGCCGGCAAGAGGCGCGACTGCAGCGGGCTGGAGGGGTCGATCGGCCAGGGCGACCAGTTGTTGAGTCCTCCACCAGCGAAATCGACGACGAAAACCAGAATGAGGCAGACGGCCAAGACTCTCAGTTCGGTTCGCAGGGATAGTTTCATGGCTTCTTCGCCTTGGCGTCCGACTATGATACAAAAACCACTATGGCGGCAAATTGGAAGGTCTCATTGCACGGGGGACATTCGGGGGAATACTGCGAACACGCCAAGGGAACCCTGCGTGAGATGGTGGAGGCGGCGGTCGGAGCCGGTTACCATGTTTTCGGCGTGAGCGAGCATGCCCCGCGCTCCCAGCAGCGCTTTCTCTATGCCTCGGAGAAGGAAAAAGGCTACGACGTGGAGCGGCTGGCCCGCGAATTCGACACCTACGCCGCCGAGATGCGGGCCCTGCAAGAGGAGTTCGCGGCGGACTTGGTGCTGCTGCGGGGCTTCGAGTCGGAATCCGTCCCCGCCGATTCCTACGCCGGGGAGATGAACGAACTTCGCCGGCGCTACAACTTCGATTTCGTGGTGGGCTCGGTTCACCACGTGGAGGAAGTCTCCATCGACGGGCCCAAAGAGGACTTCGAGAAGGCGGTGGAGGCCTGCGGCGGGCTGGAAGACCTGATCCTCCGCTACTATGAGCAGGTGGCTCAAATGGTGGAGTCGATCAAGCCCGACGTAGTGGCCCACCTCGATTTGCCCCGCCTCAACGCCCCCGCCGATGACGCAGCCTTGAACAGCCCCAAGGTGCGCCGCCGGGCCGACCAGACTTTGGACGTCATCCGCAGCCATCAGTCGATTCTCGACGTCAACACGGCCGCCTTGCGCAAGGGCTTGCCGGCCCCTTATCCCGACGGATGGCTGGTACGCGCCGCCCAGGGCATGCGCATTCCTTTTTGCTTCGGCGACGACAGCCACGGACCCCAGCAAGTCGGGCAGGGGCTGGAAGAAGCCCGCCGCCACTTGCTGGAGCACGGGGTTGACCACGTCGTCAATTTGACGCTGCGTCACGGCACCGTGGTGCGGGAACGCCGCATGCTAGGCTGAAGCGCCGTGATTCTTTCTTGGCCCTTTCTTAATCTCCCCTTCATCCACGGAAAAGTGGAAATGCCTGTGGAAAAGCTCTGGAAAATCGCCGCTGGGCCTCATGCTGCGGGCATTCATACCAGATTGCCTATTTTTTGTGCATTAAGAGAAGATTAAGGGCGCTCGCGGGCAGATTCAGGGATGAGAGGCTCGATTCGTCCTTGATCGATGGCCTTTTGGGGCAGATTGGAAAATTGTGGGTGTTGGCGGCCTAACAGAACTGTGACTTCACTCTTTTGCCTCTGGTCACGCACCCAGCGTTCAATTTCGACGTTGGTCTTTTCCACAGTCAGGATTTCCCTGATCTCCTCCCGGACTAGATCCAGGTTAGGAATCGGCTGTCCGCTTTCCTGCAGCTCGGGCGTCAGCCGGTTGTCGTAGTAATCGCGGATTTCGTCGGGCAGAACGATGATGAAGGGCTCGAAGCGGACGCGCAGAAAACGCAGCACGGCCAACTGACGTGCGATCAGACTGCGAAGGTCCCCTGGAGCCATCTCCATCTCCCGCAATTGCTGACGGAAGGCCTCCTCGTCGGGGAAGCGTCCCCGGTAGGCCTCTACCTGCTGCTCGACGTCGGAGGGACGGACATTGACGCCGGGCGTGCGGCGGGCTTCGTTGGCGATCAGCTTCTCTTCGATGATCTGCTCCAGAATGCTGAGCCGGAAGGCCTCCAACTGTCCGCTGTCCTGGGGAGGCTGGAGTCCTCGGTAGGCCACCAGCCACTGGATGTCGGTCAGGGTGATGACCTCCCCCTCCACTACGGCGGCCAAGCGGTCGGCCAAGCGCCCGGGTGTGCCGACTTGGCTCTCCGGGACGTCCGCCTCTTGGGCCGGCGGCGGAGGCTCGGCCGAACCCGGCTGCGACGAACCCCCCGGAACCGCCCCAGCGCCCTGGGCTGCCACCAACGTCAGGCTGGGCAGCCAAATCAGAAGCACCAGAAGGAACCGGCGGGCAGAGCCGCCGGGCACGGCGAAAGTCGGCCCGAGGTGGGGAGGCTGAATGTCTTGCAGTGGCTTCATCATCTCCTCGTCAAAAGGCTTGTCCCAAGCTGATGTGAAAGACCCAGCGGTCAAAGCCTGGAGCGTCGGGGGGATCGGGATTCCAGCCGGCGTCGAAGCGGAAGGGCCCCACCGGCGTTCTGACCCGCAGTCCCAGGCCGAAGGTGTGGGAAAAGTCGCTCAAGCCGGCTTCGGAGAACGAGCGGAAGACGTTGCCGGTGTCGTAGAAGACCGTCCCCGAGAGGATCTTGTAGAGAGGCGCCCGCAGCTCGATGTTGCCGATGATGAGGGCGTTGCCGCCTTCGGGAATGGGTCTTCCGTTGGGATCCAGGCGTCCTTCGTTGTCGACCAGGATGACTTCGCCCGTCTCGGGATCGCGCAGCAGGGGGCCGGCCAGGTCCTGGGGCAGGCCGCGCAGGCTGGTGGAGCCGCCGGAAAAAAAGCGCTCCGAAATGGGGACGGCGTTGGACCCGTCGTCGCTTTGCGTCCTGCCGTAGGAGGCAATCCAGCCCAGGCGCAAGGAGGAGGCCAGCACCACATCGCGGGGCAGCGGATGGTAGTAATGACCCTGGGCCAAGATGCGGAAGAACTCCTCTTGCGAGCCCAGCGCCCGGGTGAAGAAGGAAGAGGATCCGGAGAGAAAGAAGCCCTGGCTGGGATCGGAGGGCACGTCGCGGCTTTCGTTGACGTAGTTGACCTGGACGCTGGAAAGCCTCAAGTCTTTCTCTTGCCGGAAAAATCCCAGGACAGCCTCGCTCAGGCCGGGAGGCAGGTCGACTTGGACGTCCTCGAAGGTGAGCCCGAAAATCAGCGATTCGCGCCTGCTGAGCTGCTTTTGGGTGCGGGTGGAGGCGGTCAGGCGGAATTCCTCAAAAGGACGTCCGTCGATGGTCTCCACCTCGCCGTCGGTCTGGGTGCGAAGTCCTTCGTTGCGTGCCGTCAGCGAGAGGACAGTAGGCAGGTCGCGGTCGAAAATGCGGGGGAAGTTCCAGGATATGGTGGCCCGCTGGCGCACCTCGGAGGCCCGCACGCTGGCCGAGAAGACCTGGGCCCGGCCCAGGAAGTTGTTGTCGGACAGTCCCAGCGTCACGCGGGGACCTTCGAAGGTACTGAAGCCGAGGCCGTAGAGCAGCGTAAAGCGCGGCGCCTCCTCCAAACGCACGATGACGGTTCGAGCGTCGGGGTCGTTGGAAATCTCAACCGCCTCGGTCTGGACTCGGTCGAACACCGCCAGATCATGCAGGTTGGATTCGGTCTCCAAGGTACGCTGCAGCGAGTACGGTTCTCCCGGCTCCAAGCGGATCTGGCGCTTGACGACCGACGAGCGGGTGGTCAGATCGCCCACCACGACCACCTCGTCGACGAAGGTCTGGCGTCCCTCTTGGATGGTGAAATGGAGCGTCACGCGGTTTTCGGTATCGGTGCTGGCTTGGGCCCGCACGTCGGCATCGCGGAAGCCACGGTCCTCGTAAGCGGCCAGCAGGTCCGAGCGGTAGCGGGCGGCTTGAAAGGGCGAGAAGTTCTCGCCCGGCTGAGAGTGCACGATCTCTTCGATTTGCTGGTCACTGAGTTGCTGATTACCTGTCCAAGTCACTTCGCTGACCGTGGAGCGCGGGCCCTCCTCGATGCTGTAGACCACGTCCCACTTTTTCTGGCCCTTCTCCGCTCGACGCAACTCGTGGCTCACCCGAACCTCCTGGAATCCTTCGCTTCGGTAGATGTTGCGAAGGCTTTCCTCGTCCTGGCGGGCCAAACGCGACGTATAGTCGCCGCGCGAAAAGAAACCTGAGGTCTCGACCCGCAGCACCGGCTTCAGCCGCTCAGCAGGGATCTCCCGGGCGCCCTCGATGAGGACATCGTGGATGGAGCCCTTCTCGCCCTTGACCACAACGAAGGCCAGCCCCCCCGTCGAGGTGGCGTTGACGTCGGCGCGGGCCTGGAAATAGCCTTTCCGCTGATGGAGTTCCTCCAGGCGTCCCACCGTTTCCCGCGCCAGCACTTCAGAGGCGCTGGAAAAGCTGTAGATGGGCAGGCTGAGCTGTTCTCTCTCATTCAGGTCAGCCCCGTCGATGAGGATTTCGGTGCGCGGGCCCTGATCGTAGTCGAGGGTCAGGCCCACCATGTCGGTCTCGGGAAAGTAGTCTTCGCGCAGGATCTCGACTGAGGCTTCCAGATAGCCGTCCAGCAGGATCTGGTCTTGGAAGTCTTGAAGACGGGCTTCCAGGTCGATCTTGGAGTAGGGCATGCCCTCTTGCAGGTCGAGAGTGCTCACAAGGCTTTCAGAAGGCGAGCTGACTTGGGTGAGTTCGACGCTTCTCAGCCTGGCCTGCTGTCCGGCTTCAATCTGAAGCTTGATGCTGATGAGGGCTTTCCCCTGGTCGATGTCGAATCGGGGCTCGATGGAGGGCAAGTAGTAGCCGTGCCGCTGGTAGAGGACCTCCAAATGGCGGACGGCTCGGTCCAGCCTCTCTTCGGAAAAGGCCGTACCTACCCGAAGGGGCAGTTCGCGGCGCAGCAGTTGGCGCCTGAGGCGCAGCTTTCCGTCGAATTCGATTTGCTCGATGAGGTACTTGCGGAAGAGCAGAAAGTCGACTTGCAGGCTCTGCCCCTCGAGCAGAGTGACCTCCACCCGGATGTCGAAGAAGGCCTGAGTTGCGTAGAGCTGCTCAATGGAGTATTTGACCTTGGAACTGGAAAAGGGTTCCTGCTCTTTCAATTCGATCAGGCGTCGGCAGTCCTCTTCAGAGACGCGCCGCAGGGGGCCGTCTGAAAGGAGGCGGATGGAGGCGATCTGGAGTCCCTCGAGATCGGGCGGCGAAGCTTGGCCGCCGTCTTGGCCTGGCAGGGCCGCTGCGGCCAGGGGGGCTTGTGCAGATGCGGTTGCCGGCTGTTCCGCCATGACCCTGGACGGGCTCAGCGCCAGCAGCAGAACCAGCAGCCATGCCGGGCCGAGTCGGGGCGAAATGCCCCCCGCAATGATCGTGCTCCTCATCGTCGTTGCATTCAGATCGGGTGCGTCCCCTGCCAGTTCCATGCCTGGGGTCCGGGTATCATTCTCAAAATCGCCGCTTGAGCTTGAAATCGACGGCCAGGGAGCCATCTTGTTCGCGCGTGGCCACGGCGGTGATCCAATCCAGCAGACGGATCTCCACGATCACCACCTGCCCCGAGTCGTCCGAGCCCACGTCGGTCACGTAGGTCACGTTGACATTGTCGCTGATTTGACGGCCCAATGTGATGCGGGCGCCCGGATCGCGTCCTTCCTCGGCCAGGAAGGGGTCGACGCTGAAGCGCTGCAAGCCGAAGAGCTTGTCGGTCTGGCTTTCCAGACTTTCTCCCAAGGCCCGGCTCAGCACCCGTCCGGCGCCCACCACGCCCAGGGAGCCGGTTTGATAGAGGGAGCTCCCGGCCCCTCCCCCCATCTCCTCCAGCGTCTGGCCCACCGCCATCAGAGAAAAGATGTCGGCTTGGGGAAGAGGCGGATCGGAGCGGAAGTTGAAGTTGAGGCGGTCAAGGGGGCCGCGGATCTGCACCGTGACGTCGAAGTCGCGCACGCTGGTTTCGGCCTCGAAGTTGATGTTGGGCTGGGTGCGGCGCGGATCGTTGAAGTTGATCACGCCGCGGTTGACGGAATAGTCGTTTCCTTCCAGGGTCAGCTCTCCCCGGTCGATGTTGATGGTCCCCAGCAGGACGGGAGCCGCCACCGTCCCCCGGATGCGCAGGTCGGCGCTGGCGTTGAGGTCGGCCAGGTTGTTGTCAACCCGCAGGGCCCGGTAGCCTTCCACGGCGATGTCGAGATCGATGTCGGAACCGGTCTGATCGTAGAGTCCCACCACGTCGACGCCGGTCAGATATTCGGTGACCAACTCGGTCAGGGAGATGTTCTCGGTGTATTCGGCCGAGCGCACCACCACCGAACCGTTGATGAGCTCTCCTGCCTCGCTCTTGAGGTAATTGAGGTTGGCGTCGACCACCGAGATGACGTTCTCGGGGAAGTTGGGTTGAAGCCCGTTGCCGAAGAAGTTGATCTGCCAGGATACGGGCAGGAAGCCGTCCAGAAAGATGCCGCCCTGGGCCTGCACTTGACCCATCGATGTCCCAGCCCTGAGCGAATCGATGGAAACCTGGCTCGGATTGAATTTGAATTCGCCTTGGGCGTTGTAGATGGTGGTGGACCATTCCGGCAAGTAATACTGCCCCTTGCTCAGCGATCCCGTCCCCACGATGCGGGGATCTTGCAGGGGGCCCGAAATGACGGTGTTCAGCGTGAGGCTTCCTGCCATGACTCCGCTGGGCAGGAATTCGTTAAAGAGGCGCAGGTTGGTGTCGCCCTGCAAACGCAGTTGCAGCTCAGCGGGAGGCCCCAGAGTGATGCTGCCCGAGAGGCTCAAGGCTGTTTGAGGACCTTGCAGGGCGAAGCTGTCGATTTCTACCGAGCCGCCTCGCAAGGTGGCCTTGAGCGGCGATGGATTGCTGAGTTCGTATCCCGTCGAGGCAAGCCGCAGGTTCTCCAGGTCGACGGCGATTTCAGCTTCCTTGAATTCGGCCAAGTTGCCTTGGAAGCCGAGGCTGCCGCTGGCTTGGGCGTCGAAGTTGTCGGGCAAGTCGCTGCCGACCGCCAGTTGGATGAAAGGCAGTAGGGCTAGATTCTGAAAGCGCAGGCGCGCTTGAGCGGGGAAGGGATGCTGCAAGGCCACTTCCCCTTCGGTATGAAGGGGTTGGGAGCCTTCCAGGCGCTGATCAAGTTGAAACTCGACCTGGCCTTGCCGGCCTCGGGCCCTCAGGCTGACGTCCTGCCAAGTGTTGCCGGCCAGACGGACCTGCGGCGAAGTGAGCTGGAGTTGAAAATCGGGCTGCCACCAGGAGCCTTGAGCATGCAGGTCGGCGTTGAGCAGCCCCTCGGCTTGCAGTCCGAGCTGCTCGCCCACTTGCTGCGGGATCAGCTCTTGCAGGGGCAAGTCGCGGGCTTGTAGTTGCAGCAACTCCAGGCGCTGTTCGTCGAGCAGGGCGATCAGGGTGCCGCTCAGGCTGCCGCCGTCCAATCGGCCCTGCAGGTTCTCCAGCACCAGGCGCTGCTCCTGCAGCCCCAGGCGTCCCCTCAGCGCATCCAGCCGCTGTCCCATGAGCTGGGGACGGCTGAGGGCGAAGTCGCTTTCCAGGGTCAGAGGACGGTCGGGGGAGCGGGAAAGCCGGAGGTCTCCGCTGACGCGTCCGCCGGGCTGCAAGTCCGCGGGCAGGAACGACTGGAAGAGCGCCACCGGCAGATCGTCGGCCCGGGCCTCTGCCCGGATGGCGAAGCGTTGCGGGTCGTCGAAGGGCAAGAGCAGGAATCCCTGCCCCTGCAGCGGACCTTGGCGCAGGTCGAATTCTTCGATGTGCAGGACTTGGGGCGTCCACAGGGTCTGGGCGCTGAGGCGTCCCATGGGCTGATCCTGCCACAGCACTTCAGTCGGCAGCAGGAGGCTTTCGACGTTGAAGTCCTGGCCTTGGCCCTTGAC
>DATIPO010000040.1:0-2935 GCA_035471925.1 Acidobacteriota bacterium
TCGACAAGGTCACGGCCTTCACCCAGGACCCGCACTTTAGACACCTGCTGGGACAGCGTGAGTCCACCTTCTCGCTGGCTGATGCCCTCGACAACGGCTCCTGGATCATTCTGAATCTGAGCAAGGGGACGCTCGGGGAGCAGGCCGCCACCCTGGGCAGCCTGTTTCTGGCCAAGCTCAAGGCGGCGGTCTTCGCCCGGCGCTCCCGCAGGCCCTTTACGCTTTTCCTGGACGAAGTGCAAAACCTGGTGGCGATGGACGATTCGCTTGAGACGCTTTTCTCGGAGGCGCGCAAGTTCGCCGTCTCGGTCCTCTCGGCAAACCAGTACCTCGGGCAGTACCCGCCCGCCATGCGCGCCTCGATTCTAGCGGTCAACAGCCACATCTTCTTCCGGCTCTCCGGCAAGGACGCCCAGGCCATGGCCGCCATGTGCGACGGGGGAACGTCGCTGGCCCGGATCCTAAAGACGCTGCCGCAAAGACGAATGGTCGTGCGGATCGGGGGAGGCCGTGCGGTCGAGGCCCGCGTTCCCCACCTGGAGATTCCAGATGAAGACACGGCAGACCTGATCCGCCGCTGCCGGGACCGTTTCTGCCGCCCCCGGCGCGAGGTCGAAGCCGCAATCCGATTGCGCCACCGCCAGGCCCGGCAAAACCAAGACGAGGTGCTCGATGGCTGGGACTAAGCGGCAGAGCATCGTCATCCAGGAGCGCGACCGGGTGCTGCTCCGCGTATTAGCTGACCTCCGCGTTATGGACCGCAGGCAGGCCCAGATCGTTGCAGGATTCGGCTCCGTCACGCGGGTCAACACCCGCTTGCTCAAGCTCACCCGGGCCGGACTACTCAAGCGAATCTTCCTGGGAACCATTGCCGGAGGCCGCAAGGCCGTCTATTCGCTGACTGCGGAGGGAGCCGCCGTCGCTGGGGACCCCGAGGCCGCAGTCAAAAGCGCCTACCGAGGCTCGGCCCTCAAGCACCTTCTGGCCATCGGCGACGTGTACCTGGCGGCCAAGCACGGGCAAACCTCGCCGGAAGGCACGACCCTCACCAACTGGCGCACTTTTCGACAGAAACTCAATCCAACAGCACCGATTATTCCCGACGGGTACCTCGAGCTGGATTGCAAGGGCGTTCTCCATCCGCTCTTTCTGGAAGTCGATCTCGGCACCGAAACCCTGGCTGTCTTCGAGGGGAAGGTCCGAAGCTACCTGCGCCTGGCTGTCAGCGGCGACTTCCAGCGCCTCTCCGGCAGACAACGCTTCCGCGTGCTTGTCGCAGCCTCAGGTGAAAAGCGCCTTGAGAATCTGCGCCGGACTACCGCCAAGCACACTCAAAAGATCTTCCGCTTCACGACTCTTGACGCCATTAAGACCAGCGGCTTCTACGAACCCATCTGGCTCAAACCGGAAGGGGACAAATCAGAGCCGCTGGTGAGGAAAGGACTCTAAGCCCATGCGTTTTTGCAACCGCTGCCGCCGCCTGACCGCCGGACAGCCAATGTTTTGCAACCATTGCGGAGCTAGCTACGACGTCAAGCTCTGCCCCAGACGGCACGTCAATCCGCGAACCGCCCGCGTCTGCTCCACCTGCGGATCGCCTGATCTCTCGCTTCCCGCACCGGCGCTGCCTGTGTGGCTCAAGGCGGGCATCTGGCTCGTCTCCTGGCTGCCGCTGGTGGTCTTGGGGCTTCTCTCGCTCCTGCTCTTCGCGGGCGTCCTTGAGGTCGTTCTCACCAACCGACAGGTCCAAGCCAGACTCCTCATTCTCCTCATCCTCTTCGGACTGCTCACCTATGCCTACTCCAGAATGCCCCGCATCGTTCAACGGATGATCCGCTCCTCCTGGCTCAAAGCCCGCAGAGCCCTTTCCAAACGGAGACAAGACCAATGATAGCCATTCCTCTCCTAATACCCCGCTTGCCCGCGCTGCCCGAATGCCCGCGTCATGCGGCTTTCAGGGCCGTTCGGGTAGGGCAGCGCTGCCCTAGGCATTGCCCGCGGGCAGACGGGCGAATGTGCGGCCCTCAGGGAGGCGGAAGATGAGCCAAAAGCCACCCAGCGAAAACCCGCTGGGCGAGCCTCTGACGATTGACGAAGCCGCCCGGCTGATCGGCTGCTCGCCCTGGACCGTGAGGCAAAAGCACATCGAAAACGGATTGCCTTACCTCCAGTCCGGGGCCAGCGGCCGAATGACCTTCTACTCGAAGCAGGTCGTCCGCTGGATCAAACAAAAGCAAACCAAGAAAGGAGGATTGAAGCTGTGAGCCTCTTTCGACGAGGGCGCGTCTGGTGGACCTACTTCTACATCGACGGCGTGCGCTACCAGATATCGACCAAGACCACCTACCGGCGTCAGGCCGAGGCCGTCGAGCGCAAGATCATCAAGGAAACCACGGCCCGCCACCGCGGACTTGTTCGGACCGACCCCAACATGCCCTTTGCCGAGCTGGCCGCGCGCTTTGTGGCCACGACCGATCCGCCTGCCTTCACGCTTGAGCGGCTCAAAGAGCTGCTGAAGTTCTTCGCCGAGATTCCCGTCATCCACATCAACAAGAGCTTGGTGGAGGAATACCGGCGCGTGCGCCGCCGCAAGAAGAAGTGGATCTCAAACGCCACTCTCAACCGCGATATCAGCGTGCTGCGGCGGATTCTCTTCTGGGGCGTGGAGGAGGCGCTGCTCAAAAGCAATCCGCTCTCCCGCATCCGCATGCTGCGGGAAAGGCGCATCCAGCGCCAGGTGATCAGCCTGCGCGAGGAGCGGGCCGTGCTTCAGGCCGCGCCCGAGCATCTGAGGCTCATCATCATCGCCGCACTCGATACCGGCATGCGCCGGGGCGAGATCCTGACCCAGCGCTGGGAGCATGTGGATCTCGAACGCGAGGTCCTCTCGGTCACCCGCTCGAAGACCCCCGAAGGCCAGGCCCGCGAGATTCCG
>DATIPO010000041.1:0-4159 GCA_035471925.1 Acidobacteriota bacterium
CAGGAACGGTTGATCAAGCAGGTCTCCGTTCTCGATGACTCGAATGCGTCCGAGGCCTTCGGTGACGAAAAGCCGTCCCGAACCATCTCCCGCATGGGCGATGCCGATAGGCCTGTTCAATCCCTCGGCCACGAGTTCGAAACCAATGCCCGTCTGGGCTTGGGCGAAGATGGTCGAGAGCAAAATCAAAACGCAACAGAGTAATGCTAATTTTTTCACACTTGGCATGATAGCAAACCTAATTTCTGACAGTCACGAACAGTCGGGACCCTCAACAAACTCCGCTGAGCGTCTTCATAAGACCTGACTCGTGAGCGGACTTGTTGGCCACCGGTGGCCCTAGAATTGCTTTTCAAAGTGATCCCGTTGAAGGGGCTCCCGTGGCAGCCAGCCCGGCGGATCTTCCCTAGGTGAGAGGGTCCGGCGCACCCAGGCCACGGGGAAGAGAAGAACATAGAACCCCAATGATAGCAAGATGAAGTTGTTGATTCGCCCTAGGAAACCGCCGATGGCCAGAAGGACGGTCCGCAGGCCTCGCCAGAGGCGGCGCAAGAGCTTCATGGTTCCTCCAATCCAGTGGGTTGCTCGCTCTTCAGCAGCAGAAAGGGCCCCATCACGAGCACGTCCATGCCGGTACGCATGAAGCACTGGTAAGCGTTGTCGGGGGACTCCACGATCGGCTCTCCCCGGACGTTGAAGCTGGTGTTGAGCAGCACCGGACATCCCGACTCCTGGCGGAAGGCCTGCAACAATGGGTAGAAGTCGGGGAAGCGCCGGGCATCGACGGTTTGAATGCGGGCTGATCCGTCCACATGGGTTATGGAAGGCACCTCGTCGCGTTTCTCCTCGCGTACCGGAGCCACCAGCAGCATGTAGGGGCTGGGACGGTCGAGATGAAAATAGCGCTCAGTCTCCTCCTCCAGCACGGCGGGGGCGAAGGGACGGAACGATTCCCGGAACTTGATGCGCAAGTTGACCTGTTCCTGCTTGTCGGCTCCGCGCGGGTCGGCCAGAATACTGCGCGACCCCAGCGCCCGGGGACCATACTCCATGCGTCCCTGGAACCACCCCACCACATCGCCTTGGACCAGTCTCTGCGCCGTGCGGCGGACTAGTTCCGGACGATCCAGTCGGTGATAGACAGCCCCGTAGGCCTTGAGCGTGACTTCGATTTCGCCAGCGGAGTAGGGTCGCCCGAGCAGGGAACCGCCTTGCCCGTCCTTGCGATTCACCTCCCGCGGCTTGCCAAGATAGCGGTGCCAGACCGCCAGCGCCGCGCCCAACGCGCCTCCAGCATCCCCGGCGGCGGGCTGCACCCAAAGGTCATCGAATCCGGCTTCACGCAAGAGGCGTCCGTTGGCCACGCAGTTGAGCGCCACACCGCCGGCCATGACGAGATGACGCTGCTCTGTCCGCTGCCGCAGGTGGATCGCCATAGGCAGCAGAATAGCTTCACACGCCTTCTGGACCGATGCGGCTAAGTCTTTGTGGAATTGTGTTAATTCACTCTCTTCCTGGCGGGGTGCTTGGCCGAACAAGCGGTGAAATTGACGGGACGTCATTGTCAGTCCCGCCTCGTAGTCGAAATAGCGCGTATCGAGGCGAAAGGAACCATCGTCCTCAAGTTTGACCAAGTGCTGGAATATGGTGTCGAGATAGCGCGGCTCGCCGTAGGGAGCCAGTCCCATCACCTTGTACTCGCCCGAGTTGACCTTGAATCCCAAGTAATAGGTGAAGGCGGTATAGAGGAGCCCAAGCGAATGGGGAAAGCGGATCTCGTGTTCCAGGACCATCTCGTTGCCGTTTCCTTGGCCCAGTGTTGTCGTGGGCCACTCGCCCACGCCGTCCACGGTGAGGATGGCCGCCTCTTGGAACGGGGAGGGATAAAAGGCCGAGGCAGCGTGGGACTCATGGTGCTCGGCGAAGAGGATGGGGCCCTCAAAGTCTATCTTCTCTTGAATGATGTTTTTGATCCAGAGCTTTTCCTTGATCCAGACGGGAACCGCCTTGTGCCAGGAGCGAATTCCCCTCGGCACGTATTTGGCGTAGGTCTCCAGCAAGCGCTCAAACTTGGCGAAGGGTTTCTCGTAAAAAACCACATAGTCGAGTTGGCCGACGCTGATGGCGCCCATCTCCAGACAGGCGGCGACGGCCTGATGGGGAAAGGAGCTATCGTGCTTCTGGCGTGAGTAGCGTTCTTCCTGGACAGCGGCCACGATCCGCCCGTCCTCCAGCAGGCAGGCCGCCGAATCGTGATAGAAGGCTGAAATACCCAAGATGCGGATGGGATCGTTGCTCATGGGCTTGGGCGGTCGTCCTCGGACGGAAGTTCCAGCAGGGGAACCAAGGCCTCGGCCAAGCGCTCTCCAACAGCCTCATTTCCGTCCACGGTAAGGTGGGCGAAATCGAAGAACAGCGCGGCGCCCCCCGCTTGGGCGATGGTTTCGCTCAGGTCGAGAAAGGGAATCGAGCGTTCTCGGGCCATGCGGACAGCCCGCTCCTTGAGGTCGAGGGCGAAGGCTCTCCGCTGGGGGGCGTTGTCGCGGTAAAGGTATCGGGAAGGCATGATCATCAGCAGGAAGGGAACCTCCTCTTCGTCCAGCCAGCGGTGGACGCCCAGCAAGGAGTCGAAGAGTCCACTCCAGCCTCGCTCGATCCGGGGGGGCGTGAGCAGCGTGCGGTCAAACCCCAACGTGTAGAAGGTCTGCTCGGGATGAGAGGCGAAGGGCTCATTGGGGTCCAGGCGGAAGCGCAGATTCAGCCAGCGACGCGTCAGGTCGGTCCAAACATAGGTCCGCTCCCAGGGGTAGGGGCTGCCCAGCGCGTAGGAGGCCAGCAAGTTGCCGTCCCAGGACACCAGATAGCGTCCGCCGCGGACGGCCCAGGGCAGGAGCGCTGGAGATTGGGGACGAAAAGTGCGTCCCAGCAGGGCCTCATCGGTCACGTCGTTGCAGAGTTCGATTTCGATGACCACGACGTCAGGTTTCAGGTCCATGCCCTGGGTCTGCAGGGAGACGGCGTAGCTGGAGGGGCTATACCCCTGTCCGCCCGCATTAATGATGCGCAGGCGCTTGCGGCTGCGAGGTTGGAGCCGTCGCTGAGCGACCTTGGTGTAGTGGTCCCGGGCGGGGATGCCCAGCCCGAAGCCGATCGAGTCCCCCAGCGAAAGGACGCGCAGTTCGTCGGCAGGCTTGTCGGCGGGAAAGTCCTCTTCGCCGCGAAAGCCGTAGTGATTGGTGCGGAAGGTCTTGCCCCAGATCGTCCCTTGGAAACCGGGTTTGAAGGTGATGGGCAGCCGCTCGGTCATCATCACGTGGTCGCGGCTCTCCGCCGAGTCGTCCTGAGCCGCCCAGCGCAGGGCCAGTTCAGCGGCTGTGAAGAGAAGGGCGAACACGACTGCGAAAAACAGCCCGCTGAGCAAATAGAGCTTGAACTTGCGCTTGGTCGAAAGAGGCTGAGGGGCTGTAGGCTCCTGGCGGTCTGGCGAGGATTCGGCGCCCGGCTGGTCCGCCTGGGTCGGCGTGGAGTCTTTATCGCGCATGAGATTCTTCCTGCGGCCGAAAGGTCGCTGGCGGCGCGTCCCCCTTTTTGCGGGCGATGAGGGTGAAAAATCCGCCCTCGGCGGCACCTCTCCACACCTGCGACCATTCTTTCAGTCCACGAGCCACGACGTTGCCGGGCCGTTCCGGCTCGAAAAGCCGTTCGGCATCCGAGAATGACGAGCCCAGCCGGGTCTTGGGGATGGTTTTGACGAGTTCAAGTCCGTTGGGTTCGAACCAGTCTAAGGTGTCTCCAATCGTGTATTTCACCTCGTGTGGATTTCGGTATTGATCCTGGAACCAGGCTCTGCGCTTCGCCGAACTGAGCTGAGCCCGGCGCAGACGGGGATCAAGTACGGCCCAGCGCTCGCCGGCTAGGCGGAAGAGGATCCGACGCAGGTCGGTGCCCAGGCGTCCCCAGCGATGGTAGAGGCCGACGACGAGATGTCCTCCGGGACGCACCAGCCGCGAGAGGCGTTGGAAGCCTCCGTAAGGATCCGACGTGTGGTGCAGGACGCCGTTGCAAATGACCAAGTCGAAGGACTGGTCGGCGAAGACGGGACGAAAGAGGTTCATCTGCAAGAAGAACACGCGATCCAGATTGTGGCGGTTGCGGAATT
>DATIPO010000042.1:0-2216 GCA_035471925.1 Acidobacteriota bacterium
CTCGGTGCCCGCGTGGTTAAGCGCGGAGTTGCACCAGAAGGCACCGAAGCCTTCGAGGTGCTGCGCTGCGCCGTCTGTTCCGTGTCGATCCACAATTACGGGGCACTGGCCAGAACCGGCTGCCTATTCCGGCGTTGCAGGATCGTGCAATGGATGCGCCTGGAACACGCTGTCACTCAAGCCGCAGAGCCTGCAAGGGATCGACTTTGGAGGCCGAACGGGCGGGCCAGTATGAGGCAGCCAGGGCCACGGCCAACAGGAAGAGGGAAACGGCCATCAGTACGCTGAGACCGGGTGGGGACAGCGAGACGACCCAGCCAGAGAGCAGCCTTCCCGCCACAAGGGAACCTGCGATCCCAATCACGACGCCCCAGACTGCCAAGCGCAGAGTCCGTTTGACTACCAGGAGGAGAACCTGGTCCGGGCGTGCGCCCAAGGCAAGTCTGATACCGAGTTCATTGCGGCCGCGGTTCACCCCATAGGCCGTCACACCCAAAATGCCGAGTGCTGCGATGAGCAGACCGAAGACAGCAAAGGCGCCCATCAAAACGGTCCCAAGACGCTCTTGGTCGAGGCTCTCGCGAAAAAGCTCGGGTACCGGGGTGAAGTCGAAGACGGGCAGATTCCGGTCCGCTTCCCGCACGGCTCCGTTTAGAGTCTCCTGCAGTGCCTCGGCTGCGGAATTCGTCCTGACGACGAACGTGACCTCCTCAGAAGCTGGGGTATCGGCCTGTTGAGCATAGGGCCGATACCAGGCGTGCTCGATCCCGAAGTACTCTCTCAAATCGGGGACGATTCCCACAATGGTGAGCCACCGGCCGTCGTCTGAGCGCCGACTACGGATGCGTTCGCCCACGGGACTGGAATCGGGCCAATAGGCCTGAGCCAGGGAGTTGCTGATTAATGCAACTGGCGCGGCTTCGCTACTGTCGGAAGGCTGAAGCAGTCGTCCCCGGCGGGCACGCATATTCATCGCCGCGAAAAATCCGGGACTGACCAGGCGGCTGTGGGCGAGGATCTGGGGATCTTGCGGCTCCATCGGCTTGCCCTCGATCTCCAGGCTGGTCCCTACGGCGCCCCGATGGGATGGAAACATGCTGGTCAAGCCAGCCTCGGCAACTTCGGGCAAAGCCCTCAAACGGTCTTCGATCTGGCGGACGCTCTGAATCCGCCGCTGCGGATGCGAATACTCGTCTCCTCCGAGTGTCACACTGAAAACGGTCAGGTGCCGGGGGTCATACCCAAGGTCGCTGCTCAGGAGCCCCTGGAGGTTTTGCAGCATTAGTCCCGCCCCCGTCAACAAGAGCAGACATAGCGCTACTTCGGCGATCACCATCCAATTGAACAGCCGTGAGGAGGAGGAGCCGTCTTGTCCCCGGCCGCCGCGGCGAAGCGCCTCCAGGCCTCCCCGCGTGGCGACCCAGGACGGAAGGGCTCCGAAAAGCATCCCGGCCACTATGGTCAGGGCCAATGTGAACAAGACCACCCAGGAGTCGATCGGTACTGCCTCCAGCAAGTTGGACATGCGTCCTGGCACCAGGATGGGCAGAGATCGGCTCAGCCACAGAGCCAGCACAAGACCCAAGGCTCCTCCAGCCGCGGCCATCAGTCCGCTTTCAGTCAAGAGTTGCCGTATTTGACGAGCTCGGGTGGCGCCTAAGGCCGAACGGATCGACATCTCACGGCGGCGGGCGACGGAGCGGGCCAGCAAAAGACAGGCGATATTGATGCATACAATGAGCAAGACGAAGCCGACGGCTCCCAGCAAGGCAACCGATTGGTGGCCTTTCTCCCCCAGGAGCACGTCCCGCGTGGAGACGGGCGTAAGAGTCCTGTCGCCGAGAATGTCAGGGTAATCAGCTCGAAGTCTTCGTGCCAGAACTTCCAGTTCCTGCCGGGCCCGCTCCAACGTCACGCCCTCGGCCAGCCGGGCTTGAACGTTGAGTCCCCAGCTTCCCTCAGATTCGCGTTCGAGATGGAGCGGAAACCAGAGGTCGTTGGCGTAAGGATAGGTGAAACCCGGAGGCATGACGCCCACAACGGTGAAATCTTCACGGTCTAAAGTCATTTGCTGCCCGAGAGCATCGTCGGTCCCTCCGAAATGATTGCGCCACAATGCATGGCTGATGAGCACCACGTGACTGCGCAAGCCTTCTTGCTCCTCGTCATGGGTGAAGCCGCGTCCTTTGTGGGGACGGATGCCGAGGACTTCAAGC